>NZ_JCAHRL010000006.1:0-333149 GCF_059427765.1 Gordonia sp. B8661-1
TCTTCAACGACATCGGCGTCGTCGACTTCAACGACGGCGTACCCCCACCGCCGCCACCACCGCCGCCACCGCCCGACGGCCCCGCGCCCCCGGTCGGCGAACCCGGTCCACCCGGACCAGGACTCTGAGGCGCATCATTCGGCTTCGGCGCCGCGAACACCGCCGCGGCACGCGCGGTCTCTTCGACACCTTTGTTATAGAAAGTCGTCATCTGCTGCTGCGCGTGCTTCAGGAGCTCCTTGCGCGCCGACTCGACCTGACTGTCGTCTGCCCCCGCTTCGTTGAGCTTGGAGTTGATCTCCTGCTCCGAGGGGATGGCGTTCTTGACACCATTGACCGTGTCGGCAGCGTACTGCGTCACCGTCGACATGGACGACACCTTGTCGACGAGCTTCTGCAACTCGTCGGCATACGACTTCATTGCCTTGTTGGCGGCATCCTTACCCTCGCCGACCCAGTCCTGACTATTGGTGAAGGTATTCACGAACGACGAATGCGAACCCTGCAGACCCGACAGAAATCGGTAGATGGTGCTCCAATTGCGGGCCGCGGCACCCGCCACACCCTCGTTCATATTATGAAGAGGCCGGGTGATGTCGTAGATATTGGTGAACGAACCCCAATTCTCCGTATGAACCTTCCCCGGCAGGTCATTGGCGGGATCGGAGTTTCCGCCGACATCTTTCGGTCCGGAACGACTCGCTTCACTCAGATTTTCGAAAGGATCATCGTAGCCACAACCCACCGAGCTGACTCCCCGTCCTCATCGAGCATCGGGTACTTACCCGCCCCTGCTCGCGCCTGCACTTGTCGCTAGACTACCCGCTCGTCGGCGAAACTTGACTGCGGGGAGGTCGGTCGAATGACGGACAAAGCACCATATCGCGAGGTCGGACGGGCCAATGTGGTCGAGGTATTGGTCTTTTGCGAAGCCCTCGGTCTGGATACCGTGCCGTACCCGTTCGACGCCACGACCACCGAGGCGGACGCGGAGGCGGCCGAGCGCACCCGGCTGCTGACCCGGCAACGGCTGCAGGCCGATCCACCACGGCATCTCACTCGCTGGATACAGGCCTCGATGCGCCCCGATCTGAGCCTTCAACTATTCGGCGTCTTCCCGCAGGATCCCTCGTCGGTCGACCGCCCGGTGCGCATCAATGCCGTTCGCCAGGGCGACGATGGTTTCGTGGCGGTCCAGCAGGAGTCGAAGCCGGGAGAACAGTCGGGCGACATCGTCGTCTATCAGACCGATGCGACGATGCTCGCCGAGGTGCTCACGAAATTCATTCCGAAAGCCCCGGCGGGTTCCCTCGGAACGGTCGTTGTGCAAGAACCGACGAACATCGAGTACCGGCAGTCGGGCAGCGTGCTCGACCACGATGACAGCCGTGGCGAGTCCGTCGCTCGCTACAACGCCACGCCGACGACATTCTCGGCATTCGTCCAGGTCAACCCGTTTCGCCTCAAGGACTGGGGTTACGTCGACCGACAGTTCCATGTGCACTGGGCGGTCAAGAAGGACGACGGGCAGTACATCATCGACCGCCAGGACGGCGGCCGCATCGCCCGGCCAGCCGATCGTGCGTCACTCGTCAAAGCAATCAACCGCGAAGTGGCGCGCGCGGTACAGATAGTGCGCGAGAAGCGATCCCGCGTCGTCGACGACGAATACGACACCACGTAGCCGCGGCCGACCGGTACGTCTCAGATCCGGAGAGCCACGTCCGGTCCCGCATCGGGTGACTCACCGGCCGCCGACTGGGCCCGATCAGTGGTGGTCATCGCATGTCGCGGCCCCGGGTTCGCGGTTGCCGATGCAGCCGACGGAGCGGATTGCGTGTCGGTTGCCGCGAACAACTGCTGCTGCGCGTCATCGATCGCTCGACCGAGCAGATCCTGATCGGCGGGCCCCAGCATGGCTGCCGCATGCAATTCGCGCATCGCCAGAACGAAAGCGGCTGCCGACTGATCGGTACCGGTGTTCTGCACGTACCCGGCGAGCAGAACCGACAGCGGTCCCCACGCGTTGGCACCCTGCAGTGACTCGACCAATGCGAAAAAGGCAGCCGACGCGCCCTGTGGCACAAAGCCCGTCGCCGCGAGACCCTCGTAGATCGTGGCCTGCAAGACCATTGCCGCCGCAGGTTCGAGAAGCGCCTCGGGAAGGGAATCGGCCGCAGCCAGGTAGGCGGCTTGCGCCGCCTGCGTGTCGCCGGAATTGAACAGTGCTCCTGCGTGTGCGACCTGGAGTGTGGGGACGACACCGTAGATCCGCTCGTCGTCGCCGCTCTCGGTCACGTGGACCGCCAGGTCGATACTGGTCTTCGTCCAGTGCAGGGTGTCGGCCGCGCCGTCCGCTACCCGTGCGAGGTAGCTGGCGGCCAGGCATTTGCCGAATGCGTCGTCGGCCGCTTCCCACGCGCGCCGGTACCGACTGGTGGCCTCGTCCCGGTTGCCGGCGGCTTCAGCGGCCAAACCCTGTTCACACAACTCGGCTACGGACTCCGATGCCATGCTTCCCCCTGGTCATCTCTCATCGTGCGGGTCTTCAGGTACTCGCGTTCCCGGTCAGTATGCCCGGCCGGCAGGCTCCGGTGGTTGCCGGTGTCATTCATACGGCGTCACCAGCCGCCGGTAATGCCCGACTCGCGGAATCCGTCATCCGGTCGGACTAGTTCGCAGGGCTGCCATCATTGGTAGCCTGCGGTTCCGTACGTGACACCCGGCCATCGCCACCGACCGGGCGAGATTTTCGGCTTGACGGGGGAGAGGGACATGGCGCCAACATTCAGTTCCGACATCGAGGCGTTCCGGGCATTCGGAGAGCGCTTCCGCGGACTCGGCGCCGACGCGTCGGCGGCCGAGGCCAAACTCGCCAGCAGCCTTCAGGGTGAGGGCAATTGCTGGGGCGGCGACGACGTCGGCTCCGGATTCGAGGACCGCTACAGCTCGGGTGCCCGGACAACCTTCGACAACGCGACAAGCCACGCCAAACACCTGAACGAGTTGGGCGACCTCGTCGACCAGATCGCCAAGGGTTTCTCGGATACCGAGGACAACAACACCTCGTCACTCACCGGGAAGTAACGCCAATGGGCATGGAGCTGCCCGGCGCACTCACCGGGACCCTCGCTCTGATCGGTATGGAATGGCCGGAGGGTGACGAAACCGCACTCGGCCGCATGAGCGATCACTGGACCGATTTCGGGGATGACTTCACCTCCTTGTCGGAGAGCCTGTCGCAGGCCGCCAGTCAGATCCTCGGCACCATCGAGGGCGAGACGCAGGTCGCACTGAACAATCATCTGAACCAGTTCTTCCAGGGCGACACGTCGCTCGATCAACTCGTCAAAGATGCCCAGCACCTTGCGGACGCGTGCTCGACGACCTCCGACGAGGTCTTGGCACTCAAGATCGTGTACATCGTCGAACTCGTTGCTCTCGCAGCGTTTATCGCCGCCGCCATCGCATCGGCGTGGATCAACTGGGGTGCGCCGGCCGAAATCGTCGCCGCCGAGATGGCCACGCAGATGACGTTGCGGATGGCCGTCCAGCGGGCGGTCCAGCAGGTGATCCGCAAACTCGCCGAGAAGACCCTCAAAGAGATCGGCGAGGCCGCCCTGAAACGATTGGGCGCCAACACTTTCAAAGACGTTGCCATCCAGCTGGGCAAGAACGCCGCGATCGGTGGCGGCATGGGTAGCGGCCTCGAGTTCACCAAACAGCTCGCCGTACATGTGGCGACCGGAAAAGACTTCGACTGGAACAAGGTCGCGTCGTCGGGGCTGACCGGCGCGGCCGTCGGAGCACTCACCACCCCGGCGTCGATGTTGCTCAAAACGGGATTCAGTCGATCCTTCGGTGCGGCATTCGACGGCAACAAGCCGTTGCTCACCGCCGGAGGCACCACCCTGAAGTCGACCTTCAGCAGCATCCGCTCACAAGTCGGCCAACGCGCGATGTCGGCGGAAACCTCGGCCGCCTTGAAAGCGAATGCAGTGACAACGGGCCTGCTGGCAGGACCCAAAGCCCTGATGAAACCCCAGATCGCCCCGCACAGCGGTGACGCCGTGGACTCGGCCCGGGAGTTTTGGGAGAGTGCCCCGTCGCGGGAGGTCGAAGCCCCCGCAAGCAGCCCGGGGAATCCGTCGGTGGCCCCGACCACGACCCCGTCGGCCACGCCCAGCACCCAGCCGACTGCTCCGCCACCGGTCACCGCGGCGCAGCCGACCCCGGTTCCGACACCATCGCCGATACCGACTCCGTCCCCGGTACCGACGCCAGTGCCGACGCCACCCGGTAGTTCGCAGCCCTCCGGGGGCAACTGATGAGCTCCGCCACCCGTGCCGCTCACGCGGAACCCGACGTCATCCACGGCCGGCCCTGCTGGTTCGATCTGGCAACGAACGATCTCGACGCGACGGTGTCGTTCTACAACGCGACCTTCGGTTGGGCGTTCTCCGACGAGCAAGGATTCGTCGTCGCCTGGCTGAACGAAGAACCAGTTGCCCAAATCTCCCCGATCCCAGCCGAATTCGACGGCGTGCCAAGCTTCTGGCACCTGCATTTCGGATGCCCGTCGATCGCCGGACTACTCGATCGCTCCGGCATAACGGGCGGTGAGATCCTCGAAGGTCCCCTCACCATCGGCAGTCTCGGGCGCGCCGTATCCGTCGCCGATCCTTCGCGGGCGTCGTTCTCGCTGTGGGAACCGGGAGAGGTGACCGGCTTCGGGGATGACCGGCCCGGTGGGCCGGTGTGGTTCGAGCTCCACACCCCGAAACCCGCCGACGTCATCGACTTCTACAGTCCCCTGCTCGATCTCCGGCCGAACGTCACCGGAACCGGGGACGACATGTACCTGATCTTCACCGACACCGATGGGCAGCCCGTGGCCGGTGTCGTCCCGAGCGACGGTCCCAGTCACTGGCTCACCTATATCGGCGTCGAAGACCTCGATGCGACGCTGGCAACCGTGGCCGGCGCAGGCGGAAACGTGACTCTCCCGGCGACGACCTCGGCCGCCATCGGACGCCACGCTCACGTCACCGATCCGACCGGCGCAACGCTCGGTCTCATCGAGTTGGCACCGCAGAACAACGATGCGGAATCGGAGAACGCCGGATTCCCGACGACATTGTCCCTGTGACCCCACGCCGAGTGGCTAAGGAGCACCATGACTGAGGGCCGGCCAGTGCTGCCCGACACCACCAGCGGACGTCGCGAAGGCGCCCTGCTCGCCGAAGCGCAACTGACCTATCGCGGTCTGGTTCTCCTCGTCGTGCTGGCGATAGCCCTGGTGCTCGTCAGCGCCGTCGTGGTGCCGATCTATCTCGTCCCGGTCGTTGCACTCGCCGTCTGCATTCTGTTCGCGCTCATGTGGTTTCTCCGTCCCAGCCGTTGGATCGCACGCCTCGTTCACCTGCCGGTCGACCGGATCCGATGGGTGGGTTGCCACCTCTCTGTCACACCGAGCGGTCTGATCGTCGCTACCCGGCGGCGCACCGACTACCTTCCGTGGTCCGGCATCACCGGAGTTGCGATCCACCCGATCGAACCTCTGCAAGCGGAGCTGCTCGGCGTGCCGGCGATCGACCGGCCCATGATCGTGGGCCACGGCGCGAGCAAGGCAGCCTGGTTTCCGCTCAGGATCGTCGGCAACTTCGGCAAGGCCGTCGATGCACCTGCGGCGCAACTCGCGATGGATCCGGGCGTCTTCGACGACCTCACGGACGAATCCGCCATCGGTCGCGCGATCTGGCAGTTTCGGCCCGATGTCGCCGAAGCGTTACAGCTGCCGGTTCCCCGAAGCGGGCCGCCCCGCAAGGGCCCGAAAGAGCCGGTCGTCTACCCCCGAGGCACCTTCGACTGGCACTCGTCCAATGCCACCGGCGACGCGCAACAATCAACCGTCGAGCTACCCGCGTTCGGAGAAATCTCGATCAGCCGATCATCTGACGGCGGACAAGTGACGGTGCATGGAGCCGCCGTACCCACGGTCGAGATCACCGGTACACCCGGCAACCGCTCAGCCATACGTGTGAACGGTCAGCCCGGCGGAACGGTCTGGGAGCACCGCAGTCCCTGGCAGAGACACCATTACCTTGCCGTCGACGACGGCCACGGGCAGCTGACATCAGTTCGCCCGGAATTCCTCGTGTCCGGCAACACAGTTCGACTCGGTCGCGGCATCCGGCCCACGGAGTTGCCGATGATGGTGCGCGCCAAGACAACCGGTGACCTGACAGTCCGCACCATGCAGTTCGAATACGACACGGTGTCTGCCGATGAGGTCGCGAAAGCCATTGCGGTCAGCTCATTCTTCGGGACCAGGTCGCTCCAGCTGGCCAACCTCCCGAAGGTGCCGTTTCACGGCCTACTTCGGCTGGTCGGCGCCATCCTCAACTCCTGATCACACCTCGTGAATACGCGACTGTGAATACGCGCCTTCCGTCATGGTGCGGTAACTCGGACTCAAAGCCCCTCGAGCATGAGCGCAGCGGCGTACACCACGAGTTTCGGCAAGTCATACACCGAATACGACCGGGTTCCGAATGCGGTGGCCAGGGCCAACCCGACCGCGAGTTCGGTGGGACTCGCCTCAGCGGACGGTGTTGCGCTCACCATCAGTACGCCGTCGCCACGCCGCCTGATCCGCACCCCCGTTTCCGACCTCGTCGGGCCGCGTCTCAGGTCGACGGTACGGCCCGCGATGACGTGGACATACACCATGGACAGCAACCGGCCGCCGACCAGCGCAGAAACCTCCTGATCACGAGCGCAGAATGGTCCGCGTCGAATCCGCAGGATGCCCGCAGCATGCCCATCCACAATGAGTTCAACCTGCCGGATGGACCGAACCCCCAGTGGACCAAACCTTTTCGGCGGCCCATGACGACGAACCCAGATAGTAGGCGCACGGTGGCTGGTGACCCCGACGAAGCCCTGGTGCCGATCCACCTCGACAGTCGCCGTATCGCCGTTTGGCAAAGGAACCTGTTGGCCACGACCCGACTCGTCGAATGCACCAATCGCGGTGTCCCGCTTTCCGACGCTTGCCTCGTGCGGCAACGGCCAGTCCAGTTCGTCCGCCAGGTCGGGACGGAACTGCCGGATACTCGCTTCCATCTCGGACCCACGCCACGTATTCGAGAACAACGCCGGAAAAATACACACCGTCGCGGACTCGGCCCCGATACCCTCCGCAAAATTCGCCACCGAACGAATCCGCTTCCGCCCGCGCATCACGGTTCCATTCCCGATGATTGCCGGCGTCGACATCGGTTCCACACCAAGCAGTTTCGCAAGCCGTCCCGGAATTGGAGCATCTGCAACCCCGCGCACCGCACCCCACGCCAGGAACTCGCTCCGGGTCGGCGACTCCGCTATGAGGCCTTCCCTCGTCACCGCGACATGCCAGCCCATCAGGTGCGTCCGGTCCGCGGACTTACCCGACAGACTGTGAATCGCCCGCGCTATCGACGGCCAGACGAGAAAATACCCGAGAACCGCGCCTAGTGCACCGATCGCGCCCAGACCGCACACGAGCGCCAGAATCAGCGAATTGGATCCGGCTCCGATCAGTACCGCGGCAGCGATGAGCACGGGAGCGATCACAAGGCACGCCACCACGACGTAGAGGGGGGTACGACTCCGATACCCCCACCCCAACCAGGGGTCTCGCACCACAGCTTCCTCGGTCTGTACCGCGCGGTCAGTCACAGCGACAGACTTCTCGGAAACCCTGCGTTGTCATCGCCGGGCACGGCTTCCGCATACTCAGAACACCGCTGGTCCGCAGACCACGGCTCCAGGACGCCGAAGAGCGCGCCCGTGGGGTCCCGCAGCAGCGCAATACGCCCGACCGGCAGCTCGACTGCTCCGGATTCCATGACACCTCCCGATTCAACCGCGTCCAGCAGGGTCTTCTCGAGATCTTCGACCTGAAAATAGACTCGCCAGTATGGCTCGACGTCCGCAGTCACCACCCCGGCAAGCAACTGTCCGTCGTGACGCCCGAGGACCCGATACGCTCCGCCCGGGCCTTCGATAACGCCTGGCTGGCATTGAAAAATCGCCGAGTAAAACTGGGCGATGGTTGCCGACTCCGGCGTCACGAGTTCAAACCACACCGGCGTTCCGTGCCCGGTGGGCGCGAACCCGAGCGATGCCTGCGGATGCCAGAGGCTGAAAGTCGCACCCAGCGGATCTCGAAAGCTCGCCACTGATGCCAGACCATCACCATATTCCTTTGGCCCCCAGAGCAGTTCACCATCGAGAGGCGAACGACGCGCCAAGTCGGCGAAGTCGTCAATCCGAAAGTACGGATGCCAATACGACGGCAGACCCGAGAGCGACTCTGCCGGTTCGGCTATCCCGCAGACAGCTTGGCCATCAATCGTGCCAACTGTGTCATCGTCGCCTGCGAACTCCCAGCCCAATACGGTCGTGTAGAAAGCTCGGGCGGACGAGGAGCCCTGTGAGACATGGTCTATCCAGCAAGGTGTACCAATCAGGCTGTCGGGCAACGGAACCGCCGTCCCATCTCCTGCATCATCGTCCATGTGCGGGCACCGACTCCCAGGGGGCAGCTGACTGCGGAGCCGTCGGCGCATGGCTCGTACTAGGAGCCGAGTATGTCGGCTCCGACGATTCCGAGGCCGTCGATTCGTAGGATGGGTAAGCGGTGGGCGCACCATCCGGCCGAATAAATGGTATGGCTTCCGCAGTCGTTCCGTCGTTGTCCATCTCGGTCCATTGCCGCACACCTTCGACAGTCGGCTCGGGAACGCTCGATTCGGACGGAGTTTCGAATATTTTTCCGGTTATTGCGGTACCGATTGCCGGGACGTTGGTGATGGCGCTCGTGGTTGCGGTTGCTCCAACGCCTTTCCAACCGGCTATCGACGTGACACCGAGCTGCATTTTGTTGTCGACGAAGTTCGCCCCGAACTTCCTACCGAGCGCAGTCTTCATAGGCATCGACGCAGGGGACAGTGCGAGACTCTTCAGAGCCCCCTGCCCACCTACGCTCGCAACCTTTCCCCAATCCATGTCCTTGCCATTGACGACATTGTCGTAGATCTGCTTGCCCAGTTCCGTACCGCTACCGACGCCGCCACCAATGAGGGCCGACACCCCGAGCTGACCCATGAGGTCCTTCCCAGAGTTGGCTCCGACCTGCCGCAGAGCGGCCCTACCAAGAGCTTCGGCGATCTCACGGAAGGCACGCTCGCTGACCTTACGGGCAATGGTCTGAATCGTCTTCCGGACCGCCACCTGGATCGCGGCACGAGTGACCATTTGCGCAGCAGCCATTTCTGCCGGCGCCCCCCAGTTGATCCACGCGGATGCTGCAAGCACGGCAAGCGTTGCCGCCAATGCCACCAACTCAACGATGAAGAGGATCTTCAGCGTGAGTATTTCGTTCGATGTCGTACTGCAGCATTCGGCCAGGTACTCGGCGTCCTTGATCAGCTCCTGCAGCGACTTATCACCGTTGAAGAACTGCTTGATGTGCGACTCGAGCGCATCATGGGTATCACCCTCGATTGTTCCGAGGATGCTCGCTCCCAACTGCGACAGGTCGTTGGCGAGATCGTTCACGTCGGACGCAAACCCCGACCACTGGACATTGAGCCTATCCAGCGCAGTCTCGTCGCCTTTCGGCCATTCCATGCCAATAAGTGACAGAGGTGTGGTCAGCGCCCCCGGCAGCTCGATACCCACTGCCTACCCCTTGAACTGACGTGCGGTGAAACCGTCCGTCGCAGCGTAAGTATCCGCAATGGTGGTCAGTTGGTCACCGAGGTGTTCGAGATGGTCGGCATGGAAGTTGGCATTCGATATCGCCGTGCCGCCTTTGGCGCCGTAGGGTTCCACAAAGGTGGCACCAATTTCATCGTTACCCCAGCACTCGCCCTCTCGCTCCAGGCCTGTGGCCAGCAATGTCCGGATCGCCCGCATCTGACCCGCGAGCTGCGTGAACTCTGCGGCCTTGGACCGGAACTCATGAACATCGACTACAAGCTTGCTGCCCATCAGAAGTCCTCCCGACTCACTTCATGCCACGCTCTTGCGAAGGCGACCGTCGGCCGCTGACATGACCAGTATCCATCGGGCACGGTAGCAATATTCGCACCTGACCCTACGCAGTCAGCCAGCCGTTCGGACGTTCGAATGACGACGCCGCATCGCCTGATCATCGATGTGCACGATGACCAGTTGCCCTCCGAGAACCGCGACCGCCTCGGCGCCTCTGATTCCTCGACGCTCTCGAAAACACTCTTGTCGCCGGTACTTTCGCGTGACAGTCAGCTCTGCGAGCCCGCGTCGAGGGTCGCACCTTCGGCGCCGGCCTCGACGGAGTCACGTTCGACGAGAGCATTGTGCTGCGACAGCGCCGGGCCGGTCGGCAGCAGGCCGACGATGTTCCAGGGTGCGACCTGCGGGTCCTCGCCGAGGCCGAGGGCCTGTCCCGCCTTGGCGTCGGCGACACCGAAGCGGACACCGGCGTCGTTGACGAAGATCAGCGATTCACGGCGCGGTGAATCCGGGTCGCTCCCCGTTGTGAGGACATAGGCGCCGGTGCTCGGTGGCACGAACGCCGAGTCGAGGCCCGGGCCGGCACCGTCGCTGGTCGCCAGTTTCACCGGTTCCTTGCCGTCGTCGAGCGGAAGACCACGGCCGGCGAAGATCCGCAGTCTCGCCGCGTCGTTCTCTCCGCCCTTGTCCCACACCAGACATCCGACCGGAGCAGTCTTCTGGTCGATGATCTTCGGCGCGGTCGCAGGGAAGTCGCTGACTGGCAGGTCCTTCACCTGCTTGGCATCGGTGATCGCGGCCGGAGCGACGGTCTTCACTTCGCCACCCGAGGCATCGTCGGAGTAGCGGATCACGTCGGCCGCGGTCTGTCCGATCTGCTGGATGCCGTCCCGCAGCACCACGTACAGGGTGGGCGCCGCGTTCGCCACTCCGGCCACCTGGACCACAGATCCGACAGGACCGAGTCCGGTCGTCGACTGTTTGCCCCGATTCTCGATATCTGGGGTGGCGAGCTCGTCGGCATCCGGGAAGGCGTTCAGCATACCGGCGCTGATGGGACGGACCGAGGCGTCCCGCAACCCGAATGCCCGCTCGACAGCCGGGTCCGCGGTGTCCACACGGAACCGCTTGCCGCCGGCCAGTAGATACTTCGTGTCATTCAATTGAACGAATAATCCGTCGCCGTCACCGAGTGCGCGGGAGGCTTCCGGATTCTGGGGCGCCGCAGCGAGAACCGTCGTGGTGACGCCACCGGTGAGCGAACCGGACCCCTCCGGAACGGCAACCGTGTCACACACGGACCAATAGGAGTGTCCGGAGTCGGCGGGTCCGGGAAGGCTCTGCGGGGCTCCCGGGATGCCGACCAACGGACCTCGCTTGTAATCCGCGAGCTTCTTTTCTGATATCGACTTCGGCTTGTCCGGGCTGCCGATGATCAGGCGAGCCGAAGCCACATTCAGCACAGGGTGCAAAGTGTCATCTACCAGCACATACAGACCGCCGGATTCTTTGGAGACGACGATCTTGCTATCGCCCATCGAGCCAGCGGGCTTGATGAGGCCGTAGATGGCACAGGCGCCGACGATAAGGACCGTCAGCGTGATGCCCACCAGCACCGAACGGATATGCGAACGCATCGGATCGTGCAGCATCCGCACGTCGCGTCGCATAAGCGCGTGTTCGAGGCGACGCAACAGAAAGCGGTAACCGTTGACCTGCTGTCGCGTTGTCAATTGAGCGGGCATGAACCCTCCCCTGGAGCCCCGTAGATTCGAGGTGCACGGTACCGTACAGATGCTGAAGCAACGAATAATGGTGTGCCCGGGGGAGGTCTGCGCGGAGTGTTTGGACAAACACAGTTCGAGGTCCGGTCTCCCGATACGTTCTGGGCCCAGAGGTGGCTGCCCACACCCGTTCTCTTGATCGCCGAGGCCGTTGTGCTCGTGGTGACACTGATCGCCGCGGTTTTCGGCCTCGACTGGTGGATCGGCGTCATCATCGGCGTCGTACTCGCGGTGCCGACGTTCCTTCGTCCACGCGGAACGTCCGTCGCACGGAAACTCGGTGATCGCCTCGGATTCATGCGCCGTCGCGTACGCAAACCCGGTTTGTGGTTCGAGGCTCCCTTCGACGTCCCGCTCGGCGAGGGCGGAAGCTGCGGGATGCGGTGGGACGGTGATCGCGTCATCACGATGGTGCGCATTGAGGCCAACCCGCGCGCGCTCACCCGCTTCGCACCGGGCCGCATCATCACCGATGACGTCGTACCGCTCGATCTGATCGCGGAGTGCCTGCACCAGTTCGATATCGAGCTGGAATCGGCCGACATCATCAGCCACGGCTCCCGAGCCTTCGGTAACGGAAATATCGCCAACATCTACGGACAGATCCTCGGTCCCCTGCCGGCCACCGCTTTCCGTTCGGTCATCGTGGTGCTGCGGCTCAATCCGCTCGACAACCCTGACGCCATCGAACGTCGCGGCGGCGGCTCGACCGGGGTTCTGAAGACCGCCGTCGTGGCGACACGGCGCGTGGCCAACCGCCTGTCCGGAAAGGGCCACGCCTCAACGATTCTCACCGCACCGGAAATCAACGCGGTGTTCTCCTCGCTGATCGAGGGCACCAACCCCGATGCCCTGGAAGAGAATTGGGATCACGTCGAGATCGATCAACTGCACGCGCAGTCCTATCGTCTCGACGAGGAAGCGCTCTCGGAGCCCGGACTGGGTGCAGCCTGGACCGTCCCGAGCCTCAGTACCGTTCTGTCGCTTCATCTTCGCCCCGCGGACAAGAACGATTTCCACCTCAGTGCGATCGCCCGCTTCCACACCCTCGACGAACAGCCGGTGCCCGTACCCACAGGATTCCACCTGTGCGACGGCCGTCAGCGCGAGGCGTTCGTCGCCGGCCTTCCGCTTGCTGATCCCTTCACCGATCGCGAGTACCTCGAGTACCTGACCACCACGGATGCCCTTGCCGCACTGGCACTTCCGGCAGCCGGATGTGGCCAGCTGATCGGAGCCGACACCGACGGTCGCGCCGTCGCGCTGGCACTCGTCGGTTCAAATGTCCGCACTGTGGAGATCGCGGGCACACTCAATCTCTGCCAGCAGGTGGTGCTGCGCGCCATCGCGCTCGGCGCCCGCGTCATGGTGTCAACGGATCGTCCCGCGCACTGGATGCCGATGGCACATGCGGTCGGCAACCCGCGGGTCCTCGCGGTCGCCGGCGCTGCCGCCGGCTCGCAGATCGCCGGTCAGCGACAAGGCTTTTCGGTGCTGGTTTTCGACGGCACGCCCCCGGATATGCAGGTCTCGGACGTCACCGTGATCAACGTGACCGCCGCAGGACTCGTGCCCAATCCCGCTGCAGACGTGACCCTTCTCCAGAATGCGGACGCCGGGCCCTGGGTCACGGTGCGTAGCGGCGGCGAGACCGATCAGGTCATCATGGTCGCCACCGACGACGAGATGCGCTACATCGGCGAGTCTCTCAACGCTCCCGACCGCGTCTACAACCGGCACCGTAGGCCGGGTCGCCGACCGGCGCTACGGCGCTGACGCGATACTCGCGGCCGCCGACGAACTCAACCGTTCGTTGTCCTCCGGTCTATCACCGGTCACTCGACACCGCAGGTTCTGCTTTCATCTCACTTCGCCACATATAACTGTGCCCCGTACCAGCGAAGCCAGTACGGGGCACAGAGGATTCGTGCCGAATCAGAACGATGCAGCGCTCGTCTGATCTTGCTGCGCCATACGCACGCCGCCCTCGCGGACAGAGTTGGCGATCTTGTTCAGGATCTCCTGAGTATCGTTCATCTCGTTGCGCCAGGACGCCATCTTCTCCTCGTAGGCGGCCTGAGCACCACCGGAGAAGGTGCTGCTCAACGACTTGACCGCGCTGTCGAGGCTCTCAGTCTGCGCTTGCAGGTTATTGCCGTTCTGCTGCAGCGCGCTGGCGAGGGCTTCGATCTCGCCGAAGTTGTACTTCATGACTCCGTCATTATTACCCATGTGTTTGTCCTTTCAGAAAAGAGGTTACGAATCAGAGGTTGAGGCCACCGGCATGCATGCCGGAGAAGGTCGAAGCGATCTCACTGTTGGTGTCGTCGGAGCCCTTGAAGACCGAGTTCTTCAGTGTTGCACCGAGATCGTCCAGCTTCTGGTTCAGGCGCTGAGCCTCACCGCCCCATTCCTCCGAGGTGTTCTGAAATGCCGTGAAAGCTGAACCACTCCACGAAGCACGCGCCGTGTCGACCTCGTGGGTAATGGTCTTCAGAGTCGCACGCAGCGAATCCAGGATCTCGTCGACGGTGTCTGTGTGCTTAAACCCGGCATCGAGATCGAGCTCGAATTTGTTGTTGCCGCTCATGTGATTTCCTCCAATTGTGTGGACCCGTCAGTCGCTTGCCACGACCGCAGTCCTGCATTCCAATCGGCCACCACACCGGTGCACCGACCAACTCCCCCGCCTACGGTCATGACATCCACCGTCCATTCGGCAAGGTTTCCATCAAACGACCGATGGCCTGCTTGATGCGATGTCCCGAACCGGCCGACAGGGTTGTCCACATCTGACCGTCCGGAGACACACTGGGACTGCCCACCACGCGACCGCGAGCGGTCTCGTAGATCGCGACAGCACCAGAAGATTGTTGGCTACGGCCCTCCACGGACTCGTAGGCGACGATTTCGATGTAACCCCGGCATTCCGCGAAAGCTATGCCGAGCTTCATCGAATCGTTCTGATTGACGCCGAGTGCGTACAGCGTCTCCGCATACTGCGCCGAAGTCTCGGCGGCATCGAGCCGAGCAGCGAGGTCGGCGGTAGGTCCACTCACCGAGCCCACGTCTGCCGCGTCACCGGGTCCGAGACACGTGACAATACGACCGGCGGCCGCGTCGGCGCCATCCACTGACACCGATTCGATGGTGACCGATTCGCCACGCCGCAACACCTGGACATGGTCACGCCCGCTTCGCGCCAAGAGGATTCGTCGAACGTCACCGTCCCCGTACATCCTCGCCTGTAGCTGAGCGTCGGGACTGCTCACGATTCTGAGCGCCAGATGCAATCCGTCGACCACACCGTCGGCGTCCATGGCACCGATCTCACGGAGCTCGGCCTCGGCACGCGAGGTACCCGCACTGTAGTCATCGACTGTCTCGTATCTCAGGGACATATCCAGCACCGACGGCCAAATCTGGATATCAAGCAGTTCACCGACGCGCCAGAGAGCATCCGCCGACATCGTGTAGCGCACGTCAAGTGCGGTGCCCCACATCAGGATTCACCACCATCGTCGGGTGCACCGAGCACCGGGGGTGGCACCGTGCCTCCGAGATTCAGCTGTCCCTCGGACAATTGCGGGGCCGAGGTTTCATACCGTCCCGCAACGTCGGACCAGGAGACCGGCGCATCATGCTGACCTGCCTGGACCCACCCCTCGGGCAGGTTGACGTCGGACGCCGAGGCGCCAGATGCAGCCGGCTCAATATCGTAGGTGCGGCCATAGTGTTCTTCGTCCCGACCTCCCGCGGCCTGCGCGGCAGCGGGACTCATCGGTCCCATCGGCATTCCCGAATGCGCAGCCGGAGCCACCGTCCCAGGCCCACCGTTGGACGCGATCGGAACCGCCGCCGGCGCATCCGGCAGCGCGGCGACCCGGTAATCCGACTTCTTGCGTTCGATGTCGCGGATGCCACCACCGCCGAGCCCGCCGATCATCGGCGCCGCGGCCAGACTCGCCTTAATCCCCGAACCGCTTGCAGCCTTGGCCTTTTCGGCAGCCTCGCGAGCCGCTGCTTCCTCAGCCGCAAGCGCCGCTTCCGAGACGATCTTCGGCGGTGACGGATGCTTCCAGGGGTGCGCCACAGGCGTGGTGGCCTTCTCGTAGCTCTCCATCACGCGAGACGCACGCTGCTTCTGATCCTGTTGAGCGTGCTCGGCACTCGCCGCCGCCGCATGGAGCGGGCCGCCCATCGACGCCTTTGACGCACTCTCCAGGGCTTGCTTGATCGCCTTGGCCGCCTCCAGCTCAACGGGATTCGGCATGGCGGTCAGGGCGACTGTGGTGGCCACTGCCTGCGCCTCCGCCTTGGCCGCGGTATGCACCGCCTCAGCGGCAGCGTCGGCGAACCACGGTGCGAGCTGGGTGAGCTTGTTGAACGCATGATTATAGGAGTTGGCTTCCCAATGCAGACCGAGGTTGGCGATCACCTTGGAGTACTCGACTCCGATGTCGGCGAGTTCGGCACCGATACGCGCCCAAGCCGCACCGCTTTCCGCCAGTCGCGCGGGACCCACGCCGTGATGCAGGTCGTGCGCAAGCCGCTCAGCGGGCCGCGCCTCCCAGATCACTCCGGTGAATCCTACGATCATGTCCTCATCCCAAACGTTGTGTGTGACAACCAGCTATCGCTGTCGAGCCCACGACTCGACAGGGTCCGTCGGCGTCAGCCTCAGGACAGGAAGGTCTGCATCGTGTCGTCCTCGGCGCGGCCGAAGCTCTTCGCCTGCAACCGCAAAACCGCAGCAACCTTCCGCAGTTCCTGCACTGCCGCCTCGCCATCGGTTCCGAAGTCCTCGGCCGCGAGATTGAAATTGTTGGCAGCGCGCTCGGAGACCTCGTCGATACCGGAGGCCGGTACCTTCAGGCCGGGAGTCTGAGTCGACAACGCCGTCTCCAGACGTACTGCCAGGGCGTCGAGCTTCGCTGCGGCCGAAGCCAATTCGCTGGGATCGACGGAAAGCTGATTTTCACTCATCGTGCTACCTCCAATGATGTCAGTGCTTAGATCTGTGGGTAATCGGATGTTCGAATGACTGTTCAGAGCCGCAGATCGACATCGGGGGATTCGATATCGGCCTCCGCCTCGTCGCCACCGATCACGGACGGAGCCGTCGTCGGCATGTCGCCGACCACCGCGGATCCGTGTTGTGCGGTGACCAGATAATCCGGCGAACCGTGTCCGTCGTCAGTGCCCGCACCGCGGCCTGCGCCTGCGGCTCCAGCGGCGCCCGCACCCATCGGCATCATGCCGCCAGTGGTCGAGCTGGTAGTGGTGACGGAACCGCCACGGCCTCCTGCCTGCGCGGCAGCCGACTCGGCAGCCGCACCGCTGAGATTCGGCGCCCCTGGCCTCGACTGCAACGGCGTGGCCGGCGCACCCACTCCTCCACCGCCACCGAGCTTGCCAAGGCCCGCGCCGCCGCCACCCTTACCGCCTCCGGCGCCCTTCTTCAGGCCTGCGGGCAAGGTCGAAGCGGCCTTTTTATCAGGGAGCTTCTTGTCGAGGCCCTTCGCCTTGTTCGCAGACGCCAGCTGTTTGGTCATCGAGCCCATCATCGAGCTACCGGTAGACGCAAGACTGCTCACCGGCGAGCCGACCGCCTCCAGCAGAGTCGACGCGATCCCGAAGGGAGACGTACCCGTAGGCGCGCCGGTGATCGTGTTCTGCACGCCGGTGGCCAGCTGCTTGGCCGTCGACGGGGTGAGCGTGGCCTTCGTGCCCGTGACGACCGCGATCCCGTTGCTCAGCGCCACTGCGGCTGCCGTGAGTAACGCAGCCGCAGCCGCAGGCGCAGCGGGCGTCGCCATCAACGGCAGTGCAGCGGTGGCAGTGGCCATGAACCCCTCGATGACCGCGGCCATCGAGGCGTTCCCGGTGCCGACGATGCTGGCCCCCTCGGCCGCGCCTTCCACGATCGCGTGCGACTTCGTCTGCGTCATCACGGTTTCACCCGCCGTGGTCGCGGACTTTGCCGCGTTCGCCGACGCCGCTGTTCCCGACCACACCGAGTCCGCTGCCTTCAACGCCCCGCTCGACATACCCATGGCGGATTGCAGAATGGTCTGGAGTCCCGTGAACAACTGGGTCGGATCGAACCCACTGGCGGCGAGGTCGCCGGAACCGAACGATTGCTGGAGATCGGTCAGCGGCTTGAACAGATTCTCGAGACTGATCTCCGGGAACGGAGGCAACCCCGGCATAGCCGGCAGCGGAGGTGGGGCCACCGGCATCGGCGGCAGTCCCATCTTGCTCAGCACATCACTGACTGGGGTGTTGAGAATCGGCCCGAGCGGGCTGTTCTCCAACATGTCGATGAGTGACTGGTCTATCGGAGCCGGCACCAACGAATTCGTGCTGGGAAACGGCTCCATCGCGGAATGCGTCATGAGTTATTGGTCGCCCACGTCTCAGAGCTTCAGGATTGAACCCACGGCACCGGCCGCGGATGCGTCGGTTGCCGTGTAGGCCGCCGCAGAAGTCTGTGCGGTCACGGACTGGCCCGCGTGAACAGCAGCGATCTGACCGGTCTCGAAGAGATTTGTGGTCATCGCGACGATGGTCGCGACGAGATGCTCGGTGCCGAGCAATCCGAACGTCGGCGTGAGTGCGGCTGCAATCGCTCCGACATTGATGGCGCCCGCGCTGGCAATCTCGGCAGCGACAGCCGCTTCAGCTGCTCCATACGCCGCAATGCCGGCGGCGTCGGCCGTAAGATTCTCCATGATGCCCCCTCAACCTCGTGGTTTCGCCAATCTCGATGACACGGTATCGCACGATTCAGGCCGCTCGCCCGCTCTGTCGTCCACGTGACCGACACGCATGCGACCCACAACACGCCACACTGTCGTACAGACTATTGCCTTTTCTTAATTCTGTTCAATTGACGCCGTCGGCGTCAGCGCTCCGCGGCGCATCGGCATCGCCCGGTGCGACAAGATCGGCAAACTCCTGATTGAACTCTTCCAAGACCGTGGCGCGCTGAGCGAAAGCCTTCTGGCACGCAACATTGGCGGTGGCCACCACCAATTGCTCCAATTGCTTACCGTTGAGTCGGCCGACACGATCGGACAGCTGCAGGTCCACCAGAGAACCGTTACCGTCGACCACCGCACGTACCTCGCCGTCCGGTGACGTCTCGCTCGCCCGGATCCTGGCCAATCGCTCATTCACCCCGGACAGACTCTCCAACTGCCGCCGAGCACGGGCTTCGAGCTCGTCCATCGCCCAGCTCATACGTTCCTCATCCAGCTCGACTGCTCGTATCCGTCTTCCCACTCGGTGACGATCTCCTCGCGAGCAACGTCCTCCGGCTTGGGAAAGCCGAACAGGTCGATGACCTCGGGCGCGACTCCCTGTTCGACCATCTCGGCGCGTCGCTCCAGGCCAGCACGCTGCGCCGCCTGATGACAGAGGCGGACAATATCCTTGGCGAGCACCTTTGGGTCGCGTCGAAGCTGACCGTCGTCGATCTTGAGCGCCGTGGGCAGGCCCTGTTCGGTGGTCACCACCTTCAGAGCGCCGTCCTTGCTGGCTGCGGTTGCCACGCTGTACCCCCTTGTTGAGGCCGACGCTACCGGTGATCGTCGGCGACCGCCCGATGCTTGCATACCGCACCGACGAATCCCAACGAACAGGCGCATATGTCATCCATTCGGATACATAGGCGCTCGTCGTGACTCATTCATACAGGTGGACGAGTGACATCATTCACCGGCTGGATTCTCTTCCCTGCGCTGGCCGGTTGTATCGTCGGAGAGCGAGAACCTGGACATCTGCGAGGACCATTCGTGAGCTATGACAAGAACCGGATGCCGGCCACGCCACCGTGGCTGGCGGGTGGTGGCGTGCCGTCACCCCCTCCGCCGTCCGGCTCTCGAAAGTCCGGCTCGAAGAAGTCCAAGAAGTCGGCCTCGCCGCCTGCCGAGCCCGACCAGAGCCGCCGGGAGAACCCGCAGCACCACAGCCAACCTCCTGTTCACGCGGAACAACCGCGGCCCGCGCACCTACCCGACCAGAGTCGGCAACCCGGCCCTCCACCATCGTCCGCGCAGCGGACTGCACCTCCCCCACCCCCTCATCAGCGTCGGCCGCCGCCTCCGCAGACTCCCGGACCGCCCGCACCCCGGCCTGATGCGCGATCGAGCGGACCAGGCGCCGCCCCGGCCCCGCACCACGAAGTTCGCGCCACCGGCGACCTCGATTCGACCGAACGATCGGACGGCGTCCCACCGCCTGTCACCGGCGATGCCGTACCTCCTGCCGACATAGCCGTACCTCCTGCCGACATAACGGAGAAGATCGGTACACCCGTCGACGACGGTGCACCGCTGCCGGACACCTCCGGGATTGACATTCCTGCTCAGGATTCGGGAACCCGAGCCGAATACGTTGCGGCGCAGTCCACGGCGGCCCCGTCCGCCTCCCCTGCCGACGAGCCCTTGCCACCGACTGACGACTTCGAGGACGTACCGACGCCACCCGGTCTTCCGCCACTCCCACCTCCACCCGGACTGCCGGACGGGAACCCGGGCGAGGCGCCGTCCGCGGCTCCCGAGACACATATTCCGCAGAACGCAGCGCCACCCCCTCTGCCCCCGCTGTCGTCCTTCCCCTCCGGTCGACACGATGACGCCACTGCATCATCGGACGCCGACCATGCACCGCCACAACAGTTCACCCAACCCGCGTGGGGTGCAGACCCGGCACCGCCCTATCAGCCCGGCGCTCATCGGGCTCCGGATCCCACGCCACCCCCCACCGCCGACGACCTGCAGTATCTGCCACCGGAATCACCTGTGAGAGACGCTGCGCCGATGGACCGGCACGTCTCCGGTCCAGCACAGCAGGCCCCGCGGCCCCCGGCCCGCACCGGGCCCCCGCGTCAGTTCGGCCCCCAGGGATTCGGCGGGAGCCATTCCCCACAGACCAGGGGTAACGCACCGGACCTGGACTCGGCTGCTCTCATCAGAAAGGCCCGTCGCGCACCACGTTCCGGTTGGCGTCGCACAGTGCACCGGATCACCGGCGGCGCGATCAATCCCGGCGACTCGCAGCAGACCGTGTACTTCGACGAACTCGTTCGCCAACTCAACGCTCCGGTTCGAGGTGACTTCCGAATCGCCGTGCTCTCGTTGAAGGGCGGCGTCGGCAAGACCACCACCACAGTCGGACTCGGCTCCACATTCGCCGCACATCGCGGCGACCGTGTCATTGCCGTGGACGCGAATCCCGACCTGGGAACCCTCGCGCAACGAGTCCGACTGCAATCTCCTTCGACGGTGCGCGACCTACTCGAAGACGACTCGATCTACCGGTATTCCGACGTCCGGCGCCACACATCCCAGGCGACGAGCCGCCTGGAAGTTCTTGCATCCGAACGTGATCCGGCCACAGCCGAAACATTCAACGAGAACGACTACCGCAACGTCATGAAAGTGTTGCAGCGCTACTACAACATCATCCTTACCGACTGCGGCACCGGCCTTTCGCATTCGGTGATGAACGGCGTGCTCGACCTCGCCCAGGCGCTGATTCTGGTCTCCACCCCGGCAATCGACGGCGCCCGCAGTGCCAGCTCGACCCTCGACTGGCTCGAACTTCACGGTTACGGCCACTTGGTGCAACGCGCAGTGGTGGTTCTCTCGGGCCCTCGCAAGGACCACACCAAGATCGACATCGGCGTCCTGGCTCAGCATTTTCTCGCCAGAACCCGTGCGGTGCAGGTGATCCCCTACGATCCGCACCTGGCCGAAGGCTCCGAGGTCGACCTGAATCTGCTCGACAAAGCCACTCGCCACGCATTTGTCGAGCTGGCCGCGACAGTGGCCGAGGATTTCGCCATGACCACTCATCCGATCAACCAGCAGCACCGATAGAAGGCCGAAGAATGCCCGATCTGATGCAAGCCCGCCGAGTCTTCGATGCCGGAGTCCTCGCATCGGGTATCCCACTGGATGGCCAAGAGGCCCAACGGGATCAGCGGTACGCCGCGCTCGCGTTCAAGCGTGCCACCGAGTACGACCCGACGATGGCGGACGCGTGGCTCGGCCGACTGTCGGCGGGCGATGTGTCCACCGACGTGCTGTTCAATATCTACAAGTACCGCAATTCGCTGTTCGTCGAGCAGCGGCGCCTGGGGCTGCCACCGCGGACCATCGCCGGTCGAGCCCCGACGGGATTCCAGATCGACTACCCCGTATCCACACCATTCGAAGCCGCCGCCCTCTACGCCTGCGCCATGGTCCAGGAAGGTGACTACAGCGGAGCGGAAGAGGCGCTCGATTCCGTCAACACCCCCGACCGACCACCGATTGTGGACTTCGCCCGTGGCTTTCTGCATCACACCACACAGCGCTGGCCGGATACACTTGCCGCGCTGGCGAATTCGAACGCGTGGACCGACGAGTACATGGCGGCGGCAGGTCACCTGATGGTGGGTACCGCCTGCGCACAGCTGGGTCTGTTCGGCGAGGCAATCAAACGGCTCGAGGCCGCCGAGGCCGGCCCCCTGGGTAGCGTTCATGCACCGGCGATGTTTTCGCGCGGCCTGACACTACGGGAAATGGGCAAGGAACCCGAGGCCCGCGCGGTTTTCGAGACGCTGTACTCGCAGAAGCCGGACTACCCGGACGTGACGGAAGCAATGAACAGCCCGACGTTCCGGATCGTGGTCACCACCGCGGAGATCATCAACTCCCGCACCGACAAGTGGGATCCGAAATCTGTTCCCCAAGAGGAGGAGTCGGCGCCTTCTGAAGCGAAGCCCGACCTGCTCGCCGAAGCTCAGAAGGAACTCAACGAGCAGATCGGCCTGCTGTCGGTCAAGGACCAGGTGTCGAAACTGGAGTCGGCGGCAGCGCTGGCGAAGGTTCGTGCCGAGCGGGGGCTCGCGAGCGCGGCTCGCAGCCAGCACCTCGCATTTACCGGCCCGCCCGGCACAGGTAAGACGACCATCGCCCGGATCGTCGCGAAAATCTATTGTGCCCTAGGCATTCTCAAGACCGACAAGGTCGTCGAGGCGAGCCGTCGGGACTTCGTCGGCCAGCATTTGGGCTCGACCGCGATCAAGACCGGCGAGCTCATCGATCAGGCTCTCGACGGCGTGTTGTTCATCGACGAGGCCTACACCTTGATCCAGCAGGGGCTCAGTGGCGGTGACGCCTTCGGCCGCGAGGCGGTCGACACGCTACTCGCGCGCATGGAGAACGATCGTGACAGGCTGGTGGTCATCATCGCGGGCTACGACGGCGAGATCGACCGCTTCCTTGCCGCCAACGACGGCCTGGCCTCACGCTTCGCGAAACGCATCCGCTTCGACTCCTACCATCCCGAAGAACTCGCCGGAATCGGCAAACTCATTGCGAGCAAGCGGGATTCACTCATCTCCGATGAGGCCTACGAGGTCCTGCTGCAGCGCATGGTCCCGTTGTTCGAGAACCTGCAGCCCGACCAGTCCGGCGAGATGCGTCGCAGCATCGACCTCGCAGGCAACGGCCGCTTCATCCGTAACGTCATCGAAGCATCCGAAGAGGAACGCGAGCACCGCTTGAGCACCGGCGACATCAGCATTGCCGAACTCGACGAAGATGCTCTGATGCGCATCGAGGCAAGCGACGTCAACGCCGCCCTCGACAGCGTGTTGGGTATGCTGCAACGCTGAGTTGCGACATGGTCACGCTCGGTGATCGCGGCTAGCGGAGTGGTACGGCGACGGCCTCGATTCCACCGATCTTGTTGTCGGCCAGCAGTTTTTTGGCCGCTGACGCGGCTTCGGGTTCGGCAAAGACCCACCTGATCGGGCTACCGTTGGCTGCCTTGCTCGCATCGGTGGCCTGCTGCACGAGCTGCTGTGCACCCGGCCATGCCGGGTCGAATACCCCGCCACGGCCGACGTGCTGGGCATAGCCGGGTGCTGATGCCATGACGAGCGTGCCATCGGTCTCACGGGTGTCGAAAGGGAATCCACCAACCATGAACGCCACCCCCGGAGGGGTGCCGGTCACCTGCTGATTGAACTTCCGCGCGGTGGGATCGAGTCGAAACACACTGGGCGTCCACTGGCCGGGCTGGTCAGCCGTGGCGACCGCCTTGCCCTTCTCGGCCGAGCGAACGATGACCTCGACGTCCTTCTCGGCCTGCGCGGAGATCTGGAACTGACTCTGCGCACTGAACCGAGCCTGTTTTGCACCGGCACTTGCGACGCTGAAAGCACATTCCGATCGCCCACTGCCGTTCATGGGCATTTCGATGGTCCGCGTACATGTTCCGACCGGAGCCCCTTCCAACGTGGCATTCGTCGTCTGCGAAACCCGCACCGTGCCCCGATCGGCTCCCGGCATCGAGTTGGTGAAGTTGTAGGTGACCATGCAGACAGCGGTGCCGCAGTTGGCGGCGCCGGTGGGCTTGGGGATCTCGATCGCGGGAGCGGGCACCTTGGAGAGCGCATTGCCCAGGCCCTGAACTGTCGAATAGAACTGCTGCACACCCTCTCTCGTCATCAAAGTCACGAGAAGTTTGGTGGTAGTGGGTTTCTCAGATGATGTGCTTCGCACCGGACCGGCGATGCCGTAGATACCGCCGTCGGCGTCGACCCGAACCTGGTTGTCTCCGGCCACGATCGTTCGGCGCCCGTCCTCGACGGGCCCCGTCTCCAGCCCTGACGGGTCCGCTGTCGACTCGCCACGCCGGTCCGGACTCGAGTCGGCATCGGAAGCGGGCCTGGTCTGCGACGCGTCGGGAAGTCGCTGTTCAGTATTGAGGGCGTTCAAGGCGAATGCAGAGGGGCGCAACACTTTTCCGAGGTCTATGCCGAGCAGGTCCGCGGGGGCCAGCGCCCATTGTCCGGCTGCCGCCCCCGACGCCTTCTGCACGGTGTCGCCGTCCTGAGCACTGTTGCCGTTCACCGAATCCCAGAAAGCGCCACTCGCCTTCACGAACGTCGTATCGCCGATAGTCAGCACCTCGGCCGGCTCACGTCCGTCGACCGACACCAGACCCCGGACGTCGCCCGCCGCGGTGACCGCCAGATCCTGCACCCGAAGGTTACCGATCTCGCCGGTGTACTTCGCGCCCGGCGCATTGGCGAGTTCCATGGTGGCCTTGTTCAGGATGTTCTGGGCACGAGTCGCGGCGGTGGGCACAGACTCGCCATCGGTCGTCAGCGGCACGGCACCGGTCACCGCAATCACCGAGACGACGATCAGCGCGGCCACTGCCACCAGCACAGCGATCAGGGCTTTCCGCATTCGGAGGACTCCCATCCATTCAGTTGCATGACTGCACCGCGAACACCTGGATTGATAACCTACATTCGCTGACGCGAGGCGCAATGCCACCAGAGTAAGGGTGCCGGATGAGGGGGACCGCGTGACCGAACTGAATATCGATACCGATTCCGTCTCTTCGTTCGCCCGTAATGCCGAGGCTCTGGGCGCATCGGTGGTGGCGCAGGCCACCAAGGGACACTTCGACACCGCCGCGATGACGGCGGTCTTCGGAATCATCGGCGCCGACTTCATGTCCGTCGCCGCTCGCGTCACCGACAACCACAACACGCAGGTCGGTGACCTGGGCAAGCGGTACTCCGCGATGGGGCAGGCGGTCGGCAGCGCCGCCAAGGGGTACACCGACACCGAGGGTGCGAATGCGGCGTCCTTCACCGGCGGTAAGGGCGGCACCGACTCCGGTCTCGCCAACGGTATCGACCCGACCAGTCAGAACCTGTCGAAGGACGACGTGGCGAAAGTCATCATCGCCCGGGGCAAGAAGATGGGTATGAGCGATGACGAGATCAAATCGGCATTGTCCACGGCCCTGGTCGAGTCGAATATGCAGAACATCAACTTCGGCGACCGTGACAGCGTCGGGGTCTTCCAGCAGCGCGGGTTCGACGAGTGGACCAAGGGCGGCAGCCGGAACCGCATGAGCGTCGACGACGCGGCCACCTCGTACTACGAACACCTCAAGGGCACGGAGGGCACACCCGGGGATCGCGCCCAGCAGGTGCAGCGGTCGGCCTTCCCGGACAAGTACAACGAGCGGATGGGCGAGGCGACCGAGTACTACAACCGCCTGGCGTCGAGTGCCGCCTCGCCGTCGTCGACTCCGACGCCCACGACCGTGAACACCAACTACGACGTGCCTCTGACGCTGAACACCGCCAAGACCATCCCGACCAAGGCCTGACATCATGCTTGCACTGCTCATCGCCCCCCTCCAGGCTCTGCTGCACGCGTTCGGCACCGGCGCCATGCCGACCAACGGCCCCTCGGCACAGATGCGCCAGACCAGCAAGGTCCTCGACGACGTCCGCGAGGATTCCGTCGCCGCCACCACGAAACTCGACAAGAGCTGGCAGAGCCCGGCGGCCGGTACCGCGGTCCAGACCATGGACGGGATGCATACCGATACCGCGCATGCCTCCGACCGCGGCAACAACATCGCGGCGGTCACCGACACGGCTTCGGAGATCGTCGCCGCCGGATACAAGGATCTGGCGCAACTCCTCGACCACTTCGTCGAGGTGACGAACGCGGCCGGACCGGCGCTGCTCACCCCGGCCGGTTTTCCGGTCCTCATCAAAGCCGCCGAGGAACACCTGCAGAAGGCCTCCGAGGTCGTCAAGCAGGTGCGCAAGGATCTCGACGGTGAGACGGCGAAGCTACGCAAGCTCGAGGGCGACCTCGCCGGCGACAAGGCGAAATCCGGCGCGCGCGACAAGGAGATCGCCAAGCTGAAGAACGGGGCATCGGCTTCGGCCGGGCAGAATGCCACGGGCGGCGCCACCGGCAAGATCACCGAGAAGGCCCTGGCGGGTGGCGCGGTCCAATTGACGTTGCCGAACGGCAAAACGGTGACCGCGCCGAATGCCAAGGCGGCCTCCGCGCTCAAGGCGGCCATCGCTCAGCGAGGCGTCATGTATGACTGGGGCGGAACGACTCCGGGCAAAGGCTTCGATTGCTCCGGTCTCACTCAGTACGCGTACAAGGAAGCGGGCATGTCGATCCCGCGTACGGCCGACCAGCAGGCCGTGGGGCAGAAGATCGATCCCAGCCAGGCAATGGCGGGCGATCTCGTGGTCTGGAGCGGACATGTGGCAATGGTCGCCGGGGACGGAACCATGATCGAGGCCTCCACCTTCGGTCAGCCGGTCGACTTCTCGCCGATGCGCACCTCCAACGGCGGCCAGGAGTTCTACGGCGTCTACCGGCCGACCGAGGGCGGTACCGCGAGCGCGGCCTGATCGGCCTTGTCCGACGATTCCCTGTCATTCAGATGAATGATTTTTGGACGGATTTCTCGGCCGCTTTCCACTCACTCAGACTGCGGTGGCGACCGTCCATGCGGAGTGGATAGCGCCCTCGATGTAGTCGACACTGTCTGCGTCACCGACGACCCGCACATCCTCGAAGCCCGAGTCACGCAGGTCGTCGGCGAGGGGTGCGGCGGCATAGGTGCCCGCGGCCATGATGACGACGTCGGCCGCAGCCGACTGCTCCTCGGCGCCGTCGCCGACGGTGAAGTACACCCGGTCGTCGGTGATCCGCGTCGCTGTTGCCTTGCGGTGCACCGTGACGCCGGAATCCCTGGCGTCCTTGACCGCCGTCCACCGGCGCGGCATCGCCATCGGCAGCCCGAGCGTCGAGCCCTCCTCGAGGAGGGTCACCGTCCGGCCACGGTGTGCGAGGAACTCGGCGAGTTCGAGGCCGACGAGCGATCCGCCGACGACCACCACGCGCTGCCCGAGCGGCAGGAACTTCTTGGTGATCTCCCGAACAGCGGTGGGCGACTTGGTGATTCCGGACAGCGCACCGAGCCGGCCCATCGTCCGAAGCACGATATTCGCCTCACCGGGACCGGCGGTGCCGGACATGACGTCGCGGAGGCTGTCGCCGGTGTAGACATGCGGCAGGTCGCCGCCCGGGATCTCCGGCCGCGGCCGCTTCGCACCCGTCGCGACGAGCACGACGTCGGGCCGCAGCGCGCGCAGATTCTCCGGCGTCGCCGCGGTACGCAACCGGACGTCGATGCCGAGCCGATCCACCTCGTGCCGCAGCCAGCGCAGCAGTCGTTCGTTGTCCGGTGTGGTGAGCGTCGAGAACCACAGCGTGCCGCCGAGCCGGTCACCTGACTCCAGCACCGTGACGAAATGTCCACGCTCGGTGAGGATTCGAGCCGATTCCAGCCCGGCGGGACCGGCACCGACGATCACCACGTTCTTCGGGGTGGCGGTACGGACGAACGGCAGGAGCGTCTCGTTGCCCAGAGCGGGGTTGACGGCGCACAGCGGGGTGTCGTCGTAGAAATTCTCCTGTACGCAGACGTAGCAGTTGATGCAGGGGCGCACCTCGTCTCGCTTGCCCGCACGGATCTTGCCCACCAGTTGCGGGTCGGCGAGCAACTGTCTGCCCATGGCGACGAAGTCGATCCGCCCGTCGGCGAGCGCTTCCTCGGCCAGCTCGGGCAGCATCCGCCCGACGGCGATCACGGGGATCGACACGTGCTTCTTGATCTCGGCGGCATTGTCGAGGTACGCGCCGACGGTATTCGGCAACGGTCCGTCGGTGAAGTTGGAGAACGGGTTTCGGCCCCAGCCCGTCACATCGATGGCATCGGCCCCGGCGCGCTCGAACAGTTGGACCGCCTCGATCGTCTCGGCGAGCGTGAGCATGCCCTCCTGGCCCTTGGCGGGCCCGTACTCCTCGCCGGCCACCCGCACCAGCACCGCCATGCGGTCGCCGACCGCGGCCTTGACCGAGGCGATGACCTCACAGGCCAGCCGGGCGCGGTTCGCCAGCGGGCCACCGTAGTCGTCGGTGCGCAGGTTGTCGGCGCGATTCAGGAAGGCGCCGAGGATATAGCCGTGCGCACAATGGATTTCGATGGCGTCGACGCCGGCGTCGCGGCAACGGATGGCCGCCTGTGTCCACGTGTCGACGAGCCAGCGGAGATCCTCCGGGGTGGCGGCGCGGTACGACGGACGTTTGCCACCGGTGACCGCCGCCAGGCGCATCAACTCGTCACCGGTGTTGTCGGCGAGCGCCGCCATGTCGAGGTCGTAGGCCGGCTCGGACGGCACCAGGAGCGGACGATCGTTCTGGGTGTCGACGCGGGCGATCTTGCCGTGATGGGTGGTCTGGATGCACAACTTGGCGCCGTGTGCGTGCACCGCGTCGGCCAATGCCCGGAGTCCGGGGATGAACCGGTCGTCGGACAGACCCGGCTCCTTGGTGCTGGTGGCGCCGACCGGAAACGCGATGGCCGCGGCGCCCGTGATGATCATCCCGGTGCCCCCGGCCGCCCGCGCCGCATAGTGCTCGATCTCGCTCTGCTCGATCTCGCCGTCGACGCAGACATTCATGTCCATCGCCGACAGGAGTACCCGATTGGGGATGGTGATCGGCCCGATCCTGCCCTCGGACAACAGATGTCCGAACGACGAGGGTCGTCGGCCGAGTCGGGTCAGCGTGTTGGCCATGTGGTGATGTCTCTTCCCGTACCGGCTGAATGGCCCCGCCGGTGCGGCGTCTGACACAGCGACGTCATCCGGCGGGGGCACCGTCGAGTATGTGCGGCCGTCGGCGTGCGCCGGGTACCACTCCCGCCCAGCGAGACCTTCGGTGCCCTCAGCGCAGGGTGACCTGCCGGCTGCGGAGTCCGTCGCGCGACCGGCGTTCGGCGGTGGTGAGATCCGCGTCGACGGCGAGTGCCTCGGTCAGCCACTCGTCGAACTGGTCGAGACCCGGGTACCACTCCTCGTGATGCATGTCGTTGTCCAGGTCGAAGACCGGCACCAGCAGGCCGTGTGTGCGGAACGAACCGGCGAACCGGGAGCCCTCGCCCAGCGTGAGGTGGCCTGCGGCGTGGAGTCGCGCGAGCGCGTTCATCACGTCGTCCTCCGGCTCCGGACGCACCCACCGCAGATGTGCGCGATCACCCGCGTCCACCCACCACGGTGCACCGGTGCCGGACTTCGTCGTCAGACGCGCCGTCGGCATGATCGAGTCGTTGGCGCGCTGGAGCATCTCGGCGATCTCCGCGGGCACCTGCCCGTTCGGGAACCACCACGAGAAGTCGTCATGGACGATGATGTCGAGTTCGGAGTCCGGCTTGATGAGATCGGTGAGCGGCGAATCCGTCCCTGCGGGTTCATAATCGGCGCCCACCGGCGCATGCGCCGCCCAATCGATGGCGTCCGCGAATGCGGCCGCCTGGTCGGCGGGTTCCGGATCCACCTGCAGCGCAACGAGTCCTTCACGGCCGGCGCGTCCCTCGCGGACCAGTGCGGGCACCGCACCGGGCAGGATGGTCGCCACCCGCACATGGTTCCGGACACCTTCGGGCAGTTCGACTTTCGCCGGATTGTCGGACGGGATCACCGACGTCGGTTCGGGTTCCGGCGCACCGGGCTCCACCAGGTCCAGGGTTGCGGTGGCCGATGCCACGAAGGATCGCAGCGCCACCAGGTCGCATTCGGCCGCCAGGCCGGCGAACGGCCGGGGCGGCGGGGCCATCGCGGCCAGCTGGCGTTCCTTGCGCGCCGCCACTCGTTCGGCACGATCACTGCCCGGACGTGGCCCACTGCCGCGCTTGCTCTTCTTTGCCATGGGTACAGCTTCTCATGTGGTGTCGGACGATCGGTCTCGATATGCGGCGGACGTCCCCTCCGCCGATCGAGTAGCGTCCGAGCGCAGCGAGGTCGCGTATCGAGATCACCGCAGGCGTCAGTCGACGGTGACCAGCCAATCACGCACCTTGGCCGGACGATTGGTGGCGATCCAGCGCACCCCGAGATCGGCGCACAGTTGCACGTCGACCTGCTCGTCGACGGTCCAGCAGTACGTCACCCGGCCGGCCGCGGCGGCCCGATCCACGAGATCCGGATTGAGACGCAGGGTTTCCACCGACGGCCCGATCCCGGTCGCGCCCACCGCCGTCGCGGCGCTGCCACCTAGCAGCCTGGCGGCATCACCGAGCAGGATCGTCGGCAACATCGGCGCGTGCCGACGGATACGCCACACACCGGCCGAGGAGAACGAGATCACCACGGCGCGGCTGTGATCGGCCGACGGCGGGCTGCCCACCCCGAAATCATGGAGGACACTCAGGAGCTTCTGCTCCACCAGACTTCCGTACCGGACGGGATGTTTGGTCTCGACGAACAGGCGTACCGGGCGACGCCAGTCCAGCATCAACGTCAGCAATTCCGGCAGCGTGAGCACGGAAGCGGATCGACCGGCGGAATGCCAACTGCCGAAGTCCAGTTCGCGCAACTGCGCCAAGGTCATCTCGCTGACCGCGCCGGTGCCGTCGGACGTGCGGTCGACGGTCCGGTCATGAATGCAGACCAACTCGTGATCACTGGTCAGCCGCACATCGCATTCGAGGCCGTCGGCCCCCTGCTCGAGCGCGAGTTCGTATGCGGCCAGGGTGTGTTCGGGCAGATCCGCCGACGCACCACGATGTGCGACAACCGCAGGCTTACCGGATCGGGACACCTGTTCGGCCGGATTCGCCGCGGTCATCCGACCGGCACCCAGCGAGTCGTCGGTACCGAGATCTCCTCTGCGCCGGAGAAGGTCGTGCGGAGGCGGCCCGCAAGCCACCACGCGAAGGCAGCCGAGATCACCGACGACACGATCACCAGCACCAGGGCGTTGACCGATGTCTGGATCGAACCGCTCATCATCCCGGTGAAGCGGGTGACGATGGTCAGCAGCGCCACGCCGTTGATGACGGCCCAGGCCACCCAGATTCGCGTCAGTCGCCGCCGTGTCCGCTCGGCGTCGAGATCGTCACGCAGGTGCGCGGCCTCGACGATCATCCACGGTGCACCGACCAGATTCAGCAACGGAACCGCGACCAGTGCGATGACGATCCATCGTCGGCGCGGATCGAGGCGATCATGTCTGCGATACGCGTCGGCACGCAGGCCGAGGACCCAACGCACCATCGCGACCGTGGCGAAAACGTACGCCCCCAGAGCAGTCAGCCCACCGAACGTGACCAGCCACCAGGTGATCGTGTCCAACCAGCCGGCCACCGGGGTGTTCCGATTGACGACCAGCACGAGGTAGCGCAGTACGTGCACGACCGCGGATGCGGCGAGCGCGCCTGTCAGCAGTCGCAGTGCAAAGCCCAGATTGTCGGCGGACTCGTCGAGTGTCGTCCGATGATCGACCACGCCTGCGGTCGGCCGGTCGAAGAGACCCCACGTCGGCAGATAGGTATAGCGAGGTATCGCGCGGGGCCCCACCGGTGCGGCGGGGCGCCGTGGCGGTATCGATTCCGGGGGTCGCCGTGCCACCCAGCGCACGTGCCGGTTGCGATAGATCCGGCCACCGCGCGGACCACTGACCGGCGCGGCGGATTGCGGGTGCCGCTGCGGAAGGGGCTGATGGTGAGCCGGGGCCGCCTGCGGGGCCACCCGGCCGGGCACCTTCGACGGCATGCCCGAATCGACGATCCGCAGGGGGCCGCCGCAGCGTGGACACGCCTCCCGGCCCGGACGGTGTGGCGCCTGAATCCGGCACCGCGGGCAGAGATCGATCATCGCGGTCCCGCACCGGTCTCGACGGGCTTCCCGCTGGTCTGCCACGCCAGCATGCCGCCCTGCACGCAGTCGCCGCCGATGCCGATCTGTTCCAGGTACTGCAGCACACGCATCGATCGGCCGCTCGAATGACAGATGACGAGCAGATCGCGATTCAGGTCGATGTCGTCGAGGCGTGCGGGGATCTCGCCCAGGGGGATGTGCAGTGCACCGCGGACATGTCCGGTGGCCCATTCGTCGTCCTCGCGGACGTCCAGCAGGACGACATCCGCCACGTCCGTGAAGTCGTCCGGAAGTTCCGTCACCGGCACCTGCCGTATGTCGCCCGTACTCACGGTTCCATGGTGGCACAGGCCCATCGCCGACGATGGCGGGCTGTGTACAACTCACGGCCGAGTGGACCCGCCCGCCGGGTCTGTGTATTCATACGAAAGGTCACTATGCAGGTCTGCATATGAGTATCCACATGCCGGTTTGCAATTGCTCGCGAAATGGACCTCACAGCACCATCAAGCTGTGGATGAGACTGTGGAATTGTGGATAACTCCGAGCCGTTCATCCGTTCGGCTGTGGCGCCGATCACACGCCATGTGACGCCAATCACGGGTTCAGTGCATCGATACGGCAGACTATTCATCAGAGTGCATACCATCCGCACACACTCACAAAATTGTTCCGCGGTGGATCGACCTGTGGATAACGTGTGTAAAACCTCATTCACGTAAGCGATGTCACGTCACCAGGGGCCCGTGACGTGTCACCGAAGCCGGGTGACCGGCGCGCGATCGACAACCTCGACCGCGGCCTCGACGGCATCGCCCACGACCCGCCCGACGCTCAGCTGACCGCCGGTCAGCCGCGCAAGCAACGGGCGCGGCGCACCCACCGCGACGATCTCGGCATCCGGATAGCGTTCGGCGACCACCGACCGCATGACGCCGATGCCGTCCACCAACCCCAGTTCCAGTGCGCGTTTGCCCACCCATACGTCTCCGCTGAACAGCTCGGCGTCGTCGCCGGACAGCTTCGTGCCCCGCCGCTGCCGCACCCAGGAGATGAACTCGGCCAGGAGTTGCCCTTGCAGTCGTTCCATCCACTCGACATCTCCCGGTCGTTCGGGAGAGAAGGTGTCCAGGCGGGCCTTGTTCTCGCCCGTCGTATAGAGCCGGCGTTCCACCCCGACCCGGTTGATCACCTCCGACAGCCCGAAGCCCGACGACACCACACCGATCGACCCGACCATCGAGGTGTGCGCGGCGAAGATCTCGTCGGCTGCGCACGCGATCCAGTAGCCTCCGGACGCCGCGACGTCCTCACAGAACGCCAGCACGGGGATGTCCTTCTCCGCGGCCAGCTGACGGATGCGCTCGGCGATGTACTCCGACTGCGCGGGCGAGCCCCCGGGGCAGTTGACGATGAGCACCACCGCGACGAGGTGCTCGGTGCCGAAGGCCCGCTTCAGAACGGGCTCGACCGACTCGGTGCTCAGCCCCGGACGACCGGCCATACCGGTACCGACGTGGCCGTCGAGACGAACCACCGCAACGCGATCCGCTCGAGATCGCCGCCACCGCCGGGCCACCCGCTGCCACGGCCGAGTACTCATGCCGGCCAGTCTATCCGTGTGAATGATTTTCCAGTCCGGCGCCGGATCCGGGAGGTCGTCGCCGAGGTCCACACCTAGAATCGGCCGCGTGGACATCCGCTGGTTGACGGCTTTCCTCGACTTCCCCGCCGAACAGTTCGGTGCGGAAGTCACCTTCTGGCGCGCGATCGCGGGCAGCACCGTCTCGCCGCCCCGCGGAATCCATCGCGAGTTCGCCTCGCTGGAACCCTTCAACGGCGATCCGCATCTCGCGGTGCAACGCGTGGAGGACGGCCCCGGCGGAGTCCATCTGGACGTGCACGTACCCGACGTCCCGGCTGCCGCGCAGGAGGCGATCGCGGTGGGCGCCGCCACGATCGGCGAGACCGACGACTACGCGGTGATGGCGTCGCCGACCGGCTTCGTCTTCTGTCTGGTGCCGTGGCACGGCGAGTCGGCACGTTCCCGGCCCATTCGCTGGCCCGGGGACACCAAGAGCATCATCGACCAGATCTGCATCGACGTCCCGTCGGCCCGGTTCGACACCGAGGTCGACTTCTGGACCTCGGTGACCGGCCGTGCCCCCGTCGGCCTCAGCGATCCCGGTCTGGTCCGGATCGGCCGGGAACCGCGCTACGCCCTCGGAATCAACCTGCAGCGCACCGACGATCCACCCGACTCGCCCACACGCGCGCATCTCGACCTCGCGGCCACCTCGGTGGAGCACGAGGTCGCCCGGCACGAGGACTGGGGCGCGACGGTCCGTGAACGGTATCCGCGCTGGACCGTCATGGCCGACCCGGTCGGACGCCTCTACTGCATCACCGATCGCAACCCACGCACCGGCGACTGATACGCGCGCTCAGCCGTCGCAAAAACGTTGGAGCAGAGCAACTTCCGTCGACAGCTCCCGGGATTGCCGATCGGTGAGAGCACGATGCACGTCCACGCTCACCTGCCCGTCGACGATCCGCCACGACCCCGCGAGGCGTCCGTCGGCGATCACGAAGCCCGGGAATCGGCCGTTCGGCGTGGCGAGCCTCCGATAGTCGGCCTCATCGGTGATCCGGCGCCGATCGGCCTGCGCGACCAGAACGTTGTCGAAAGGCGCGAGGAGACGGACCGGGGCGGGCACATCGGCGTCCACGATGTCGAGGCCCTCGAGGTCGACGAGCGCCTCCCCGTCGGGCCCGCTGAGTTCGGCGAGTTCCCAATCCGCCACCATTTCGTCGACGAGGGGCCGCAAACCCGTGAGACCGCACCAGGTTTGGATGCCGTCCACCGTGGCCGGACCGAATCCGCGCAGATACAGACGGATGAGGTCTCGCCGGGCCTCGTCACCGGACACCGCGGGACTTCCGGAGCCCGCCCACTCATCGAACAGCGCGTAGGTGGGCACGCCGGTGCCCCGCCACAATCCGCGCGGCGGCACCTGCACCAGGGGGAGACCGTACCGCGCGACCGCCGTCAGATCGGAGGGCTTGTTGTCCGGAAACCGTTGTGCGAGTTGTTTTCCGAGATCGGCACCGGAGAGCGTCCGGCCCGCCAGCAATTCGGTGGCCGCCCCGATCACCGCCTGCGCCTGGGCACCGACGATCCGCGTGGCATGCGTGTCGACGCCGGAATCGTGAAGGTCCTGCATCACGGGCCGCACCCAGCGCGCGTCCTCGCCGTCCATCGTGAACACCGTGCCGCGCAGCAGCGACATCCGCACCACCTCGCGGTCGGTGAGCAGGTCGTCGAGCGCACCTGGATCGAAATCGATGATGCGGGACCATAATCCGAAGAACTGCGCCTTCGGATCCTGCGATTGCAGGCCGACGCACCGGTCGAGCACCTCGATGGCGTCTTCGTCGATCCGCTCCAGGAGATGCTGTCGCCGCAGGAGCGTGCGGTTCCACTGGCCGAGAGTGATCTGCTCGGTCATGTGCTGCCGGCGGCCCGGTCAGCCGACGGGATAGTGCAGTCCGGTCGCCGCGTGGCAGCGGTATCCGGCCGGATTCTTCGCGAGGTACTGCTGGTGGTAGTCCTCGGCGTAGTAGAAGTGACCGTCGCCCGCATCGGCGAGCGGCTTGATCTCCGTGGCGATCGGACCGAGCCCCGCATCGGCGAGGACCTTGCCGAATCGTTCCGCCGTTGCCCGGGCGATCTCGGTGTCCTTCTCGGAGAAGGTGTAGATGGCCGAACGGTACTGCGTACCGATGTCGTTGCCCTGCTGCATCTCCTGCGTCGGGTCGTGGGTCTCCCAGAAGATCTTGAGAATGCCCTCGAGGTCGATGACCGCCGGATCGAATACCACCAGCACGGCCTCGGTGTGGCCGGTGCGCGCGGTGCAGACCTCCTCGTACGACGGATTCGTCGTGAAGCCACCCGCATAACCGACCGCGGTGGTGTACACACCCGGCGTCTGCCAGTAGATCTCCTCGACACCCCAGAAGCAGCCACCGGCCAGGATCACCGCGTCGAGGTGATCGCCGAAGTCGCCGATGTCGCCGCGATCGGCGTCCACCGACCCCCGCATCGGGTGGTGCAACACGATGTTCTCGGGCGCCAACGGCACCTGCGCATCGCGGCCGGGGAGCGCCTCCTGCTCGTCGATCATGCGTCGTTTACCCGAGGAACCTGCGGAAATCAGCTGGTCAAGCCAAGACATACGACAATCCTACGCGCCTCGAACCACCCCGGCTTGAGTGCGCAGATCGCATCTGCATATGATGTGCACCACAAGGAATCTGTGATGAGGGTCACGTTTCCAACCAGGGTTGCGTCGGGCACCCCGGAGCCGCGGAAGCGGCATGTGGTGACGAGGGGGTTGTCATGGCGACGTATACGAATTCGCATACCGCCGCTCATCTGCGGACCGACCTGGGTAAGCGAAGCGTGCCGCAGGCCATCTACGACGTGCGCTCGTCGTGCGTCGGCACCACCCTCAGCATCGTCGCGATCGCCGCGCTGTTCGTGGTGCTCGCCGTCCTCTGATCTCGGCGAAACCTGTCTTCGCGCAGGTCATCCCACACTTTCTTTAAGTGGACTTGAAGTTTCTTCTCGCCTGTTTGTTGCATTCCACATGAGCCTGCGGAAGGCTGGACAGTGCAGCGTGACCGACGTCGACACGTCGCAGTCTCACGCTTGTCGATAAACGAACAGCATCAACGAGCAGTACCTCAGAGAGGATTACCGTGGCTGAATACATCTTGCCGGATCTCCCCTACGACTATGGCGCTCTCGAGCCGCACATCTCGGGCAAGATCATGGAGCTCCATCACGATAAGCACCACGCCACCTACGTCAAGGGCGCCAACACGGCTCTGGAGAAGCTGGCCGAGGCACGTGAGGACGGCACCATCGCGGACAAGGTCTTCGGCCTCTCCGCGACGCTCGCCTTCCACCTGGGTGGCCACACCAACCACTCGATCTTCTGGAACAACCTGTCGCCCAACGGCGGCGGTGAGCCCACCGGCGATCTCGCCGAGAAGATCAACGAGCAGTACGGCAGCTTCGACAACTTCCAGAAGCACTTCACGGCTGCCGCGACCACGCTGCAGGGCAGCGGCTGGGCAGTGCTCGCCTATGACACCATCGGCGGAAATCTGCTGACCTTCCAGCTGACCGATCAGAGCGGCAACATCCCGGCCGCGATCATCCCGGTCGTCATGCTCGACATGTGGGAGCACGCCTTCTACCTCGACTACCAGAACGTGAAGCCGGACTACGTCAAGGCCTGGTGGAACGTCGTCAACTGGGAGGACGCAGGCCAGCGTTACGCCCGCGCCACCAGCCAGGGCAAGGACCTCATCGTCCCCGAGGGCTATGCGGCGAAGTAATTCTCACAGCTGAGTCCGTTCACGACTCGGCATCGTCGACGGCGGTCACCCATCCCGGGTGGCCGCCGTCGGGCGTTTGTGGGATCTCGATACGTCGTCTCGCTGCGCTCGGTGTCTACTCGATCAGCGCGAGCACGTTTTTCGCTCGTCGAGTAGCGACGAACGAGCGCAGCGAGTCCGACGCGTATCGAGACGCCGTGCGGCCGAACGTTCTACAGCAGGATCGTCACGACGATCGCGGCTATGGCGGCGAGGATCACGACGGTCAGTACGACGGCGTCGGCGCGGCCGGGCCGCGACGGATACGCGGTGAGCCTGCCGGTACCACCGCGTGCGGTCACCGCCTCCGACATCTCGGCGCTGCGGCGCAATGCGCTCGACATCGCCGCGGTGATCATGTCCACGAGTCCCATCTCCGCGGACGGATGCCCGGACTTCGCGGGAGCCTTGGGGCGCAGGCGATGTGCGGCGCGAAGCAGACGCATCTCGTCGATCAGCAGCGGCAGACCGCGCAGGCACAGGGCGATCGCGACGGCCCATTCGTCCACCGGCAGGCGCAATCTGCGGAGCGGCTTCATCAGGGTCGCGATGGCCGGGGCGATCTCGGCGAGCGGTGTGGTCCAGATGATCAGGATGGAGCTCGACACCACCACCAGACCGAGTGTCACCGTTCGCAGATAGATGATGAGCGCGGCGACGCTGAAGAACAGGTTGAAGACCGCGCCGATCAGGATGAGCGTCCAGAACCACCACGGTGGACGAGGTATGGCGCCCAACGGGATTCCCGCGACCAGGGCGGTCACGACAACGAATGCGGCGACCGTGCCGAGGGCGGGCCACGACGGCAGCACCCAGGTCAGGAGGCCCAGTATCATCACCACGACGAGCTTGGTGCCCGCCCACAGCCGGTGCACCGGCGAGTCACCGGGGACCTCGCGCAACGGGATCGTCGACATACTCATTCGGCCACCACACCTTCCACCGACAGCGTGGTCTCGACGAGAGTGCCGTCGGTGAGTACCACCCGGCGGTCCACGACGGACTCGAGGTCGGTCAGATCATGCGAGATGATCACGATGGTCAATCCATCGGCGCGCAGTCGCGCGAGCAGTGCGATGATCTCCACGCGCGCATAGGGATCCACGCCGGCCAGTGGCTCGTCGAGGACGAGCACCGAGGGCCGTCGGGCGATCAGACCGGCGAGCACCACGCGGCGCATCTGTCCTCCGCTGAGCGAATCCACCTGCCGCGCAGCGATATCGCGGGGCAGGCCGACCAGCTCGAGAACACGGGCCACCTCTCCGGTACCGGTCTGCAGGCCGCCCGCCGCCATGATCTCGTCACCGACGGTCTGCTTCTGCAACTGCAGGCGCGGATGCTGGAAGGCCAGCGCCACCTCGCCGACCTGATCGTGCACATCGGTGCCCTGGAGGGTCGCGGTCCCGGATGTCGGGCGGATCAGCCCGGCCATGATCCACGCGAGAGTGGTCTTGCCCGAACCGTTTCCGCCGACGATCAGCAGTCCGTCACCACGATTGACCGTCAGCGAGACGTCGTGCAGTGCGGTCACCTCCCACGGCGAGCCGTCGAGATAGGTGTGCTTGATGCCGGACAGCGCGAGCAGCGGCGCGCGGCGCGGGTACGGGTGCGCAACCGGCGCCGCGACGATGCCGGCCGGGAGGTCGGCGGATCGGGTCACCCATTCCGGCGGCGTCGCGGCCACGCGACCACCCTCCAGATGAATCACACGATCCGCGGCGGCCGCCTCGGCTCCGCGGTGGGTGATGAGTACGACCGTCATCCCGAAACGCCCCGGCAACGACGCGAGGAGTTCGAGGAGTTCGGCACGGCCTGCCGGATCGACCATCGACGTGACCTCGTCGGCGATCAGCAACGCCGGTTCGCGCGCCAGGGCCGCGGCGATCGCCAGCCGTTGCTGCTGGCCGCCGGACAGATCCGAGGTCTCACGGTCGCCGAACCCGGCCAGGCCGACCTCGGCGAGCACCCGGTCCACGTCGACCGTCGTGTCCGCGGGCAGACCCCACACCACGTCGTCGGCGACCCGGGAGCCGAGCATCTGCGTCTCGGGGCGCTGCAGAACCATCGCGGTACCGCCGTGCCGTCCGAGCCCGGCTGTGCCGGGCCGGCTGACGACGCCGGACGTCGGTGCACGACCGGCCAACAGCTTGCCGAGCGTCGATTTGCCGGAACCGTTCGCACCGACGACCGCGACGAACTCGCCCGCGACCAGTTCCAGATCGATGCCGTCGAGGATCGGCGGAGCGTCGGCGCGGTAACCGAAGACAACATCGGTGAGGCGCAGCGGCAGCGGCCCCACCACCTCGTCCGGGGACCGCCCGTCGGTTCCGTGGCCGTCGAGGGTGTCCTCGCTCGGCACCGCGGCGAGCCGGTCGATGACCGAGCCGAGCACCCACCAGGCGACCAGGATCGACACCAGCGTGCCCAGGCCGCCGGAGATCCACATCCACACCCACCACCAGGTCACGATGTTGTGGCCGAAGCCCTCGATCGCGTCGGCGACAGGGCTGGGGTCGGACACCCGCCGAACCGCTTTGGCGACGCCACCGACGGTGTTCTCCAGGGTCTTGAGCGCGAGGGTGCGCAACGGGACCAGGATCAGCATCACGAGGACCGAGAGTCCACCGAGAAACGGTGCGGCCACCAGGGCCGTCACGAACAGGGATCCGAATCCCCGGCCGCGTCGCTTGCATTCGCCGACGATCCCCGCGATGAACGCGGACCCGAGCACGGAGATCGCGGCCCCGGTGCCGGCCATCGCGAAACTGACGGCGGTGGCGGCAACCGTCGCCGCGATGAGCGCGCGCGGCCTGGTGCGCGCCGCGACCAGTGCCAACGGCACCGGCGCCAGCAACCGGACGGCAGTGGCCATCGGGATCACCGCGGCCACCACCACCAGCGCGACCGTGAGGCCGCCGAAGATGGCGATGGTCGCCATCTCCCGCGGGTTAAGGGGTTCGGATCGTCTCACCCGATCCATTGTGCCTGGTCGTCACCCTTGGTCCGACGGCGTCGAGCGCCGGACGCCCTCACGACCTGATAGATCGTCCGCGCATCGTGGCCGGGCTCACGTCGACGGCGGGCAGGTCCGATCCCGTGGGGGCAGATTCCCCGACCTGAGGTACTCCTCGACCACCGAGTTCACGCAGGAGGACCCGGCGTTGGGGTAAACACCGTGCCGGAAGGCCTCGGCGAGCATCACCATCCTCGCGTTCGGCATCGCTGCCCGCATCGCACGCTGTCCATCGATCGGTGCCACCGGATCGCCCGCGGCGCCGACGAGCAGTGCGGGTGTGCGGAGAGAGATGTGCGTCGCGGGCTCGGTCGGCTGCGTCGGCCAGAACGCACACGGTGTGATGTGGCGCGCCAGCCGTCCGAACATCGGTTCCGTGTCGTCGTGTGCGGCCATGTCGCCGAGGTACCACTCCGGCTCGCGGTGGGCGGGACGATCCGCGCACTGATTGGCCACCGTCGCGCTCAGCCACAGGTCCGGCATCGGCTGATTCAGTGAGTACAGGTCGAGCTTCGCATCGAGCATCGGGGAGCCGGGGCCGCGCTCACCTCCCGCAGCCGATGCCAGCCGGCGGACGAGGCCGCTGAAGAGGGTGTAGGACTCATCGGTGTCGTCGACGGTGAGGAGTAGACCGGGCAGCATATCCGCGGGAATCCGGTGGTCACCGACCACCAGCGGCCGGTCCTCGGCCCGCGTCCGGATGCGATCGATCACGCCCAGTACCCGCTCCGGCGTCGTCCCGAGATGGTGCTCGTCATCCCTCCGCGCAGCCCAATCTGCCCAATGACGCAGTGCCGCAGCAGTTGCCGGCGCGGTGTGCCGTGTCACGTCGGGACCGTAAACGTTCGGGTCGAGTGCACTGTCGAGGACCATACGGTCGATCGTGCCGTCGAACATCTGCGCATAGACCGCGCCGAGGTAGGTGCCGTAGGACCAGCCGAGGTAGGAGATGCGCGGGACGCCCAGGTGTCGTCGCAGCCGGTCGATGTCCCGGGCGATGTTGCGCGTGGAGGCGTGGCGCAGATCGTCACTGCGGGAAGCACATTGACGCGCGAGCGCACGGGCCGCGACCACCGAGTCGTCGAATGCACGCATCGTGACGGGCGCCCGTTGCGCCACCCGCGCGAGGTAGGTGTCCGTACTCCAGCCACAATCACGCGGCGAACTCGCACCGAAGAACCGTGGGTCGATGGCGACGAGGTCGTAGCGTTCGGCGAGGAACGGAGGCAACGGCCCCAGACCTTCGGTGCCGGTAACGGCGACGACCACTCCGTCCCGCGACGGTCCCGGCCCGCCGGTCTCGACGAACAGTGTGCCGAGGCGTCGAGAGGGATCGTCGGCGGGCCGGAAGGCCGCCGCGATGTCGATGGAACCGCTTGCCGGAGAGGAATAGTCGAGAGGGACCTGGTAGGTGCCACATTTCGCGCCTGCCTTGATCAGGGCCTGGTCGGCCGGACCTCGCGCCGGATCACAGTCCCGCCAGGCAATGGGCCCGAGGTCGGTGGCCGGGCGCTCGGTGCCGCGCGTAGGCCCCGCATCCGGAGAACATCCCGAACCGGCGACGAGGATGACCGCACCGATCATCGTCAGGATCAGATCGGCGGTACGCGTGCGAGCGGTGCTCGTGCTTCGATGGAACATCTACTCCCCCAACAGTTCTGCGGCCGCATCGAGAACCATCTCCAGGCCGACGGCGAACTCGTCACCGAAGTCGTAACCGGGTTGGACGACTCGCTCCATCGCGAATTCTACGAGGTGCGGATAGTCTGCGGACCGCACCGCGTCCAGGAGTTTGTCCATGTCCGGCGAATCGGGCGCGAGGCTCGGCAGGTTCACCTCCTGCAACGCGAATCCGTACACGTAGCTGTCCAGCAGGGCGTAGACGTGCCCCGCGGCCGGTACCGAGAATCCGGCCTGCCGGAGACAGCCGAGGACGCTGTCGTGGTGACGCAATGTCGCCGGACCGGGCGCGGTTCGCGATTCCAGCAGGCCGATCGCCCATCGGTGGCGTCGAAGCACGTCGCGCAACGACTCGGCGCGCTGCCGCAGCCACGTCCGCCAATCGAGGTCGTCGGACGGTTGCGCGATCTCGCCGAACACCATGTCGACCATGCCGTCGAGAAGTTCGGGCTTGCCGCGCACGTGGTTGTACAGCGACATCGCCTCGACGCCGAGCGCGGCACCGAGAGACCGCATCGTCAGTGCGTCGAGCCCCTTCTCGTCCGCCAGCCGAACAGCGCCCTCGAGGACGATCGTGCGGTTCAGAGCCAATTCCACTCCCGTGACTTACAGTGTAAGTATGACGTCGACGACCTTAGCGGAAGGGTGTTCCGATGCAAAGACCGACAGGTGAGCCGGGCACGATGCGTGCCGCGGTTCGTGACCGGTACGGCGACGAGTCCCGGATCGAGGTGCGCACCGTCCCCCGGCCCGACTGCGGCCCACGTGACGTGATCGTCCGCGTCACCCGCGCCTCGACCGGGCCGGACGTCTGGCACATCCTGACGGGCTTGCCCTGGGCCGGACGCCTCGCCTTCGGTATACCGAGACCGCGATCCAACCGCCTCGGTACCGACGTCGCCGGGGTCGTCGAACAGACCGGTGCCGCGGTCGCCGGATTCGCTGTGGGACAACGCGTGGCCGGACACTGCGCCGGCGCGTTCGCCGAGTACGTGCGCGCCTCGCCCGCGAACATCAGCCTCATCCCGGCCGCGGTGACCGACGCACAGGCGGCTGCCCTACCCACCTCCGGCGCAACCGCGCTGGCCGCCCTCGACAAGGTCGATATCACCACGGGCACAACGGTTCTGGTGATAGGTGCGGCAGGTGGAATCGGCCATCTGCTCGTGCAGCTCGCGACGTTGCGCGGTGCGTCGGTCACCGGGGTGTGTCGCCCGGAGGCCGCCGCGACGGTCATCGCCCTGGGAGCGACCGACACCCTCTCGTATACGACTGCGGCACTGGGGGATTCCGGACGCGCCTGGGATGTGATCCTCGATACCGCCGGACGCCGACCGGTCCGTGAGCTGAGGCAGTCGCTGCGTCCGGGTGGCCAGATCGTCGTGATCGGCGGCGAGGGCGGTGGGCGACTGCTCGGCGGTTTCGGCCGCGAGCAGCTGTCCGTACCTGCCGCGGCACTCGCCGGACAGCGAGTCCATGGCGTCTTCGGCTCGGCGTCCGCCGCCGACACCGGACGGTTGCTGGACCTGACCGCGTCCGGGCGGATCCGTCCCCTGATCCATGCCGAGGTGCCGCTCGAGCAGACCGCCGACGCAATTCGGCTGCAACGCCGGGGACATCTCCGCGGAAAGGTCGTCCTGACATTCGATGACCGGGTCCGACTCGAGTAACGACGAAGCAAAACCTTGGGTCGGACGGCCGTGTCGAGTTGAAGACCCGTGTCGACGGGAGGATTCTTTCTCACACGATCGGCCACCGGCCGGTCGACTCCTGGAGCTCACCGGGCCGTGGCGCGGTGACCCACAGAGGGGAGATCGTGATGACCACCTCGATACCGATCGGCCTGACGCCGGTACAGCAGGACGGGCAACTGAACGGGATCCTGATCTCGGGCCGCTGGCCGCAGACAACCCTCGAATGGACGCAGACGCTGGTGGCGTCGGTGCGCATCGCCTGCCGCCCCGGCTTTCTGCCGACCACCACGATCTTCGGGGTCGTCGAGGAACGGCCCGACGACGACCCCGACGCGATCGGGATGATGGTCGCGGTCGGGAACGTCTTCGACGACACCTTCGTCGAGGCAGGCCGCTTCCTGACCAATCCGCCGGCTCTGGTGATGCTGCATCCGCCGTCGCAGACGCGTCCGTCACTGCCGGAGTGTTCACAGGTCGCCTCGGGCTGCGTCTTGCTTCCCGGACTCCCGGAACTCGGCCTGGAGCATCGCGCCGGATGGGCCGAGGCGGAGGCCGACGGCACCGTGGTGACCCTGCGCAATCAGGTCGGGCTCGATCCCCACACCGACCCCGACACCGCGGTCCTCGCGATGCTGCTGGCCGCCTGACCTGCGCCAACCGATTTAGGGCACCCAAACTTTACTTTTTGTGGCCCCTACCTGCGGAAATGCGGGTGAGCGAGGTGTTGCAGACTCGGGTGTGGGCACCCTAACCTGGCGTTCATGATCGCTGCCCTGCTCCTGAGTTTCGGCGTGATTTTCGTCGCCGAACTCGGTGACAAATCGCAGCTGATGGCCATGACCTATGCATTGCGCTACCGCTGGTGGGTGGTGCTGACCGCCATCACCGTCGCCACCACCGCCGTCCATGCGGTGTCGGTCTTCTTCGGCCACTTCCTCGGACTGTCCATCCCCACCGACGTCATGTCGATACTCGCGGGTCTGGCGATGCTGGTCTTCGGACTGTGGACGCTGCGCGGTGACAGCCTCGACGACGGTGAGGCCACCAAGGCCGAGCGGGTCGGCGCATCGGTGTTCTTCGCCGTCATGTCGTCGTTCTTCCTCGCCGAACTCGGCGACAAGACCATGCTCGCGACCATCACGCTGTCCACCAACAACGACTGGCTCGGTGTCTGGATCGGCTCGACGATCGGCATGGTCGCCGCCGACGCGCTCGCGATCGCGGTCGGCGCGCTGCTCGGCAGGCACCTGCCGGAGCAGATGATCGCCCGGGGCGCGGCCGTATTGTTCTTCGCCTTCGCCGCTTGGCTTCTGTACGAGGGTCTCTCCGGCGCCTCGCTGATCGTCGTGATGTCTACCCTGTCCGCAGTGGTCGTCCTGATCGGTGTGGGTGCGTTCTACATCCGGCGGGTCCGTCGCGCCGAGGCGTCCCGGATCGTCACCGACGACGAGAGCCGAACGGTCGCTCGGTGATCGCCGGGGTTGTCGCGGGGACCATCGCCGCCTCCCTCTAGGGTGATCGTTGTCAGTCCCGTGATCCGGCCCGCGCCGACGACCTCGTGAGATTCCGAGCAGGGCAGTCCGGATCCGCACCCTTCGAAAGGATTCCCGATGGATGTCTCCGGTTCCTCCGTCCTGGTCACCGGCGCGGCCTCCGGCCTCGGCGCCGCCACCGCCCGTCGCTTCGCCGCAGCAGGAGCGCAGGTCTTCGGTGTCGACCTGCAGCCCTCGATCGACAAGGCCGAGCGCGCCGACGGCGTGACACTCGTCCCCGGCGATGTCACCAGCGAGAGCGATATCGAGAGCGTCATCGCGACGATCACCGAATCCGGCCTGCCCCTGCGCGCCGCCGTCAACTGTGCCGGCGTCGGCTGGGCCGCCCGCATCCTCGGCAAGGACGGGCCGCACTCGCTCGACCTGTTCCAGAAGATCATCAACATCAACCTGGTCGGCACGTTCAACGTGATGCGCCTGGCCGCCAACCGCATGCAGAACGAGCCGGTCGTCGACGAGGACGGTCAGCGCGGCGTCATCATCAACACCGCCTCGGTCGCGGCCTTCGAAGGTCAGATCGGTCAGATCGCCTACTCGGCTTCGAAGGGCGGCGTCCACGCGATGACCATCTCGGCCGCCCGCGACCTCGCCCGCGCGGGTGTCCGCGTCTGCACCATCGCGCCCGGCACCATCGAGACGCCCATGCTGGCCGGCATCACCGAGGAATTCCAGAAGACCCTCGCGGCGGCGATCCCGTTCCCGCAGCGTCTCGGCAAGCCGGACGAGTACGCACAGCTCGCGGAGTTCATCGTCGAGCACGATTACCTGAACGGCGAGACGATCCGCATGGATGGCGCCATCCGGATGGCGCCGCGCTGACGTCGATGGCGTAACCGTCACCGCTGCGGTCCCGACAGTGCCCGGGAGGGCGCCCGGAGACCGGAGCGGTGACGGTTACGCCGGGCTCACGCCGGCAACAACCGGGACACCCGGACGAGCGCCTCCGCGTCGGCGTCCAGGTCGTCCCCGTTGCTGGGCAGTACGTCCCACACCGCGCCGCTCGGCCTGCCCACGGCCCGGTACTCGTCGACCGCCATCTCCAGCATCTCCGCGCGCGCCACGTCGTCGACGACCTCGAAGTCCGGCGACAGATACGGGCTGAGCTGCGTGAGCGCGTCGCGGATCTCCACCACGCGTCGCCGCAGTCGCATCGGGCCCGACTGCACCCCCTGCGTCGGCAGCACCACCTCCGGAATCGCACCCGTGACCAGCGTCCACAGCGGTAGCAGGTCGTCGGCGTGACGGGCGGCGCGGCGCCGCGAGGTGATCATCTGCCACCGCCCGTGCAGCATCGGGTAACTGATGCCCACCAGGAACGCCACCACCCCGATCACCGAGATGATGCGACTGGCCCGCATCAGCCACGCCCACTGCAGGACACCGCTGCCCGCCCCGACGACGAACACGATCTGCATCAGCGAACTGAGTGCGAGCAGCGCCAGCCCGCCGAGCAACAGGCCGAGCGAGGTGCGCAGGTATCCCTCCGCCAGTTCGAAGAACCGCCGGATGCTGCGCACGCAGGCGATGAAGCCGTAGGCGAGGTAGGCGCTGGCGATCAGTACGAACAGTGCGAAGGCGACGTTCTTGACCGTCCAGTCGGAGATGTTCTCGGTCCGCAGATCGGTGGGGATCACGAGCATCGTGACCTGCAGGCCGATGAGCGCGACGACCAGCGGGACGGCTTCGATACCGGCACGTCGCTCCCGGCTCGTGGACCGGTCCGGGAAGAAGAACACGATGATGAGGGCGGCGACCCCGATGGCGAGCAGGGCGTAGAAGGCGACTCGCTGGGCGCCGGTGAAGAACACGCTGTCGATCGCCGCGGACACGTCGTCGTTGGACACCACGAAGGCCAGCGTGAGAGCGGCGATGGCGGCCGTCATGGCCAGCGGCTGCAGACCGCCGCCCTGCCGCCGGATCTGCTCGAGGCGCCAGCACAGCGCCGCCGCGAAGACGACGGCGGCGATGACGTTGACGACACCGACGACGATCACCTACAGCCACCCCCGGTGACCGCCCAGCAACCGTTGCAGACCACGCACCTCGGAGTTGTCCGAGGTCTTGCCGACGGTCTCCCTGGCCTCCTCGGCCCAGGTGAGGATCAGGGAGGCGAGCATCTCGGCCTCCCACTCCCGGTCGTCGGAGTAGCAGGTGCGCCGTAGCGCGGCGTCGGAGTCGTCGTCCGACGGTCCCACCGCCAGCGCGGCCGCCGATGCGGCGACCGACCCGAGCATCTGGTGCCCCGCGATGAGATGACCGAATTCGTGGATCACGATCTGATCTTGATGCGCCGGCGAGGTATTTGCTTGGTAGAAGAAATAATCGGCATCCTCCGCGGCGAGCCAGATCCCGTTGGGGACACCGGCGGGCAGCGGGTGCGCGAGAAGTTTGATGGGGCGGCCCCGGCGTTCGCCGTACCGCGTGCACAATTGTTCGACGTCGAGGGGGAGATCGAGGTCCAGACCCTTCAGCGCGTCACGGCACAGGGCACGCAGCGCACGTTCGGTCCGCATGGGTGAATCGATTCGCAGAGGTGACCGGCGGCCGGTCAGTCGGTCGACTCTTGTCCGCCGACGACCCGCAGCCGGGAGTCGGCGGCGGCATCGGTGCTGATGCCCGCGGCGATGACGTCCGGCGGATCCTTCGGCAGGCCCTGCTGTTCGCGAAGGACCTTGATGAGTTCGTTGACGACGGTCACCGAATCGCTGGACAGTCCCGCCAGGCGGAAGGCGGCCAGCTGCACGTTGGTGTCGGCCTGCAGACGCATCAGATCGATCTCGTCGCGGGTGCGCTGCGCCGCGCGATCCTCGAGGAAGTAGTGCACATCGACACCGAAGGCCGCGGCAATCCCCTCGACGGTGCGGAACGACGGCGACTTCGCCTTGCCGGAGCGCAGCTGACTCAGGTACGACTCACCGAGGCGGAATCCCCGCTCCGTCGATCGGGCCGCGATGGCCTTGGCGCTGTAGGCGCGACCATTGGGGCCGGGAACCGTACGGAACAGTTCTTCGAGACGCCGCGCGAACAGGCCAGGATCGACCGCGGGCTCCGTTCGGAGGCGATCCTCGCTTCCGACGTCGCTCGTCGGCTTCTCCGTACTACGTGAATTCATGATTCTCCCCGGCGCAAACCCGAAACTTGAACGTGCAAACATTAAATGCCTGCTGCAACCTCAATGCAACGACCAGTTCCGGTCGACGGCTGCAGTCGGCCCCTCCCTTACCCGAGTCACCTGTGACGATGGTGTTCGGGATCCCCTTTGTGGCGTTGTTCACACGCGATCGTGAATTACGTGTTCACAAGCAAATCAAATCTTACCGGAGACCCCCCGTGCAGCCACAACTCCGTAAACAAAATTTTCGTGCCGCGGACGAGACACCGCTAGGATTCACATGTTCAGCACAGGGGGCCCACCGATGAAGCACCGCGCACCTCGCCCGACGACCAACCGGCGTCGCGGCACCGTCGCCGCGGTCCTCGCCGCCCTCATCGCGCTCGCGATTCTCATTATCGGTGCAGGTGCAGCCATTTCCGAGCCCGGATCGGGCACCGCCGGATCCGGTGGCACCAACTCCGGCGGCAGCGACTCCGGCGGCACACGTGGGGGCTTCGGCGGACCGGGCGATAACGACAACGTCGGCGGCGGTTACAGCGGGCCCGACACCGATTTCGGCGAGCAGGGACGTCGGAGTGGCCGCGAATACGGCGGCTCCCGCCCCGGAAACGGACCGGGCTCGGGCCACGGATCGGGTCACGGCGGCGGCTGGGGCCACGGTGGGTCGGGCCACGGCGGCGGACTGGGCGGCGGCCACGATCACGGCGACGGCGATGACGACGGCGACGGCGACGGCCCCGGTGGCACGACCGATCCCACCGGACCCACAACAGATCCGGGTCCGACGACCGACGACCCCGGTCCGACCGCCCCCGGTGGCACCCCGAAGCCGCCGTCCTTCGGTGGTGGCCATACCGTCCCGTCCCCCAAGCCGGCACCCGCGACCCCCGGCACCGGGTTCACCCCCGGCAGCAGCAGCAAGGACCAGCAGGCCGACGACGATCCGCCCGCAGCGCAGCCCGCTGCGCCACGAGCACCCGCCCCGGTGCCCAGTCGCCCCACCGCCGACCAGAACGCCGCGCCCGGCGCAGTGGCACCGGGCGGCGGCTCGGGAGGGGGAGGAGCAGGCTCCGGTAGTGCATCGGGTGGAAGTGCTGCGGCACCGGCGCCACCCCCGGCCCCGAAGAACGATCCGGCCCCGGCGAATCCGAATGTCCCGGTCGCTGCACCGCTCCCGCTGCCGGGTCCGACAGTCAGCGGAGAACCGGCGCTGACGTCTGTCCGCAAGATCATCATCGGCCTGGCGCCGGGAGGTCTGCTGTTGCTCGGTGCGCTCGCACTGCTCGGCAGCGGCTCCTTCCTCGAAGCCCTGCGCAGCACCCGTGCCTGATCCGCCGACGATCAGTCGCGACGGAAGGCGAGGACCTCATCGACGTGTGGCAGCGCTTCCCGTGCCCCGCTGGTGATCCATTCCCGCAACACCTTGGTGGCACGGACGTCGTCCTCGTTGTACTCGAGGAGCCGCTGTCGCTGGGTCGGGTCCAGTGCGGTGTCGCCGAGACCGACGGCCTCGCGGTACCAATCCATGGACGCCTCTCCGCTGGCATCGGGATCGCGCCACGAGAAGCCCGCCACCGGCGCGACCCGCTTGAGACCTTTGCCGTTGGGGCAGATGAAGTTCCGTCCGACGGCCTCGTAGATGTCCACCCATTCGTCCGAGGCTATGAAGGCCTCCACCTCGGCGAGCGTCGGGATGCCGGGCGCTCCCTCGAACCGCTGGGCCGAACCGAGGAGCCACCGGTTCTCCGCCTGCTGTGAATAGCAGTACGCCGCAAAGGTTTTCCCGGCCTCGCGGGCGGCGTCACGTTCGGCCGTCAGCCACGCCCAGAACTCGGCGAAGGACCGTGCCTCGTCGCGGGTGGGCAACGGCTCCCAGGTGACGAACGGCCGGTACCGCACCGGCCGTAGTGGATCTGTGGTGTCGGTGAGCAGGGTGCCCCAGAGGTAGGCGCCGGACTCCCCGTAGCTCTCCATGTCGACGTCGACCTCGATGTCGGCGCGAGCGACCGTCGGTTCGTGCAGTCTGCGGATGAGCTGCGTGCCGGTGAGCCAGGCTATCGCCTGCACCACCGCGTCGTCGAAGTTCACGTTGCCGGGCCAGTCCTCCGGCGGGTCGCCCCGGTAGTGGGCGAGTTGGTCGATGGTGTGGATGCCGATGCCGGCGAGCAGCTCGCTCTGCTTCCCGCCGACAACCAGACTCACGTCGCGCCGTTCCTCGAGTTCGGGGCCGCAGCGGGTCCACCACGGGCAACTGCGGCATTCACCGATGCGGCGGGGTTCGGTGGCGACCTCCTGACTGGCGATCGCGGCACGGCGGGCGAAGGTCTCGGTGTAGTCGGCCAGGACCGGGGCCATGTCGTAGACGACGATGCAGTCGGCGTCGAGTCCGATCACGCCTGCCTGCAGGGCGTCGGGGTCGTCGGTGTGGGCCAGCCCGAGGTCGATCAGCATGGCGGTCAACTGCGCGAGTCGCAGCAGGTCGCGGCGCTGGTTGCGGCCGTTACGGGTCGGGTCCGGGGTGGGCGCCCAGGTCCAGACCGGGCTGGTGATCGTCGACGGCGGAGGCTGAGTGGCGGCCGGCGGTGATGCCGATTCGGCCCCGGTACCGTTGCGGCCCTTTCCGTTGCGCCGGTTCCGATTCGACTTGCCTGCCGGGTAGCTGACGCGGTGATTGACGACGATGACCGGCAGGTAGCCCTCGCCCTGCCGCACCAGCAGTTCGGCATGTCCGCGGCGACCGGCGGCGCGGTCGGTGGGCAGCGTGGCATTCCAGATCCAGTCGGCCTTGGCCTCGCACGCCTCCTGCGTGGCCCGGCGCCGCGCCTCGTGGTGGTCGCCCTCGACGATCACGAAGGTCCCCGGCGGTTGATCGCTGTGCAGGCCACGGAGCATGTCGCGGACACCTGTGCGGTGGTCGGCGGCCGCCTCCTTGCGTCGCTGCGCCTCCGGGGTGTCGGGCCGGTCCCGGACGAGCTCGGGGTGCGCGAAATCGAGGGCAAGCCGGTGTTCGCATCCCGCGAGATCGCGGGGATGCAGCACCACTGTCGCCACTCGTCCGCCCTTTCGTCGACGCGCGCGGCGAGGCGTCTGCCGGAACCGCTGCCATCGACCCTATGTAATGCTTGTACCAGCGCACCGCACGATCGCTCGGCGTTTCTTCCGAGTCGACGTCGACCGGTCCTGCTCGGCAGGTCCGATGGTGACCGTAGGTAGGCCGCATCAGATCGCACCAGGAGGTAGTCCGCAGATGGGATTGTTCTCGTCCGACGGCAAGACCCGCGCGCAGCGTCGGGCCGAGGCCAAGGCACTGAAGGCAAAAGCCAAGCTGGAGGCCAAGCTCCAGGCGAAATCCCACCGGAAGTCCCAGCGATCCCGGCGTCGCGCCGAGGACAAGTACCGGAAGAAGGAACTGAAGCAGCAGGGCAAGGCCGCGAAGGTGGCCGCCAAGGCCCAGGAGAAGGCCTCGAAGGCCGAGACGAAGGCGGTTCTGGCGAAGGCGAAGGTCGACGCGGACGCGAATAAGCTGAGCCCGGCCAGTGTGCGCCGCTATATGACGGTCGCCCGTCTCGTCGCGCCGATCGTGGTGCCCATCGCGTACCGCGCGGCGGTGGCCGCGCGTGGTCAGGTCACCGAACTCCAGGCGCGTCGCGCCGGTGTCTCGGCCGACGTCCTGCGCCAGTTCTCCGGGCCGGGCGCGTCGCTGTCGGCCCGCATCAGCGGGGCACGCAGCGCTCTGGACAAGGTCGCGGCGAAAGACTCGAGTGCCGAGGCCACCGCGTTCGTGTCGGCCATGGCGACCCGTCTCGACAATCTCGCGATCGCGGTCGATGCCGCCGAGACCATGCCGCCCGGGCAGCGCCGCAACGCTCACCAGTCGATCGACAAGGAACTGACGGCCATCGACGCGGACGTCCTCGCCCGCCTGGGCGTGCAGTCCTGACCCACCGCCGCGTCGCCGTGCCGGCGACGGGACGATGGTCCGCTATTTTCACCCGGTCGACTCGGTAGCATCGCAGTCAGGTGGCGGGATACCGGGGAATCCACCGTGTACGACATTTCGCCGACGCAACGCATGAGGGAGCTTGAGCCGATGACTCATCCGGACGACGACACACCGGGCGCCGGGAGCGAAGCGAGCGGGCCCAATCAGTCGGGCGCCGGGAGCGAAGCGAGCGGGCCCACATCGTCACCGGGCGCCGGGAGCGAAGCGAGCGGGCCCAATTCTGCGGGCGCCGGGAGCGAAGCGAGCGGGACCGACTCGCCGAATATCGTTCCGGCGGGTGCGGAGCGTGCGTCGGATCCGGATCAGCTGTCACTCGATGCGCTCGGCGCCGACGAGCGCACTGCCGAGGCGACCGGGGCGGAGCCCGCCAAGAAGGCAGCAGCAAAGAAGGCACCGCCGAAGAAGGCACCCGCGAAGAAGGCTGCTCCGGCAAAGAAGGCAGCGGCGAAAAAGGCTGCGCCCGCCAAGAAGGCGCCGGCGAAAAAGGCACCGCCGAAGACTGCTCCTCCGCAGGCGAGCGGGCCCGGTTCTGCAGGCGCCGGGAGCGAAGCGAGCGGGACTGCGGCGCCGAAGCATGCGGCACCGCCGACGAAGTCACCGGCTCCCGCGGCTCCGCCCGCAGCACCGAAGCACGCGGCGCCTCCGGCCGAGCCGACCGCCCCTGCGGCGTCGACTCCGGCTGCACCGAAGACCCCGGCGGCACCGAAGGCCCCGGCGGCACCGAAGACCCCCGCATCCGAGAAGCCCGGCGCCCCGAAGGCTCCGGAGCCGACGGCGAGCGCACAGCCCGCGGCCTCGAAGGTCGTCGATGTGGTGGCCGAATCCGATGCTCGGCGAGCCACTTTCGCGCAACTGCGGTCCGGCGCGCCCACCGAATTGCCGACCAACGATCGTCGCATCCCGATCGCGGCCGCAGCACTCGCGGCCGCGCTGTTCATCCTGATCACCGTGCTGCGGCGGCGCGCCCGCGACTGACGGGCGCCCCGTCAGCGGGTGCGGGCGCGAGTGATGATCGCGTCGGCGACCTCGGCGGGCCGCTTTTCCGGCAGCCAGTGATCGGCTCCGCGGATCACGCGGAACTCGTACGGTGCCTGCACCCACCGAGACGTGAGTCGGGCGCCCGCCCGGCCCAGCGCCATGTCCCGATCGCTCCAGAGGTACGTCGTCGGAACCGTCACCGGCCGTGGACGATCCGGCCGGGCGGTGAACGGGATGCCGCGGTACCAGTTCAGACCTCCGCTCAGCGCACCCGAGTCGACGATCTCCTCGTAGGTCGCGCCCGGATGTGCTTCGCGCACACCGAGTTTGGTCAGCGCCCGCGGTGATCGAAGAAGCTTGCCGATCAGCAGTTCCGGGATCTTCGGCAGGTTGAACAACGCCATGTACCAGGACTTGACGAGCTGACCGCGCGGCATGGCCTGGATGAAGGCACCCGTGTGCGGCACGGACAGCGCGGTCAGCGTCCGTATCCGATCCGGGTGGGCACCGGCCACGGCCCAGGCGACGGCGGCACCCCAGTCGTGTCCGACGAGGTGCACCGGGCCGGCATCGACGGCATCGATCAGTGCGAGGACATCGCCGACGAGTTCGCCGATCGCGTAATCCCGCCTGCGCGCCGGCCGGGCGCGCGGCGAGTATCCACGCTGATCCGGGGCGATGGTCCGGAAGCCCTCGGCGTGCAGGAGGCGTGCGACCTCGTTCCACGACGATGCGCGCTGCGGAAATCCATGCAGCAGCACGACAACCGGCCCGTCGATCGGCCCCTCGTCGATGACATCAAAAAAGTATGGGCCATTGACGAATTCGGTCAGCCGGCCGGTCACGGTCAGCGCCCCGGCAGGTGGCGCAACGCCTTGACGGCCATCGGGGTCAACGCCCGATAGATGTTCTTCGGGATGAGGGGCGCCTTGTCGATGCCGATGAAGCGCTGTTCGGCGACGGTCTGCGGCTCGGTGTACTTGATCAGCCCCTCCTCGCCGTGGCGCCGCCCCATACCCGAGACGCCCATGCCGCCCATCGGAGCGGCCGTCGACGCCCAGGCGGCGCCGTAGCCCTCGTTGATGTTGACCGTGCCCGCGCGCAGGCGATCGGCGACGGCGTTGGCCTCGTCGCTGCTGCCCGCGAAAACGCTGGCGTTCAAGCCGTATTCGGTGTCGTTGGCCAGCTTCACGGCCTCGTCGGTGGAGTCGACCGGGTAGATCGCCACGACCGGACCGAAGGTCTCGTTCCGGTAGCAGTCCATCTCCTCGGTGACGCCGCTCAGGACGGTCGGCTCGAAGAAGTACGGGCCGAGGTCCGCCCGGCGACGACCACCGGCGACCACCGTGGCGCCCTTGGCGACCGCGTCCTTCACGTGTGCCTCGGTGCCGTCGATCTGCGCCGCCGATGCCAGCGAGCCCATGTCGGCGGTGAAGTCGTAGGCTGCGTTCAGCGTCATGCCGGACACGAATTCACCGAACCGCCGGGTGAATTCGTCGGCGATCGCCTTGTCGACGTAGAGCCGCTCGATGGAGATGCAGAGCTGCCCGGAATTCGAATAGCAGGCGCGCGCAGCACCTTCCACGGCCCGGTCGATATCGGCCGATGCGGTGACGATCATCGGGTTCTTGCCACCCAGTTCGGCGGAGAAGCCGATGAGGCGACGACCGGCCTGCTCGGCGAGGTCGGCGCCGGTCTGCGACGATCCGGTGAACATCACATAGTCGGTGCTGGCCATGATGGCCTGTCCCACAACGCTTCCCGGTCCGGGAACGACGGCGAACAGCTCCGGCGGAAGTCCCGCCTCGTAGAGCAGTTCGGCGACGGCGAGCGCACAGTACGGAGTCTGGCTGTCGGGCTTGATCACGACCGCGTTGCCCGCGAGGAGCGCGGGAACCGCATCGGAGACGGCCAGGGTGATCGGGTAGTTCCACGGGCTGATCACGCCGACCACACCCTTGGGCTGATACCGCACGCGCACGCTCGTGGCGCCCGGCAGCATGCCCTTGACCCGCTTCTCCGACAACATCTTCGGCCCGTTCTGGGCATAGAAGCGGGCCGTGAGCGCGACGTCGAGAACCTCCTCCTGGGCGTAGATCCGGGCCTTGCCGGTCTCCGCCTGGGCGATGTCCATCAGGTCGTCGAGGTGCTCGTAGACGAGTTCGGAGAACCGGTTGATGACCTTCGCACGCTCGGCCGGGGTGCGCAGTGCCCAGCCCTCCTGCGCCACCCGGGCACGGGCGACCGCGGCGTCGAGGTCCTCGGCGGTGCCCACCGGGATGGTCGCCATCTCGATGCCGCTGAACGCTTCGAGCACCGGACGGGTGGGCCGCTTCTCGGCGTCGTCGATGGCCACGAGTGCGGCCAGCCGACGGAAGTAGTCGGGTGTGGGCTTCGGCATGATGGTTCCCCCTCTGGAGTACTGCTCGGTGTGTGGTCTCAGGACTCGGTGGACCCGGCCGCGCCGGAGTCGTCGGTGGCGGGCCCGGCAGCGGCGCCGGCCTCCGCCTGCTCGGTGTTGTCGGCGGCGACGAGCACGATGCCGTCGTCATCGGAGTAGACGATGTCGCCGGATTCGAAGGTCTCCCCGCCGATGGTCACCGGCACATCGCGGTCGCCGACCCCCGATTTGCTGGACTTCCGCGGATTGGTGCCGAGTGCCTTGACCCCGATCTCCATCTCGCCGATCGCCTTCGCGTCGCGGATCGCGCCGTTGACGATGATGCCGACCCAGCCGTTGGAACGCGCCAACTCGGCGATGATGTCGCCGACGAGCGCGGTGTGCACCGACTCGGCACCGTCGACGACCAGCACGCCGCCGGGATTGGATTCACCGAGAATCGACTTGAGCAGTGCGTTGTCCTGGAAACACTTCACCGTGGTCACCCGGCCGACGAATTCGCGGGCGCCACCGAACTGGGTGAACTGGGTGTCGCAGCTGCGGACGCCATCGCCGATCTCGTCCACCAGATCCGCGGTCGGGGTAAAGGTCAGGTCAGTCATGGCCCCATTCTAGGTGTCACCCCGACTACCTGTGACGGGGCGGTACAGACAAACCTCCGCGGACCGGTCAGTTCTCCTGTGGCTTGGCCAGCGGGAAGGCCAGTGATTCCCGGATCGACTGACCGGTAATGAGCATGACGACCCGGTCCACGCCGACGCCGAGGCCGCCGGTCGGCGGCATCGCGTATTCGAGGGCGGTGAGGAAGTCCTCGTCGAGTTCCATCGCCTCGGCGTCGCCTCCCGCGGCTAGGACCGACTGCGCCGTGAGCCGCTTGCGTTGCTCCACCGGATCGGTCAGCTCGGTGTAGGCCGTCCCCAGCTCGACTCCCCAGGCCACCAGATCCCAGCGCTCGGCGACCCCGGGTACGTCGCGGTGCGCCCGGGTCAGCGGCGACGTCGACGTCGGGAAGTCGATGTAGAAGGTCGGGAAGGTGGTGCGGTCCTCGCCGAGATGTTCGTAGAGTTCGAGGATGATCTGACCGGCGTCCCAATCGGTCCGGTAGGCGATGCCGAGACGATCGCAGATGGCGCGCAGTTCATCGACGCCGGTATCCGGGGTGATGTCGGCACCGGCACCCTCCGACACCACCTCGTGGACGGTACGGATGGGCCACGGCCCGGAGATGTCGACGGTTTCGGTCGTACCGTCGTCCGTGGTGCGCACGATCACCGGTTCGCCGTACGCGGCAATCGCCGCGTTCTGGATCATCTCCCGCGTCAGGTCGAGCATCTGGCGGTAATCACCGTGTGCCGCATAGGCTTCGAGGCTGGTGAACTCCGGATTGTGGCTGAAGTCGACGCCCTCGTTGCGGAAGTTCCGTCCGATCTCGAAAACCTTCTCGACGCCGCCGACGCACAGTCGTTTGAGGTACAGCTCGGGCGCGATGCGCAGGTACAGATCCAGATCGTAGGCGTTGATATGCGTGCGGAAGGGTGTCGCGTTGGCGCCGCCGTGCACCTGCTGCAGCATCGGCGTCTCCACCTCCAGATATCCACGTGCGGTGAGGAAGTCACGCATGGACCGCACCACCGCACTGCGGATGGCCAGCAGTTCGCGCGTCCGCGGGTTGATCGCGAGATCCAGATACCGTTGCCGCACCCGCGCTTCCGGGTCGGCCAGGCCGCTCCACTTGTCCGGGAGCGGGTGCAGGCATTTGCCGAGCATCCGCCAGGACGTGGCGAGGACCGACAGTTCCCCGCGCCTGCTGGTGCCGATCTCGCCGGTCACCTCGATCAGGTCTCCCAGGTCCACCGTGGATGCGAAATCCGGTGCGCCGGAATCCATGACCGCAGCGTCGACGAGTATCTGGATCTCCCCGGACCAGTCGTGTATCAGCGCGAAGACCACCTTCCCGAAGTCCCGCTCGCGGGTGATGCGACCCGCGATCCGCACCGGGGTGCCGAGAGGAGCTGCGATCGCCTGTGCGATGGTGTGCGTCGGCGGATCGGCCGGCGGGTACGGATCGATACCGTCGGCGACGAGCTTGTCGAGTTTCGCCAACCGGACCCGCACCTGTTCGGGCCGGTGCACCTCCGACTTCTCCGCCTCACTCTCCGAGCCGAGTAACGCGATGAGTTCGTCGGCGTCGACGCCCGGCGGAATGGCTCCCTCGCCCCCGACGTAGTGCCGCTCACGTCCGAAGCGAGGGAGCCGTACGAAGCCTTCCGCGATGACCGCGGCCAGTCCGACCCGCGGAAGCACCCGCGAATCCTCGAAGGTCAGGAATCGGGGCTCCCAGTCCGGCTGATACTTCGCGTTCGACTTGTAGAGCGATTCCATCTGGAAGAACCGCGAGCCGAACATCAGCGCCGAATACGTCAGCCGCATGACGGGGCCAGCGCCCATCTCGCCTCCGCGTTCGAAGAACGCGCGAAAAGTGGCGAAGTTCAACGAGATCCGCGTGACTCCGTAGCGGGGTCCGGTGGTGGCGAGTTCGGTGACCATGGCCTCGACCAGACCGTTCACCGCGTCGCGGTCGCGGCGCATCACATCGAGCGAGACACCGTTGCGGCCCCACGGCACGAAGGACAGCATGCCGACGACCCGCTCGTCGTCGGTGCCCGCCGCGGACACCGCCTCCACCAGGAGACAGTTGCCGTCCTGCACATCGCCGAGACGGCCGAGCGCCATCGCGAAACCGCGTTCCTCGTCGGTGTCACGCCAGTCGTCGGCACGCTTCACCATGGCCGTCAGCTCGTCGGCGTCCAACTCGCCGTGCCTGCGGATGCGGATGGTGATCCCGGCCCGCCGCGTGCGGGTGACCGCCTGCCGCACGCTCTTCATCGCCGGACCGCTGAGGGTGTACTTCCGGCACTCGATGATCGCTTCGTCGCCGATGTTCAGGCTGTCGAGTCCGGCTTTCACATAGGCATGTGCACCGCGGCTGCTCGAGCCCATCGACGACGGATGCCAACCGTATCGGTCGCACAGCGTGAGGAATTCCGCGACGGCGTCATCCCAGGAGGCCGGGTCGCCGACCGGGTCGCCGCCCGCCACGGCGACACCCACTTCCACGCGGTAGGTGATGGCCGCGCGACCGTCCGGCGAGAACACCACCGCCTTGTCACGGCGGGTGGAGAAGTAGGCCAGCGAATCGTCGTCGTTGTACCGGGAGATGAGCGCACGGACGAGCTTCTCGTCGTCGGAGGTGATGAGCGAACGCAGCCGGACGGAGCGGAAGAGCACGATGGTGGCGGCGATCAGGGCCAGCGCGCCGAACAGGCCGAGCATCCCGTTGACCACGTGGTACGCGTGTCTGCCGCCGAAGGCCGGCTGGGCGTCGATCGTGGTGAACGCGACCACCCGATTGAAGGCGTAGGGCAATCGGTCGGCGCGGGTCAGCGTGTGCGGGAACAGCCAGACGAGACCCCAGCCCAGCAGGGTGCCGATGGTCATGCCCACGACCAGAACACCGAGCGCGGCCGGCACCGCGCCACGCCGGACCCGTGTGTAGAACTGCCGGTGGGTCGCCAGCAGGAAGATCAGGGCCGCGACGTCGATGGTGATACCGATGGCCAGATTGATGCGGTCGCTCTCGGTGACCGCGAGCGTATCCGCGAAGGCCGGCACCTGATAGATCGCGCTGCCGATGATGAAGAGGATCAGATAACCGACGACGATCCACCAGGCGATGCGCTTGCGCGCCCCCAGTGCGACGGACAGCAGCGCGAGGACGAATGCCCACGCAAAGCTGGTGTCCGGCAACGTCATCACGAAGGTGTCGACGTAGTCGCGTGGGACATGGATCAGTCGCCGGAAGGCGGGGAAGACACTGGACAGCAGCGCGATGCCGGCGAGCACACCGACCACGCCGCCCACGATGCGCGGAGCGTTCCGTCCGAACCCGCCGGGTTCGCGCATGTGATCGACGAGTTTCCGCGAACGCACTTCGGCGGCGTTCTCCTGCAACGTCATGGGGACACGGTAATCCGGTTCACCGGTGGGGCGCGTTGGAAAGTGGCGTTCCGACAGGTGGGTCACCATCGGGCAGAATCATGCGTGTGGACGAGATTCCGATACGCGACGATTCCATCCGGCTCGGTCAGTTCCTGAAGCTGGCGAACCTGATCGACACCGGCGCCGAGGCGAAGCTGGTGATCGCCGACGGTGTGGTTCTGGTGAACGGCGACGTCGAAACCCGACGCGGACGACAACTGGTGCCGGGTGATGTGGTGGAGATCGAGAACGGCCCCGCGGTGCGCGTCACCGCCGGGTGATGGCCCGGCGGCGACGCCGCGGTCAGGACGAGAGGCGCTCGAGTTCGGCCGGCGTGGCGAGGCGTTCGGCCTCCGCCGGGAACATACGCGAGGTGCGCATCCGTCCGAGACGACGTCCGGTGATCGAGCCGAGAACCGACCGGCGCAGGCCGGTCCGGGGACCCAATACCGAGGTTGCCGACTTCATTCGGATCACTTCCCTGTTCGCTCGTGACTTGTCGTCGACCCGAGCTGCGCTCGGGCGCCGAGGACAGCATATGTTTGCTGTCACGGACTTGGCGTTCACATCACTGTAGCCGTTTTCGTACGGTTATCACAATGTGATCTGCACCCGGCGTGCCGGTTGCTTCCGGGGGCACTCACCTGGGCTTATCGACGGTCGAGCGGCAGGCGTTACGCGCCTTGCCGAACACCCTCCGCGATGCGGTCGCCGATGGTCTGATCGACGTTCCGCCAGTACTCGAACGCACGCTCCAGAACCGGCTCCGTGACACCGTCGGACAGGTGGCCGACGACGTTGCTGACGAGCCGGTCGCGGGCCGCGTCATCCATCACCTCGCGCACGAGCGTGCCCGCCTGGCCCCAGTCGTCGTCCTCGGGATGGTCGACGTACGCAGACCGTACGATCTCCCCGTCGGCCGCCCACTGCGGCTCCGGCTGCCCGGGATAATCCGCCGCCGGACCGCCCTTGGAGTTCGGGGCGTACACCGGATCGGACACCGGGTGAATTCGCATCGCGCCGTCCTTGGAGTAGCTGCGGACCTCGTTGCGCGGCATGTTGACCGGAATCTGCTTGTAGTTGGCTCCGATGCGGGCCCGGTGTGCGTCGGAGTACGAGAACACCCGGCCGAGCAGCATGCGGTCGGGACTGAATCCGATGCCCGGGACCACATTGCTCGGCTCGAAGGCCGCCTGTTCGATCTGCGAGTGGTGATCGGTCGGGTTCGTGTGCAGCGTCATCTTGCCGACCTCGTGCAGCGGGTAATCGCTGTGCGGCCACACCTTGGTCAGGTCGAACGGGTTGAACCGGTAGGTCTTGGCATCGTCGAAGGGCATCAGCTGCACCTTCAGCGTCCAGCTCGGATGATTGCCCTTGGCGATGTTGTCGAAGAGGTCGCGCGTGTGGAAGTCACCGTCGGAGCCCGCGAGCTTGTCGGCCTCCTCCTGGGTGAGGAAATCGACGCCCTGATCGGTGATGAAGTGATACTTGACCCAGTGCTTGACGCCGTCGGCATTGACCCACAGGTAGGTGTGCGAGCTGTAGCCGTTCATGTGCCGCCAGCTGCTCGGGATGCCGCGGTCACCCATCAGCCAGGTGACCTGGTGGGCCGACTCCGGCGATAGGGTCCAGAAATCCCACTGCATGTCATGATCGCGTAAGTTGTTGTCCGCCCGGCGTTTCTGCGACCGAATGAAGTGCTGGAACTTCATCGGATCCTTGATGAAGAACACCGGGGTGTTGTTGCCGACCATGTCGTAGACGCCCTCGGTGGTGTAGAACTTCAGCGCGAAACCGCGTGGGTCACGCCACGTATCGGGGCTGCCCCGCTCACCGGCGACGGTGGAGAATCGCGCCATCATGTCGGTCTTCACACCCGGCTGGAAGAGCGCGGCGGCCGTGTAGTCGGACACGTCACCGGTGACCTCGAAGGTGCCGAATGCGCCGCTGCCCTTGGCATGTGGCTGACGTTCGGCGATGCGCTCCCGGTTGAACTGCGCCATCTGCTCGAGCAGGTAGTGATCGTGCATGACGATCGGGCCGCCTGCCCCGACGGTCAGCGAATGCTCATCGCTGCCTGCGGGCGCCCCCGAATCGGTGGTCGTGTAATTCTCGGTGTTCGTCTTCTGTTTCGGGTCGTTCTGGGTCGACATATCAACTCCTCGATCTACCGCGTGCGGCGCGACGAATCTCGTCGGGCCCGCATTTCGCCGGTGAATTGAGCGCACCACGTAGCTGCACTCCTGTACCCGTGCTACCACATATTTCGGCGGTCCGCTCGGACCTTCACGTGGCCAGGGCTCGGAATGCGTTCTCGCGGTTGGTATTTGACGGTTGTTCACCGGCGATGACAGTGCGTCGCACGCGGGCTGTGCGTGCGGCACACCGGAGCACCGTGCAGATCACGGGGCTGCTACCGATGGTACGCGGAATCTCGAGGCGACACAGAAGACCTGACCAACGGGCGGAAGCGCGAGCGCCTACCCGGCAGGAGGGGCGAACTCAGCCGACGAGGCCCGCCAGGTGATTTCGGGCCCACTCGACCGCGGTCACGCCCGGCTTCACCTCGAAGGAGGCGTAGTCGTTGTGCGCGCCTGACTGGATGAACCGATTGAACATGACGATCTGCTGCCGCGCCCGCGTATCGCCGAGTTCCTCGACGATCTTTCCCGGGCCGCCCTGCAGGAGGAGTTCGCCGAGGATCGCGGCCGCCTCGGCCTGATACTGACCGATCTGGCTCGGCGTGGGATCACTGGTCTCGGCCAGGTACCCGATGATGCGCGTGAGGTAGTAGTCGCGGGGCACGTTGCAGTACAGGTCGGTCGGCGCGCAGATGGTGAACGATCGCGGCCGCAGCCAGCCCATGCCGTTGAGGCGCGGACCGCCGTTACCCTGCCCGGTGAGGCGCGGACCCACCAGGTTGTCGCGGGCCGATCGTCGCGGATCGGAGATCAGCACGACGCCGGCGACCTGCTGCGGCCGGATTGCCGCACGGCCGGTGCCGATCTCCGACGCGACGTCACCTGCCGCGTCTGCGCCCTGGCTGTATCCGGCGAGCGCGATCTTCGTCCGCGGGCACCGGCGCAGCATCTCCTGTGCGAGTCCGGTGGTGTTCGCGACCGCCTGCGCCTTCGACTTCCCGTAGATCGACTGCTCCCACGGGAACGCCGTCGCGTTGTAACCGACGAATCGGACCTGCGCGCGTGGGCCGAGCCCGGAGGTCATCGCCCGCATGATGCCGGGATTGTGGCCATTGGCCCATGTGCCCGGAACCGCCAGGACATAGAGCGCCGGGCAACCCTCCGGGGCTGCCGCCGCCTTGGGTGCGAATCCGGTTGCACCGGTGAGCATTCCGACTCCCAGGAGGACCGCCGCCACCGTCGCGCGAACACGCGGGCGGTGTGCCCGACCAGTCAACCGCAGAACACCACGCATCCCCGACTCCTCCCGGCTGTCGTCGCCTGAGTTTAGGTCGGTTCGGCCGGTACCGCACCTGGAACAGGTGCCCACAGGACCGCCATCGCGAGGTGCCGCACGTACTCCGGGAGCACCGGCTCGCGAAGCCAATCGACCCGCGACGTCCCGCTGACCACCGCCAGCGCTAGGTCGACGAGTGTCTCCGCCTGGTCGTCGCGGAGTTCGGGCCTGCACTGCTGCAGGAGGTGCCGCCATTCATCGACGTACTCGAGAAAGGTACGGCGCACGCTCGCGTACTCGTCGTCGGCGAGCAAGCCGGCGTTCGACAGGCTCACGGTGGCCACGTCCCAGTGCCGAAAGACGAACTGGGCGTGACGCGTGACCGCCTGCTCGAGGGCGATGGCGGGATCCGAGGTGTCCCGTAGGACCGATACCAGACCGAGCCACAGTGCCTCGAAGGCGCGGGTGATACCGCAGTACAAGATATCCCGCTTGCCGGTGAAGTGGTTGTACACACTGGGGCCCGCGATCCCGACGGTGTCGCCGATGTCATCGAGACTCACATTGGCGTACCCCCGGGTCGCGAAGAGTTCGATCGCCGATTGCAGGAGAGCCTCCCGCCGCGAGTTCGGGGTCAGGCCGCCCGCGTCCTCGGGGCACGCCGCGACCTCCGCCGGATCAGGTTCCGGCACCGACGGTGCCGACCGTCCGGCCAGCACCACCGCATCCGCGACGGCCGCCAGCAGCGCTGCGCGTTCCTCGTTCGGCACGCCGAGCCTGCGATGCGCGGGCCAGTCCATCACCGTGATCACCGACCATGCCACCACACGGGGCGGGATACCGCGCGAGCCGTCCTGGCCGTCCGCCGCGACGGACTCGGTCAGCTCGCGCACGATGCCGTCGATACGGTGATAGAGCTGGTCGTACGCCTCGAACTGCAGGTGCCCGCTGTCCCGCGACCACATCAGTTCGAAACTGCCGCGTTCACTCGCCTCCGGCGCCACCCGGGTGTTCACCTCGGCCCAGTCACCCGCATCGGCGATCGCGGTCTCGTATCGGCTCAGCGCATCGTCGAAGACCGCCACCAGCAGGTCGTGCTTGCTTCGGTAATGCCGGTACAGCGCGCTCGGGACGATGCCGACCCCGGCCGCGATGTCACTCATCCCCACATCGTGATATCCGTTGCGCCGGAACATCTCCGCCGCGGTCGTCAGGATTCGTTGCTTCCGATCCTTGGGTCGTCGACGTATCTCCTGCGGAGCCGCGGCGTCCGCGGCATCCTTCAGGCCGATCTCGCTCATCTCGCATCCCCAGTGCTCATGTCGTGTCACACCCGGGGCCGCCCTCGACGGTTCCCGGCCGGTCGGGCCTCCCCACGCCCGTTGTAACACCTTAGTCATTGAGCGCGCACGGGCCCCTGAGGCGGGTCGGCCTGCCCTGGCGGTCAGCCGCGCGCCGCTCCGGCGGACGCACGGGCACGGTGCCTGCGCACCGCCGCCCGGTTCGCGCAGCGCACCGAGCAGAATCGTTGCCGTCCGTTACGCGTGATGTCGACGACCACGCGATCGCACGATCCGTCGTCGACGCCCGCCTCGCACCGCGCCAGCCGGGTCATGCCACGGGTCGTGAGATGCAGTGCAGTGCCGACGGTGATGACGGCGAGCAGGACCTCGGGCAGCGACTGCCCGTCGTCGCGGTAGTGGAGATGCCAGCCCTCCCCGTCGTGATCGGTCAGGCGCGGATAGCTGTTCGCCTCCTTCATCAGGGCGTTCAGCAGAGCGGCACGCGCAGCCTGATCGGTCTCGTCGACGACGGTCAGCCACCGATCGATGACGTCCCTGGTCCGGGGGTGATCGTCGGCGTGCACGGGGAAGTCCATCGTCATGCCGAACTCCCTGGTACGGGCGACGATCCCGGCGCGGTCCACGGGCCAGTCGCCGGCGAGGGAGGCCGCCATCAGCACCGCGTATTCACCGTAAGGGTTGAGATGCATAAGGCCATTACAGCACGCTTGAGGGCATGACACGTTCACCGCACACGACGACCGGCCCCGAACACTGCGACCACCGCACCCCGGCGCAGTGCTGCGAACACGCCTGGGCCGTGGAATCACGTCACACGGTGATGAATGGTGTTGTGCTGTACCAGAAATGCGTTCGCTGCGGGACGCGGCGTATCGACCGGTGGACACCCGGCGAGATCGTCCCGCGGCCGAGCAGCCGTGAGGTCGGCGGCGTCGGCTGAACCGCGACCGGACGACCGCGCGCCCCGAAGGACATCCCTTCGGGGCGCGCGGAATCCGCCTCAGCAGATCAGACGACCGTCAGATCAGATGACGCGGAAGGTCTTGCCGCTGCAGGAGCCCTTCTGGTCGGCTCCGAGCGAGCCGAAGGCCGGGCCCGCGAGATTCGTGATCTTCGCGGTCACCTGGATGCGGCCGGGACCGGTCTGCACACCCTTCGCGACAGTGAGGCCACCCTCGGGGGTGACGTCGACACTGTCCTCGGCCTTACCGGATTTACCGGTGCTCAGGTTCTTCCACTCGAAGACCACCTTCTGCTGGTGGCTCAGCGGCAGTGCCGGGACGCTGCGCGCGCTGAAGTCGGCCTTACCCCGCACCGGCGCCTCACGGTAGGGCGACCCGGCGAGGATGCGGTAGGACTGCCCGGCCGAGACCTCGGTCTTCGCGGGAACGCCGGTGTACGGGTCGGCCACGGACGCCGAGCAGATGGTGGTCTGCTGCGAGTACTTCGGGGGCTTGGGTGCGGCGTCAGCGGTTCCGGCCGCAGCTCCGACCAGCCCGGCCGCGGCTCCGGCGGCGGCGACCAGCCCTGCGGCGCGCACCAGGCGACTCTTTCCTGCGACTCGATTGATCTCTGTCATCGGACACTCCTCGTTCGTGCGATCAGCAAACCTGTCGTGATCACGCAACCGTCAAGCGGCGCGCAACCGTCGGTCAGCGTAGCGAACGATGGCCGCCTCCGCCGGATGAGCTCGACCGAATGTGCACATCAAATCGTTGCGGACGCAATGAGATTCGCGTAAACGAGCCCGGCACCTGATCGGTGCCGGGCTCGTCCGAAATGCGATGAATCAGCGCTGCGCGACCTGCGTCGGAACGATCGGCGTCGGCAGATCCGAGGCTCCGGTGAGGTACGCATCGGCGGCCGCGGCAGCCGACCGTCCCTCCGCGATGGCCCACACGATCAGCGACTGTCCGCGGCCGGCGTCACCGGCGACGAAGACGCCCGGCTGCCCGGCGGCCGCGAACTGGTCGTCGCGGACGATGTTGCCACGCTGGTCGTATTCGACGCCCAGCTTGTCGAGCAGATCAGCGCGCTCGGGGCCGACGAAGCCCATCGCCAGCAGAACGAGGTCGCATTCGAGCTCGAACTCGCTGCCCTCGACCTTCTCGAAGCGACCGTCACGCATGACGACCTCGTGGGCCTTCAGTGCGGTGACCTTGCCGTCGGTGCCGACGAAGGACTCGGTGTTCACCGAGAAGACGCGCTCGCCGCCCTCCTCATGCGCCGAGGAGACCCGGTACATGAGCGGATAGGTCGGCCACGGCGTGGACTCGGCCCGCTCGGTCGGCGGCTTCGGCATGATCTCGAACTGGTGCACGATCTCCGCACCCTGGCGCAGCGACGTGCCGAGGCAGTCGGCACCGGTGTCGCCACCGCCGATGATGACGACCTTCTTGCCCTTGGCGGAGATCTGACCCTCGACCTCGTCACCGAGCTGCACCCGGTTCGCCTGCGGCAGGAACTCCATCGCCTGATGGATGCCGTCGAGCTCACGGCCCGGGATCGGCAGATCGCGACCGATGGTCGAACCGTTCGCCAGGATCACCGCGTCGAAGTCCTCACGCAGCTGCTCGACGGTCAGGTCGACACCGACATTGACGCCGGTCTTGAAGACGGTGCCCTCGGCCTCCATCTGCGCCAGCCGGCGATCGATGTGCCGCTTCTCCATCTTGAACTCGGGGATGCCGTAGCGGAGCAGGCCGCCGATGCGATCGGCGCGCTCGAAGACCGTCACCGCATGTCCGGCCCGCGTGAGCTGTTGCGCCGCAGCCAGACCCGCGGGTCCGGAACCGACGACCGCGACCTTCTTGTCGGTCGTGACCGACGGCGGCACCGGGGTGACCCAGCCGTTCTCGAAGGCGTTGTCGATGAGTTCGACCTCGACCTGCTTGATCGTCACGGCGGGCTGGTTGATGCCCAGCACGCAGGACGACTCGCAGGGCGCGGGGCACAGCCGCCCGGTGAATTCCGGGAAGTTGTTCGTCGCGTGCAGACGCTCGATACCGTCGCGCCACCGGTCGCTGTAGACCAGGGTGTTCCATTCCGGGATCAGGTTGCCCAGCGGGCAACCGTTGTGACAGAACGGAATACCGCAGTCCATGCAGCGGCTGGCCTGCGTCTTCAGCTCGCCGTGGTCGAAGTCGGTGTAGACCTCTTTCCAGTCGAGCAGGCGCAACTCGACCGGCCTGCGGTCGGGTAGTTCACGCTCGGTGTGCTTGAGAAAACCTCTGGGATCAGCCACGTGCGGCCTCCATGATCGCGTCGTTCACATCTCGTCCATCGCGTTCGGCCGCGGCGATGGCCGCCAGCACCCGCTTGTAGTCACGGGGCATCACCTTCTTGAAGTGCCCCTGAGTCGTCGCCCAGTCATCGAGAATCGCGGCGGCAACCGGTGAATCCGTCTCCGCACGATGCTCATTGATGATGCTCACCAGGAACTCGATGTCATCGGCGTCGAGTTCCTCGATGTCCACCAGTTCGGTGTTCAGGTTGTCGGCGAACGTGCCCGCCGGGTCGTACACGTACGCGATGCCGCCGGACATGCCGGCCGCGAAGTTGCGTCCGGTACCGCCCAGCACCACCACACGACCACCGGTCATGTATTCGCAGCCATGATCGCCCACACCCTCGACGACCGCGGTCACACCCGAGTTACGGACGCAGAACCGTTCGCCGACGACGCCGCGCAGGAAGATGCTGCCCGCGGTGGCGCCGAAGCCGATGACGTTGCCCGCGATGATGTTGTCCTCGGCGACGAAGTCCTCCGGCGCGTTACGTGCCGGACGGATCACGATGCGTCCACCCGAGAGTCCCTTGCCGACGAAGTCGTTGGCATCACCCTCCAGCCGCAGCGTGATGCCCTTGGGCACGAACGCTCCGAAGCTGTTGCCCGCCGAACCATTGAAGTCGATCATGATCGTTCCGTCCGGAAGGCCCTGCGCCCCATAGGCCTTGGTGACCTCGTGACCCAGCATCGTGCCGACCGTGCGGTTGACGTTGGTGATCTTCGAACTGAAGGACACGCGGGTGCCCTTGTCGATGGCCTCCCGGCTCTGTGCGATGAGCTGCTGATCGAGCGCCTTCTCGAGTCCGTGTTCCTGGGTGCCCGAGCAGTACAGGTCCTGGTTCATGAACGGCGAATCCGGCGTTGCCAGAACGGCACTCAGGTCGAGCTTGCCCGCCTTCGACGACTTCCAGTGCTCGAGCGCCTTGGTGGTGTCGAGTGCCTCGACATGCCCCACGGCCTCCTGCAGGGTGCGGAAGCCGAGACGTGCCAGCAGTTCCCGCACCTCCTCGGCGATGTAGAGGAAGAAGTTCTCGACGAACTCCGGCTTGCCCGTGAAACGCTCGCGCAGCAACGGGTTCTGCGTCGCGACGCCCACCGGGCAGGTGTCGAGATGGCAGACGCGCATCATCACGCAGCCCGCAACGACCAGCGGCGCGGTCGCGAAACCGAACTCCTCGCCGCCGAGCAGCGCCGCGACCACCACGTCGCGGCCGGTCTTCAGCTGACCGTCGACCTGCACGACGATGCGGTCGCGAAGACCGTTGAGCAGCAGCGTCTGCTGGGTCTCGGCCAGGCCGATCTCCCACGGTGCGCCCGCGTGCTTCATCGAGGTGAGCGGGGTGGCGCCGGTACCGCCGTCGTGACCGGAGATCAGCACCACGTCGGCATGCGCCTTCGAGACGCCCGCGGCGACGGTGCCGACACCGACCTCGGAGACCAGCTTCACGTGGATGCGGGCCGACGGGTTGGCGTTCTTCAGGTCGTGGATCAGCTGCGCGAGATCCTCGATCGAATAGATGTCGTGATGCGGCGGCGGCGAGATCAGGCCGACACCCGGCGTCGAACCGCGCACCTCGGCGACCCACGGGTACACCTTGTGCGGCGGGAGCTGGCCGCCCTCACCGGGTTTCGCACCCTGCGCCATCTTGATCTGGATGTCGGTGCAGTTCGACAGGTAGTGCGAGGTGACACCGAAGCGTCCGGACGCGACCTGCTTGATGGCACTACGCCGCCAGTCACCGTTCTCGTCGTGATGGAAACGACGCGGATCCTCGCCGCCCTCACCGGAGTTCGAGCGACCGCCGAGACGGTTCATCGCGATCGCGAGGGTCTCGTGCGCCTCCGCCGAGATCGAGCCGAAGCTCATCGCACCGGTGGAGAAACGCTTGACGATCTCGCTCGCCGGCTCGACCTTGTCGATCGGGATCGGATCGCGATCTCCGAAGTTGAAGTCGAAAAGACCACGCAGCGAGGCCATCCGCTTCGACTGGTCGTCGACGAGCTTCGTGTACTCCTTGAAAACCTTGTACTGACCGGTCCGCGTGGCGTGCTGGAGCTTGAACACCGTGTCCGGGTTGAACAGGTGGTACTCGCCCTCACGGCGCCACTGGTATTCGCCGCCCACCTCGAGCTCACGGTGGGCGCGCTCGGTCTGGCGGTCGCTGAAGGCGAGCGCATGGCGGGTCGCGACATCGGCGGCGATCTCGTCGAGACCGATACCGCCGAGCTGGCTGTTGAGGCCGGTGAAGAACTCGTCGACGGTACCCTGCGAGAGCCCGATGACCTGGAAGAGCTGTGCGCCGGTGTACGAGGCGATGGTCGAGATTCCCATCTTGCTCATCACCTTCAGCACACCCTTGCTGGCGGCCTTGATGTAGTTCTTACGGGCGGTCGCGAAGTCGATGTCGCCCAGCACACCGCGTTCGACCATGTCCTCGATCGACTCGAAGGCCATGTACGGGTTCACCGCGCCCGCGCCGAAGCCGACCAGGGCCGCCACGTGGTGGACCTCGCGGCAGTCACCGGATTCGACGACCAGTCCGACGCGGGTGCGCTTGCGCTCGCGCACCAGGTGGTGGTGCACGGCGGCGGTCAGCAGCAGCGACGGGATCGGGGCGTTGGTCTCGTCCGACTCACGATCGGAGAGCACCACGATGGAGACACCGTCGTCGATCGCCGCGGAGACCTGCTCCCGAATGCGGTCGAGCGCCTTGCGCAGCCCTTCCCCGCCTTCGGCAACCGGGTACAGACCGTGGATCTGCAGGCTCCGCAGATCCGGGTAGCGGCCGTCCTCGTCGATGCGCACGAGCTTGGCGAGGGTGTCGTTGTCGATCACCGGCTCGGGGATCTCGATCTTGCGGCACGACTTCGGCGTCGGGTGCAGCAGGTCGCCCTGCGATCCGATGGTGTCGGAGAGTCCGGTCACCACCTCTTCGCGGATGGCGTCCAGCGGCGGGTTGGTCACCTGCGCGAACATCTGCTGGAAGTAGTCGAACAGCATCCGCGGACGTGCGGACAGCACGGCGATCGGGGTGTCGGTGCCCATCGAGCCGATGGCCTCCGCACCGGTCAGCGCCATCGGCTTCACCAGGAGGTCGAGTTCCTCGGTCGTGTAGCCGAAGACCTGCTGCCGCAGGGCAACCCGATGATGCGACATGTGCTCGTGCGGCAGCGCCTTGACGTCGTCGATGTGCACGAGGTTCTCGCCGAGCCAGTCGGCGTACGGATGTTCGGCGGCCAGCTCGTCCTTGATCTCCTCGTCGTCGACGATGCGGCCCGCCTCGGTGTCGACGAGGAACATGCGGCCCGGCTGCAGGCGCAGTTTCTGGACCACGTCGGCGTGATCGATGTCGAGGACACCGACCTCCGACGCCATGACGACGAGTCCGTCCTTGGTGACCCAGATCCGGCTGGGGCGCAGACCATTACGGTCCAGCACGGCGCCCACGACGGTGCCGTCGGTGAAGCAGACCGACGCCGGTCCGTCCCACGGCTCCATCATCGCGGCGTGGAACTCGTAGAAGGCCCGGTGTTCCGGCTTCATCGACTCATGCCGCTCCCAGGCCTCCGGGATCATCATGAGCACGGCGTGCGGCAGGCTGCGACCACCGAGATGCAGCAGTTCGAGGACCTCGTCGAACCGTGCGGTGTCGGAGGCACCCGGCGTGCACACGGGGAAGATCTTCTCCGCGGCATCCGGACCGAACGCGCTGGTGTCGATCAGCGCCTCACGGGCGCGCATCCAGTTCTCGTTGCCGGTGACGGTGTTGATCTCACCGTTGTGGGCGACCCGGCGGAACGGGTGCGCGAGCGGCCACGACGGGAAGGTGTTGGTGGAGAAGCGCGAATGGACAAGGCCCAGAGCGCTTTCCATACGGTCGTCCTGCAGGTCCAGGTAGAACTCGCGGAGCTGCGGCGTGGTGAGCATGCCCTTGAAGACGAAGGTCCGGCCGGACAGGCTCGGGAAGTAGACGGTCTCGCGGCCCGGGCCGTCGGCGCCTGCACCCTTGGTGCCGAGCTCCGACTGCACGCGCTTACGGACGACGAAGGCCTTGCGCTCGAGCTCCATGCCGGACGCACCGCCGATGAAGACCTGGCGGAAGGTCGGCATCGCGTCACGCGCCAGCGCGCCCAGCGAGCTGTCGTCGATCGGCACGTCGCGCCAGCCGAGCAGGGTCAGACCTTCGGACTCGATGATCTTCTCGACGCCGGCGCAGGCCAGCCGGGCGTCCTCGGAGCCCTGCGGCAGGAATGCGATACCGGTGGCGTACTCGCCCTCGGCGGGCAGCTCGAAGTCGACGGATTCACGCAGGAACCGATCCGGGACCTGGATCATGATGCCCGCACCGTCACCGGTGTTCGGTTCCGCGCCCGCGGCGCCACGATGTTCCAGGTTCACCAGCGCGGTGATCGCCTTGTCGACGATGTCGCGGCTACGCCGTCCGTGCATGTCGACAACGAATGCAACGCCACACGAGTCGTGCTCGTTGGCGGGGTCATAGAGCCCAACAGGGCCCGGAGCATGCTTCATTGTTCGCCTCACTTGGTGCGCGACGCTGCGCACGGAATTTCATCCGATAGGTCCAAACGGCATCGCTGTCACCGGCGATTCGGGGGAGTCATGCGGTCCGGGGCTGAATCCGACCGATGTCCCGCAATCGCGTGGCGATGCCCGTGTCAGCGTCATTGCTGACGGCGCACCCGGGCCGATCGACGTGCCCGGTACCACCCTGCTCGCAGAAGCATTGTCGTCCATTTTCTCACGGCAGGCACCCACCGCGGAAATTCGGGCATCGAACACCGTCGTCCGTGCAGGTACACCGTATTTTACGCGAACGAAACATGCACGCGAAAACAGTGGACACGCGCGACCTGTTCCGCCGAGTGCCCCGTCCCGAAACGGGCGATCGACTAGCGTCGACACCGTGTCAACGTCGACCACGGGACCACATCCGGCCTGGTATCCGACCGGACGCGGCTCGCTGCGTTCCCGAGCCGTCAACGGCTCACTCGGCCAGGTCGTCCATCCGCTGATGACCGCGGCGAATCTGGGACGGCCACAGGCATCCGCGCGCCTGATCAGCGCCATGCGGCCGGGCGTCAACCGATCGCTGGTGGCCCTGTCTCCCCTCCCCGCGGGCACCCGCGCACGGAACGTCAGCGCATGGTGCGACGGAGAGCGCGTCCGCGGTGAGTGGGTGGCCGCGCATTCCGGTTCCACCGTGCCCGACCCGGCGACCACCTCGACGGTCATCTACTACCTGCACGGCAGCGGCTATGTGATCTGCTCGCCCCGCACGCACCGTGGGCTCGTCGCGCGCCTGTCCCGGCGGACCGGATGGTCGGCTTTCAGTCTCGACTATCGCCTCGGACCTGAGTTCCCCTTCCCGACGGCGGGCAACGACGCGATCCGCGGGTACCACTGGCTGCTGAACTCGGGATTCCGGCCGGAGCAGATCGTGGTGGCCGGCGACTCGGCGGGCGGACACCTCGCCCTCGACCTGCTCGCGGACAACCACCGTCGTGGCATCGGACAACCCCGCGGTGTCGTGATGTTCTCACCCCTGTACGACCCGAGCTTCGAGACCGCGGTCGCCAGCCAGCGACGCGGTGTGCGTGATCCGCTGATCGATGCCGTTGCCGCACAACGGATTCTGCGTCTCTACACGCGGGACGCCGAACCCGATCACCCCCGGATGAAGGTCGCGCTGACATCGGAGATGACATTGCCGCCGACTCTCATTCAGGTGGGCGGCCTCGAGGTGATGGGCGACGACGCACGCGCCATCCATCGTGAGATGTCCGCGGCCGGCGCCCATGTTCGCCTGCAGGAGTGGCCCGACCAGGGGCATGTCTTCCAGATGTTCCCACTGTTCTCGTCCACTGATTCCCGGCGCGCATTACGGGAAGCCGCTAGCTTCATGTCATCACTCACATAACTTGGGTTTCTCGATCCAGGAAAGCAGGTAATGCCCCATGTCCGATCTCGATGACCTCATGGCCCGACTGCCCGTCGACGACATCGCCAAGCAGCTCGGCGTCGACCACGCGACCGCACAGTCGGCCATCGGGCTCACCGTGCCCGCGCTGCTCGGCGGGCTGCAGGAGCAGACCAAGAATCCCGATGCCGCGAACAGTCTGATCACCGCGCTCGGCCAGCACGACAACGATGTCGCCAAGGGCGACATCAAGCTGTCCGACGTCGATACCGCCGACGGCAGCAAGATCGTGACCAAGATGTTCGGCGGCCAGACCGACCAGCTGGTGAACAACCTTGCCGGACAGAACAATGCGGCTGCCGTGGACTCGGGGCTCATCCAGAAGCTGCTGCCGATCCTGGCCCCGATCGTGCTGAGCTACGTGACCTCGAAGATCCTGGGTCAGAACGCGGGCACGGGCACCGGGAACGCGGCGCCGGCGAACACCAACGCCGGTGGCATCGATCTGGGCAGCATCCTCGGCAGCGTGCTGGGTGGCGGCAATGCCGGCGGCGGAAACGCGGCCGGCGGTCTGGGCAGCATCCTCGGTGGCGGCAAGTAGTCGGCGAACCTCCCTGTCCCTGTCACCTCACTGTCCCTGTCGATCTCACGATCGGCAGGGACAGTCCGCTTCCTCCACCACGGTCGTGACGACGCGGCAGGTCTCCTTGGCGCGATACATCGCCCGGTCCGCCGCAGTGACCGCCTCACCCAGCCAGGCCACCTGCTCATGCACGATTCCATTGAGCGACACGACTTCCCGGCACACCGTGTAGCCGACGCTGACACTCACCGCTTCCACACCGGCGGGCCGGGACGCACCGGTGGCGAGTCCGGCGACGAAGGTAGCCGCCCCATCGGGTTCCACGCCGGACACCACCACGAACTCGTCGCCGCCCAGACGCGAGACGATCGCGTCGTCCCCCGCGGCGTCGACGAGGCCTGTACCCACCGCGCGCAGTAGTTCATCACCGCTTCGATGGCCGCGAGAGTCGTTGACCGCCTTGAATTCGTCGATGTCCACCATGCACACCACGAGATCGGACTCGCTGCGCCGGACGTGCCGGAGCACATCGGCGAAATGACTGCGCAGGCCACGCTGATTGAGCAGACCGGTGAGACCGTCCTGACCCGCCGCCTCCGCGGCGAAAGACGTCTCCGTCCACAACCGCTCGGTGGCGATCGGCACCCCGATGATGGCCACCAGCAAGAACACCGCCGTCGACAGTCCGCTCGCCGCATCGATGTACAGCGGGTCCCGCGCGCCGACGACCAGCAGTCGCACCGTGAAGAAGCAGATCCAGAAGGTCGCGTACACCGAATGCCAGAGGAGCGGCACGATCCCGTGGCTGACGGACAAGAACGCGCCGACCGCGAGCATGGCCACGCAGGCGGCGAGTTGGGCGCTACCACTCGACAGGGTGAGCGTGGCGACGATGATGGTGATGTCGGCAATGACGAAGCACGCCAACGACACCCGCATGGTGATCGCGGTGCGCCACCGGAGAACGGCGACGGCGAACGCCACGGCCCCCACCGAGACCAGGTTCAGCACGATCGTGCCCGCCGTGGTGTGCGGTCCCAGTTCGTAGAACTGCATCTGGAAGTTCCCGAATCCCCACAACACCATGACCAGGGCGGCCATGGTCATGGCGAATGGCCGTAATCCGTAGCTGTCGAGCACTTTTCGCTTACGCGCGGAGACCTCGTTCTCGCGTCGCCAACTGCTGCGGAGCGACCCGATCAGGTCCCGCGGGCGCGTCGCACGTTTCGACGAGCCGCGGACCGATGTCCGTCGCGCCATGGCCACCGACCGGATCCGGTTGCCGCCGGCCCGCTTCGCTTCGTACATCACCGTGTCGGCGCTGCACAGACCGTCGTCGAGGATCCGTTTGATGGCGCTTCGGCCCGCGACGGCCGAGGTTGCCGGACCGATGACGCATTCGCCGACACTCGCGGAGATCGCGCCATATCCCGGTACCCGTACCGTGCCGATCGTGGCCCGCACCGATTCGGCAAGGCCGCCACACTCGTTCGCGGTGACGCGCTCGACGAGCGCGAACTCCTCGCCACCGGTCCGCGCGATGACGGCGCGCGGCCGGGCTCGTGTCAGATGATCCCCTACCGCGATGAGAACGTCGTTGCCACCCGTGTGTCCGAGGGTGTCGTTGACCGCTTTGAAACCGTCGAGGTCAGCGGTGACGACCACCACCTCGGACGGCGGACCGTCGGCGAAGAGCGGCATCGAATTCCGCAGCAGGCCACGGTAATTGAACAGGCGGGTGAGCGGGTCCCGTTCGGCCTCCCACGAGGCGCGGACGATGCCGGTCCACACGACGACATGCGTCAACGGCACCAGCACCAGGGCGAGAACCAACATGCAGGCGATGGCGACGCCCCCCGGTATCGCGACCTCACCCGCGCGCACCGTCTCGACGACACACACCGCGGCCACGATCGTCGCGGCGGACATCTGCGCCACCAGCACCCGGCCACCGTGCAGCATCACGATGTACCACGCGAGCAGCGACATCGTGATGCACGCCATCGCCGACGCCAACCAGGCCGAGTAGGACAGCGCGGCCAGCGTCAGCATCGCCTGCGCTGTTCCGACGAACACCAGTGACTGGCGGTAACTCGGCCAGTTCCCGTGCCAACCCCACCACAGCGCGGCGATCGCCGCGATCACGGATATCACGATCATCGACGCGTGCACCCAGGGCTGCTGCGGGCCCCGGTCGGAGAACTGCATGACGATATTGGTGGCAAAGAGGATCGCGGCCGCGATTCCCACGATTCGCTGCGGTGCGCGACCGAGGCGTCCGAACCTGAGATTGCCCAGACGCCAGTCATAGTCCGCGCGCGCCGACGATCCGTCCACGGATCCGAACTCCACTGCCCCGACTCCTCTTGCTGCGCCCCCGAAACACACCAGGCGCCTCCACCCAACCACACCGGGCGCCGAACGTATACGATCCCGGCGGTCGAGCGTCTACACGATCAGTGGCAGCACACCGACCGCGGCGATCGTCCAGGCCACATGGCCGGCGATCGGGGGAATGATCGAACCACTGGCCGCCCGGGCGACGGCGGTCATGGCACCCAGCACGAACGCCGCCAGCGTCAGTCCGAGATTGCCGGTCACGGCAGTGACCGCGGTGTAGACCACCGTGGTCAGCACCACCGCGAACACGGTCCCGCGCCGTCGTTCGGCCACGACATACAGACCGCCGCGGAAGAACAACTCCTCCGCCACGCCCGTGACGCCGGCCAGCAGGATCAGCGACGGCACCACATGATTTCCGGTGCGGGCGATGAGGCTGCGCACCTGATCGTCGAGCACCGGGATATGTGCCGCCACGTAGCCGCCGACGAGAAACGACACGCCCACCACCGCTGCGGTGGCCGCCGCAATCCACCAGGTCCGCCGCACCGGCGGGTCGCCGATCCACCCGCGTCCGGCCACCCAGATGCCGCCGACCGTCCATGCTGCCGCGATTCCCAGCGACGCCCCGTAGAACGCCGTGGACCCGTGCTCGGCCCGCACCGACCACGCCAGGAATGCCCCGCCGACGAGCATCGTGAGGCAGCACGCCGCGACAGCGGTGCGGAAAGACGGTGAGGTGGGGCGCGCGTCAGTCATCGCGCACCGGCCGGTGTCTCGGGGAGGTCCGTGCCCGGGCCATCCGCACCGCGGACAGCCCCAGGGCCAGCGGCACCGCCGCCATCAGCACGGGGACACTGGTTTTGCGCGAACGCAGACCGACACCTCCGGTGGCATGTCCGGTGACGGTAGGTCGTCCACCGACCATTTCGACGTCGCCACCCGCCCACGGGGCGTCGTAGGACTGGAGCACATGGGGATCGGCAGAGCTGTCCGGCGACTCCAGACTCGTGGCCATGGCGTCGGCGATGGCCACCGATCCCAGACGCGTCGGCCGATCCGCACGGCACACCATGTCATGTCCGAGGCTCTCGATCAGCGCCTGCACGAGCGACGGCGACAGATCGACGAAATGGCAGGCCAGCGTGGCCACGAGCCGATGCGGAATGAAAGGAAGCGGAATGAAGACACGCTTCAATCCGGCCACGCGGCAATACATTTCGATCAGTTCCGCATATCTCATGACGTCCGGGCCGCCCACGTCGAGCGACGCGGGCAGCGCCACCCCCGGGGCACTCGCATCCACGAGGATGCCGAGTATGTCGGCGATCGAGATCGGCTGGACGTCCCGGTTGAGCCATCCGGGCAGGGGCGAGAACGGCACCCGTTCCGACAACTGCCGCAGCATCTCGAAGGAGGCGCTGCCCGCGCCCAGAACGATCGCCGCACGCACGGTCGACGAGGCCACCGACGACGAGGCGAACAGTTTCTCGATGTCCAGCCGGGAGTACAGGTGATCGGACAGATCAGCGTCCGGAAGGTCGGGCACCAGACCGGAGAGATAGACGATGCGACCGACCCCGTGCTCCTCGGCGGCCGCGATGACGTTCTTCGCCGCCTGGTGATCCTTCTCGATGAAGTCGTCGCCGTCCATCGAGTGGATCAGGTAGTAGATCACGTCGATCGACTCGACGGCGGACTCGATGCTCGCCGGATCCATCACATCGACATCGGCGACAGTCACATCGTCGCCCCAGGGGAAACGGGCGAGTTTGTCGCGGTCACGCACCCCGACCGTGACCTCGTGGCCGGATTCGAGCAACGCCGGCACCAGCCGTGACCCCACATAGCCGGTGGCGCCGAGCACCAGGACCCGGCCCGGGCGAGAAGGGACATCTGAATCGAGCACGTGCAACTCCTGTGTGCGGAAGGTCCGCCCCAGCACGGCGTCACACCGCAGTTGTCCCCGACTCGGCAGTTCGGCATCACGCCGACTACCGCCAGCGTACGGACGAAACCACCACCCGGCGACCGCGCCCTCCGGAGTTCAGGCTCCCGCGGTCGCTCCGGTCAGCGGCGGATGCTCGTCGAGTGCCGCGTTCTCGTCGTCGCTGAAAGCTCGCGAACGGGAGAGGAAACGGACACCCTCCGGCGCCTCGAGACTGAAGCCCGCACCCCGACCGTTCACGACGTCGAGGATCAGCTGGGTGTGTTTCCACAGTTCGAACTGGTCGCCGTTGATCCAGACCCGAACGGCCGGAAGCGGTTCCGGGAGTTCGATCTCGCCGACGAGTACATCGCGTTGTCCCACACGGTATTCGCCGACGGGATAACACATGGGGGCGGAGCCGTCACAGCATCCACCGGACTGGTGGATCATGAGTCCGCCGTGCAGCTCCGACAATTTCGTCAGGAGCTGCACGGCGGCGTCTGTGGCGACCACCCGATCAGGAACGTTGTTGTCCGACACGGGTATCACCTCTGCTCTCTCTGTGGAAGAACCGGATCCGGGACTTCGTCCGGATCAGAAGAAGCCCTTCGCATTCTGAGCGTAACCAACGAGGAGGTTCTTGGTCTGCTGGTAGTGCTCGAGCATCATCAGGTGATTCTCGCGGCCGATGCCGGACTGCTTGTAGCCGCCGAAGGCCGCATGCGCCGGGTAGTCGTGGTAGGTGTTCGTCCACACACGGCCGGCCTGGATCTCGCGGCCCGCGCGATAGGCGGTCGCACCGTCACGGCTCCACACGCCGGCACCGAGACCGTAGAGGGTGTCGTTGGCGATGTTGATCGCGTCCGAGTACTCGTCGAAGCTGGTCACCGCGAGCACCGGTCCGAAGATCTCCTCCTGGAAGATCCGCATGGTGTTCTTGCCCTCGAAGACGGTCGGCTTGATGTAGTAGCCGCCGGACAGGTCGCCGCCCAGGTCGGCGGGCTCGCCACCGATGAGGACCTTGGCGCCCTCCTCCTTGCCGATGGCCAGGTAGGAGCTGATCTTCTCGAACTGATCGTTCGACGCCTGGGCGCCCATCATGGTGTCGGTGTCGAGCGGGTTGCCCTGCTTGATCTGGCCGACGCGGTCGATGGCCTTGTCCAGGAAGTCGCTGTAGATGTTCTGCTGGATCAGGGCACGGCTCGGGCAGGTGCAGACCTCGCCCTGGTTGAGCGCGAACATCGTGAAACCCTCGAGTGCGCGATCCAGGAAGCCGTCGTCGGAGACCATGACGTCGTTGAAGAAGATGTTCGGGCTCTTGCCGCCCAGCTCCAGCGTGACGGGGATCAGGTTCTCCGACGCGTACTGCATGATCAGGCGACCGGTGGTGGTCTCACCGGTGAAGGCGATCTTGCGGATGCGGTTGCTCGACGCGAGCGGCTTGCCCGCCTCCACACCGAAGCCGTTGACGATGTTGAGCACGCCCTCGGGCAGCAGGTCACCGATGAGGCTGACCAGGTACATGATCGACGCCGGGGTCTGCTCGGCAGGCTTCAGGACGACCGCGTTGCCCGCGGCCAGCGCCGGTGCCAGCTTCCAGACGGCCATCAGGATCGGGAAGTTCCACGGAATGATCTGGCCGACGACGCCGAGCGGCTCGTGGAAGTGGTAGGCGACGGTGTCCTCGTCGATCTCTGAGATCGAGCCCTCCTGGGCGCGCAGGGCGCCGGCGAAGTAGCGGAAGTGATCGATCGCGAGCGGGATGTCGGCGGCCAGGGTCTCGCGGACGGCCTTGCCGTTGTCCCAGGTCTCGGCGACGGCGATCTTGTCGAGGTTCTCCTCCATGCGATCGGCGATGCGCAGCAGCGCCAGCGAACGCTCGGCCACCGAGGTCTTGCCCCACGCGGGTGCGGCCTTGTGCGCGGCGTCGAGGGCGAGGTCGATGTCCTCGGCGGTCGAGCGCGCCACCTCACAGAAGGTCTTGCCGTCGACCGGCGACGGGTTCTCGAAGTACTGCCCCTTGACCGGCGGGGTCCACTTGCCGCCGATGTAGTTGTCGTAGCGGGACTCGAAATTCATCACCGAGCCGTCGGTACCCGGCTTTGCGAAGACGGTCATCTGTGCTCCTCCTGCGTCTGCGGAATGGTCGGGGTGTCACTCGCGCCACCTCGTGGCCTTCGATGTGATCTGTTCCACAACCTACGATCGGCCGGGTTGCACGTGCGTTGCAGCCGCTGCAACGCACTGAAACCGCACGTCAACGCGTGCGCGTTTGGTTCCACGCAGCGGACCGCGCGTGGCCGCTATGTCCACATCTCGGTGATCCGGTCGATCGCGCCCAGGATCGCCTCGGTGTCGGCTTCTGGCGTTCCGTCAGGTCGAACCTCGACATCGTTACCGAGGAGGTCGATCACATGCTCAGCGAAGGAACGCGGCGGCTTGTCGACGTCACGGAGAATTCTGCGGTCCTCGTCGGTGCCGTGCCGAGTGACGGCCCGTTCAATGAGTGCCCGGTCACCAGCGGCGAACGGATCAAGAAAGCGCATCAATGCCTCCAGCCGTCCCGGTTGCGCGGCCAACATGTCACTACTTGCCCACGGCTGTTCAGCACGACCGTCGCGTTCTTACCGTCGTATCGAAAAACCGTGCCGTACTTTCCATTCTGACGCGTCACCTTCAAGGGGTGTCGAACCGCATCGTTGAGCGCTCCGTCATTGACCCCGTGCCCATTGCGATTGAGTCGGTTCTGCTGCCCGTGCTCGGTGAGTCCGGTGATCTTTTTCGGTGCCCCCGGCGGCGGCAACGCGGGTCGTTCGGGACCACGCGGCAACGCGCGACACTTAGCCCGTAGTGCTGCGTTCTCACGCCGGAGGGAGGCGGCTTCTGCGTTGTATGCGTGATACTGCGCGCTCTGCTGAGGCAGGCGGAACCGATGTGGCTTGGCGTTATGGGCTGCAATCCGCGCGTTCAGATCGCGTAACTGAGCCGCGCATGAAGTGGCCGGTGCCGCGTCGGCCCGAACGACTTGTACCAGCGCGGAGGACATCATCACGGCGAGCAGCACAATCAGTCCGACGATCAATTGCCGGAGAACGCGTCGAACCAGGATCATTACTTACTCCGATATCGAGGAGTGAATGCTCAATCTGCGCACCGAAGGCTACCGACATCGCCTGCCTATCACCATCGTTCGGTCAGGCGACGGCCACAGGTACGCCCCTCTCTCCGATGACTTCATCGACAACCGCAGGAAACCTTCGGCAGACTAAGGGCATGACTTTCACCGCTCGTGGTTTCCCCGTCCGCATCGGCATCCAGTTACAGCCGCAGCACGCGCCCGAGTACTCGATGATTCGCGACGCCGTGCGCCGCGCCGAGGACACCGGTGTCGACATCGCGTTCAACTGGGATCACTTCTATCCGCTCTACGGCAATCCCGACGGCGAGCATTACGAGTGCTGGACGATGCTCGGTGCGTGGGCCGAACAGACGAGCCGGGTCGAGATCGGACCGCTCGTCAGCTGCAACTCGTACCGGAATCCGGATCTGCTCGCCGATATGGCGCGCACCGTCGACGCCATCAGCAACGGGCGACTGATCTTCGGCATCGGATCCGGATGGTTCGAGAAGGACTACGACGAGTACGGCTACGAATTCGGGACCAAGGGCAGCCGCCTCGACGACCTCGCCGAGTCGCTGCCCCGGATCATGAAGCGCCTCGAGGTGCTCAACCCGCCGCCCACGCGCCACATCCCCGTGCTGATCGGTGGCGGCGGAGAGAAGAAGACGCTGCGGCTGGTCGCCGAGTACGCCGACATCTGGCATTACTTCGTCGACGTGGAGAGCTACCGGCGCAAAGCCGCCATTCTCGACGAGCACTGCGCGGCGGTCGGCCGCGATCCGGCGCTGATCGAACACTCCGCCGGATTGTCGATGACCAAGCCCGATCAGGTCGGCGAAGCACTCGCCGCCGCGGACGCCCTCGTCGCCGAGGGCATCTCGCTCATCACGGTCGGCTCCTCGGGACCGGACTATGATCTGACCGTCCTCGAAGCCCTGTGCCGCTGGCGGGACTCGCACAACGCGTGATCGCGGGTGTCGCCGGGGATGCGGCCGGAGGAACGCCGGAACCAGACCGTCGACGACCGATAGATTGGGTGGCATGTCCCTGAGTGCTCGGCTACCGCATCCACGGAAACCCGCTGCCATGCTGGCGGCGCTGGCGTTGTCGCTGCTCGCCCTGATCGTGCCGTTCGGCGCGGGTGGGGCATCGGCCGAGCCTGCGACACGGCTGCCGAGTCAGGTCATGGATTCCGCCGGCGTATTGACTGCCGGCCAACGAGATCGCCTGCAGGCCCAGATCGATCAGCTGTACTCCGAGCACGAGGTGCAGCTGTGGGTCACCTTTGTGCGCAACTTCAACGGTCTCGGTGCCGAACGGTGGGCGCAGCAGACCATCCAGGCCAGCGATCTCGGTGATCGCGACGTCCTGCTGGCCGTGGCGACCGATGACCGCGCGTATTACTTCGATGCGCCGAGTTCCTTCGACGAACTCAGCCGGTCCGAGGTCGAGGACATCGGCCGCAGCGACATCGTTCCGCAGTTGAAGTCGGGAAGTTGGGCCGGTGCCGCGGAGGCCGCGATCTCGGGATTGAGCGGCGCAATGCAGCCGTCGCACACGCTGGCCTACACCGCTGCGGGCGTCGGTGGTGCGGCAATCGTGGGCGGTGCCGGGGCACTGCTCTACACGCGCAGTCGCCGGCGTCGCCGGGTCGAATCGGGTGTCGAAGCCATGCGGGAGGAGGCCTTCACCGGTGATCAGCTCGCGGCCGCACCCCTGGAGGTTCTCGACCCGTGGTCACGCGAGGTGCTGACCGACACGGACAACGCGATCCGCACCAGTGAGGAAGAACTGCAACTGGCGATCGGCGAGTTCGGTGAGGCCGAGACGGCGCCGTTCACGGATGCGCTCAGCGCTGCGAAGCAGGCGCTCGCGGAGTCCTTCGCGGTGCGGCAGCGGCTCGACGACGACATCCCGGAGACGCCGGACGAACAGCGCCGCATGCTGCTGCAGATCATCACCACCTGCACCGACGCCGATCAGGCCCTCGACGCCCAGGTCGAGAACTTCGACGCGATGCGGAACCTGTTGATCAATGCCGACTCGCGACTGGCCGCACTCACACAGTCACTGGTGGCCCTGCGGGCACGGCTCGAGGGTTCGCAGGAGCGTCTCGACGCCCTGACCGCCAAGCACGGCGCTGAGACCATCGAATCCATCGCCCACAACGTGACACTCGCGACCGAACAGGTCGACTTCGCTGAACGCAGCGCCGACCAGGGGCGCGAGGCCGCCGCCGCGCCCGCGGGGGAACAGGGCCCCGCGGTCGCATCCATCCGATCGGCCGAGGGCGCCATCGCGCAGGCGACGAAGTTGCTCGATGCGATCGACAACGCCGACCGCGACATCGCTGCCGCGCACACCCGGACGCCCGCGCTGATCGAGGAGATCGACGGGGAACTGGCCGAGGCCGCGCAGCTGAGCGACGACGGCGGTCCGGAGTTGGCAACCGCGGTCGCCGCCGCCACCGAGGCCGTCGCTGCCGCTCGCGCCGGCACCGACGATCCGCTGGGCACCTATACCTCACTCATGGATGCGGACGCGGCGCTGGACGATGCGCTCGCCTCGGCGAAGTCGGCCTCGGCCGAACGGACCCGACGCGCGGAACTGCTCACCGCGGCCCTCACGTCGGCGCAGGCAAAGGTCACGGCCGCAGCCGATTTCATCGCCACCCGACGCGGTGCGGTGCAATCCGTCGCACGCACACGGCTGTCCGAGGCGCAGCGCCTGCTCGGCGAGGCGAACGCGGCATCCACGGGCGATCCCACCGGCGCGGCCGAAACCGCGCGCCGGGCAGGCACTCTCGCCGACGAGGCGTTGATGGCCGCCCAGGGGGATGTCGCCCAGTGGCAGTCGTCGCAGCAACCCCGCCGGCCGTCGACCGGGGGTGCCGTTCTCACCGGCATTCTGGTCGACAGTTTCCTCCGCGGCGGTATGCGGGGTGGAGGGTTCGGAGGCGGCTTCGGCGGTGGATTCGGGGGAGGCGGGTACTCCAGTGGCGGCCGCAGCCCCGGATCCTTCGGCGGTTCCAGCAGTTCCGGACGCATCGGCGTCGGCGGACGATTCTGACCGGGCATCGGCCATGCCGGATCCGGGGACCGATGTGGAGCGTGCCGCACTCGAAGCGATCGTCGACCGGAACCGCGCCGCGCTGATCGACAGCGTCGTCAGGCTCGACGATGCTCAGTCCCGCAGTCGGCTGGTGCCGTCCGCGACGACCCCCATCGGTCTGCTCAAACACGTTGCCGCAGTTGAGCGATTCTGGTTTCAGCACATCCTCGCCGGTCGGCCGTTCGCCGAATGCGACGGCCCCGCGAAGGCCGGACGTGCGAGCTTCACCGTCCGCTCCTCGGAGACGCTGGACGACGTCGTCGCCGAATTGCGTGCCGCATATGAGGTATCCCGCACCATCACAGCCGATTTCGGATTGTCGGACACCGTGCTCAATCATCACGGTGCGGAGGTGTCGCTCTATTCGATTCTGCTGCACATGATCGAGGAACTCGCTCGCCATGCCGGTCACGCCGACATCCTCGTCGAGCAGATTCTGGCCGACGAGCACACGTAGGTGCGCGCGATGGGCACCACCTCGGCGAGTTGACAATCGAACGGGTGTTCGATACTGTGGTGTTATTCGCAGGTCATGGCATCGGGGGGTGGACCATATGACCGCATCGGTTGAACTATCACCAGGGTTGGTGGCCAAGTATGAGCAGCTGGAGATGCTGCTCGACGAGATCATCGTCGAATCCTCCCAGTCATGTTCGGAAGCCGAGCTTGTGGGCCTCGCTGAGACGCATGAACGGTTGTATCGGCGCATGGCCTTCGCTGGGCATCGGCGGGTGATGGATGTGTCCGATCGTGCCGCCCACAGGTCGGCAGGCTGTCGTTCGGTGCAGGACTTCATGTTTACGCGGCTTCGCATCACCGATTTCCGCCGTCGCATGGATGCGATGGGGGCGTTGATGCCCACCTATACGCTGCAGGGCGAGGTGAAAGAACCCGAATGCCCGGACACCGCAGCCGCTTTGGCCGAAGGCGCGATCAACCCCGATCATGTCGGTGCGGTGCTGGACGTGATGAAGAAACTGCCGGCGGCGGTATCGGTCGAGGACCGCGAGACTGCCGAGTCGGCGCTTGCCGAATACGCACGAGAGTTGACGCCCAAAAGCATCCGACAAGTCGGAGCACGCATTCTCGCGCACCTCGATCCGGACGGTTCGCTGTCCGACGAGCGGGATCGCAAACGACGCCGCCGATTGTCGGTGCTCGATCCCGATGTGCAGCAGATGTCAAAGATCGTCGGCTATCTGGATCCCGAGACCCGAGCGATGCTCGACGTAGTGATGGCCGCCTGGGCGGCACCCGGGATGAACAACCCTGACGACGATCAGTCGCCGGTCGGGCATGTCGACGAGGCAGATCCGGAACGGGTGAAGGAAGCGGCACAACGGGATTCGCGTGGTGCAGCCGAACGCCAGCACGACGCGTTCAAAGCCTTACTGCGGTGCGCTCTCGATGGTGGTGTGCTCGGCAAGTCCCATCGTGGGCTACCGCCGCATCTGATCATCAAGATCACCGAGAGCGAGCTCCGTGAACGCGCTGGACTCGGACACACCACCACCGGCGCCGATCTGCCCATCGGTGATGTGATCAAGCTGGCGGCCGAATCGCAGATGTACCTGGCGGTGTTCGCCGACCACACCAATGAACCCTTGTATCTCGGTCGAGCCAAACGGTTGGCGAATCAGGCCCAGAGGTTCATGGGTTTCGTGCAGTACGGCGGGTGTTCAGTTCCGGGTTGTCCGCGACCGTTCTCCCACACCGAGATGCATCACGCCGAACAGGATTGGACCGACGGCGGTCGTACCGACGTCAACGCGATGGCTCCGGCATGCCCGCCACACAACCGGCTCGTCGGACCGAAGACCGGACAGTTGTCGACCATCAAGATCCGCACCGGCCCCGACCGCGGACGCTACGGATGGACCCGCAACACAACCGACGGAGTTCCGCCCGACAAGTCGCGGACCAACCACATCCACCTCGTCGACGAACTCCTGAGAAGCCGGCAACAACCACCACCGACCTCCGCATCCCGAACCGAGATCGCATTCCGAGAAGTTCTGACCTCCCGTCGAAGAAGCCGCACCGACGTCATCTTTCGCACCACGGAGCAGGCAGATGCGTGAGTACAGTCAGATCCGAGTCGGGAGGTGGCAGCATGCCCACAGTCGGACGCTGGCGATCGGCCGAGGCGCGCGCACGGTACGTAGCCGCCTACCGCGCGGTACTGGCCGAGCTACGCCAACCACCCGCCGAGGTCGATGTGGACATCCCGCATGGGACGGTGCATGTCCTGCACTGGCCCGGCCCGTCGGAGTTGAAGCCCGTCCTGCTGATGCCGGGACGCAGCTCAGGCGCACCGATGTGGGCGGAGAACCTTCCCGACTGGATCGGGCAACGCCCCATCTACGCGCTCGACCCACTCGGCGACGCCGGAATGTCCACGCAACGAACGCCACTCACCGCGCCGACGGACCAGGCCACCTGGATTGCCGACCTGATGGCCGCCCTCGGCATCGACGAGGCCCACATCGTCGGTCACAGTTTCGGCGGTGCCACTGCCGCACTTCTCGCCGTCGAGAAGCCGACTCTCGTCACGTCCCTCACACTCGTCGAGCCAGTTGCGGTCATCCGGCGAATCCCTCTCTCCGGCATGTTCTGGGCGACGCTGACTCTGCTGCCCCTACCCCAGTCGGTCAAAGACCTGGCGCTCGCCAGGATCGGCGGGACCGGCATCGACGAGGTCCTGTCGCGCTCGCCGATATCCGAGATGATCGATGCCGCGTCGAGCGGCTACAGCGCCTCCCTGCCCACCCCGCGACGGCTCACCGACGACCAGTGGCGGCGGCTACCCATGCCGGTCCGAGTCGACCTCGCCGGCCGCTCCCCACTGGCCGGAGGCCAGGCGTCCGCCGATCGCCTCCGCGCCCTACTGCCCGCGGCGACCATCACCGTCTGGCCGGACGCCACCCACTCACTTCCGATGCAGGAGAAGGAGACATTCGGTCCGGCACTCGTCCGGTTCTGGAACAGCTCCGACTGAATGCCTCAGCGGACATCTCGGGTGAACATGCCATGGAAGCCCGGCATGAAGTGGTGTGGCAGCGTCGCAACAGCAACCGGCCCCGCATCGAGTCGTCGCGCATCGAGGACGACCAAAGCGGTGCGGTGTCGGGCGTGATCGTAATTGAGCGCCAGCAACCAGCCGTCATCCTCGCAGGCCGATCCGGTGCGCGGCACGAAGACGGGCTCGCCCGGAAAGTCGCGCGCATCGAAGTGGTGCGCCTCGACGGCACCGGAGTCGTTGTCCAGCTTGATAATTGCTGCACTCTCACCCCGACCGTGCACGAGATAGGAGTAGCGGTAGTCCTGCGTCGTCCGGCGCCAGTCATGCATCGGGAACTCACAGAGCAGCTCGCACCGATCTTCGGCGGACACTGTTCCGTCGGCACGTATCCGTACCCGGCAGCTGACCCCGCCCGGCGACGCCGTCTGCCCGCGGAAATCGGTGAGCATGTCGGACAGCGCATCCCAATCGTCGTATCGCACAACATCGATGACAACATCCTCACCGTCATCGAACGCATTGTTCACATGCACCTTGGTGATCGCCTCCGTCTCAATCACCCGGGCCCGACCCCCATCCCTCGGGACCAACAGGATCCGGGTGCCCAACTCCCTGTCGTACACCGTCGCCGAGTTGGCGTCGATGAGGCCTAGCCCCATCGAGACCGGATGCCCGATGTACAACGGATCCAACAGGAACACGAGATAGCGTTGCGTCAAACCGAAGTCATGATTGATGTACAGGTGTGGCACGTCCACCGACGTGATCATCGACATCTCTCCCCCCGGATCACGCCGATAGCAACGCAAAGCGGCAAACGCTCCCGGCCTTGGCCTCCGCGAAACACTGAGACCGAAGTTGAACATCTCACCCGTGCGCGGATCGATCTTCGGGTGCGGTGAGAACGTACTCCACGGCTTCAGTACGCCGCCAAAGTTCTGGCGTCCCAGCGTTTCCAGCGTCGTCGGCTCGATACGCCAAGGCCGTCCGTCATCGCTGAGAGCCAGTAGTTCGTCGGCGTGATACATCGCAGTGGTGTTCGCGCGGTCCGCAGGTCTGCGACCGGCATTCGCCAAGGGGCCTCCGGCACGTTCGGATCCCAGCCCACGCACCGTGCCACCCTGTCCACGCTCCTCCGCCAGGTACTTCGGTGTCCGGACATATCTGTTCCGGTAGATCAGCTCGCCGTTGCGAAAGGTGAACTTGCTCAGCATGCCATCGCCGTCGAACAGGTGTCCGGCACGGAATCCGCCTGCCTCCCACCGCACCGGACCGTTCCGGTACAGCGTGCCGGCCAGATCATCCGGTATCCGGCCTGCGATGTCCTCGATGACCACGTCCTCGTACTCACCTACCGCGGGCTCGAGAATCGCTTGTTCAACACTCGTCATGTCAACTCCCCCGAGAATCTGACTACATTCGTTTCCCGATAGTAGAGCGGTGTGTGCGGATGCACAAGACCCGATCCGAACTCGCCTACAACGAGAGTTCGAGCGCACCCGTATCGGTGACGACCACACTTCGCGCGACTGTGCCGCGCGATCCAGCCTCTGTCGAAAAGGCCTGCGGCCAGCGCCGCTCCCTGCGGGCCGGCAAGGTGGTGTGCCTGCTCGGTCCAGTCAACGCAGTACCGCAAGCGGGAATCGCGCCGCAACAAACGATCGGGTAGTCCCCAATCCGACAGTGCAGCAGCACCTTCGGCCGTCACGCGGTAGTCGTCTGACCACCGCTGTCCGGCGACGACAATCTCCCGGCGGCAACCGCCGGAAGGGTGAGCGTGGTCGAGACATCAGCGCGTCACCCGCTGTTCACTTCCCGATTGGCAACGCTTTCCGGGGCACCCCTAATGTCATCCTCCTGCACAGCCCATCAGCCCGGGAGGATTCGGCATGCGTATACCGCTGCAACTGTTCACGTCCGCAGGCGACGATGTCGGTCGTTCCGCGCGAGCCCGTGTGACGTGTCGCTACAAGTGCGGCGAAGCATGCTGGCACGAGCCGGGTAACACCAGCTCCAACGAGTACTTCCGTGATGTGGTGCGCGCTCAGGTGAGCCGTCGTGCGGTTCTGCGTTCGTCGGCCGGTGCCGCGGTGGCGCTCGGTGCGACGTCGGTTCTCGCCGCATGCGGTGACAGCGGCTCGACCGGCGGGGCCTCGTCCTCCTCGCGGCCCGCCCCCGGTCCCGAGGCCGGCCCGGGCATGAAGTTCGCCAGCGTAGCGCCGAATACCGAAGACGCCGTGGTTATTCCGCCCGGTTACCGCCAGCAGGTCGTGATCCGCTGGGGTGATCCGGTTCTGCCCGGCGCCCCGGCCTTCGACTTCGCCAACCAGACGCCGGAGGCCCAGGCCGGGCAATTCGGGTTCAACAACGACTTCGCCGGCTTGATCCCGGTGGAGGGTGTACCGAACCGCTTCTACCTCGTGTGCAACCAGGAGTACACCACCGAGGAATTCATGTTCACCGGTTACAAGCCGAAGGAGCCGACCGAACAGCAGGCCCGGATCGCGATGGCCGCGCACGGCATCACGGTCGTCGAGGTGGCCGGCGAAAGTGGGTCGGGTGCACTCAAGCCCGTTGTCGGGCCGCGTAATCGGCGTATCACCGCGAGCACTCCGCACACGCTGGTCGGTCCGGCCGCCGGCAGCCCGCTGGTGAAGACCTCCTATGACCCGGAGGGCACCACGCCGCTGGGCACCATCGCGAACTGCTCGGGCGGCCTCACGCCGTGGGGCACCATGCTCTCCGGCGAGGAGAACTTCAACAACTACTTCAGCAACGCGGGCAAGGTCACCGACGCGAAAGCGAAAGAGGGCCTTGAGCGTTACAGCTTCGCCGACGACGAGGACGAACACCAGTGGGGTCGCTACGAGAAGCGATTCGATCTGGCACAGGAACCCAACGAGGCCAACCGCTTCGGCTGGGTCGTCGAGGTCGATCCGCACGACCCGAAGTCGAAGCCCATCAAGCACAGCGCTCTCGGACGGCTCAAGCATGAGTCCGCGACCATTCACGTGACGCCGGACGGCACGGTCGTCGCCTACACGGGTGACGACGAACGCTTCGAGTACATCTACAAATTCGTGTCCACGCGGAAGATGAAGTCCGGACTCTCGGCGACCGCTCGGGCACACAACATGGGCATCCTGAACGAGGGCACGCTGTACGTCGCCTCGTTCAACGGCAATGAACCCGATGCGATCGACGGCTCCGGAAAGCTCCCGCCCTCAGGCACTTTCGCCGGCAAGGGCACCTGGCATCGACTGCTGACCGTCGACGGCAACGGCAAGGCCCAGTCGCATGTCGAGGGCATGTCGCCGGACGAGGTCGCGGTCTACACCCGGTTGGCCGCCGACAAGGCCGGCGCCACCAAGATGGACCGCCCCGAGGACATCGAGCCGCATCCGAAGACCGGCAAGGTGTACTGCGCACTGACGAACAACAGCAAGCGCGGCACGGAGGGCAAGGCCGCCGCAGACGAGGCGAACCCGCGCAACGAGAACAAGAACGGCCAGATCATCGAGATCACCGACGATCACGCCGGCACCGACCTCACCTGGGAGCTACTGCTGGTCTGCGGTGACCCGGCCGAGGCCGACACCTACTACGGCGGCTTCGACAAGACCAAGGTCAGTCCGATCTCCTGCCCGGACAACGTCGCCTTCGACCCGCACGGCAACCTGTGGATCTCCACCGACGGCAACGCCCTCGACAGCAACGACGGACTGTTCGCGGTGGCGCTCGACGGCGACCGGCGCGGCGAGACGAAGCAGTTCCTGACGGTACCCAAGGGCGCGGAGACGTGCGGCCCCATCATCGGGGAGAACCGCGTGATCGTGTGCGTGCAGCATCCGGGTGAGGAGGACGATCACTCCGCCGACAACCCTGCGTCGCACTGGCCCGACGGCGGTACGTCACAGCCACGTCCCTCGGTCGTCGCGGTCTGGCGCGAGGACGGCAAGCCGATCGGCGTGTGATCGTCGGGCGGGTCAGCCCGCCCTACGGCCCGCGACGAAGTAGGCGATCGGCCCGAAGAAGTTCACGAAGCTGAGTGCGACCCAGAGCTTCTTCGGGCCGTTGATCTGCGCGGCGGGCCGCTGCTTGATGTCCCGTAACGCAGCAGCCTGCAACCCCAGTTGGACGGTGGCGCCCGCGATGATGGCGGCGCGGGACCGGGTGGGGAGTTCGGCGAAATGCTTCTTCGGCATGACAGCAAGAGTAGCGGGAGTCACACTCCCATCGGTTGATACTTCGAAGTCCTAAGTATTAGCCTTTCGAACATGCCCACAGATGAGTTGTTCGAACTCGCGGCCGCCCTGCGGCCCGACTTGACCCGCCTGTACCTGGCATTACGTCGACACGCTCCGACCAAGGAGTACACAGCCGCCCAGGCGTCGGCACTATCGGTGCTCGTCGACCACGGCCCGATGCGGATGGGTGAGCTCGCCGACCGCGAGTCCATCCGCATGCCCACCGCGACGGCGCTGGTCGACGGTCTCGCCCGCAACGGCCTCGTCGAACGACGGCCGGATCCCGCGGACCGCCGCGCCGTGGTGGTTGCGATGACCGCCCACGGCCGTGACGTCCTCGACCGAGTGCGTGGCGAACGGGACCACATCCTGACCAACGCGCTGGAACAGCTCTCGGCCGCGGAACAGGCCGCACTCGCGGCGGCCGCTCCCGCCCTACGGGCGCTGCGCAGGCAGATCGACGAACGCCCACCGCGTCTGACCATCACCCCGAACCGGACAGAAGACCTCGCATGACCGCACTCGACGACCAGTCCACCACCACCTCGACCGCGGCCCCGGCCGACGAGCACACCGACGGCGGACTGATGCAGAATTTCCGTCAGCAGCCCCGCACCGTCTGGGTGACCGCATTCGCCGCCGTCATCGCCTTCATGGGGATCGGTCTCGTCGACCCGATCCTGAACAGCATCGCCGCCGCGCTCAACGCGCCGCCGGAGAAGCTCACCCTGCTGTTCGGCGTGTACGTCGGTGTGCAGTGTGTGGCGATGCTCCTGACCGGTTGGGCCGCATACCGTTTCGGGCCGAAGCGGACGTTGACGGTGGGCCTCGGCCTCATCGTCATCGCGGCGGGGATCTCGGCGTTCGCCGACAACATCGACCAGCTGATCGCACTGCGCGTCATCTGGGGTCTGGGCAATGCACTCTTCATCGCGACGGCCCTCGCATTCATCGTCTCGGCCGCCACTGGCAGCCGACACGGCGCCATCATCCTGTACGAGGCCGCGCTCGGCGTGGGTCTCGCAGTCGGTCCGTTGCTCGGTGCCGTCCTCGGCGAATGGACCTGGCGCGCACCCTTCGGCGGTACCGCACTACTGATGCTCATCGGCGCGATCCTGTGTGCGGCAATGCTTCCCGCAGACGGTCCGGCGACCGCACGCGTGCCGGTCCGCATTCTCGATCCGATCAAGGCGCTCGCCGACCGGACACTGCTCATCACCTCCATCGGCTCGGCGTTCTACACCGGCGCACTGTTCACCGTCATCGCATGGGCGCCCATCGCCATGGGATTGCGCCCGATCTACGCGGGATTGGTGTTCTTCGGCTGGGGTCTGCTGACCGCGCTCGCCGGGGTCTTCGTCGCACCGAGGCTCGCCGGCCGGATCGGGCAGAAGGGCGGTGTCGTCACCGCCATCACGTTGTACGCGGTGGTGATGGCCATCGCCGCCGTCGGAGTCGTGGTCGGCAACGTCGGTCTGATCGGTTTCGCCGTCATCGCATCCGGTGTCCCGTCGGGCATTCTGAACACGTTGTTCACCGGTGTCGCCATGGCATCCGGCGACGGCTCCACGCCGCGGTCGGTGTCCAGCGCGGGGTACAGCTTCCTCCGGTGGATGGGTGCGGCGATCTCGGCCGTCCTCGTCGCCCATCTCGCCGACTGGTTCGGATCGGTGGCGGCTCCGTTCTGGTTCGCCGTCGCGTACTGCGTGGTGGCGGTGATCGTGGTGTCCTTCGTCCGGAATCCGGCCGCCGACACCGATGAGGTTCCCGACGATGCCGCACTCATCGGCGCCGAGGAGTACTGAGCCGGGAACCCGTCCGGATCAGTCGAGCCAGTCGAGAACCGCTGCGGCAGTCCAGCTTTGCTGCATACTGCCCAGCGGTTCCCCGGTGAACGGCTCATAGTATTCGGCGAAGGCGCCGTCGGTGGCCTGACGGAGTCCCTCCTCCCGCAGCCGGGCAGCGCGTTCCGTCCAGCCCCGACGGGCGAAGGCCCAACTGAACAACCAGGTCATCACCGGCCAGACCGGTCCACGCCAGTATTCGAGCGGTTTGAAATCGGCGGAGATCGGCGAGGTCGACGGCGGTACCGCGTACCGGAGATCGGGGTGCCCACAGAAACGCGGGCCGTCGAAGAGACGCAGGAGTGCCCTCTCACGATCGCGCGGCAGTCCACCGCAGAGCAGCGGAGCGAAGACCGCGATCGTCTCGGTGTCGATCCAGGTATTCCCCCGGATATCGAAATCCCTTGCCGCCCCGTTGCGTTCGTTGGTGGCGGCGAGAACGCCCGCCCGGAACCGTTCGGCCCATGCCCGTAGATCACGAATGTCGGAGCGCGGTTTCGAGTAATCCTCGCCGATGGTGGCGAGCACGTCGCAGGCCGTCGAGAAGATCGCACTGACGAAGACGTCCTCGACCGCGAAACTCATCACCTCGGGCAGGCGATCGTCGTCGTAGTGGACGCGCTTCATCTGCTCGAGCAGCCACAGATAGCGGTCGTATTCCAGATCGGTGGGCCGCATCGACATATCCGGGACGTGCGCCAGGTCGGCACGCTGGTAGGCCGGAAGATCCTCACCCGGAACCACATTCGCGTACGGCCGGTCCCACCGCGGCGAGTTGTCCATACCGGATTCCCATCCGTGGAACAGCGTGATCCGGCCGCGCCCCTGCGGGTCGCGGGCATGGGCCAGCCAGCGGTGCCACCGGACGAGGTCGCCCCAGCGCCGGTCGATGAACTCGTTGGCGACCGCGCGGGTGGTGCGTCCGTGCCGTCGCGAGTGATCCAGAATCCGTTGCACGGCAATGGCATGGACCGGCGGTTGGGTGATACCGGAGGTATCCGTCCCGTCCGGCGCGTCGGCCGCCAGCTTCGAGCACTCCCATCGCGCCGGCCCGGGGAAGTACCCGTCGCGATCGTTCGAGAAGACGATGTGCGGAATCATGCCGTTTGCCCACTGCGCGGAGAGCAGAGTGTCCATCTCCATCACCGCGCGCTCCACCGACAGCGGCGCCAGTCCCACCGTCACGAAGGCCGCATCCCAGCTCCACATGTGCGGGTACAGCTTCGGCGCGGCGCTGGTCATCGAACCCAGATCGTTGCCGCGCAGCAGGTACGCCGCACGTGCGGATAATTGCGTCGGGGTGAATCCATAGCGCGCCACGCGTCGATTCTGCCTCGCCCACCCGGAAACCGCGCAACCACTAGGCTGCACACGTGCCCACCGCTTTGATCACCGGAGCCAGCCGCGGCGTCGGCGCGGCCATCGCCCGGCAGCTCGCACCCACCCATGACCTGCTGCTCGGCGGACGGCCGTCGGCCGAGCTCGACGCCCTGGCCACCGAACTCGACGGGGCGAGCACCTTCGCCGTCGAACTCACCGACTACGACGAGGTGGCCGCGGCCACGGAGGCCATCAGCGAACTCGACGTGCTGGTGCACAGCGCCGGTGTGGCCAGCAGTCTGGAGCCGATCGCCGACACCCCCGTCGAGGAGTGGCAGCACGTCCTGGAGATCAACCTGATCGCCGCGGCCGAACTGACGAGACTCGTGCTCCCGGCGCTCCGGCAGGCCTCGGGACATGTGGTCTTCATCAACTCCGGGGCCGGCAAGCGCGTAAATCCGGGCTGGACCCCTTACGCGGCAAGCAAGTTCGGCCTGCGTGCCCTCGCGGATGGTTTGCGAGGCGAAGAACCGTCGTTGCGCGTGACGTCGATCTTCCCGGGACGTATCGACACCGACATGCAGCAGGACATCGTCGCCATCGAGGGCGACGATTACGATCCGCGACGATTCCTGTCACCCGACACGGTGGCGCGCGCTGTCGCCCAGGCCATCGCCACACCGGCGGATGCGCACCCCGAGGAGATCGTGCTGCGCCCCACCGGTCGTCGCTAGGTCCCGGACGGCCTAGATCTGCTTGAGGTCGCTCTGCTGCCAGACGGCGCGCATCGAGGTGATCTTGCCGGACTCGTCGAAGACCATGATGTCGATCGGGGTGATCTCGAAGGCCAGACCGGAGGTCTTGGTCACCAGGGTGAACTCGAACACCGCGGTGTCACCCGCGACCTTCTTCCACCGCAGGCTCGCGGAGCGTTCGTCCATGTTCGTGATGATCGAGTAGAACTCGACGAGCTGCTCACGGGTGTTGCGGACGTCCGCTCCGATGGGGTCCTCGACGGTGGCACCGTCGGCGTACAGATCGGCGATCTGCTCCGCGGTGCCGGACGTGAGGTACTCGACGTAGGCCTCCACGGCCGCGGCGATCTTGTCGGCGAGAGAGTCCTGGGTTGCGGTGTCCTGGTCGGCAGTCATCGTGGCCCTTTCAAAGTTAGAACAAGTTCTAGTTCGAGTGTCTCACGCACCGTAGCACCGACGATCGGCCCGCAACAGGTTCTCCGCCCCCGCGGATACACCGATACCGGCTGGTCATCCGCCCGATCGACAAGGTGCCCCGGCACGCCCGGAGTTTGATAGCTTCGCGACAGCACCGACAGCCGCATTTCCGGTCACGTCGGACCGACAGGCAGGACGCACCGACGATGAGCGAGACACCGGCACCGGACGACCGGCCGGGTCCGGCCCTGCCCGGCACCGGATCGTGGACCGCGCCGGGCAGCGAGGGCAGCGCGTATGAGGCACCGCCGTCCGGCCCACCGGCCGGGTGGTCGCCGATGGCTCCGCCGGACGCCCCTGCCCCGGAGCCCGGAACCGGAGGGCTTTCCTGGGGCAGCGGCATCGACAACCCTCCGCCGCTTCCGCAGACCAACCCGCTCGTCGCACATCAGCCCGGCATCGTGCCGCTCCGCCCACTCGGCGTCGGCGACATCGTCCAGGCGACGTTCGCAGCGCTCCGACGTGCGGCGGGGACCTACTACCTCCTTGCGGTCATCGTCTGGCTGGGCGCCCTCGTGGTCGCCTCCGTCGTCGTCTACGGCGTCGTCCTCCCGCTCTCCGCAGGCGAGTTCGCGCTCGACGGCGAGACGGTGCGTGCGTCGGGCACCGTGGTCCTCATCGCCGCGTCGATAGCCGCGCCGCCACTCACCGGACTTGTCTCGTATGTCGTCAATCAGCAGGCCGTGGACCGGGCACCGTCACTCGAAGAGTTCCGTCGACGAGTTCGGCCCACGCTCGGGCGCCTGCTCGGACTGTCCGTGCTGATGATCCTGGCCCCGGGGCTGTTGGTCGGTGCGCCAATGGCCGCGCTCACCTACGGCGGCGACAACCCCGCCGTTCTCGGCATGGCCGTCGGAGTGCTTGCCATCGGTATCGTCGCCGCGATCTGGCTGTCGATCCGCCTGTCCTGCTGCCTGCCCGCGCTGGTCGTCGAACACCTGGGTATCGCGGCAGCGATCCGACGATCCTTCGATCTGACACGTGGAATGTTCTGGCGCACACTCGGTGTCGTCGCCCTGATCTCACTCGCGACCAGCATGATCACCGTGGTCGTCGGCGGCGTGACCGACATCGTCGTGTCCGTCCTGTACGTCGCGGGCTCCAGCGGCATCTCCACCGTTGCCGCGACGGTGTCGTTTCTCGCGGCTCTGATCGCGAATGTCGCTGTGGCACCTATTCTTCCGATCGCGTTGTCGGTGGTACACATCGATGCCCGGATCCGTCGCGAGGCCTACGATCTCGATCTGGCCACGGGCGCCGCCGAGGTGCGGTCCGGTCACTGGTTCGACGGATGGCCGACCGGAGGCCGCCGGTGATCCACACACCCGTCATCCACACTTCCGTGCTCGCAGTGTCCCCGGACAACGAGGAGGCGCGTGACTGGCTCGAACGCGAACTGTCGAAGTCCCGGTACGGCGATCAGGGGCCCGGCTTCTTCGAGCGTGCGCAGCAACGGATCTCGGACTGGTTCGACTCCGTGTTCGGCAGCCTCACCGGCGACTCCAGTCCGCTGCCCGGGATCGTCGCGGTGCTGGTGGCGCTCGCACTGGTCGCGCTGATCATCTACCTGCTGCGGTTCGTGCGCCGAACCCCGAGATCTCGCTCCGCCACCGACGACCGGGCAGTGCTCGGCAGCCATGTGTACAGCGCCGACGAATTCCGCACCTCCGCACGCGAGCGTCTCGCGGCCGGAGATCCCGATGGTGCGATCCGGGATGCCATGCGCGCCATCGCCCGTCGCGGTCTGGAGGAGAAACTCCTGCCCAACGCCGCAGCGATGACCGCCCGCGAGGTCGCAGGCGGACTGGCCGCGTTCCATCCCGATCATTCCGCGCGGTTACACGCCACCGCGCTGACCTTCGACGCAGTGGTCTACGGCGAACGGCACATCACCGTCGAGCAGGCACAGGATGCGATCGATCTCGATGTTGCCCTGGCTGATTCGCGACCGCGCCGCCCGGACCGGAATGTGCACGAATCCGGCGACTCGACCGTCGGAGCGGCATCGTGAGCGCGCCTGCCGTCTCATCGCCGCCCGCCACCGCTCCCCCCGCTGCCCGCGCGCCCCGACGTCGACGCATCTGGCCATGGGTGATCGTCGGCGCCTTCGTGCTGATCGTGATCGTCGGTGCACTCGCCGTCTTCGTCGGCGCGGGAGTGGAGAAGTCGGGCAACGATATCCGGCTCGATCCGCAGAATTCCGGCGCCGACGGTACGGCGGCGCTGGCCTCGGTTCTCGACGACAAGGGCGTCGATGTCACGGTGGCGCGCGGCCGTTCGAAACTGCTCGACGCCGACCGGCCCGACTCGTCGACGACCGTCGTGGTGACATCGGCCGACGTTCTCAATCACACTGCCGCAGATCGTTTCTGGGATCGCGTTCCCGAAGCCGGACGGGTCGTGGTCGTCGATGCCTCATCCTCCACACTGAGCGCCCTCGGGCTGCCGATCGACACGACGATCGGCCTCACGCCGATCCAGTCGGCGCGCGCCGACTGTTCGATCGCCGGGATCGCTCCGTCCGACGTCGTCCTGCGTGGCACGCTGCCCTATCAGCCCGACACCGGCGCCGCAGCCACCGCATGCTTCACCTCCGGCGATGCCTCCGAAATCGTCGTACTCCCGGCCACCGTCGACCGGCCCGAGGTCGTGGTGATGACGGGTGCGATGGTGACGAACGGCGAGATCACCCGTTTCGACAACGCCGGCGTCGCGCTGCGGCTCCTCGGTGCCCACGAGCGCGTGCTCTGGTACGTGCCGAAGTACTCCGACGGGGCCGCATCGAAACCGGACACCGGGGTGCCGGATGTCCCGCGCGCCATCGGACCGTTGGTACTGCTGGCCGGATTCGGCCTGCTGACCCTGATGGTATGGCGCGGACGGCGATTCGGTCCGCTTGTCACCGAGCCACTCCCGGCCGTGGTCAAGGCCATCGAGACCACCGAAGCCCGCGGACGCCTTTATCACCGGGCGGGCGCCCACGCCCGCGCCGCCGGGCAGCTCCGCGTGCACACCATCGGCCGCATCGCCGGACACCTCGGCCTGCCCTTCGATGCGGCCCGCGCGGGCGCCGATCTGCGCGACGACGATTCACACTCGCCCGTGCCGGTGCCCGCCCTCGGCGCCATCATCGACGCGGCCGCACGTGCCTCCGGACGCGATCCCCGGGAGGTCGCAGGCCTGCTGGACGGCCCGCTGCCGCACAACCCGGACGACCTCCTGCGATTCACCCATGACCTGACCACCCTCGAGAAGGAAGTCCGACGCACACCATGACCGTCGAATCCCCATCCGGCAACCCGTATTCCGAGCGGCCCCAGCAGGGGCCGCCGCCACATCGGGCTCCCGATCAGCGACATCTCGATGCTCGGACAGCACTTACTCAGGTACGCGATGAGGTCGCGAAAGCCGTTGTCGGACAGGATGCGGCAGTCGCCGGCATTCTGATCGCACTCCTCTGCCGTGGACACATCCTGCTCGAAGGCGTGCCCGGCGTCGCCAAGACCCTGCTGGTGCGGTCGGTGGCCACCGCCCTCGACGTCGACACCAAGCGCGTCCAGTTCACCCCGGATCTGATGCCCGGCGACGTGACCGGCTCCCTCGTCTACGACGGGGCGACCTCCGAGTTCACTTTCCGTGAGGGGCCGGTCTTCACCAACCTGATGCTCGCCGACGAGATCAACCGAACGCCACCGAAGACCCAGGCGTCGCTGTTGGAGGCGATGGAGGAACGTCAGGTCTCGGTGGATGGTGAATCGCGCCCCCTGCCGCAACCGTTCCTGGTGGCCGCCACCCAGAACCCCGTCGAATACGAGGGCACCTACCCGCTGCCCGAGGCACAACTCGACCGTTTCCTGCTCAAGGTGAATCTGCCACTGCCGCCGCGCGACGACGAGATCGCCGTGGTGATGCGGCATGCGGCCGGATTCGATCCGCGCGACCTCGCGGCGGCCGGTCTGCGACCCGTCGCGTCGGCGTCCGACATCCTCGCGGGTGCCGAGGCCGTCCGTCGTGTCGTGGTGTCCCCGCAGATCGCCACCTATATCGTGGACATCGCGCGCGCCACCCGCATGTCGCCATCGCTGTCCCTCGGAGTCAGCCCCCGCGGCGCCACCGCACTGCTCGGTACCAGCCGGGCGTGGGCGTGGCTGAACGGCCGGGACTTCGTGACTCCGGATGATGTCAAGGCCCTGGCGCAATCGACGCTGGCACACCGGGTGTCGCTCCGGCCCGAGGCCGAGCTGGAAGGCGTTTCGGTGGCGGCGGTGCTCGATGCCGCCATCGGATCGGTGCCCGTGCCGCGCTGATGTTCCTGACCGGTCGTTTCTTCCTGCTGGTGCTGCTCGGCGCAGTGCCGGTCCTGGTTGTGCCGCGCTACTGGGTGGCGCTGCTCTGGATCCTGGTGTGTCTGCTGGTGCTCGTGGCCGACATCATGGCCGCCGGCTCCACCAAGGCGATCCGCTTGTGGCGCAACCCGATTCCGGCGATCCTGCTCGGAGAATCGGCGAAAGCCGAACTGATCGTGCAGAACACCGGCACGCGGCGATTCCGGGGGACCGTCCGGGATGCCTGGCAACCGTCGGCGGGCGCCACGGACAACCGCCACGATGTGGACATCGCCCCGCAGGATCGCGCGACGGTCACCTCCACCCTGCGTCCACGTCGCCGCGGGGACCGCTTGGCGGTGCGGGTTACCATCCGCAGGCTCGGCCCACTGGGCATGGCCGGACGTCAGCGCTCGGAGTTCGTCCCAGGTCACGTGCGCGCACTGCCGCCCTTCGAATCCCGCAAGCATCTGCCGTCCCGACTGGCGCGACTGCGTCAGCTCGACGGCAGATCGGCGGTACGGATCCGAGGCCAGGGCACCGAATTCGATTCCCTGCGTGACTATGTCGAGGGCGACGATGTGCGCAGCATCGACTGGCGCGCCACCGCACGCCGGCGTTCGACCGTGGTGCGTACCTGGCAGCCGGAGAAGGATCGGCACATCGTCATCGTGCTGGACACCTCACGTACCTCCGCGGGTCGCGTCGGGGACGCACCGCGACTGGATGCGGCGATGGATGCCGCGCTGCTGCTGGCGGCGCTCGCCGCGCACGCCGGCGATCGTGTCGACCTGATCGTCGGCGACCGGCGTGTGCAACGGCGGGTCGTCGGTTCACCGCGCACCACCCTGCTCAACGACTTCGTCAACGCCATGGCGACCGTGGAACCCGCTCTGCTCGAAGCGGATTGGCCGATGCTCGGAGCGGAGGTGTCCCGGCTCACGCGGCAGCGCGCACTGGTCGTGCTGCTCACCCCACTCGAGCCCGCGGCCATCGAGGAATCGCTGCTGCCACCTCTCGCGGTGCTCGCTCAGCGGTATCGCGTCGTCATCGGGTCGGTGGCGGATCCCGCGTTGCGCGACATGCTCACGGAGCGCGATGACACGCGCGACGTCTTCGGTGCGGCGGCCGCTGCCCGGACCATCGCGCTGCGCACGAAGACCGCGGAAGCCGTTGGGCGACTCGGGGTCGACGTCGTCGATGCCGATCCCGCAGATCTGCCCGTGGCACTCGCCGACCACTATCTACTGCTGAAGTCGCGCGGGCTTCTCTGACCGCACACCGATCGTCGCCGTCGTATCAGACCGCGACCGGCGCCACGGATCCGCGCTCGAACTCGTCGAGATCACCCGTCACTCCATCATTGTGGGCCCACCGTCCCAGGGTGAACACATAGGTGAAGAAGCCGAGCCACGCGGTCACACCGATACCTATCCGTGCCCATGTCGGTAGTCCCGACGGCGTCACGAACGCCTCGATGAGACCACAGATGAGCAGCAGGACAACAAGTCCCATCGCCACTCCGATCGCCGCACGCCCCTCCTCGGCGAGCGACTGCAACCGCGTTCGTGCGCCGGGGGCGACCCAGGACCAGAACAGTCGCAGACCCACTCCGGCCGCGACGAACAGACAGGTCAATTCCAGCAGGCCATGCGGCGTGATGAGACCGAAGAACAGATCGCCCCGGCCATGCCGGATCATCACCGACGCGGTGATCGACAGGTTGAGGATGTTGTTGTAGAGGATGAACACCACCGGCAGGCAGAAGACGCCGAACACGATGCAGAGCGCGGCGAGCCAGAAATTGTTGGTCCACACCCGTGCCGCGAACGAGGTCGCCGCGTTCTCGCTGTAGTAGTTCTCGAAGTCGTTGGTGACGAGTTCCTCGACCGCACCGTCGGACATCATCGCGCTCTCGATGCGCGGATGGGCGAGCACCCACCAGGTGATCGCCACCGCCGCGACCGAACTGGCCCCCATCACCGAGAGCCACCACCAGCGCATGCGATACAACGCGGCCGGGAAGCTTCGGGCGAAGAAGCGCCCGATGTCGGACCACGCACCCGCCCGCGAACCGACGGCCTTCGACCGTGCCCGCGCCAGCAGCGCCGACAGATAGGCGACGAGTTCGGCGTCCGGCGCACTCGACCGGATCACCGACAGATGCGTGGCCACCCGCTGATAACTGTCGAGGATCTCGTCGGACTCCGCGCCGTCGAGTGATCGGCGCCTGCTGAGCTCGTCCAGACGCCGCCACGTCTCACGGTGCGCGTTGGTATAGGCGTCCAGATCCACCTCGTCAGCGTAGCGAGCGGAACGGGTCGTCGGGGTCGTGTCATTCGCGTGCTGTCATTCGGGCGGATGGATCTCCTGCCGCACGCTCACCATTTCCGCTCGTGCTCACGGTGTGGTCGCGCGGGCGAACGGATTGGGTGAGCGAAAATACGTGCGCCGACTAGGCTTGACCACCATGTATCGCCCCATTCCGACGACCGCGCCCAGCGGTGTCAGCGGCACGGTCGGGGTGGGCCGCGACGACCTGATCTCCGGGGAGGCCGTCGCTCTCGATCTGCCCCCGGCCGACGTCGGCCTCCGTATCGCTTCCGGGATCATCGATCTGATCGTCGGGTACATCGTGCTGATGGGCCTCCAGTGGGCATCGTTCGAGCTGATCGGCTTCGAGGACATCGCCCTGCTGATCGCCGCGGTGACGCTGTCGACCATCATCGCGCTGGTCCTGGTGCCGACGATCCTGGAAACGCTCACTCGCGGAAAGACTTTCGGCCACGTTGCCCTGGGCTTGCGGACCGTGCGCGACGACGCCGGCCCGATCACCTTCCGGCACGCGCTCACCCGCGCACTGGTGGGGTTCGTCGAGCTCTACAGTTGCGCCGGTCTGCCCGCGCTGCTGGCGTCCGTGACGACCCGCCGGACCAAACGTTTCGGCGATCTGCTCGCGGGCACCTACGTGATCCGGGACCGCCGGAAGCTGCCGGAGCAGACACCCCTCGTGATGCCGAAGGCGCTCGCGTGGTGGGCGGAGAACGCCGACGTCGCGCCCCTGCCCGACCGCCTCGCGATCCATATCCGTCAGTTCCTGATGCGCCGCGACACCATGCGTGAGCCGTCGCGATCGCAGATCGCCCAGCAGCTCTTGCGCAGCACCGCACCCTATGTCGCGCCGGCGCCGCCACCCGGGCTTGCCGACGAGGACGTCCTCACCGCGATCATCGCCGAACGCAGTGCCCGCGACGCCCGCCGTATCGAGCGCGAGAACTCGTTACGCGAGCGGCTGTTGCGCTGAGGAGCCCTACTTCAGGTCTGCGCTCGACTTGCCGAGCACGCGGCGCGCGATGATGAGCTGCTGGATCTGCTGGGTGCCCTCGAAGATGTCCAGGATCTTCGAGTCGCGGGCCCACTTCTCCAGCAGTGACGTCTCGGAAAAGCCTGCGGTGGCGGCGATCTCGACGGCCTTATTGGTGACCTCGGTGACCATCCGACCGGCCTTCGCCTTCGACATCGACGCCTCGGCCGAGTTGGGCTGGCTGTTGTCGGCCATCCAGGCGGCACGCAGTGCGTGCAACCACGATGCCTCCCACTCGGATTCGAGCCGGATGAACTCGGCCACCGACGCGTGCTGCGACGCCGCCGGGACGTCGTAGTCGATCTCGTGCCCGGCCTCCTCGAGGATCCGGCGCAGTTCCTCGAGCGCCGCACGCCCGAGCCCGACCGACATCGCAGCGACCATCGGACGCGTGTTATCGAAGGTCTGCATGACACCCGCGAACGCCTTCTTGGTGTCCACCTCGGGTGAGCCCAACAGGTGATCGGCCGGCACGCGGGCGTTCTCGAAGCGCACGACGGCGGTGTCGGACGCCTTGATACCGAGCTTGTGCTCGAGACGTGCGACCGTCACGCCCTCGGCGTCCATCGGCACGACGAAACTCTTGATCGCGGCACGGCCGGCGCTCTTGTCGACGGTCGCCCAGACCACCACGTGGTCGGCGCGCGAACCCGCCGTCACAAAGATCTTCTCGCCGTTGATCAGATAGTCGTCGCCGTCGCGGGTGGCGGTCGTCGACACCGCCGCCGAGTCGGAGCCGAAGCTCGGCTCGGTGATGGCCATCGCCGCCCAGACATCGGCGAACTTCTCCAGCTGCTCGGGATTGGCGACCGCGGCGATCGCCGCATTGCCGAGTCCCTGGCCGGGCACCGACAGCAGCAGGCCGACATCGCCCCAGCTCATCTCGCGCGCCGAGATCAGACCGCGCATATTCGCGCCGTTGACGACGTCGCCCGCGGAGGCGGCCTTCTTCTCCTTGGCCGCGCCGTCCTCGCCGCTCTCCTGCTTCCGCGACTGTTTGGCAAGCTTCGCGAGTTCGTCCAGCTCGACCGGGTACTCGTGCTCGGCCTGGTCGTATTTGCGCGAGATGGGCCGGAACATGTGCTCGGCGGCCATATGCGTGCGCTCGACCGTCGAATCGAACTTCTTCGGGAGCTCCAGGTTGATTGCCATGCCGCGATCTTACTGTTCGGTAAGTTCTTTTCCAACCCCCGTTTCGGGCCTACCCTCGGATGAGTGACATACGACGACGACCTGGCCTACCGCATCCGCGGATTGCTCTCCGGTGAGAGCGGCCTGGACGAACGTTCGATGTTCGGTGGCCTCGCATTCCTCATCAACGGCAACATGGCCCTCGCCGCCAGTCGCGAAGGCGGCATCATGGTCCGCATCCAGCCGTCGGAGGCCGAGAATCTCCTGAAGTTCGACCACACCGAGATGATGACCATGGGTGGTCGCGAGATGCGCGGATGGATACGCATCGACCACGCAGGCATCCGCACCGAACGTCAGCTGCAACGCTGGGTCGCCCTCGGCGCCGACTTCGCCCGCAAGCTGCCCCCGAAGTGATGGCCGGCGAATGCGATCGGAGATCTCGATACGTTCTCGGCTAGCGCCTCGAACTACTCGATCAGCGTTCCTGGTCCCGCTGAACCGGTAGCTGCGAGAGATCACCATCGTTGATCGAGTCACGCGCGAACGCCACGCACTTCACCCGCTGATCGAGTAGCGCGCGAGCGCAGCGAGCCCGCGTATCGAGATCACGGCCACCGACTTCGCCTGTCAGGGAACGACGTTCACCATCTTGCCGGGTACGACGATGACCTTGCGCGGTTCACCGTCGAGCAGCGCGACGATCTTCTCGTCGGCCAGGGCGGCGGCACGCACCGTGTCCTCGTCGGCGGCGGCGGGGACCGTGATGCGGCTGCGCACCTTGCCCTTCACCTGGATCGGGATCTCGATGCTGTCCTCGACGAGCCACTGCGGGTCGGCCTCCGGGAACGGTCCGCGCGCCAGGAGGGTGTCGTTGCCCAGCCGATGCCACAGCTCTTCGGCGATGTGCGGGGCGAGCGGTGCGAGCATCACCACCAGCGGTTCCACCACCGAGCGAGGCGCACCGTCGGAGTACTCCTTGGTGAGATGGTTGGTCAGCTCCGTCAGCTTGGCGACCGCGGTGTTGTTGCGCAGCAACGAGAAGTCCTCGCGCACACCGTCGATGGTCTTGTTCAGCAGCTTCAGGGTGGCATCGGCCGGAGTCACGTCGGCGACCTTCACCGCACCGGACTCCTCGTCGACGACGAGTCGCCACACCCGCTGCAGGAAACGCTGCGCACCCACCACGTCCTTGGTCGCCCACGGACGCGACTGATCGAGCGGGCCCATGAACATCTCGTACACGCGCAGGGTGTCGGCGCCGTAGTCACGGCAGATGTCGTCCGGCGCAACGGAATTCTTCAGGGACTTGCCCATCTTGCCGTATTCCTGGGTGACCTCGGCGCCCTCGTACCAGAACTTCCCGTCGCGCTCGGTCACCTCGTCGGCAGGCACGTAGATGCCGCGCGCATCGGTGTACGCGTAGGCCTGAATCATGCCCTGGTTGTACAGCTTCCGATACGGCTCGGCACTGGTGACGTAGCCGAGGTCGAACAGCACCTTGTGCCAGAACCGCGAATACAGCAGGTGCAGCACGGCATGTTCGATGCCGCCGATGTACAGGTCCAGACCACCCGGATCGTCGGCGCCGTGCAGCGCCGGACGCGGACCCATCCAGTAGGCCTCGTTCTCCTTGGCGCAGAACTCTTCGTCATTGGTCGGGTCGATGTAGCGCAGCTGATACCAGGAGCTGCCCGCCCACTGCGGCATCACATTGGTGTCGCGGGTGTAGGTCTGCGGGCCGTCGCCCAGATCCAGTTCGACGGTCACCCAGTCGGTGGCCTTGGCCAGGGGCGGCGACGGCTCACTGTCGGCGTCGTCGGGATCGAAGGCCACCGGCGCGTAATCCTCGACCCCCGGAAGCTCCACCGGCAGCATCGATTCCGGCAGTGGGTGGGCGACACCGTCGGCGTCGTAGACGATCGGGAAGGGCTCGCCCCAGTACCGCTGACGCGCGAAGAGCCAGTCGCGGAGCTTGTACTGGATGGTGCCGGTTCCGCTGCCGTCATGCTCCAGGCGCTCGACGATCGCGGCCTTGGCGTCGTCGACGCGCAGACCGTTCAGGAAGTCGGAGTTCACCAGCGGACCGTCACCGATGAACGGTTCGGTTGCCACGCCCTGTTCGGAGCCGATGACCTCGCGGATCGGCAGACCGAAGACCGTCGCGAACTCGTAGTCACGGGTGTCGTGGGCGGGCACCGCCATGATGGCGCCCGTGCCGTATCCCATCAGCACGTAGTCGGCGACGAAGACCGGAATCCGTTCGGAATTCACCGGATTCGTGGCATACGTACCGGTGAAGACGCCGGTCTTCTCCTTGTTCTCCTGACGCTCGAGATCCGACTTCGCGGCAATCGCGGAACGATACGCGGCGACCGCCTCGCCCGGAGCCGTGGCGCCGCCTGTCCAGCGTTCATCCACACCGTCGGGCCATACATCGGCGGTCAGCTCGTCGACCAGCGGGTGCTCCGGCGACAACACCATGTACGACGCCCCGAACAGGGTGTCGGGACGTGTGGTGAACACGTCGATGGCCGCATCGGTGCCGGGCACCGGGAACGACACCTGCGCGCCACGCGAACGCCCGATCCAGTTGCGCTGCATGGTCTTGACCTTGTCCGGCCAGTCCAGGCGGTCCAGGTCGTCGAGCAGACGGTCGGAGTAGGCGGTGATGCGCATCATCCACTGCCGCAGGTGCTTCCGGAACACCGGGAAGTTGCCGCGATCGCTGCGACCGTCGGCGGTGACCTCCTCGTTGGCCAGCACGGTGCCCAGACCGGGACACCAGTTGACCAGCGAATCACTCTGGTACACCAGGCGATAACCGTCGATCACCTGCGTACGCTCGGCTGCCGTCAACGACTCCCAGGTGCGCCCGGCGAAGGTCTCGTGACCGTCCAGAGTGCGTGTGCCCGAGGCGAACTCGTCGACCAGCTCATCGATCCGGCGGGCCTTGCCCTGCTCCTCGTCGTACCAGGCGTTGTAGATCTGCAGGAAGATCCATTGCGTCCAGCGATAGAAGTCGACGTCGGTGGTGGCGACCCGTCGTCGTTCATCGTGTCCGAGCCCCAGACGCCGGATCTGCTCCAGATACCGCTCGATGTTGGCCTCGGTGGTGGTGCGCGGATGGGTGCCGGTTTGCACGGCGTACTGCTCGGCGGGCAGGCCGAAGGAGTCGAAGCCCATCGTGTGCAGGACGTTCTTTCCGGTCATCCGCTGATAACGCGCGAAGACGTCGCTGGAGATGAAGCCGAGCGGATGGCCGACGTGGAGACCGGCACCCGACGGGTACGGGAACATGTCCTGGATGAACAGCTTGTCGTCGGCGTCGGGCCCGGAGCCGTCGAACGCGCTGAGGTCGCCGGCGAGCGGCCCCACCGGATTGGGCGCCTCGTAGGCGTGCTGCTCCGCCCAGGTCTGCTGCCACCGCTGTTCGATCTCACCGGCCAGCTCGGCGGTGTACCGGTGACCGGGAGTGGTCACCTGGGTCGTCGGTGCGCCTGAATCGGATGAAGTCACTCAACCAGCGTAAATCGTCGCTTTTCCGGAGCGTCGGCGGGACCGCCACGTCAACCCGCCCCGGCGACGCCGATTCGTCTGCCCAGGCCGCCGGTCGTAAGCTGAGGTCGTGAGTGTTCTGCCTGTCGTCATCGCCGTCATCCTGTTCGCGATCGCCGCGGTCTGGGTGGTGGTCGGTGCGATGGGTATCGCGGGCCGTCTGCCGCGCAACCGCTGGCTGGGTGTTCGCACCGACGAGACCATGCGATCCGACACCGCCTTCACCGTCGCGAACAGCGTCGCCGCTCCGGGGATGCTGACCGGCGCCGGGATCCTGGTGCTCGCGGGTGTCGTGTCGATCGGGGTCGGCGATTACTGGTCGATCGTGTTCGCCGTCGTCGGGCTCGTCGCGGCGTTGTTCGTGATCGGCCTGGTCAGCGCCTACGGCGTCCGTGCCGCCGCCGCCGTGCCCGCGGAGGACTCGGGCTGCGGTTGCTGCTCCGGAGAGGACACCGCGCAGGCGCCGCGAGGCTGCACCGCGGAGGAGCGCCCCTCCGTCGTGGAGGCGAAGGCCGCCGCCGACTGCGGCGTCTCCAGCTGCGGTGCCTGTTCCCTGCGCGGGGCGTGCACCAACGAATCCGCCTCTTCCTGATCCGTGTCACACCTGCTCGACGTTCTTCGGGGTGCGCTGGCGCGGGCCCGGATCGACGGGTTCATCCTCGCGATCCTCGCCGCCGTGGTCGTCGCCGCGATCCTGCCGGCCCGGGGGATCTACGCCGACATCCTCGACTGGGTGGTCGTCGCGGCCATCGCGCTGCTCTTTTTCCTGTACGGCACCCGCCTGCATCCGCGCGAAGCCCTCGACGGCCTCAAGCACTGGCGCCTGCATCTGCTGATCCTGGCGTTCACCTTCGTCGCATTCCCGATCATCGGCCTGCTCCTCAAACCGGTCGTCGAACCGATCATCGGCCACGACCTCTACCTCGGGCTGCTCTTTCTGTGCCTCGTCCCGTCGACCGTGCAGTCGTCCATCGCGTTCACGTCGATCGCCCGCGGCAACGTCCCGGGGGCCATCGTCAGCGCCTCGACATCGAACCTGCTCGGCGTGTTCATCACGCCGCTCCTGGTGGTGTTCCTGATGAGGGGCGAGTCGAGCGGTGTGCACATCGACCTGGGCTCCGTGCTGGAGATCATCGCGCAGATCCTGGTGCCGTTCCTCCTGGGACAACTGGCCCGGCCGTGGGTGGGCGGCTTCTTCGCCCGGCACGCCGCACCCACCCGGTTCGCCGACCGCGGCTCCATCGTGCTGGTCGTCTACGCGGCCTTCGGCGAGGGAGTGCGCCAGGGCGTCTGGTCGCAGGTGGACGTGTGGCAGATCGTCGCGGTGACGGTCATCTCACTGGTGCTGGTGATCGTGATGCTCGTCGTCACCCGCTGGGTGCCGCAACGGCTGCACTTCAGCCGCGCCGACGTCATCGCGGTCCAGTTCTGCGGAACCAAGAAGAGCCTGGCCACCGGCCTCCCGATGGCCACCGTGCTCTTCGCCGGGTCGTCGGCCGTCGGTCTGATCGTGTTGCCGCTCATGATCTTTCATCAGATACAGCTGATCATCTGCTCCTGGCTCGCCGCCCGCTACGCGCGGGAGCTCCCGGACGGTAGCCCTGCGAGCACCTGAGCCCGCTGCCGACACCGCGCCGCTCACCCGTTCCGGTCATGCTCACCTGATCTGGTGAGCACACGCGAAACGGGTGAGCACAAGCCGGGAACGGTGTGTCGTCAGGCCACCGGCGTCGAGATCGGCAGGTTGACGAAGCTCGGCCGATTCGGATCGAGCTGAATGTGCTCCGGCTTCAGCTGCGACTCATTCAGCAGGGGCCGCAACGGAAGTCCGCGAGGAAGATTCATCGCGAACACGTCCACCCGCAGCCGGTGACCGGGCCGGATGAGTGCGTCGGTCGGCAACAACCCGATGTCGATCGAGACCGGACGTCCCGGCCGCACCCGCTGCCGCGTGTCCAGGGTCAGCGTGTAGAATGGGTCGATGACATCACCGTTCGGGGCAAAAGACGACTGCGCCCGATCGATATGCCGCAGCGACGCCATCACCTGACCCGAGCTGATGACCTTCGACGTACCGTCCGGCGCAACATCATTCAGTGTCGCCGTCCAGTAACCGTCGGTGGCATCCATCACCGCATTGATGCGTACATTGGCGTAACCCGAGACATTTCGCGTGGTGCGCACCGGTGCACTCGTGAAGGTGAGAGCCGCACGTTCCGAGATTCGCGCGTCCTTCGCGCAGAACGGGAACAGGGCGAGGCCACCCGCCGTCTGCTGCGCGGCGTCCCGGGAGCACAGCGTCGCCAGTCCCGGGGCGATCGTCAGGCGCCCACGAGAATTCGGCTTGCCGATGGTGAGACTCCCGTCGCGAACCGCGTGCGGCGCCGTACCACTGCGCCGGTCACTCAGGTACAGGCGTTGGCGTTCCATACCCGCACGCGGGAACCGGTCCGTGGTGATCCAGCCGTCGCCCACCTGCTTCAGCGTGACCGGTCCGTAGCTGTCGATACCGTTGTCGACGCCCTTGAGCCAGCGGTCGAACCACGCGCGCTGAAGCACGTCGAGTCGCGGCGGCGTACCGTTCCGGCCGGTCTGCCCGCCACCGATGGTCAGGTGATAGCCGTCGCCCATGACGAGCTGTTTCTTGCCGGGCGGCAACGGAATCCGGTTGTACGCCCGCACCTGGGAATTGGTGAACAGGTCGAACCAGCCGCCGTAGATCATCGTCGGAACCTTGATTCGCTCACCGTGATCGAGCCACGCGGTCCGCATGGGAGACGAGGTCTTCATCATGTCGCGCAGACTCTGCGGCGCCGACCGGACATCCGGTGTCAGCAGTGCGGCGAACAACTGGGGGAAGAAGGTGAAGGGATCGGAGATGCGATCCGCCAGCCACGTCCAGTCGAAGGTGCCGTTGAGCATCGATGCCACATTCGGCAGCAGCTTCGCCGAATTCACACCTTGGAGCCACGCCGGCAGGAATCCGACACCCAGCGCGCCGCCGGGCGCGATGATGTCCCGGATCAGGTCACCGCCCGGTTCGACCGGGAAGATGGCCTTCAGCGCGGCCGGATTCCGGTTGGCGGCATAGATCTGATTGATCGCCGAGTACGACACCCCGGACATGCCGACGTTGCCGTCCGACCAGCGTTGGCGCGCAGCCCAATTGATGACCTCGACGGTGTCGTCCTGCTCACGCTTCTGGAAGACGTTCCACCTGCCCTGCGAGAATCCGGTGCCGCGGACGTCCACGACGACCTGGGTGTAACCACTGCGCACCAACGCCTCGTCCACCATGAAGGTCCGGGCACCGTTGTCGCGCAACGTCTGTGCGATATCGGTGATGCCATCGATCGGCGTACCGCTCAGGTTGATCGCCGACGCCAATCGATGGACGAACGGCGCGAGCACCGGATGCTGCAGCGCGGCCGACGAGACCGCGGTGGTCAATTTGGTGTACGGCGTCATGTTGACAACCACCGGATGCTTCGCCGCCGACGCCCGGCCTCGGCGGTCCGCGGGCCGATAAACGTTGGCGCGCAAGATGGTTCCGTCGCTCATGCGGATCGGTACATCCCAGGTGATCGCCATGCCGGCATACGGCTGGCGGCCATCGGCGTTCGCGGCCCACTGCGTAGCCTGCGCCCCGCCGGACGGTCCGTGCAGCGGCGCGGCGGTGACCACACCGCCGAGCACCACGGAAAGGACGATGGACAGCAGCCCCGATATCAGGCCAGAGGTAATTCTCACACGCATTGTGCAACCCCTCGTTGGGTAGCGACCGAGCCCCGCGCATCGGTACGCGGCAGTACCATAACAGCGGGTGAGTCAGATCACAAAGATCCGAAAGTTGTTAGCGCACCGTACGATTCGACGGCGCGAGAAGGCCCTGATCAGTTGCGGTCGATGTCGATCGGATGGGTCGCGAGCAATGGCAAAGGCCACGGTTGACGTCGTAAAACCGATGCCCACAGATCGACCGTGGGTGGAGCGAGCAGGTCACGCGGCAGCGCGGAGGCGAGCATCCAGCTGCCCTGCTGGAGTTCGCCGTCGAGCTGACCGATGCCCCAGCCCGAGTAGCCGGCGAAGATCCGGACGCCCTCCAGCACCTCGGCCAACTCCTCGGGGTCGCCGTCGAGATCGACGAGCACGACCCGGCCATCCACCGGCCGCAGCGATCGGTAGTCGCTGATGTCGGCGCCCAACTTCGCCACACCGAGGCACAGCGCCGCATCCTGCTTCACCGGACCGCCGACGAACAGTGCGCGGGGCGACGCCGCCAGATCGGTCCAGCGCGGCAGAAGATTGTGCACCGCCGTCTGGCTCATGCGGTTGATGACCACGCCGAGGGTGCCGGCCTCGTTGTGCTCCATGACGTAGATGACGGTGCGCGCGAATGTCGACTCGACCAGATCGGTGGACGCGATCAGCAGCGTGCCCGGACGAATGTGACGAAGCGAATCGATGTCGTGAGCCGCGTTCGGGCGCGCGGGAATTCCCTCACCGCCCGAGAGCCCGTCCGAATACGGATCGGAGGTCGGATCGTCTGACTCGTCGCCTCCAGCCACCCCACCATCATCGCATGCTTCACGCGGCGAGGCCGGTAGTCTTGTCCAGTGATGTCCGGGACCGCTCGACATGCACCCGACGTCCGCGGATTCCTCCGCTCGCTCGGGCACTCCCCCGGACTCGGACGCCTCCTCGCGGTGCGGCTGACCAGCCAGATCACCGACGGCATGTTCCAGGCCGCGCTCTTCACGGCGATCCTGTTCAATCCGGATCGGCACGCCGAACCGCTCGCCGTCGCGGGCGGTATGGCCGTGCTCCTGCTTCCCTACTCGGTGATCGGTCCCTTCGCGGGCGCCCTCCTCGATCACTGGGACCGGCGCAACGTCCTGATGTTCGCGAACATCGCGCGGGCACTGCTGATCGTCGCGGTCGCGGTCAGTATCGCCGTCGGTGCCTCCGAGACGGTCATCCTGATCGGCGCGCTCGCCGTGACCGGTGCGAGCCGGTTCGTCGCCTCCGGTCTGTCCGCGGGACTTCCGCATGTGGTGCATCGCGATGTGCTCGTCGGGACCAATGCGCTCTTCACCACCCTCGGCGCAGGCATGCTGGCCGTCGGCGCCGGGCTCACCGCGCTGCTGCGGCTGATCTTCGGCGACGACGACGGCGGCAGCGCGCTCACCGCGCTGGGCGGCGTCGTGATGGCGCTGATCGCCGCAGCCATCGCGCACGGTTTCGGCCGCCTCCAACTCGGACCCGACACCCCCGACGATCCGGGTCGCTCCGCACTGCATGCCGTATCCGTCGGCCTGATCCACGGGGTGCGCGCGGTGGCGGGTTCGCCACCGGTCGCCGCGGCGCTGTCGGCTATCGGCACGCACCGTCTGGTCTTCGGCATGAACACCCTCATGGTGCTGGTGCTCGGTATCCGCGCGGACACCACCATGGGCCTCGGGCTGGTCGCCCTGATCGGCGCGGCCACCGCCGTCGGTGCGTTCCTCGCCGCGGTCATCACGCCCATCTCGGTGGCACGGATCGGACGGCGCGCCACCCTGTATGCCGCCCTGCTCGTCGGTGCCCTCGCGGAACTGTCGCTGCTCAGCTTTCACCTCGTGGTGTTCTGCGTGGCCGCGGTCGTCCTCGGTCTGATCGGTCAGGCCGCGAAGCTCTGCGGCGACGTCGCCATGCAGGTCGACATCGACGATGATGTTCGCGGACAGGTCTTTTCGGTACAGGATGCCGTCTTCAACGTCGCGTACGTCGTGGCGATCACCGTGGCCGCGCTCATCGTGCCCGCCGACGGCCGGTCACTGGCGCTGCCCATCGTCGGCACCGCGCTGTATCTCATCGGCGCCGTCGTCGTGCACGTCCTGTACCGCCCGGGACCGCCGCCCCGACATGTCCGCGTCACTGAGGTGGACGACCGAACCGGGGCGAATCCGACGGATGGCTGACGTCGGCCCGGCCGTCGCCGTCGGTGTCCACGAGAACGCGGTCGAACCGGCCGTCGCCGTTCTCGTCGATGTACATCCGGCCTCGCCCCGCCCCGTCTCCCCCGTTCTCGCCCAGCGCGATGTCGGCCCGGCCGTCCCGATCCAGATCGATCCTCCCGGCCGATGCCGGCGGCGGTGCGGGGAGAGGCCGTGCGCGGGGCGGATCATGATCACGCGGTCCCGGTTCCGCGACCGGCAGTCCCCACACACCGCGACCGTCGTCCCGGAAGAAGTGATCGGGGCGTCCGTCGTCGTCGAGGTCGAGAGCCGCGACGTCGGCGGTGCCGTCGGCATCGGTATCCCACATCGCGTCGTCCCGACGCCCGTCGCCGTCGAAGTCCAGCCATACGGCGTCGTTGTGCCCGTCCTCGTCGAGATCGGCATCGGCCGGTGACTCCCACGAGGTGAGCTGACCGTCGCCGATGCCGAAGCCGTATCCGACCCCCGATTCCATACGACTTTGACGCACACCGGCCGCCGCCGGTTCCGAGTCCCGGCAGGTGCGACCCGCGACCCCGGAGGACCGTCGATCACGGTATTTTCGAGGCATGTTTGTGAGCGAACTCGGTGACCAGTGGCGGCGCGCCCGTCTTCGACCCGAGGTCGTCCACCTCGACTCGGCCGCCGCGGGCCGGTCGTCGAATGCGGTCATCGGCACCATCTCCGCCCATCTGTGGCGCGAATCCGAGCGCGGATCCTATGTCGCAGAAGCGGATCGGGCCGAGGAGATCGCCCGCGACACCCGGGATCTGGCCACGCTGATCGGCCACACTCCCGACGAACTCTCCTATCGGGAGAGCGCACGGGCCGCCCTTCGCGCACTGCTCACCTACTGGAATCTCCCCATCGCCTCGACGGTCTGGGTGGCGAAGAACGAGTACGGCCCCAACCTGATCGAATTCGAACGTCGCGGTTACGCGGTCCGGCCACTGCCCGACGCGGACAACCACGGTCACGTCGACACCGATGCGCTGGAGAACATGCTCCAGTTCGAGCAGCCCGCCTTCCTGCACATCTGCCACATCGGTTCGGCGTCGGGCGTGGTGCAGCCGGTCTCCCGGATCGTCGAGATCGCCCATGCCGCCGGGGTTCCCGTGGTGGTCGACATGGCTCAGTCGGCCGGTCACGTACCGACCGTCACCGGCGCCGACGTCGTCTACGGCACGAGCCGCAAATGGCTGACCGGACCGCGCGGCGTCGGATTCGTGGCCGTGCGCAAGGACTCCCTCCGCCCCGTGGAGATCGACAACTCGACGGCTTTCACCGCGGGCCTCCTCGGCCTCGGCATGGCCGTCTCCGAACTTCTGGCGATCGGTCAGCAGCGCGTCTTCCGCGAGCTCGCGACGATCGGCCGGGTCACGCGCGAGCGGCTGGACGGCATCGGCAGCTGGGAGGTCCTCGAACCCCTCGACGAACCGTCGGCCACCACGACCCTCGCGCCGCCGCCCGGATGGCAGCCCGCCGACGTCCACAACGCCCGCGAACGTCTGCTGAGCCTCGGGATTCTGACGACGGCCGCGGATTCCTGGCGTGCCCCGCTGGCCACCGACAGTGACCGCGCGGTGTTGCGTGTGAGCCCACATCTCGACGTCGAGCGCGAAGACCTCGACCGCCTGGCCGACGCGCTGCGCACGATGGGTTACTGAACAGATGGGTTACTGAACAGCCGCCCTGATCAGGCGCGTTCGGCCCACCACTCGCGGAGCGCGGCCTCGGCCTCCTCGCGCGACATCGGACCGCGATCGAGTCGCAACTCCTTCAGGTAGCGCCACGCCTGCCCGACCACCGGTCCGGGCGGAAGGTCCAGCAGTTCCATGATCGCGTTGCCGTCGAGGTCCGGCCGGACGCGCTGCAGGTCTTCGGCGGCGGCCAGCTCCGCGATGCGGCGCTCCAGATCGTCGTAGTTCTCCTGCAGTTTCCGGGCGCGCCGCCGATTGCGCGTCGTGCAGTCGGCGCGAACCAGCTTGTGCAGCCGGTCGAGCAGCGGCCCGGCATCGGTGACGTACCGCCGCACGGCGGAATCGGTCCACGCGCCGTCGCCGTAGCCGTGGAACCGCAGGTGCAGGAACACCAGCTGCGACACATCGTCGACGACGGCCTTCGGGTACTTCAGCGCCCGCATACGTTTACGCACCATCTTCGCGCCGACGACCTCGTGGTGGTGGAAGCTCACCCCGCCACCCGGCTCGTGACGGCGCGTCGCAGGCTTGCCGATGTCATGGAGCAGCGCTGCCCAGCGCAGCACGAGATCCGGGTCACCGTCCTCGAGATCGATCGCCTGCCGCAGCACCGTCAGGGAATGCTGGTAGACGTCCTTGTGCTGATGGTGTTCGTCGATGGTCAGCTGCATCCCGGGCACCTCGGGCAGCACGCGTTCGGCCAGTCCGGTACTCACGAGCAGGTCGATGGCATCGAGCGGGTATTGACCGAGAATCATCTTGTCGAGCTCGACGCGAACGCGTTCGGCGGTGATGCGCTCGATCTCCGCGGACATGTCCGTGATCGCCTCGGACACCCTCGGTGCCACCCGGAATCCGAGCTGCGACACGAAACGGATCGCGCGCAGCATGCGCAACGGGTCGTCGGCGAAGGATTCCTGTGGCGTCGCCGGGGTATCGATGACACCGGCGAGGGCCGCGGTCATCCCGTCGAGCGGGTCGCAGAACTCGGCGGGTCCCTCCGGACCGATCCGGACGGCCATCGCGTTGATGGTGAAGTCGCGGCGAATCAGGTCGCCCTCGAGCGAGTCGCCGAAGACCACCTCGGGATTCCGGCTGACGCGATCGTAGGAATCGGCGCGAAACGTGGTGATCTCCACAGAGTGATCGCCCTTACGCGCACTGATGGTCCCGAAGTCGATCCCGGTGTCCCATTGGGCGTCGGCCCAGCCGGTGAGCAGCTCGATGATCTTCTCGGGGCGCGCGTCGGTCGTGAAGTCGAGATCCTGGTCGTCGAGCCTGCCCAGAACCGCATCCCGCACCGAGCCGCCGACCAGGTACAACTCGTGTCCGGCCGCCGCGAATCGCTCACCGAGCGGGACCAGTATCCCGGACAGCCCTCGCAGCGTCACCGCCGCGGAGGCGAGAAGACGGGTACGGCGTTCGGGGTCGGTCACGGCATGAGAGCCTACCGTCGCCGTACATCCCCATGCGCCTGCGCGGTGCGCGGGACCCGGTTCCGGGGCCGATCACCCGGCGACACCGACGGCCACCAACGGCCCATCCAGGCAAACGGCAGGTGGCCAGCGGCTAGCATCGAGCATGTGTCCGCCAATCCGTCCACTGACCCCACAGACGTCTCCCCCGACGTCAATGCAGGTGGACGCACCCCCGCGGACCTGGCCAATTCGGCATCAGCATCTGCGGATTCGACGTCGTCGGCGACCAACGGTCATCAGGGCGCCCGGCGCCGCGTGAGTCCCGCTGATCTGGCGGCGGCCGCGCCCTCGGCCATCACCCCGGCCACCACGACTACACCGGCGCGAGCCGACGGCGACGACACGGACGCCGGCAACCGTCGTCGCGGGCGCCGGCGCCGTGGCCGTCGTCATCAGCAACCCGAGTCGTCGGTCGACAAACGTTCGCGCAAACGGATCGGGACGCTGCACAATCCGCCGCCCACGACCGTGCCCGGAGACGATCGGCCCGAAACGGACCGGCGGCCCGCACCGAAACCCGGCCCCACGCCGGGCCGCACTGTCGCGGACGCGCCCCGCGCCGATACTCCCCGGACCGATGCCCCGTCACCGTCACCCCGCACGGATCCGCCGGCCACCGAACATCCCCGTCCCTCGGATGCGGAACCGCACCGGCCCCCGCGCCCGAAGCCGGGACCGCCCAAGCCGCCCCGGCCCCACCTCGCGGGCGAACAGCCCGGCTCCGAACGCGCCGATCGTGCCGAGTCCCCGTCCTCGGATGCCCCGAATCGCGGCAAGCACGGCTCACGGAAGAAGGAGTCCCGGCCGGTGCGCGGTCCGGTCTCGGCCGCTCCGAAGCCGTCGGATCTGGTCACCGTCACCGCGAAGCTCACGAAGACCGGCCTCGCGCACGTCGCCGCCACCGATGCGCACGCGCCCACCGCCCGCGGCAAGAACCGGCGACGAAAGTCCGGTGCGCGCCCGGCCGACGGGCGAACCAATCCGGAGCGGCTGCACACCGTGCGCGAGACCTCGGCGGGCGGCCTCGTGATCTCCGACCTCGACCTGCCCGTCGACGAACTGTCGGCGGCGCTCATCGGGCGCGTGGATCGTCGCGGCCGGACGATGTGGTCACTGCCCAAGGGCCACATCGAGACCGGTGAGACCGCCGAGCAGACCGCCATCCGGGAGGTCGCCGAGGAGACCGGCATCCAGGGCACCGTCGTCGCACCGCTCGGCAAGATCGACTACTGGTTCGTCAGCGAGGGCCGCCGGATCCACAAGACCGTCCATCACTACCTGCTCCGCAGCGTCGGCGGCGAACTGTCGGACGAGGACTACGAGGTGAGCGAGGTGGCGTGGGTGCCGCTGCGCGATCTCCCGCGCAAGCTCACGTACTCTGACGAGCGGCGACTGGCCCGGATGGCCCGCGGCGTGATCGCCGATCTCGCTGCCGACCCGCACCGGTTGGCCCAGTCCGAGGCCGAGAGCATTCGCACCGAACCGAACGCCTATGAAAGAGCCGCAGCCGCACGCAATCAACGCCGTAACGAGCCACCGCCGGTGCGCTCCCGGCGGCGTCGGCGGCGCCCACGGCGTCCCGCGGCCGACGATGCCTGATCGGTCGCAGCTCCTCGTCCACTCCCGCCCCAGACGTCCCGGATCCGCACGGTTCCTGTCGGTCTGTGCGGTGCTGGCCGTCGCTCTGTTGGTGATGCTCGGAGCCGCACCCGCGGCCGTCGGAACGGGAGTGGCGTCCGCCGCACCCGGTGAGATCGAGGAATCCGATCCGGCCACACCGACCATCACCACCACACAGTTCCTGAAACTGACCGTCGACTCGGTCTCCCCCTCCCTGGTGACGGGCAGCGGCGGCTCCACCGTCACGGTCACCGGGCAGATCACGAACACCGGCGACCGCATGCTGCGCGACCTGACGGTCCGTCTCGAGCGGGGCGACCCGGTCGCGAACGCCGCGGGTCTTCGCACCGGGCTGGCTGAGACGCCCGCACCGGTCAGCGCGTTCACCCCCTTCCGCGACATCGCGTCGACGCTCGCACCGGGCGCGTCGACCGGTTTCACGGTCAGCGCGCCTCTGTCGGGACCCGAAAGCCTCGACATCCAGCGCACCGGCGTGTTTCCGCTCCAGATCAACGTCAACGGCCTGCCGGATTACGGCGACCGGGCGAAGCTCGCCGAATCCCGCACCTTGCTGCCGGTGCTGTCCCTGCCCCCCGATCGTCAGCGGGCCCGCGGCTACGCAGGAGCCGGCGACGACCCGGCGCGTGCCGGTCTCGGTCCGGACGGCTCCGTGTCGGCGGCCGCCGGCGACCCGTCGAAGCTGACCCTGCTGTGGCCGCTGGCCGCCAAGCCGCAGCTGACGCCCGGCGTGCTCGGCGGCCGGACCGAACCCGTCCGTCTCGTCGGCGACGACCTGGCGCGCTCCCTCGCCTCCGGCGGACGACTCAACAATCTGCTGGCCGCGGCGCGCGCCGTCACCGGGTTGGCACCCGCCGAGGGCGACGGTGCGAACGCGCCCGCGATCGGCTCGGCGACGAGCGGAAACGGCGCCGCCGAGAGCACGGGCGGTACCCCCGCTCCCGGTACCGGTGCGGCATCGGCCGATCCGGGCGACGAACAGGACGGGACGTCCGGGGCCGCACCGCGCGAACCGTCGAATCTCGAACGCAGCATGTGTCTCGCCGTCGATCCGGATCTCTTGGTCACGGTGCGCGCCATGTCGCTCGGCTACGAGGTGTCCCGCGATCCGATGGATCCGACGTCGCCGACGGAGCCCGGGGGCGGACAGGACGCGGCCAATGCCTGGCTCGACGACCTGCGGGAAGTCGGGGGCCGCATGTGTGTTGTCGCGCTGCCGTTCGCCCAGGCCGACCTGACATCCCTTGCGCGCATTGACAATTCCGGTCTCACCAAAGCGGCCCTGTCGAGCCCGGCGGACGTCGTGGACGCGATCCTCGGTGTCCGCAGCGTGCGTGGCCTCACCATCCCGGCGCTGGGTGCGATCGATGCGACGGGTGCACGGGCCGTCGCCGCGGCGGGCATCGACAAGGCCATCACCGGCACCGACGCCATGCGCGCGGCACGCACCTCGGCGACCGGCCGCTACCGTGTCGGCGACCTTCGGCTGCAGACGGTGGAGGCGCCGATCACGGCGGCGCTCGCGGGCATGGGCGACAACCCGTCGACGCCGCCCCTCACGCCCGACGACCAGTTCGTGACGCTCGGCGACGAGTCGGCCGGTGCGCGCAGGCAGGCCGGTCTCGCCGCGGCCGCGTATCCGTCCATCGCCGCCCCGGATCCGCGTCGGCCCGGCGACGAGGCCCCCCGCGCACCGCTGCCCGCGTCGGGACGCAGTTCCTTCCTGATGCCGCCGACATACTGGTCGGCCTCCCCCGACGATGCCAACGCTCTGCTCACGACGGCGACGGTGCTCCTCGAATCCGGGGTGGCCACCCCCGCGCCGTTGCCCGAGGTCGTCGGTGATCTCGACCGGAGCACCGACGAGGCCCGATTCGCCGAGCCACCCGGCGGCGAGCCGGCGCGGGCCGCCATGTCGGTGGATGCGGCGACCGCGGCCCGGATTCGGGACGAGGCGGAGCAGACCTTCCGGATTCAGGCGTCGCTGATGGGTGCCGTCGACGTGACCGTGAGTCCGGAGCGGTATCTCGCCCCACTGCGCGAAGACCTGCTGCGTGCCATCCGCACCCCGAATCGGGCGGGTGCGTCGGTGCGGGCACGACTCGTCACCGATCGCACCGACCGGGTGGCCGCGGTCGCGTCGACGACCGCGCGCATCCAGGACTCGGTCACCATTCTCGATCCCGGCGGCCGGTACACCCTGGCGTCCGAACGCAGTCCGCTGCTGCTGGTCGTACGCAACGATCTGGCGCTCCCGATCCGGGTCCGGATGAATGTGTCGGCACCCGAGGGTCTGGATGTCGGTGACGTCGGCGTGATCGAGATCCCGGCGAGCGGTACCCGGCAGATCCAGTTGCCGACGCGCGCAAAGAGTTCCGAGGCGGTCACCGTCACCATCTCCCTGGCGACGTCGAGCGGTGTGGCGGTGGGTTCGCCGATCACACTGTCGGTGCACGCCAATGCCTATGGCAAGGCACTCTTCTGGATCACCGTCGTGGCCGGCACCGCGCTGGTGCTGCTGACCGCTCGCCGGCTCTGGCATCGCTTCCGCGGCGAGCCGGACCCCGCGGACGAGGATCGTCCCGACCCCGATGAGCGGGATCGCCTCCTCGCTGCGAGCACGTATCAGCATCGTCGCCGTACTCTGCAAGGTGACGGTCTGCGTGCAGACGGTCAGCAGACAAGGGATCCCGATGCTGCGATCGGTATGTCGGAGGAACCGCCGGCCGGGAGCCCCGAGGGTACGGACGATCGAGACGGGATATGACCGAGCAGCCTCCACACGAGCCGCGTCGCGCAGCACCGCGCCGGATTCCCCCCGGCGAACAGCCGCGGGACCCGCGGTCCGGTGGCTCCGGCACGGGCGAACCACCACGCTCCGGTTCGCCGAATCGCACGGTCTTCGGCCCCGGTCACCGACCACCACCCCCGCAACGGCCCGGCCCGGGAACCGGCGGCCCTCGCCGTTTCGCGCCCCGGCCCGGCGATCCGCCCGTCCCCGCGCCGCACAGTCGAGCGCCCCGTCCTCCCCAAGGACAACCCGGCCGTCCCGGGTCGTCGCGGGGCCCCGACGCGGGCGGTCCCCCGGCGCGCCCCGATACCGCACCGCAGGCGGGCCCGTCGACGACGCTCGTCGACGACACCTACGGCACCGCCTCGGACGCCGACGACCTCGCCCCGAACGGGCGCCCCGAACGTGACTCCGACTCGAGCATCCTGCGCACCAGCGGATCCATCGCGCTCGCGACACTGACCAGCCGCATCACCGGGTTCGTCCGGACCGTGCTGGTGCTGGCCATGCTCGGCCCCGCCATCGCGTCGGCCTTCCAGGCCGCGTACGTGCTGCCCAACATGATCGCCGAGGTCGTCCTCGGTGCGGTGCTGACCGCGATCGTCATCCCGGTGCTGGTCCGCGCCGAGGCCGAGGATCCCGACGGTGGCCGCGGCTTCATCAACCGCATCTTCACGCTCACGGTGTCGCTCCTGGGCACCGCGACGATCATCGCGCTGATCGCCGCGCCCGTGCTCACCTATCTCAACGTCGGCGACGGCGACGTCAACCGGCCGCTCACCACGGCGCTCGCCTATCTGCTGCTGCCGGAGATCCTGTTCTACGGTCTCTCCGCCCTGTTCATCGCGATCCTGAACATGAAGGGCCTGTTCAAGCCGGGTGCCTGGGCGCCGGTGCTGAACAACATCGTGCAGATCACGACGCTCGTCCTGTACGCGCTGATGCCCGGTGAGATCACCCTCAATCCGGTCCGGATGACCGATCCGCAGCTCCTGGTGCTCGGTATCGGCACGACGCTCGGCGTGATCCTGCAGGCCGGGATCCTGCTGCCTTATCTGCGGCGTGCGGGTGTGCGGCTCCAACTGCAGTGGGGTCTGGACGCACGGCTGCGGAAGTTCGGCAACATGGCCCTGGCGATCGTCGTCTATGTGGCGATCCTGCAGGTCGGTCTCGTCATCACCTACCGGATCGCGTCACACGCGACCGCCTCCGGCATCAGCGTGTACGCCACGCACTGGCAGCTGCTGCAGCTGCCGTACGGCGTGCTGGGCGTGACGATCCTGACCGCGATCATGCCCCGCCTGTCCCGCAACGCGGCCGCCGACGACGACAAGGCGGTCGTCGACGACCTGTCCATGGCCACGCGCCTCACCACGGTGGCGCTCGTGCCGGTGGTCGCGTTCATGACGTTCTTCGGGCCGGCGGTCGGCGTCGCCGTCTTCAACTTCGGCAAGTTCGACGCCGAGGTCGCGTCGCAGCTGGGCTCCGTGCTCGCCTGGGGTGCGTTCACGCTGATCCCCTATTCGATGACGCTCGTCCAGCTCCGCGTCTTCTACGCCCGTCAGGATGCCTGGACGCCGACCGTGATGGTCCTCGGCATCACCGTCGTCAAGGTCATCTCCTCCTATCTCGGACCGGTCCTGTTCGACGATCCGGATCTGGTGATCCGCTGGCTCGCGCTGTCGAACGGGCTCGGCTATCTCGTCGGCGCGATCGTCGGCCACTACCTGCTGCGCAAACGCCTGGGCAACGCGCGGCTCACCGACGTCTCCCGCACGGTTCTGGTGACCCTCGGGATCTCGGTCGCCGTCGCCTTCGTCGTCTGGGCCGCCGCGGAAGTCTCCGGGCTGCATCGCCTGGCCACCGATCACGGCAAGATCGGCTCACTTCTCTATCTCGCGATCGTCGCCGTGGTGGTGCTCGGCGTGATCTATGCGGGACTCTCGGCCGCCAAGGTGCCCGACGTGGTCGCCATCGAAATGGCCATCCGCAGACTGCTGGGACGCTTCATCCCGGCGCTCGCACCGCCCCCGAGCGCCACCGAGGACGCGGCACCCGCACTCACTGTTCAGTTCCCGCGTACCAGTGACGACGCCCTCCCGTATTCTGGTCAGGTAGAGGTACTCCGGCGATTCGACCGGGGCACCGCGACCTGGCAGTCGTATTCGGTTCATTCAGGGGGAGCAGCCGGTACCCGTATCGGCGACGGTGCTCGGGTGACGGTGCCGAGGCAGTCGGCTCCACCCAGCACCATGCGTTACCGCAGGAGAGGAGTTCGGCGCGTGAGTGAGAACGAGATCGGTACCACGCGGGACACCGAGATCATCGGTAGCGACGAGTACACCGAGAACGACGTCCTCACCGACCGGAATCGTCCGGGCGGTCCGGGAGATCAGCCGACGATCGACACCACCGCCCCGAATCCGGGCGCGGGCAGCGACACCGGATCGTCGCCGAAGACCGACGCCGGACGCACCGAGGCGTCGTCCGAGGGCGAGACTCCGGCCACGCCCGACCGCGAACCAACCGGTGACGAAGCTAATCCGGACACACCGGAAACCGCTGCGCCCGAGGACACTTCGGCGTCGGCGGCACCGGCTCCGCACCCGCGCGGTCCGCGACTCGTGCCCGGCGCCGCCGTCGCCGGTGGGCGCTACCGGCTGCTCGACCATCACGGTGGCACCCGCGGCCTGCAGTTCTGGCGCGCACAGGACATCAATCTCGACCGCGAGGTCGGCCTGACCTTCGTCGACGCCCAGCAGCTCGCGCCGCCACCGCAGCGCGGAGACGCGGCGAAGTCCACCGACGCCGGACCGCAGGCCGTGCTGTCCCGCACGCTGCGGCTCGGACAGGTCAATTCCTCGGGCATCGCCCGTGTTCTCGACGTCGTGCGCGGTTCGTCGGGCGGCATCGTGGTCAGCGAATGGGTCCCCGGATCGTCGCTGACCGAGGTGGCGCGCAGTGGGCCGTCCCCGATCGGCGCCGCCCGCGCGGTCCGTGCGCTCGCGGCGGCCGCCGAGGTGGCCCATCGCTCCGGCGGCGCCCTGTCCATCGATCACCCCGACCGGATCCGCATCAGCACCGACGGCAACGCGGTACTCGCCTTCCCGGGCACCCTGGCCGGCGACGACAAGTCCTCCGATGTCCGTGGCCTCGGCGCCGTGCTCTACGCCCTGCTACTGGCCCGCTGGCCCCTCGACGGTGAGACCGGCACCGAACTGGTGACGACGGCCGACACCACCGAGCCCGTCGGCGGACTGCCGATCGCCGAGCCGGGACGTGACGGCGCACCCGTCGAACCCCGTGAGGCACGGCCGGATACGCCGTTCGAGATCTCCGCGGTCGCCGCCCGTGCACTCGACGGCAGTCGCGGCATCCGCACGGCAGGCACCGTCCAGCATGTACTGGACCAGGCGACCGTCATCGATCTGCCGACCGACATGCTGCCCGCCATCGACGGCGACGTGTCCCCGGTGAGCGGGACCCGCTCCGGTTCCGGATCGTCGTCGGGACGATCGCAGGGCGAACGCTCCTCCGACGACGAGACGCCGCGCCGTCGCAACATGGCGCTGATCGTCGGTGCGGGTCTGCTCGCGCTGTTCCTGGTGGTGGCCATCATCGTGTGGGCGACCAATGCCTTCGGGTCCGACGACGGGTCGTCGGATATCGATTCGATCCTGCCGAGTACGCCGACCGCGACGAATCCGGCGACACCTCCCCCGACAGCCGCTCCGCCGGCTGCGGGCCCGATCGTCCCGCGAGGTGTCACGCTGGTCGATTTCTCACGGCAGGCACCGGAGAGCTCGCCGAACCTGCCCAATGTGCTGAGCGGCACACCTCCCCCCTGGCAGACCGACAACTACCGTGGCTCACCACAATTCGGCGGTCTCAAGCAGGGACTCGGCCTGATGCTGGATCTGGGTCAGGAGGCCGCCGTCAAGACCGTGACGATCAGGACCCCGACACCGGGCATCGGTGTCTCGGTGCGGACCGCACCGCAGCCGCAGGCCCCGCTGGATCAGACGGCGGAGGTCGTCGCGGGCACGGTGTCGCAGCCGTCCACGACGATGACCGTGGCGGCACCCCGTCCCACCCGATTCCTGCTCGTGTGGCTGAACAGTCTGCCGCGGGCGGCCAACGGCGGCTATCAGGCGAAGATCGACCAGATCACGCTGTCGAGCTGACCTCGGTGGCCGGCGCGGATGCGTCGGCGGACACGGGAATCTCCGAGCCTGCGGGCTGCCATCCCGGAGGGCCGAAGACGTAACCCAGTCGGGCGCGAATCCCCTTGGCCTGTCGCACATCTCGCGCAATGGCAACATATTCGTGGGTTTGCAGTGTCCAGATGTTGTAACTGTCGATCGGTTTCGTGAGCCCGTATGTCGGGCGGTGGGTCTCCGGCGCGAAGCTGCCGAACAGTCGATCCCAGATGATGAGGATGCCGCCGTAATTCCGGTCCAGGTACTCCGTGTCACTGCCGTGGTGCACGCGATGGTGTGACGGTGTGTTGAACACGAATTCGATTGGCACCCAGAGTTTGTCGACATGCTCGGTGTGAACCCAGAACTGGTACACCAGATTCAGGGAGTAGGCGGCGAAGACCGCGGCCGGCGGCACGCCGAGCAGGGGGAGAGGCAGCCACATCACCAGGCCGGCACTGTTGTTCCACTTCTGGCGGAGCGCGGTGGTGAAGTTGAAGTATTCACTGGAGTGATGCGCCTGATGCGTCGCCCAGATCAGGCGGACCCGATGGGCGATGCGATGTTCCCAATAGAAGAGGAAGTCGATGCCGATGATCGCGATGAGCCACGTGTACCAGGCACCGACTGGAAGCTGCCAGGGCGCAACGTAGGCAAAGACGGCGCCGTACACCAAGAGCCCCAACAGTTTCCACACCGCGCTCGTGGCAATCGACACCAGGCCCATCGACAGACTGGTCCGCGAGTCCCTGCTGTTATAGGAACCGAGGGGGGACTGGGGCCGGTCGTCCGCGCGCTGCGACGGACGCTGACCTTCGGTGCGCTCGAGCTTCCAGGCGGCGACCCATTCGAGCACGACCATGGTCACGAAGAACGGGATGGCGAGCACCGTCGGTCCACGCATCGCCTCAGGGAGGAAATCGAGCATCTCCGGCCTCCGGTTTCCTGATCTGACTCTCCGTCGTGTCAGATACTTTGTGACACGATAGCGTGTCAGATGAACCGACGTCCAGATACCGGCAGCGGAGGGGAAGGATTCGGATGACGGCAGGCGGACGCCGCTACGGCGGCGCCGATCCGGAGGAACGCAGGCGCAGGCGACGGGACGAACTCATCGACGCGGGCCTGGACCTGTGGGGGAGTGAAGGTTTCGCCGCCGCGTCGATCAAACGGATCTGTGACCACGCCGGACTGACGCAGCGATACTTCTACGAATCCTTCACCGACCGGACCGCGCTGCTCATCGCGGTGTACGAGGATTGCGTGCGGGTGGCGCGGGCCGCGACCGTGGACGCGGTCGCCGCATACCTGCCCGCATCGGCCGACGATGGGGAACCCGGGATCGGCGCCGACGACATCCCCGCCGCGACCCGAGCAGCGCTCGGTGCATTTCTGCAGGTCCTGACCACGGACGCCCGGCGGGCGCGCATCATCCTGGTCGAGGTCGTCGGCATCCACCCCGATCTCGAACGCACTCGCATGGCCGCGATCCACGACTGGGCCGACCTCATCCTGACCCTGACGCTCGGACAGCAGGTCCCGGATCGTCCACGACGACTCGCCGCCATCGGGCTCGTCGGTGCCGTGACACAGCTCCTCGTCGACTGGTACACCAGCACCGCGACCGGGGTCTTCGCCTCCGACGACGCGGCGCCCGGTCCGGATCTGTTCGAACTCGACGCCATCCTGGACGTCTGCGTCGAGATGTTCACCGCCACCCACCAGCGGCTCCTCCGCTGATCACCGTGGCAATGCCGAGACACCATGCGGGCGCCGGTGCGCGTTTGTCCACAGTCCCGTTCCGATTAGTCCTTTTGTGGACAACGCCCAGGTCGTTCCGGCACCGTCCCACCTGGTCCGTTAGCCTCATCGCATGCGCAGGGGGACGGCCGCGGTCGGCGGGGGAACAGCACGGTGAATCCCGATTTATCCGGTTCGTCGCCGGTCGATCCCCGCTCGGACTCGGCGCTGCTGACGGCTCACGTCGCCGGCGACCCCGGCGCGTTCTCCGCACTCATCCGCCGACACGAGGCGTATCTGTGGGCGGTGGCGTTACGCACCACCCGCGACCCCGACGACGCGGCCGATGCCCTGCAGGATGCGCTGCTCAACGCGCACCGGAAGGCGGGCGATTTCCGTGGCGACGCCCAGGTCCGCTCCTGGCTGCACCGCATCCTGGTGAACGCATGCCTCGACCGCATCCGGCGCATCAAACTCCGGCAGACGCTGCCACTGCCGGAACAGGACACACTGAATCTGTGGGACGGTGTCGATCAGGCCGGTCACCTGGACCTGCGGCTCGACATCGGCCGGGCGATCGCCGCCCTGCCCGACGACCAGCGCGCGGCGGTGGTGGCGGTGGACATCGAAGGACTGTCGGTCGCGGAGGCCGCCGAACGCCTCGGGGTGGCCGTCGGCACCATCAAGAGCCGCTGTGCGCGGGGGCGCGCCAAACTCGCGGTCCTGCTCGGACATCTGAAGGCTTCATCCGAATGACATATGAAACCCGATGGAACCGCACCGCTCATCGCTGCGTCCTAGGCATATCGACAGGGATCTCCGTTGTCGGCCAGAGAACTTCGGGCCGCCCGGGGCAGTCCCCGTCGACCAGCATCAAGGCGGCCGCGTCCCAGTCGAGCGGAGTGGCCGTCCAGGGGGTGGCCCCGCTCGACAGAGAGCACGCAGGGATGAAGTGGGAGAGAGTAAAGCGATGACCCCGCCGCGCATCGGAGGCGACGACGCCACCGGGCGATACCCGCAGCCGCCGTTCCCGGTCGATCTGCTCGCCGATCTGCACGCGGGTGTCCTTGATGCCGATGTCGCCGACCACGTGTGGGCCCACATCGACGAGGATCCGTCGGCACGAGCGGTCCTCGCCGCCCTCGACCGCACGCTCGACGATCTCCACACCGCCCCACTCGAGGCGCACCCGGTGCCCGACCCCGTCCATGCGCGCACCGAGGACACGCTGGCCCGGATTCGTGCCGAGGTGTCGGAGGCCAACGGCGGCTCCGTCGTCGGACTCGCCGGTGCGGGACGCGGAACGCCCGATGCGCGGCGGCACTCCAGGGCGCGACGCTGGTCGGCGATCGGACTCGCCGGTGCGGCGTCGGTGGCCGCCATCGTCGGGATCACCGTCGGCGTCACCCGCGACCGACCCGTGCAGGACGTCCAGGCCGAACGTCCCACCACCACGCTCGACGGCTCGAACCGCGCAACGGCGCTGTCCTACCTGGGCAAAGGCGGTCATGCGCCCTTCGGTTCCGACGCGGCTCTGCGTGCCTGCACCGCGGCGAACGGCGTCGATGCGACGACGCCGGTCCTCGGATCCGGCCCGGTCACGATCGACGGCCGCAACGGCATCGTCATTCTCCTGGGCACCGGTGTCGCCGGCCGATTCGAGGCACTCGTCGTCGGCACCGACTGTGCCGCGGGCCGCCCGTCGACCATCAGCCGCTCCACGATCGGCGGCTGACTTCTCCACGCCTCCTTCTCCGCGCGCCGAGATCTTCCTCTCGATCACGCCCGGCGGCCGCACCAGGGAACATCTGCCCCTACCCTGATGTTGAGAGAGCCGAGACAACCGGCCGGGGCCTGACCGCATCGCCCCGCGCCGTCGAGCACGGAGGACGGATGACCCAGGACGACAGCCAGCAGATCCACGATCTGATCATCATCGGATCCGGTCCGGCCGGCTACACCGCCGCCATTTACGCCGCGCGTGCGGAGCTCGCGCCGATCGTATTCGAGGGCACCCAATTCGGCGGCGCCCTGATGACCACGACCGAGGTCGAGAACTTCCCCGGATTCCAGAACGGCATCCAGGGCCCGGCCCTGATGGATGAGATGCGCGAGCAGGCTCTGCGCTTCGGCGCCGACCTTCGCATGGAGGACGTCGACGCCGTCCGCCTCGAGGGCGAGGTCAAGGAGGTCGAGGTCGGCGGTGAGGTGTACCGGGCCCGGGCGGTAATCCTGGCGATGGGTGCCGCGGCCCGCTATCTGGGCATCGAGGGCGAGCAGACGCTGCTCGGGCGCGGCGTCTCCGCCTGCGCGACCTGCGACGGCTTCTTCTTCAAGGATCAGGACATCGCCGTCATCGGCGGCGGCGACTCCGCGATGGAGGAGGCCACCTTCCTCACCAAGTTCGCCCGCAGTGTCACCCTGATCCACCGTCGCGCCGAGTTCCGCGCCTCGAAGATCATGCTGGAGCGCGCCCGGAACAACGACAAGATCCGTTTCCTCACCGACGCCGCCGTCACGGGAGTCCTGGGCGACAACTCGGTCACCGGCCTGCAGATCACCAACACGAAGACCGGCGAGGTCAGCACCCTCGAGGCAACCGGCATGTTCGTCGCGATCGGTCACGATCCGCGCAGCGCACTCGTCCGCGGTCAGGTCGACCTCGACGACGAGGGATACGTGCAGGTCAAGGGTCGGACCACCTACACATCGGTACCGGGCGTGTTCGCGGCGGGCGACCTCGTCGACCACACCTACCGGCAGGCCGTCACCGCGGCGGGCAGTGGCTGCTCCGCGGCGATCGATGCCGAGCGCTGGCTCGCCGAGCACGCCGATGTGGCCATCCCGGCCCTCGAGGGCGACCTGGTCGTCATCGGCGAACAGCCGACCGCCTGACAATCGTTCGTCATCACCGTTCACGAGGAGGAATCATGGGTGCCAACACTGTCGCCGTCACCGACGCGACCTTCGCCGACGAAGTACTGGGTTCTCAGAAGCCCGTGCTGGTCGACTTCTGGGCCACCTGGTGTGGACCCTGCAAGATGGTCGCGCCCGTACTCGAGGAGATCGCTCGCGATCACGGCGACAAGCTGACCATCGCGAAGGTCGACGTCGACCAGAATCCGACGGTCGCCCGCGACTTCAAGATCATGTCCATCCCGACAATGATCCTGTTCGAGAACGGCAAGCCCAGCAAGACGATTGTCGGCGCAAAGGGTAAGGCCGCTCTGCTCCGCGAACTCGACGGCATCGTCGGATCCCCCGCCTGACCTGCAGCGGTCGTGGGCTCGCCGGTCGAGCCCACGACCGGGCACCCGGTTCGCGCCACAACGTCATTACCTCCATTTGGTTGTCCCGGGCCCGACCTGAGAGAATGCTCGATGGACTGCGCCGGGTCGCGGGGTCGGTATCGTCCGAGGGGAATCCGAATCGAATGACCAGTGTCGGATGATCAGTCCGAACGCAGCAGGTCATTCCACCGCCGGCACGAGGAGTTAGTAGATGCCATTGTTCCGATTGGGGGATCGTGGCTCGGCTGTCGCCGAGATCCGGAACATCCTCATCGGGCGCGGACTGCTGACGGGCACCCCCATCGAGGGAGGCGGAGGCCGTCACGGCTGGACCCCACCCGAAGCAGTCTTCGACCAGGCATGTGATCGCGCGGTCCGCGCGTTCCAGCAGGAGCGCGGACTGATCGTCGACGGCATCGTCGGCTCGGCCACCTATCGCGCCCTCCGTGAGGCGTCCTACCAACTCGGCGCTCGCGTCCTGCTGTACCGGTTGTCCGCTCCGATGGTGGGCGACGACGTCGCCACACTGCAGAGTCGGCTCCAGAATCTCGGCTACTACACCGGACTGGTCGACGGCACCTTCTCGGAGACCACACACAACGCGGTGTGCCTCTATCAGAGCGAGTACGGATTGTCGGCGGACGGCATCTGCGGCCCGGCCACGCTGCGATCCCTCGAACGACTCGGTACCCGCGTCACGGGCGGCTCGCCACACGCCATCCGCGAAGAAGAGCACGTCCGCCAGTCCGGACCCCGCCTGGCGGGAAAGCGCATCCTCATCGACCCGGGATCCGGTGGGATGCACGAACTTTCGTTCGGGCCTCGCGCCGACATCGAATCCGCCGCACTGTGGGATCTGGGATCGCGTCTCGAGGGCCGGATGGCCGCCGCGGGTATGGAGACCTTTCTGTCACATGACGGTCACGGACGTCCCTCCGACGAAGACCGTGCACGCGTCGCGAATGTCGCCGGCGTCGATCTGATGATCGCGCTGCGCTGCGGTCACTATCCGAACGAGCGTGCCCATGGCGTCGCGACGTTCTACTTCGGCAACTCGCACGGCTCGTTCTCCACGATCGGCCGGAACCTGGCCGGTTTCATCCAGCGCGAGATCGTCGCGCGCACTCCCCTCGACGATTGCCGCACCCATGAGCGGACCTGGGATGTCTTGCGGCTCACCAGGATGCCCGTGGCGCTCATCGATGTCGGCTATGTGACGAACCCCGGTGACCTGCATGTCCTGAACGACCCGGGTATGCGTGACGTCATTGCCGAGGCCATCCTGGTCGCGGTCAAGCGCCTATATCTGCTGGGGGAGAACGATCGCCCGACCGGCACCTATACGTTCGCGGATCTTCTTGCCGCGGAACGTCTTTCCAGCTGACGGAGCTGAATTCGTAACGGGCACATCGTCATCCGTACGGCGCCGCCCGACCTCTCAGTACTCCTGTCGCGCACGCCCCATCGGCAGTCCGACCGGCTGCTCACGCGCGGCGAGTTCCATCGCCGCCATCACGACCAGTTGATCGAGAGCGTGTTCCACCTCGTGCTTCCACCCGAGTCCCTCGTCGAGTTCCAGCCTGAAGCGGGGGAAGCGGGGATGTGAGGCGATCACGTCGAATCCCGAATTCTTGAGAAACGATGCATCCATCATGCAGGTCGGACACAGACCGCCCTGCGGGCCATTCCGCGTGACGCGGGTGATCTCGATGATCGCCTCGTCCGACCAGAACCCGATCTCCGTCGACATCGATTCCAGCGCACCGAGTTCCGCGGGTGCCTCGGGACGTGCCGCCGGCGCGGCATCACCGGCCGACGAATCCGCCGATCGAACGATGCCGAAGGCCTCCACCGCACGAACACCGCGACGCACGAGATCCGTGATGACACTGTCGAGCAAGATCGGTGCGGCCTCTTCGAATCCCGGACGCGTGCTGATGGTGCTGAGCAGGACGGCGTCGGCACTCACCGGCGAGGTGGGGAACAGCTGCGAGCGGGGGACCCGTCCGGGCGGCGCGTAAAAGGCCGTCCCGACGAACGTTCCGGTGTTTCCGTTGACCGCGACCTGGCCGCAGGTGCCCCATTCGAGAAGCACGCCGGAAACCCAGGCTTCTTTGTCGAACTCGCTCTCGAACAGATCGCGATCCTCGTAGACATCCCGCGCCGACCCGGCACCGACCATGCCGGGATCGACCTCCCAGAAGACACATCGTCGACTGTGGAGGGGTAGTGCGTCGAACGAGTCCAGTTCCAACCGGGTCACCGCGAGATTCATCGGCGCGACCCTCGTCCTGGTTCCGCGATAAGGCGAAAGTTGTTGTGTAACAACTTCTTTCGGGTCAACACCGCGCTCCTCGCCGTATCTTCGTCACAGTGACGTTATTTCCCCGTACACCTGGGTGTAGAAATCACGTCGTCAGGACTTCGTTTTCGGGTCCAACTCCGAGACGATCCTTTCGAGGTCGTCCACCGAGCCGAACTCGACCACGATCTTCCCTTTCCGCTTACCCAGACTCACAGTAACCCGCGTGTCGAGACGATCCGACAACCGTTCGGCCACGTCCTGGAGGCCCGGCATCACCATCGGCTTCCGCTTGGCAGGGGAGGGGTTCGACGACCGATCGCCATCTCCGCGATTCGCCAGGGTCACCGCTTCCTCGGTGGCTCGCACCGACATGCCCTCCGCGATGATGCGCGCCGCGAGGGCTTCCTGGGCGTCACTTCCCGTCTCCAACGACAGCAATGCGCGCGCATGTCCGGCCGAGAGAACGCCGGCGGCCACGCGCCGCTGCACCGGGATCGGCAACTTCAGCAACCGGATCATATTGGTGATGAGCGGTCGCGACCGTCCCAGCCGGTTCGCCAGCTGTTCATGGGTGACACCGAACTCGTCGAGCAACTGCTGATAGGCGGCCGCCTCTTCGAGTGGATTCAGCTGCGCCCGATGGATGTTCTCCAGCAGGGCATCGCGCAACATATCGGCGTCGGGGGTCTCGCGCACGATCGCCGGGATCGCCTCGAGTTCGGCCTCCTGGCTCGCGCGCCATCGCCGTTCACCCATCACCAGCTGATACAGCACGCCGTCCGCGGTGGGCTCGGAGAGTCGACGCACCACGATCGGCTGCATCAATCCGAACTCGCGAATCGAATGAACCAGTTCGGCGAGCGCCTCCTCATCGAAGACGGTTCGCGGCTGATGGGGGTTCGGCTGGATCTGCTGCGGGGGAATCTCGCGGTAGACCGCGCCCATTTCCTCTGCCGTCGGCGTCGGAGCTTGCTGATCGCTCGCGGATGCCGCCGCGGGTGAATCCGCTGACGATGAGTCGACCGGGGTACTCGGTCCCTTGCCGATCACGACATCGGCGGCGGCGTTGCCGAGACGCGGCCCGCTGGGCGTATCGGCGTCCGGTGGTCCGGTGGGAATCAGTGCGGCCAGTCCGCGTCCGAGACCTCCCCGGCGCTGAGCAGAATCTCGCTGACTCACTGCTGTCCTCTCCCTAAGGGCTGTTTCACGTGAAACGACGCTGATGTCCGACGACTGTCTCGATGACGGGCCGGACTCATGTCGCTGCCCGCAAAGCCAATTCCCGAGCCGCATCGAGATAGCTCATCGCCCCGCGCGACCCCGGGTCATACTCGATGATCGTCATCCCGAAACCCGGAGCCTCCGAGACCTTGACGCTGCGCGGGATGATGGTCGTCAGGACCTTCTCGCCGAAATGATTGCGGACCTCGTCCGCCACCTGATCGGCGAGCTTCGTGCGGCCGTCGTACATCGTGAGAATCACCGTCGACACATGTAGCGACGGGTTAAGATGTGCCTGCACCAACTCGATGTTGCGAAGCAACTGACCCACACCTTCCAGCGCGTAGTACTCACACTGAATGGGGATCAGGACTTCCTTCGCCGCAACCATCGCATTGACCGTCAGCAGTCCGAGCGACGGCGGGCAATCGATGAAGACATAGTCGATGCCGAGACGAGTCAGTGTCTCCTCCGACAACGCATTGCGGAGTCTGTTCTCCCGAGCCACGAGTGACACCAACTCGATCTCGGCGCCCGCGAGATCGAGGGTCGCCGGCACACAGAAGAGCCGATCGTTGTTCGGACTGGTCTGAATCGCTTCCTCCAGCGTGACCTCTCCGAGAAGCAATTCGTAGACCGACGCGATATCCGGCGCGCGATGGTCGATGCCCAGAGCCGTACTCGCGTTGCCCTGCGGATCAAGATCGATCACAAGAACGCGCAGTCCGTGCAACGCGAGACCGGCAGCCATGTTGACGGTCGTCGTGGTCTTACCGACGCCGCCCTTCTGATTGGCCACCGTGAAGATCCGCGACGACGGCGGGCGGGGGAGGGCTCCCGATCCTCCGGGAGTCAGGACCTGACTCGCGCGTGCTGCCGCAGCCGCTATCGGAGTGTCCGCGAACCCCGCCTGATTGCCTTGAGTGATTCCGCTTGTTTCACGTGAAACACCCGGGTTCTGATCGGCCACGCTTGGACTCCTTCGCCCGACTAGATAATCGTCATCGGCGGCTCGCGCACCCTTCGGGGTGGCATATTCGTTGAGCGGAGTACTGCCGCCCGACGACCCGCCGGCACGTCGTCCATTCTGCGCTCTTCGGGGACTCCACACCAATCCGGTCACCTCTTCCGCTTCGTGCGCGTCGGACGGCCGGCCGGACGTCCCGATATTGCCTTCTTCGTACCGATCACAACCGTGGTCGGCACCTCCGTCACGGTCTCACCGACGGTGCGGGTTCGAAGGTCGACCAACCCGGATCGCTCGGCCGCGCGAGCGTCCCGGGCGATTTCTTCGTCCGCCGACGATCCTTTGATGGCCACCAAACGACCCCCGGTTCGGATGAGGGGTGACGACCACTTGGCCAATCGCTCCAGCGGTGCCACCGCACGCGAGGTCACCACGTCCGCGCCGCCGACCTCATCAATGACCGACTTCTCTTCCGCTCGACCGCGGACGACCGTCACCTCGAGACCGAGTTCGTCCACGGCACGTCGTAGGAACTCACTCCGTCGGAGCAGGGGCTCGACAAGAGTGACGCGAAGATCCGGACGCGCGATGGCCAACGGGATTCCGGGCAGACCGGCGCCACTTCCGATATCGACGACCGTCTCTCCGTGCTCGATCGCCTCGCCCAGAACCGCGCAATTCACGAGATGGCGATCCCAGAGCCGCGGCACTTCCCGGGGACCGATCAGGCCCAACACCACACCGTCGTCAGCAAGTAGTGCCGCGTACCTCTTGGCAACCTCCAGTCGCTCACCGAACACCTCGTCTGCGCCGACAGGGGGCGTCGATAGGGGAGGGGAGTGGTCGCCCCTCTCGGCATCGGCGGACTCGGCCGGTTTCACGTGAAACATCCTTCCCTGGACGACGTCGTGGGTGTGATGAAGTCGCAGACCCGGTCGTGCGGCCTTGTCGTGTTTCACGTGAAACACGGCCCGCCCCGACATCTCCGCGGTCATCGCGGCGCCGTACGGATCGAACTACATCCATGTTATTTGGGGTGCTGATATGAAAGAAGTCCCGGCCGAGGCCGGGACTTCTCTCGTCTGTGTGAAAGTCTATCGTCTGCCCCACGGGCAGCCTGCCGATCAGCTTTCGCGAAGGACAACCACTCGACGCCTGGGCTCAGCGCCCTCGCTCTCGCTCATCACACCGTCGACGACGGCGACGGCGTCGTGCACGATCTTCCGCTCGAACGGCGTCATCGGATCCAGCTCCTCGCGAACACCGGACTCCTTCACGCGCTCGGCGACCTCGGTCCCGAGGCGGGCCAGACGGTCGCGACGATCAGCGCGCCAGCGAGCGATGTCGAGCATCAGCCGGCTTCGATCACCGGTCGCCTGCTGTACGGCGAGCCGCGTCAACTCCTGAAGCGCATCCAGCACCTCGCCCTTGCGGCCCACAAGCTTCGTCAGATCGTCGCCGCCGTCGATGCTCACCACGGCGCGGTCACCATCGACATCGAGATCGATGTCGCCATCAAAATCCAGAACGTCGAGAAGCTGCTCGAGGTAGTCGCCGGCAATCTCGCCTTCTTCGACGAGCTGATCCTCGTCGTCATCCGACTCGTCACCGTCCGACTCATCACCGTCCGACTCATCATCGTCCGAGTCATCCGCGTCATCGCCGCGCGTGTCATCACCAGCGTCCGACGCATCGTCCCCGGCGTCGGCCGTCTGCGCATCGGTCATATTCTCGACCGACTCGGACTCGACAACTGCCGCCTGGGCGCCGTCCTCGGCTCCGGTCAGGGTCACCTGATCCTCGGTCGATTCGGTGATCGCCTGACCATCCTGCGTCGTGGTCTCTGCTGTCATCTCACTTCACCTAACTCTGCTACTGGACAAGTCTGTGAGGTTCGTCGGCGGCTCAGCGCCCGCCCGGACGACCCTTCTTGTTCTTGCGGGAACCCGCATTCGCCTTCCGCTTCTTGTTGGCGACGTGCGCCGTGCCCGACTTCGCCTGACCGACCGCCTGCTTACCTCCGGTTGCCGGCTTGCCGCCGACGACCGGTTTGGCGGTGGTCTCCACGGTCCCGTCGACAACATCAGCGGTGGAGTCCGCCTCGGAGCCCGGCTCATCGTCGGCAACTGAATCCGCGGCGCCCACCGACGTCGCCGACGTTGCGGGCTTACGTCCCTGCAACCGCTGCCGCAGCCGGGAGAGGGGAGTGGCCGGGGCATCGACGATCGCGGTGGCCGGGGCATCGGGACCCAGGTCCTCGACGGTCTCGTCGGAGTCCACCGCTGCACCGGCCGGCTTCGAGCCCTTTGCAGGACGTGCACCGGGCTTCGGCGCATTCGCCTTCTGCTTGTCGAGCTTCGCCTTCTTGGCTTCTTCCTCTTCACGCTCGATACGTCCGAACACGATGTGCTGCTGGCCGTACGTCCAGATGTTGTTACTCATCCAGTACAGGAGGATGGCGACCGGGAAGAAGGGACCGGTGACGAGAATGCCGAGCGGGAACACGTACTGCGCCAGCATGTTCATCATGCGGGTCTGCGGGTTCTCCAGCGCCGCGGCCGGCTGACGCTTCACCGACGCACGCGAGTTCATGTAGGTCGCGAACGACGCGATGATCATCATCGGCACGACGACCATGGCGATCTGGGGACGGGTGAAGTCGATCGGGGAGCCCGACTCGACGAAGGCCTTGAACTCGGTCGTCGGCTCGGTGATGTAGGCGGACAGCGGCACCCCGAACAGGCGGGCATCGAGGAAGTTCTGTACCTGCTCGGGACTGAAGAAGTAGTTGCCCGTCGCGCGCGTCTGCTCGGCCGACATCTTGAGCTGACCCATTCCGGTGCCCATCCGGTTGAACGACCGGAGCACATGGAAGAGGCCGATGAAGACCGGGATCTGCAGCAGCATCGGGAGGCAGCCGAGGAGCGGGTTGAACCCGTGCTCCTTCTGGAGCTTCTGCATCTCCTCGGTCATCTTGACGCGATCCTTGGCGTACTTCTTACGGATCGCCTGCAGCTGAGGATTGATCTCCTGCATCTTCTTCGTGGTGCGGATCTGCTTCACGAAGGGCTTGTAGAGGATCGCGCGAAGGGTGAAGACCAGGAACACCACCGACAGCGCCCAGGCCACACCGTTGCCGCCCGGAGTATCCGGCGTGATGTGGTCGAACAGCCAATGCCAGACCCACATGATCCCGGAGACCGGATAGTAGATGAAGTTGAGCACGGGTCAGTTACCCCTAACCTCGGTTGGTGTGAACAGCTCCCGGAACCCTCGCTCGGGCACCGGGTCATAGCCAGGTTTGTGCCACGGCCCGCATTTCAGCAGCCGGACAACGGACAGCCATCCTCCGTAGAGGAAGCCGTGACGGGTGAGTGCCTCCACCGCGTAGGCCGAACAGGTCGGCTCGAACCGGCATGTCGGCAGACGCATCGGAGAAACCCACGTCCGATACAGCTCGATGAGGAAGACGACGATGCGTCGTGGCAGAAGGTAGAGCGCCGACCCGGGCGACCGATCCGTCATGCCTGCACCTGCCGCTGGTTTGTGCGCATGAACGCTTCCCGAACGCGTCGGTGCGCGAATGCCTCGGAGATCTGTGCGGGCAGCGTCGTCGACGTCGCGGCCGACGGGCGGGCCCGAACGACCACCATCGTGTCGGCTGACGGGAGCTCACCGGCGGCCGACAGGAAAGCGGCGCGGAGCCGTCGGGCCACCCGATGACGAGTCACCGCATTGCCGACGGATTTACTGACGATCAACCCGAGCCGGGGGCCGCCGGTCGTCACGAGGTCCGAGTCGCGCAGCCGAGCGGGAGCGCCAGGTGCCCGCGATTCGGGCGAGGAAGCCAACGAAACCGGCAGCGGGTACACGTGCACCACGAGGTCACGTGTGGACACCCGCACACCTGATTTCAGTGTGCGATTGAAGTCGGATCCACGGGAGATCCGATGCGCGGCAGCCACCATCGAAACAAGCGACCGGCGACGATCGTGTCGTCGCCGGTGTGGTCGCTGTCGGTCAGGCGGTGAGCTTTGCGCGGCCCTTGCTGCGGCGACCGTTGACGATGGCACGGCCGGCACGGGTGCGCATACGCAACCGGAAGCCATGCACGCGCGCGCGACGACGGTTATTGGGCTGGAAAGTCCGCTTGCCCTTGGCCATGGAAGTACTCCTTGTGCTCCCGCGGTGGCGTGCGAATCACGCGCGCACCCCGCATCTTTCTGGTGGTCGGCTTATCCGGGCACGGTGCCGAACTGCTGTCGGTGGGGCGGCATCAAGATGAACTTCACCTTCACACCACACGCAAATCCGTAACCTGGATGACCAGTCGAGACTACTGAGAAGGGCCATGCAAATCAAACGAGACGATGTCCACTACCGCCGGGTGTGAGTCGGAACACCGGCATTGCGCTGGAACGTCCCCGCGAACACGGTTGCCGGGTTGCGGTCGATCCCCGCGCGAGGTTGTGGTTCGTTCGCACCACTCACATTGTCGCTCGGACAACTCTCTGTTAACTTCAGCGCAGATTGACTTCAGCGCAGAGTCAGCGACGGAACGGTCAGTGGACCCGATAGGGCGTCCCGGGCGTTCGACGCACCCCTCAATTGTTCACAGTTGTGGACAACCTTGTGGACAACTCGGGGCGAGGTGCCTGATGGTGACATCCTGGTGACCGACGCTGGTCGTTTTCCGACACCAGGAGGGTAAGCCACACGATGACGTCCGACCGTGATTCTTTCAGTCGCGATTCTTTCAGCGAGGTCTGGCAGCGGGTCGTCGCCGAGCTCAACAACGACGCCGCGGCCACCGATCGTGAGCCGCTCACCCGCCAGCAGAAAGCCTGGCTCTCTCTCGTACAGCCCCTCACGCTGGCCGAGGGGTTCGCCCTGCTGACCGTGCCCACCCCGCTCGTCCAGGAACAGATCGAACGCAATCTGCGTGACACGATCCGCTCGGTCCTCTCCCGTCACCTCGGGCAGCCCGTGGACCTCGGCGTCCGCATCTCCACGCCGGTCGCGGAGGAAGTCACGGCCGCACCCGCGGCCGCCGACGCGGACAGCGCACCGACACCGTCGGTTCCCGACACGACCCCCGACGTGGAACACGCCGTTGCTCCGCCGAACGGGCAGTCACCCTCCGAATTCGACGGACGCGGCACCGGCTCGGGCGATTGGTCGACCTACTTCGCCGAGCGCCCGACCGCGGGACCGTCGGCGTCGAGCGCCAATCTGAGTCCGAAGTACACCTTCGACACCTTTGTCATCGGCGCCTCCAATCGGTTCGCGCACGCATCGGCGGTGGCCGTCGCCGAGGCGCCCGCACGTGCCTACAACCCACTCTTCATCTGGGGCGAATCCGGACTCGGCAAAACACATCTGCTCCACGCCGCCGGCCACTACGCGCAGCGACTGTTTCCCGGCATGCGGGTCAAGTACGTGTCCACCGAGGAGTTCACCAACGACTTCATCAACTCGCTCCGTGACGACCGCCGGGTGGCGTTCAAACGCCGCTACCGCGATGTCGACGTGCTCCTCGTCGACGACATCCAGTTCCTGATCGGCAAGGAAGGTATCCAGGAGGAGTTCTTCCATACCTTCAACACCTTGCACAACGCGTCCAAGCAGATCGTCATCTCCTCCGATCGTCCGCCCAAACAGCTTGCGACACTGGAAGATCGGCTACGAACGCGATTCGAGTGGGGCCTCATCACCGACGTCCAGCCACCCGATCTGGAAACCCGCATCGCGATTCTGCGCAAGAAGGCACAGATGGATGACATCGCCGTGCCCGACGACGTACTCGAGCTCATCGCCTCGAAGATCGAACGCAACATCCGTGAACTCGAGGGTGCGCTGATCCGTGTCACCGCCTTCGCGTCGCTGAACAACGCCGACCTCGACAAGTCACTCGCCGAGGTCGTGCTCCAGGCGCTGCTGCCCAACGAGGGCACCCTCGAGGTGTCCGCCGCCAGCATCCTGGCGATCACCGCCGAATACTTCGACATCTCCGTGGAGGAGCTGCGTGGCCCCGGCAAGACCCGGTCGATCGCACAGGCCCGGCAGATCTCGATGTATCTCTGCCGGGAGCTGACCGATCTCTCCCTGCCGAAAATCGGTGAGACCTTCGACCGCGACCACACGACCGTCATGTACGCCGAGCGCAAGATCCGCAAGGAGATGGCCGAGCGGCGCAAGGTCTATGACCACGTCCAGGAACTCACCGCCCGCATCCGCCAGCGCGCCGTCTGAGGCTTTCGGCACGCAACTCTCAACTCGAACGACAGACTTTGTCACGCCCGGATCCGTCGGATCCGGGCGTTGTCATTAGCCCGAACGGTTCATCACCAGGTGTGGATAAACCTTGGGATAACAGAGGACAGCTTGTGCAGCGAAGGTGGACACCGGTGGAACCATCAGCGAACTACACACAACCTGTCACTACCGCGCACCCGGATTCCACCGGTGACGCACATCGGGTCGCACCGCGTGACCTGCGCAGACGACCATCCATCCACAAGTCCACAGGCCCTATTACTGTCATGAATTTCTCTTTGAAGAATTCTCTCCTAAAAGAAGTCCTGTGCACACCGTGGGATCCGGCGGCACCGGATCCGGCCGGGACGAACGCGGACTTGTCACCCAAGGGCCCCTCTCCCGGCAACGTCGTTCTACAGTGGAGTCCCCATGGGCAATCACCATCGCGAATCACACGTCGCCAGCTGTCGACGTCGGTGTTCCGTGGCGATGTGGCGCTGAGATAGTTCGAGCAGGCAGACAGAAGGGCAATCACCCAGCATGAAGTTCCGTGTCGCGCGTGACGAGTTCGCAGATTCCGTCGCCTGGGTCGCCCGCAGTTTGCCCGCTCGTCCGCCGGTCCCCGTGCTGGGTTGTGTCGTTCTGACCGCGGGCGAGGCCGGTCTCGAGGTCTCGGGATTCGACTACGAGGTGTCGGCGCAGGAGAGCCTGGGCGCCGAGGTCGCGGAGCCGGGCAAGGTCCTGGTCTCCGGCCGCCTGCTGGCCGACATCACCAAGGCGCTGCCCAACAAGCCCGTCGATGTCACTCTCGACGGCGCTCGAGTGGCGATCACCTGCGGTAGTGCCAAGTTCTCGCTCCCGACGATGCCGGTCGAGGATTATCCGGAGCTGCCGACGCCGCCCGCCGTCACCGGCACCATTCCCGCGCAGCTGTTCGCCGAGGCCATCTCCCAGGTCGCCGTCGCGGCAGGGCGTGATGACACACTGCCGATGCTGACGGGTGTGCGCGTCGAGATCGAGGGCAACCGTGTCGTTCTGGCGGCGACCGACCGCTTCCGTCTCGCCGTTCGCGAGCTCGAATGGGATCCGACCGCCACCGACACCACCGGCGCGGTCCTCGTGCCGGCGAAGACCCTGTCGGAAAGTGCGAAGACCGCGGGCAGCGAGGGCACCGGCCAGATCTCGCTCGCCTTCGGCAGCGGATCGGCGATCGGCGCCGACGGGATCCTCGGCATTCTGGGCGAGACCAAACGCACGACCACCCGACTGCTCGACGCGGAGTTCCCGAAGTTCCGCCAGCTGTTGCCGGCCACGCACACCGCCGTCGCGACCATCGACTCCGCTCCGCTGATCGAGGCGATCAAGCGTGTCGCCCTGGTCGCCGAGCGCGGCGCGCAGGTGCGGATGGAGTTCAGCGAGGGCAGCGTACTGCTGACCGCGGGCGGCGACGAGGCGGGCAAGGCCGAGGAGGAACTGCCCGTGCAGTTCTACGGCGAGCCCCTGACCATCGCGTTCAATCCGGGCTACCTGCAGGACGGATTGTCGGCGATCGGTGCTGCCACAGTCGATTTCGGATTCACGACCCCGAGCCGGCCCGCCGTGCTCCGGCCGGCGAGCGGCTCGGAACCGACCGCCGATGAGTCGGGTGCCTTCGTGGCCCCGGACAGTGCCTTCAGCTATCTGTTGATGCCGGTTCGGCTACCCGGCTGACCCGGTCCACCATCGAACGGGAGGTATGACAGTGCAACCCGGAACCGAGAACACCGCTTCTTCGTCGAACAGAGACGGCTCGTCGTCCGGCCAGGTCCGACTCGGACTTGTCGGCCTGGGCAAGATGGGTGCCAACATGCGGACGCGTCTGCAGCGTCATGGCATCGACGTAGTCGGGTACGACCCCCGCCCCGAGGTGTCGGACGTTCCGTCACTCGAAGCGCTGGTCGACGCGCTCCCCGCGCCGCGACTGGTCTGGGTGATGGTGCCGTCCGGGGATCCGACGCGGTCCACGATCAACGCTCTGGCCGATCTGCTCGGTGAGGGCGACATCGTCGTCGACGGTGGCAATTCCAAGTACACCGACGATCAGGCCCACGCGGATCTGTTGGCACGCAAGGGAATCGGCTATGTGGACTGCGGTGTGTCCGGCGGTGTGTGGGGTCTGGACAACGGCTACGGCCTGATGGTCGGCGGCAGTGATGCCGACGTCGCGAAGCTGATGCCGATCTTCGATGCGTTGCGGCCGCCGGGCGAGCGGGCCGACGGTTTCGTGCACGCCGGTCCGGTGGGGGCCGGTCATTACGCGAAGATGGTGCACAACGGCGTCGAATACGGGCTGATGCATGCCTACGGCGAAGGATATGAACTGCTGAGCGCCGAACCGCTCATCACCGATGTCGAGGGCACGTTGCGCGCCTGGACCACCGGCACAGTGGTGCGGTCGTGGCTGCTCGAATTGCTGGTGCGCGCGCTCGAGGATGATCCGGGTCTCGCCGAGATCTCCGATTACACAACAGATTCCGGTGAAGGACGCTGGACCGTCGAGGAGGCGATCAAGCATTCGGTGCCGGCGAATGTCATCTCGGCCGCGCTGTTCGCCCGGTTCGCGTCCCGTCAGGCCGAGGGATCGCCCGCTCTGAAGGCGGTGTCGGCGCTGCGTAATCAGTTCGGTGGACACGCCGTCGTCGACAAGGCAGGCAAGTCGGTGGGCGAGACCGCCGGCGGGAATGGGCCGACTGCGACCGGGAAATCCGCCGACTGACGTGTTCGTCCGCGAGCTCCATCTGCATGATTTCCGGTCCTGGCGCGATGTCGATCTGGCCCTGCGACCGGAACCGACAATCTTCGTGGGCCGCAACGGATTCGGGAAGACCAACCTCCTCGAGGCGGTCTTCTATCTGGCGACGTTGCGCTCTCATCGGGTGAGTTCGGACGCGCCTCTGGTGCACGCGGGGGAGTCGTCGGCGACGGTCACCGGCACCATCGAGAACCTGGGGCGCGAGCTCACGGTCCAGCTGCAGATCAAGGCGGAGGGTGCCAACAAGGCCACCATCAACTCCAGTCCCGCACGCCGCGCGCGGGATGTGCTCGGAATTCTGCGGGCGGTGTTGTTCGCCCCGGAGGATCTACATCTGGTGCGGGGGGATCCGTCGGATCGCCGCCGGTTCATCGACGAGCTGGTCGCGCAGCGCGGACCTCGCTGGGCCGCAGCACGTTCCGACTACGACCGGGTCCTCCGGCAACGGTCGGCGCTGCTGAAGACCGCGGGCGCGGCCCTGCGTCGGGGCGGCCCGGATGCGGAGTCCGTGATCAGCACCCTCGATGTCTGGGATGAACAGCTGGCCGATCTCGGAGGTCAGGTGACCGCGGCGCGCATCGAGGTGCTCACCGAGCTGCTGCCCCATTTCGTCGAGGCGTATGCGTCGATCGCACCGCATTCCCGTCCGGCGTCGCTGGGTTACCGTGCCGTCGCGGGGCCCGAGGTGAGTCCGCCGGGAGAGGTCCCCGACGCTGCGGACATCACACGGATCCTGTTGTCCCGCTTGGCGGAGGTGCGGTCGAAGGAGATCGACCGGGGTATCAGTCTGATCGGCCCGCATCGTGACGACATCGACGTCATCCTCGGCGACGACGTGGCGAAGGGTTTCGCGAGCCATGGTGAATCCTGGTCTCTCGCACTGGCTTTGCGACTCGCGTCGGTGGAGTTGATCCGTGCGGAGGGGATCGAGCCGGTGATCATGCTCGATGATGTGTTCGCCGAACTCGATGCCAATCGTCGGACCCAACTCGCGACATTCACCGAATCGGCCGAACAACTCCTCATCACCGCGGCCGTACCCGAGGATCTGCCGCCGGAGATCGGCGGTCGCCGGATCCGCGTCGACGTGCGCGAGGAGACCGGGGACGACACCGCGGACAGCCGGCCCGGGCGATACTCGACGATCATGGAACCCGTGTCCGAGGAGGTTGCCGATGAGTGACGAGGGAGCCGCGGCCGGCACGCCCGAGGGTGTCGGCGCCGATGGGCTGACCGGATACGAGCGCGCCCGCAAGGCACTCGAAGAGGCGCGTGCGGCGGCACGCGCGGCCGGAAAGTCGGTCGGGCAGGGCCGTTCGTCACCGCCGCCGACCCGGCGCCGCGGTACCGGGGCGCGACGTCGATGGTCCGGATCCGGTCCGGACGGACGGGATCCACAGCCGCTGGGCAGTCTGGTGAACCGGATCGCCAAGGACCGTGGCTGGGACGAGGAGATCGGGCAGGGCACGGTCTTCGGCCTGTGGGAACAGATCGTCGGCGCCGACATCTCATCTCACGCGACACCAACGGCCCTGACCGACAAGGTGTTACACATCCAGGCCGAGTCGACGGCGTGGGCCACCCAGCTCCGCTATATGCAGTCGACGATCATCGCCAAGATCGCGGGGGCGGTCGGCGACGGAGTGGTGCATCAATTGCGCATCACCGGACCGAAGGCACCGTCGTGGCGCAAGGGACCGCGGCACATCGCCGGCCGCGGACCCCGGGACACCTACGGCTGAGGCCGTCGATCACGTCTGAAACGCTCGATTTGACTTCCGACCACGTCCGGACCGCCGGTATGTGGAAAAAGTCGATCAGTGCGCGCGTCAGACGCCCCGGATGCGGCACTCTGTGCGGCTGAGGCAGTAGTATGTAGGCAGTTGTCCCGACCGGGATGGATATCGACGGCCACCCGGCCGCATCGCATAGACCAGATTTCCGCGCGCACAGCAGCGGAACGGACACGCTTGTGTCCGAGGCTATCGCAGGTGAGGTACCCAGCCGGGCCGGCATCACCGAGACAGAAGGAGCGGACGCACCTCGTGGCCGACACCAACGACACCAACGCGTCAGACCCCAAGAAGCCGCGCAAGAACGCCAAGAAATCCGGCGAGTACAGCGCGGAATCGATCAGCATCCTCGAAGGTCTCGAGGCGGTCCGCAAGCGACCGGGTATGTATATCGGTTCCACCGGCGAACGTGGCCTCCATCATCTGATCTGGGAGGTCGTCGACAACTCCGTCGACGAGGCGATGGCTGGCTATGCCACGCGCGTCGATGTCACGCTGCTCGAGGACGGGGGAGTCGAGGTCGTCGACGACGGCCGCGGCATGCCGGTCGGTATGCACGCCACCGGCGTTCCCGCGGTCGAGGTCATCATGACCCAGCTGCACGCCGGCGGTAAGTTCGACTCCGATTCCTACGCGGTGTCCGGTGGCCTGCACGGCGTCGGCATCTCGGTGGTGAACGCGCTGTCCACCAAGGTCGAGCTGGAGATCAAGAACTCCGGTCACCGCTGGACGCAGACCTACACCAATGCCGAACCGGGGAAGCTCGAAGAACACGAGGCCATCCGCAAGACCGGTACCACCGTGCGTTTCTGGCCGGACCCGGCCATCTTTTCCGAGACCACCCGCTTCAACGCGGAGACCGTGGCCCGGCGTCTGCAGGAGATGGCGTTCCTGAACAAGGGCCTGACCATCACCCTCACCGACAATCGGAAGCCGGAAGAAGAGGTCGTCGCCGAGGCGGAGATGGACGGCGAGACCGAGGACACCGCCGAGACCATCAAGTCGGACGCGGAGAAGAAGGAGCAGGTCGCCAAGGTGCGTACCCGCACCTATCACTACCCGGATGGTCTGATCGACTACATCAAGCACCTGAACCGGACCAAGAATTCCATCCACCAGTCGGTGGTCGGCTTCTCCGCCAAGGGAACCGGGCACGAGATGGAACTGGCGATGCAGTGGAATGCCGGCTACTCGGAGTCGGTGCACACCTTCGCGAACACCATCAACACCCACGAGGGCGGCACCCATGAGGAGGGTTTCCGTGCGGCGCTGACCTCCACGGTCAACAAGTACGCGCTGGACAAGAAGCTTCTCAAGGAGAAAGACGGCAAGCTGTCCGGCGACGACATCCGCGAGGGTCTCGCCGCGGTCATCTCGGTGAAGGTCGCCGATCCGCAGTTCGAGGGTCAGACGAAGACCAAACTCGGCAACACCGAGATCAAGAGCTTCGTGCAGAAGACGGCCAACGAGCACCTGGCGCACTGGTTCGAGTCGAATCCCGCCGAGGCGAAGATCATCGTCAAGAAGGCCGTCGACTCCGCACAGGCGCGCATCGCCGCCCGCAAGGCGCGGGAGTTGGTGCGCCGCAAGACCGCAACCGATATCGGCGGTCTGCCCGGCAAGCTCGCCGACTGCCGCAGCAACGACCCCAGCAAGTGCGAGGTCTACATCGTGGAGGGCGACTCCGCGGGTGGCTCGGCCAAGTCCGGCCGTGACTCGATGTATCAGGCGATCCTGCCGTTGCGCGGCAAGATCATCAACGTCGAGAAAGCCCGCATCGACCGTGTGCTGAAGAACGCCGAGGTCCAGTCGATCATCACGGCGTTCGGGACCGGTATCCACGACGAGTTCGACATCGCCAAACTGCGGTATCACAAGATCGTGCTGATGGCCGACGCCGACGTGGACGGCCAACACATCTCGACGCTGCTGCTGACCCTGCTGTTCCGCTTCATGCGTCCGCTGATCGAGCACGGCCACGTGTATCTCGCGCAGCCGCCGCTGTACAAGCTCAAGTGGCAGAAGCGTGAGCCCGAGTTCGCCTACACCGACCGCGAGCGTGACGGTCTGCTCGAGGCCGGTCGTGAGAAGGGCTGGAAGATCAACTCGGACGACGGCATCCAGCGCTACAAGGGCCTCGGCGAGATGAACGCGAAGGAACTGTGGGAGACCACCATGGATCCCGAGGTGCGGGTGCTGCGTCAGGTCACCCTCGACGACGCTGCTGCCGCCGACGAACTGTTCTCGATTCTGATGGGTGAGGATGTGGCCGCACGCCGCAGCTTCATCGCGCGCAACGCCAAGGACGTTCGCTTCCTCGACGTCTAGCCGTGCGTCGCTGATCCGAATCATCAACTGCCACAACCAGAAGGTCATCCATGACGGACACCACCCTGCCACCCGCCGACGGAACCGGCGATCGCGTCGAACCGGTCGACCTCGGCCAGGAGATGCAGAAGAGCTATATCGACTACGCCATGAGCGTGATCGTCGGTCGTGCTCTGCCCGAGGTGCGTGACGGACTCAAGCCCGTGCATCGCCGCCTGCTGTACGCGTCCTTCGATGCCGGCTTCCGCCCCGACCGCAGCTACGTGAAATCCGCGAAACCCGTTGCGGAGACGATGGGTAACTATCATCCGCACGGTGACTCGGCGATCTACGACGCACTCGTGCGTCTGGCTCAGCCGTGGTCGATGCGGTATCCGCTCATCGACGGACAGGGCAACTTCGGTTCGCGCGGCAACGACGGCGCCGCCGCCATGCGTTATACCGAGGCCCGGCTCACGCCGCTGGCCATGGAGATGCTGCGGGACATCGACGAGGAGACAGTCGATTTCATCCCCAACTACGACGGCAAGACCGAAGAGCCGACGGTGCTGCCGGCGCGTATCCCGAATCTCCTGATGAACGGATCCGGCGGTATCGCCGTCGGTATGGCGACCAACATTCCGCCGCACAACCTGAATGAGGTTGCGAACGCGGTCTTCTGGGTGCTCGCGAATCCGGAGGAGGAGTGGACCGCACCGCCCGCGGCCGACGGCGAAGAGCCGGTCACCTACGACCACGTCGCTCTCGAGGCCTGTATGGAGGCCATCAAGGGACCCGATTTCCCCACGGCCGCACTGATTGTGGGCAGCCAGGGCATCAAGGATGCCTACATGACCGGTCGCGGCAGCATCCGGATGCGCAGCGTCGTGGAGATCGAGGAGAACTCCAAGGGCGGCACCCAGCTGGTCGTCACCGAGCTGCCGTACCAGGTCAACCCGGACAACCTGATCCAGTCGATCGCCGAACAGGTCAACGAGGGAAAAATCAAGGGCATCAGTCGGATCGAGGATCAGTCCTCGGATCGTGTCGGTATGCGCATCGTCGTCACGCTGCGTCGCGACGCGGTCGCGAAGGTCGTGCTGAATAACCTGTACAAGCACTCGCAGCTGCAGACCAGCTTCGGCGCCAACATGCTGTCCATCGTCGACGGTGTGCCGCGCACCCTGCGTCTCGATCAGATGATCCGCCTGTACGTGGCCCATCAGATCGAGGTCATCGTGCGCCGCACCCGTTACCGGTTGCGCAAGGCCGAGGAGCGCGCCCACATCCTGCGCGGTCTGGTGAAAGCCCTGGACGCGCTGGACGAGGTCATCGCGCTCATTCGTGCGTCGGCGAACACCGACGCCGCGCGTACCGGCCTGATCGATCTGCTCGACATCGACGAGATCCAGGCCGACGCGATCCTGGCGATGCAGTTGCGCCGGCTGTCGGCTCTGGAACGGCAGAAGATCATCGACGATCTTGCCGAGATCGAGCGGGAGATCGCCGACCTCAAGGACATCCTGGACAGCCCGGAACGTCAGCGCAACATCGTGCGGGACGAGCTGCAGGTGGTCGTCGACAAATACGGCGACGAGCGGCGCACCCAGATCATCGCGGCCGATGGTGACGTCGCCGACGAGGACCTGATCGCCCGCGAGGACGTCGTCGTCACGATCACCGAGACCGGCTACGCCAAGCGCACCAAGACCGATCTGTATCGCAGCCAGCGACGCGGCGGCAAGGGTGTGCAGGGCGCCGGGCTCAAGCAGGACGACATCGTCAAGCACTTCTTCGTGTGCTCGACGCATGACTGGATCCTGTTCTTCACCACCAAGGGCCGGGTCTACCGCGCCAAGGCGTACGAGCTGCCCGAGGCCAACCGCACCGCGCGTGGTCAGCACGTCGCGAACCTGCTGGCCTTCCAGCCGGAGGAGCGCATCGCGCAGGTCATCCAGCTGAAGACCTACGAGGACGCGCCGTACCTGGTGCTCGCCACACGCAACGGCCTGGTGAAGAAGTCCAAGCTCGTGGACTTCGACTCCAACCGCTCGGGCGGCATCGCCGCCATCAACCTGCGTGGCGAGGACGAGCTCGTCGGTGCGCAGCTGTGCAGCGCCGACGACGACCTGCTGCTCGTGTCGCAGAAGGGTCAGTCGATCCGGTTCCACGCCGACGACGAAACCCTGCGTCCGATGGGCCGTCAGACCTCCGGTGTGCAGGGCATGCGGTTCAACGACGACGATCAGCTGTTGTCGCTCAATGTGGTCGTCGACGGCACGTATCTGCTGGTCGCGACCTCGGGTGGTTACGCCAAGCGGACGGCGATGGACGACTATCCGGTCCAGGGCCGAGGCGGTAAGGGCGTGCTCACGATTCAGTACGACCGCAAGCGCGGCGCTCTGATCGGTGCCCTGATCGTCGACGATGACTCCGAGCTGTACGCCATCACCTCGGGTGGCGGTGTCATCCGGACCGGTGCCAAGCAGGTACGCAAGGCGGGCCGGCAGACCAAGGGTGTGCGTCTGATGAACATCGACGAGGGCACCACCGTCATCGCCATCGCACGCAATGCGGACGAAACCGACGAGACCGCTCCGGATGGGGACACCCCGGCGAAGTAGGTTGTTCAGGCACCGAGTGCGACGCCCGGTAACCGTTAGGGTGGGGCATACCAGTAGGCGAATGAGGGATTGCCAGTGAGCTCACCGAACACACCGGACCACAACCCGACGAACGGTCAGAACCAGTCGAACGGGGAGCCGGGACCGCAGGGCCCCGGCACGCCGGGGCCCAGCAAGGGCGGCGGCATGGTGCCGCCGTGGCAGCGGGGTACCGGCGGTGGTCAGGTCGGTGACGGTCCCAACGGCACCCCACGTCAGGGTCCGCCGCCGCACGGCATCGTGAGCGCCGACGAACCGGCATCGGGCAACGGCCCGGCACCGATCACCAAGCTCGACGATCCGCGGAACGGTCCCCAGGGTCCGGCACAGCAGGATGTGCCGCCCGGGCCGCCGGCGGGACCCAGTGATCAGCAGGACGAGAACTTCGTCGAATCGCCGACCCGGACCATCGAACGCGATGACCTGCCGGGGGAGAAGCTGCCGAATCTCGACGCCATCCACCACGTCGGAGCGCCACAGGCCGCCGCGCCTGCCGCGGTCCGTGTCGCACCGACCGAGATCGGCGCGACCCGCGCCTTGCGGGCGGCCGTCCAGGTCCGGCGGATCGATCCGTGGGCGACGTTCAAGATTTCCGCGGTGCTGGCCGTGGTGGGCTTCTTCATCTGGATGATCGCGGTGGCGCTGCTGTATCTGATCCTTGACGGCATGGGTGTCTGGGATCAGATCAACAGCTCCTTCGCCACCATCGCGACCCCGGACGGGTCATCGAGCGAATCGACGATCGGCGCGGGCACGATCTTCGGCTGGTCGATGCTGCTCGGCGCGATCAACGCGATCCTGCTCACCGCGATCGCCACCATCGGTGCCTACATCTACAACATCTGCGCCGATCTCATCGGCGGCGCTGAGATCACCATCGCCGACCTGGATTGATGCGCTAGCGCTAATCGAGGACGAATTTCGACCTTGGGTTGTCAATGAGATGATCGGCAAGTAACTCCTCGGCGACTCCAGAAATCGTCTCCAGCTAGGCAGACCGAGCAGTCACTGTGCCTAGTCCGCTGAAACCGATGGTGGAGAATGCTCTGGGCCGCATGCTGCGCCTTTATCAGGCCGCAGGGGGCGACTTGGCCATGAAAGGCCGTCCATCATTACCCCGTCAGAACCGATAACCCGAGTGCGTTGGGTTTGCTCGGTAAGAATTTCGTAGCGGGACACCGCCGTGGTACGCGTCGTCGGTGAGACATGAGACATGAGACATGAGACATGAGACATCGGCGCTCAGACACTGTGAAGAAAAGCCCGTGGTCAAGCGACCTGTGTTCGTTGCAGGGGCAATAGGCGGTATGCTCACGGAGCTTGACCAGAGGTGACAAGTAGTAGAGGTTGGGAGGGAAAGATGCAGAAGAAGTTCGGCCGCGCTGTTATTGCGGTGGCCGTGGTACTGATGTCAGCTGCGGGTCTCACTGTTGGTGGCATTGGTGCCGCTGAGGCAAAGCCTCGTCCGGCACAGTTGTGGTGGGCAGTGAATGCGGGCGATACTATCTGGGCTATCGGTACCAATCACAACTGTCGTGGTCCGATCCGTGTTCTGGTGAAAACCGATCCTGCGCGGCCGGGCATGACGTACATAACGTATACGCCAGGTCGATTTGTCGGCGACGGACCCGGATGGCGACGAAATCCCGTTTGCCGTCTTGATCTCGTGCCGACCGTGGGCTGGGGCCAGACTTTCGCGCCAAAGCGCGCTTTCAAGTTCCTTGCAGGCCCTAAAGTGGGCAGGTCGGTAACGAAGGCTTATCGATCGGGATCAGGTTTTCAGGCACTGAACGTCACGACGCTGGGCGCAGGGTCACCTGTTGGTGGCTATTATCTTGTTCCCTGACAAGCGGAAGAAAGCGGCACTTTACGTATTCTCTTGTACTGGTCCAGTTAAGTGGTGGTGCCAGTCCAGATTGTCGCGGGATCCTTGTCGTCCATGAAAAGCACCAGCCGCGTTTGTGAACGATGGGTCAAGCTCCCACCACGTGCTCCCGAACAGAGCCGGGTGGGAGCTTGACTGTATGGGCGGCCGAGCCGGGACCGAAGGGGGAGCAAAAGACCGCTTCCGAACAGGCGTTTTGGCTGGACGCGCGCTCGTCGGGTAGTGTCACACCTCGGTTCACGGGCCTATAGCTCAGGCGGTTAGAGCGCTTCGCTGATAACGAAGAGGTCGGAGGTTCAAGTCCTCCTAGGCCCACTGCGAGTGGTGTCCGCACCGTGTTCGCACCCGCCGACCAGTGCGGTCGGTACGGGGCCTTAGCTCAGTTGGTAGAGCGCTGCCTTTGCAAGGCAGATGTCAGGAGTTCGAATCTCCTAGGCTCCACAAGTAAGTAAGCAAGTTTTGGTCCTGCTCTCTGAGGTCCTTCAGAATCTGCGTCGATCATCTGCTCATGAACTGATCTAATCGACCGGCTCCACTTGATTAGGGTCGACTAGGGTCCTGGATTCATGTGTCGCGGTGCAGGGGAGCCGCATGAATCGTTGCCCCCTCCTATGCGATCTGCCCGGCTTGGGTTAGTCTTTCGAAGCGCTCCACAACTGCTCAGGCTGCGCACGATTAGCTCTGCATGGCTGGAGCAGCAGTCGCATTTTCGGGTGGACCTTACTGCGGGAAGGCCGTGGCTATGACCGGGATCAAGAAGCTCGTCTCAGGCTTTGTAGTTGCAGCGCTGGCTGCGGCTGGGGCTGTGGTCGGGGGAGGTGCCGCAACCGCTAAGCCCGGCCCAGCTCAAATGATTTGGGCCGGCGCAGGTGGAGACACGATGTGGGCTGTCGGCGGTAACAGTGGGTGCCGTGGGCCTATCCGTGTGAACTTGAAGACCGACCCCCGCAAACGTGGTGTGGTCTACGCAACCTACACGCCCGGCCGCTTCGTCGGTGACGGCCCGAAGTGGAAACGAAGTCCTGTCTGCAGTATCGATGTCATGGCGACCCTCAATTATGTTGACTACTACACACTGCAACGTAAGCACATCAAGCGTGTGACTGCAGGACCGCGCGGTGGCAAGTCCGTTACTCATGTGCTGCGTCCGGGATCGGGTCTTCAGTGGTTGTACTTCGAACCCCGCGGATTTTCGTATCCGAACGGTGCTTACATCCTCGTCCCATAGTTCTCACGGCCGGCGCGATGGTTCACGGGAGGCATTTCGGCCCCAGAGATCATCGGGCGCCGGTCCGATAGGAGACGTGCGACCCGTGTCATTCGAGTGAACGACGCGTTGTAGTGACATGAGTCGCTGCGATGTGCAGTGCGCTGGGCCGATACGGTAATCTGCCCGTGCACGTCGGGGGATAGGCATGGTGTATCTGGTCCGGGGTGTTGACGTGGGTTTCGTCGTACCGATGACCTGGTGATACACCGCCCAGACTGGTGACACACGCCAGTTTGTTCGACGCGCGCGTACAAGCGTGTCTGCAGGACACTGAATGCCCGTGGGGGAGGTGTGAGAGTGACGTCCGGTCAGACTGGCGGCATATGGTGGTTCGCTGATGTCGAGGCTTGGCCCGCGACTGACACCCGCCCTGCGCGTGAGCTTGCCCTCGCGCTGTCCGGTGCTCGCGCTGCCAACGGATCTGTGGCCTCGCCGGACCGTCAGGAATCGGCCGTATACCCCGAGCCCTTCGCGCCCGAGTCGGATTCACAGTGGGAGCCTGTTCCAACTCCTCCGGAGCCCTCGTTCGCGCCACAGTCACCGGCATTTGTCCCTGCCCCAGAGCCGACCACCTTCATTCCCGAGCGGCCATCGAGTGTCGGCGCATCCTCCGACCTCGAGTCCTTTCTCGATGCCGAAGCAAAACGCACACGCGTGGCACATGGCAACGGTGAGTCGGATCCCGTGCACAAGAAGCCCAGCTGGTGGAAGGGCCACCGTGGCTTGCTTATCGGAAGTGCCGCTGTTCTGATCCTCGTCCTGGGCCTCGCAGGGTTCGGTGTGGTGCGCATGGCCGGAGACGAGAGTGAAGTCGCCGGGCCGGAAAGCGCCACGACCACCCTCACCGATGCGACGTCGAGTGCGGAAGGCGACTGCCCGGCGACAAGCAGCAACGGCACGACGACCGGTAACGACGCGGGAGACCAGATGTCCGGTCCCGCCGTCATCAAGGCCTTCAACTACGCGTACTACGAGCTTCGGTCCGCCGCGAAGGCGCGCGCCGTGACAGCCCCCAACGCGGTCGCACCCGAGAAGGCGATGCAAGGGTTCATCGACCAGCGCGCAGCGGGCACACGCCACTGCCTGACGATCACCGATGCGGGGAACAACTCGTACAACGTGGTCCTCACCGAACTACCGGCCGGTGCTGCGACACCGATCGTGTATCGGCAGCTGATCCAAACCGTTCAGACCGACGGAAAATATTGGATCGCGTCCATTAAGTCGGTGAAGTGACCATGCATCGCACCGACCGCCACACCTTTTGTGCTTCACACTTTGTCAGTGAAAGGGAAACAACACCGATGAGTCAGCCACCGATCAAACGCAGAGCCCGTCATGCGCTGAAGACAGGTGACCGTCGGTCGCCGGTGCTCACCACCGTCACCTCGGCAGTCCTCGCGGCGTCGATCGCCGCCGGCCTCGGCGCCGGTGCCGCATCCGCGGTCGAGCAGGGTGGCACCAACCCCGGCGATTCCGCACCCGAGCAGGGTGGCACCACGCCCGAGCAGAGCGCACCGGAGCAGGGCGGCACCACACCGACCCCGCAGCCTGCCCCCGCACCTCCCGCAGTGACCAGCCCGGGCCCGGGGTCGATTCCGGGACCGCCGCAGGAGGCTCCGTACGTGGAGTACACCCCGCAGGCTGCACCCCAGCAATACGAGGATGCCTACAACCCGGTACCGAATGCGCCGTTGCAGGCACCTAAGCGTGTTGCGCCGGTGCGTCCGATCGCTCCGCCACCCAACAAGATTCGCGTCGGCAACTTCATCACCCCGATTCCCAAGGGGATGAATATGCGTGATGTGAACTCGATCAACGCATGGTCGGCTTACGGCGAAGCGAAGATCGCTCAGAACCTGATCGCCGTGGGCGTGCCGAAGGACAAGGCGTCACGTCAAGCCGCTTCGACGATTATCGGCGTGATGGCTGGTGGAACTGCCGGCGCTGCGGCGTTGGTGCTCCCTGGAGCACTCGTCGGGGCTGCGTTTGGCACGCCTGTGGGAGCAGGAGTCGGCGCAGTGATTGGCTTGTGTACGCCGATCGTTGCCGGGTGTGTAAACGGCCCGCTAGCCACGACCGGGGCGCTAATAGGTGCTGGCGTTGGCTTGGCGGGAGGTGCCGCTGCAGGTGCTGCGGCAGGTGCGGCCACTGGTGCTGTGATCGGTGGCACGATCGGCGGCGCGTTGGCTTACGCCCTGGGGGCCGGCGACCCAGGCGCGAATCCGAAGGAACCGTGGAAGCAGGACCGTCCGAACGCTCCGAAGCCGAAGCCGCTGCCAAATCCCGGTGCGAATCAGTTCGAGCTCCACCTGCCGTCGGAGAAAGCGTCGAAGTCCGGACTTCCGGCCGTTGATTATGTCGTGAATCTTCGTGGTGACGTGAAGGGCAAGGTTGGTAATCAGGAGTTTGGTTGGTCGGTCGAGCAGGCCATGGCGCCGTACAAGGTCCTCGGGCCGGGCGCGGAGAAGACTGCTCGCCAGCTCACGAAGCAAGGGACCAAGCAGCTGCAGTCGGTTCTGCCGGGAGTCGAGGTTCTGTGGCCGCAGGAGACTCCTGCCGCTCGTTAATTGCGAACGGTAGGTCCTTCAGCCAAGGCGACAGATAGGGTCGGCCGGATACGCATGGCACGGATCAATACACTGAGCGTGCCAGGCAATTGACACTGAACGCTGCGACCCACAAGGACGGTTTGCTCAGAGATGTCGGTCCATGACGACGGGGGTGGCATGAGCCCGGAAGGGCTCACGCCACCCGATTGGAACGAACGCACCACTGTGGTGTGCGGTACTTCGGGCGGCGTTGGTACGTCGGTGATTTCGGCCTTGCTGGCTGAGTATCGGGCGGCATCTACGATGCGTGACGCGTCGTGGTGGGTCGATGCGTCTGGCAACGACTGCGATATCGAGTTGCGTTTGCAGGGCCGTGGGGACCCTGCACTCCTGCGTACTGCGTCGGGAACCGGTCTGTTCCTCGCATCCGAAGAGGGCACCGTCACCGACGCAATTATGGACACCTGGCAGGTGGGCGCAGTCCCGGTGGTCGATGCCGGTGCACGCGCACTCACGACGCTGCCGGATCTGACGGAAAGCCCGATCGCCCAACACATCACACCGGTCCTCGTTCTCGCACCGCGTCCGGACCTATTGAACAGGGCGAAGCCGTTCCTCACGCAGTGGCAACGCGCCGGCGCCCTACAGCGGACGGTGGTGGTGATCTGTTGCCAGATTCCGACACTCAATCACGAAGCGTTGACCGACATGGTGATCGATTCGGTCGGTGGTGACGTTGCTTCGGTGATCGGATTTGATTACGAGCCTGTCCTCGGTTCCGGTGCCCGGTTGGACAGCGAAGCCCGGCAGGGCTTCGGGCAGCACACATGGGAAACCATCCAAGAGCTTGCAGCTGCGACGTCCAATAGCAAGTAGCGAGGGCGAAAGAAGGACCGGTCACGGTTTCGCAGACGTGTTATCCATAGAGTCAGGCCACGGCGATAGTTCGTTGGAACTGGATGACTGGCGAACTAGAACATCGATTCTGGCACCTGACTCGACGACCATCTGAGTGCCAATAGCTGGTACAGCCGAAGCGTTGGCCTCCGCATCCATTTGCAACGCGGTGGTAGGAGGCGGCGGCATAGGCAATTCGGTAAATGAACTGAGGGTCAGTTTGGAATTCCTACATGAATTATTGCTGCTCGATTCTAAGTACGTGAGAAAGAACAGTCCCGCAGGAGAATACCAACGTGTCCCCTGCGGGACTATTTCAGAGTATCCGCTAACTGACCTTAGGCTAAGGGACTATTGTGTAGTAGCCGGTCGAGATCGACACGGGTGTTCGGACGGGTGTGTTGACTGCGTACGCATTGACACTCACCAGTACAAGTCCAGATCCGGTGCGGACATCTTTCACAACACGCTCTCCCCGCTTGCGCCCGAAGCCAACCGCAACTGGGTGTTCTACCTGGAAACCAACCGGTCCCGTGACGGAAACCATTACGAGGAAGCGGCAGACCGGATTGCGCTTCCAAGTCGAGCCATTCCCGGTGAACCCGTTGGAGGTAAACGTGAGCCGCACAGCTCCACGTTTCTTGGGCGGAGATGTAACTGCCGTGTGGAAACTGCCTCGGCAATTCGAATGATTACCGACGACGCCTAGCGTCTCGCCAAATGTCGTGACATGTGGCAGTTGTGGAGCCGCCGTAGAAGAGCCAGTTCCGGCGACTAGTCCGAGTGTCGTCACAACACAAGCCAAGCCCGAAATTATAGTACGTCGGTAGGCGCGCATTCTAGCTTCCAGTCATTTCGTCGTTGATGTGCGTCAGGGAGGCCGTGGACGAGTACTGGTCATCCCCTTATGTGATCGTAGCTGGCGGCGTCAGAGAGGGTGTCGTTGGACCAAAGCCGACACGCGCGTCCAAGGCCAGGCAGCGGACGAGTTGCGCTGTCAAGGTGCCACCAAGACCTCTGCCAACTGGTGGTGGCCAGAAAAAGGCTCTCGGGGCACCGGTGTGGGTCGCGGACGGATATGACTGATGGCAGGGTCAGTTGGCCATAGCCAGCAGTCCAGAAATGCAAACTGGAAACGCCGGGATCGCGGACTGATCACAACTCGCGATCAAAACTTCTCGGTACCCGGCTCCGACAGCTCATAGGCTCACAAGACCGGGCACAACGAGTTGCAGTCGGCTATGCCGGGAGTGCAGGGTCTCGGGCCGCAGGAAAGACCGAGTCCGTCATAAAGACGATTCCCTGACGGTGTATTCGCAGGTGGTGAGTGCACCGCCGCTGCGCGCGTCAGACGGGCAGGCGATACTCGACCCGATTCAAGCCGTCAACGACCTGGATCGAGAGCAGCTAACGAGTTGCACGCGCAGGTTCCGTGGCTTGCTTGAGGTAGGGAGCGAATTTCCCTACGGGACAATGATGTAATTGCCGTTTCCGACGCCTGCTCCGTTGACTCCGAAGGATAGAAGGTGCAAGCCCGGGCCCGTAGGGATAGTAACGCGGACGGGTGCTCCTCCCCGAGGACCGGCTGTGACGATCCGGCCCCAGCCGTAGCGGAAAAAGTCCACGACGGAGTAGATCCGAATTTTGCAGACGGGGTTCTTCCGCCATGCCGGGCTGTTGCCGACAAAGGAACGGGGCCGCAGCGTCACAAAGGCGCGGCCTGGTTTCGCGCGGTCGACCTCGATGGCCGCGTGGATTGTCCCGCGGCAACCGCTGTTGCTCCCTGCGGCAACGATATCCTCGGAATACAAGGCTAAACGGGGCGCAGGTGAGGGCTTCGCATTCGCGACTCCGGAACCCACGATCGCTAACAAGGCGAAAATCGTCACCAGTGTTGTAACGACTGTCCGACGTACCATTGGCCGACCTTTCAGATGCTTCACCAAGTGGAGATGAGTCGCACTAGCCTTAACGAGGGTCAGTTGCCCTGCCCGGCGATCCAGAAGTACAACAGGAGTCCCAGGATCAGGACGATGATGTAGAACCATCCGATCCAGATGGCCACGCGTGCAAAGGGTTCGCCGTATTCGCGGGTGCGGGTGATCTCGTTGCGCGCTCGGTAGCCGAGGAAGAGGCCGATGGGTGCGGTGATGCCGAGGAATGAGAGCACCATCGCCCAGATCGCGAGCCGGTTGGTGCCCTTGGGGGCAGTCCGCCCGCGGGGTGCCCGCCTGTCCGGGGAGTCCGAGCGCGGACGAGGTGGCACCGGGTCCTCCGTAACAAGGTCGTCGTCGAAATCTCCGGCACGCGCGTCGTTCGACGCCGCGGCCGCCGCAGCTGAATAGGCCAGTGGGCGTTCGGAATCCGAATCGATGCGGCTGGTGGCCTGGGGGTTGGACGACGGCCGGATGGCGTCGCCGTCCTGATCGTCGCCCAGGTACGGCGGCGGCCGGACACCGGGCGGTGTGGGAGCCGGGGACAGCGAGGTAGGAACCTCGTCATCGGAGTCGGCGGGACGATTCCGGGCCGGGGGGACCGGTGGCTGACCCGGAGGACGGGGCCCTCCCGGCCGGGGCGGGCCGCCTGCCGGGGGCATCGGCGCAGCAGGTCCGCCGGGCGGGCGCGGGCCGGGGCCTGTACGTGGACCGGTCGGCGGAGGAGCAGGCGGGCGGCGGTGTTCGCGCGGAGGGGGTTGCAGGCCCGTCGGCGACACCGGGGCCGGACGTGGGGGAGTACCGCGACGGAGCGGCGGAGTGCGGCCGGCGCCGGGCCCCCACTGCAACACCCCTTCGGGCAGTGGCGGCTGCTGACGCCGGCGACGAACGGGAGCATTCGGGCCCTGCGGGCCTGTGCCATCCGGCCGCGACGACGACGGCGGAGCCGACGGAGGCAGGGGATTGGGCATGGTGCTCGGCGCATTGTCGCCGAGCGGCGAGAAACCCGACGGCGACGAGCCACTGTCCGGGGAACTCACGGGCGCAGTGGGACGACGTTCCCAGGGAGCGGAGATCATCGGGCCCGACGCATCGGTCGAGTCGGCACCACCATCACCCGGGCTGCCGGCAGCGGAACCGGGAGCAGCGGGACGGGGATCGTCGTCGGAGGTCACTGGTCTAAATTACCGTTTCGAATTGTCGTTGCGCGAGGATGAACACCCCGCATCGCGGTCACGACGCCGCAGCAACCGGCTTCGGATAGTCCTCGACGCGCGGCACGGTCGCGGCGACCGGCGGAGCCTCACGGCGCGAACGCCGGATCAGGGCGCCCGCGGCACCGGCGGTGACCAGCGCGATCACGGTCGCCGCCACGGATGCCCACACATACTTCTTCGCCATGGACCCAAGCGTGCCAGTCCGACACCGCTGCTGTCACCTCGAGTCATTCAGGTGTCGCCCTACAGGGGGTGGGGACAAATGCCTATCAATGGTTGAATCGAGATGTGACTACACCGAAGCAGACCGCGACGCTCCACACCAACCGCGGCGACATCGTCGTCGACCTCTTCCCGAATCACGCGCCGAAGACCGTGGCGAACTTCACCGGTCTCGCCGACGGTTCCAAGGAGTACAGCCAGCCGAACGCCTCCGGCGGAAACAGCGGCCCGTTCTACGACGGCTCCGTCTTCCACCGCGTCATCGACGGCTTCATGATCCAGGGCGGCGACCCGACCGGCACCGGCCGCGGCGGCCCCGGCTACCAGTTCGAGGACGAATTCCACCCGGAACTCCAGTTCGACCGCCCGTACCTGCTGGCCATGGCGAACGCCGGCCCGGGCACCAACGGTTCGCAGTTCTTCATCACCGTCGGCCCGACCCCGCACCTGAATCGCCGCCACACCATCTTCGGTGAGGTCACCGATCCGGAGTCGCAGAAGGTCGTCGACGCGATCGCGACCACCTCCACCGATCGGGCCGACCGCCCGCTCGACGAGGTCGTCATTCAGAAGGTCGAAGTCAACTGACCGAATCACCTTTCGATTCCACGCACGCCGCCGGCGCCGGGAGCGGAGCGAGCGGGCCGCATCAATCCGGTTCTCCGGCGGCGTGCGTGCGACATCCGGATCGACCCACCGGCCTGGCCTGCAGCCGCTGTGGGCGTCCGGCATGCCCGGAATGTCTACGTCCGGCAGCGGTCGGCCAGCACTGCGTCGACTGTCTGCGCAATGACGGGATGCAACGCTCGGTCGTCCACACGACCAACGAACGCGGTGTACGCCCGATGGTCCGGCAGACCCGCACCGCAACACGCCCCTACGTCACCTACGGGCTCATCGCCATCAACGTGGCGATCTTCGTGGTGTGCCTCATCCAGGCCGGCAACTTCGACGCCGGACTGGCCGGACTGTTCCGGCAGGGGGACCTGGTCGTCGGATTCGTCGGCGACGGCGACTACTGGCGCCTGCTGACATCCGGGTTCCTGCACTTCACCGTCGCGCATCTGGCGCTGAACATGATCTCGCTGTTCATCCTGGGCCGCGATCTGGAGATCGCACTCGGGTGGGGACGTTTCCTGCTCGTCTATCTGACCTCGCTCTTCGGCGGCAGCGCGGCCGTCATGTGGTTCGAGGCGCCCAACGTGAGCAGCGCCGGCGCCTCCGGTGCGATCTACGGCCTGATGGGCGCGATGCTCATCGTCGTGCTTCGCGCGAAGATCCCGCCGACCGGTGTCATCACGATCATCGTGATCAACCTGGTGTTCTCGTTCTCCGTGCCGAACATCTCGTTGCTCGCCCACGTCGGCGGCCTGGTCTTCGGTGCGGCCTCGACCGCCGCGATCCTGTACCTGCCGGAACTTCTGGTTCCCGCGGAATCCCGGACCGGACAGTCGGTGAGCCGTGTCGGATGGGTCGCCGCGAGCATCCTGCTGGTCATTGCCATCGGCCTCGGCGTCGCCGCCGGAGTCATGTACGACGGGCCGCTCATCCTTCGCTGAGCCGGTCTCGATACGGCGACTCGCTGCGCTCGTGGCCTACTCGACCAGCGAGGGGTGTGGCGTGCTCGACGAGCGAGGGCTGTTGCTGCTGGTCGAGTAGCGGCGTGCGAGCGTAGCGAGCCCGGCGCATATCGAGACCACCCACCCCGATCAGCCAGTCGGCGAATCGCGCGCATCCTCGACGTCGAAGCCGTGGAGACGCAGTTCTTCGGCGACGTCGCGGACGTCGGTGCCCAGATCCCAGCGCCCGAAGACCACGAGCCGGACGTCGTCGCGCAGCTCGTCGGCGGATTCGGCGGGGGCGTCCTCCTGCAAGAGGTCGAACTCCAGATGCCCGCTGCGTCGTCCGACGCGCCGGAAGTCGAGCACGCGGATGCGATCGATCCGCTCGGGCGGATAGACCTGCGCCCCGGTGATCGTGCGGATCTGCAACGCGGTCCGGCCGTCGACGTCGACGACGGCCAGACGCGGGCGGATCATCAATGCCGCTGCGGCGAACGCCAACAGCAGGACACCGGCCACACCGAGCATCAGCGCGCCGACCGGGTCGCCGACGATCACGGCCGCGACCAGCAGAATCAGACCGCCGCCCGCCATCGCGAGCCCGGCGGCGCGCGGCGTCGACCACGCCGCTGTGGAGCGTTCGGCTGAGTTATCCACAGGCTTTACTCACAGTGGGGACTACTTACACACATGTTATTTCCACAGTGTGGATAACTGACACGCATGTGTTTTCCCTGGTCAGATGCAGGATTGATCAGCGCCACCGCATCGTCATGAGGAGCCCGACGACCATCAGCGCGAACCCGATCAGGAAGTTCCACGGGCCCAGCTCGTACATCCAGTGCAGGGCCTTGCCGTCGGCGCCGAGCCCGTTCGGGGTGGCGACGAGATAGAAGACCACCAGCCAGGCCAGGCCGATCAACATCAGCCCGAGCATGACGGCGACATACACCGAGCTCGACGGCCCGGTCTTGACCTTCACCGGCGTACGGCTTGCCGGGTTGATCGTGTAGTCGGTCTTCTTCCGGACTTTTGACTTCGGCATGACTTCCTCTGTTGTACTCACAGCTCGGCACACTCGGCCTGAGCTGCTCGGGCAGGTCTCGAATTACCGCGCATCCCGGGTGGGGACCGCTGCGGGTTGCCCTCTACGGTATCGCACGCGCCGGGTAGCCTGGCGGGGTGAATGAGCCGTCTGCGCACGTGGAAGCCGGATCCGTGTCCGGTCGCATCCTCGTCATCGACAATTACGACAGCTTCGTCTACAACCTCGTCCAGTATCTGGGTCAGTTGGGTGTGGAGGCTGTGGTGTGGCGCAACGACGCTCCCGAGCTCGCCGACCTGGAGAGTGCAGCCGCCGGCTTCGACGGTGTCCTGCTGAGCCCGGGGCCCGGCACACCGCAACGCGCGGGAGCCACGATGCCGATGGTCGACGTCGCGCGACGATCAGGGATTCCCCTCCTCGGTGTCTGCCTCGGCCATCAGGCCATCGGCGCGGTCTTCGGTGGCACGGTGGATCGCGCACCGGAGTTGCTGCACGGCAAGACTTCTCAGGTCCATCACGACGGCACGGGTGTTCTCGCCGGTCTGCCGGATCCATTCACCGCGACCCGCTACCACTCGCTGACGGTGCTGCCCGAGACCATCCCCGACGAACTCGTGGTGACCGGCCGGACGGAATCAGGGATCGTGATGGCGATGATGCATCGCGAACTCCCGATTCATGGCGTGCAGTTCCACCCCGAGAGCGTCCTGACCCAGGGTGGGCACCGGATGCTCGCCAACTGGTTGTCGGTGTGCGGGATCGACATCCCGGAGAGTCGCGTCGCCGAACTCGAGGCCGAGGTCGCCGCCGCTCTCGGCTGAGTGGGATCTCGATACGCCCTCGGCTGGCGCCTCGGGCTACTCGATCAACGGAACACGACCTGGCGGCTCGGGCTACTCGATCAACGGAACACGACCTGGCGGCTCGGGTTACTCGATCAGCGAAACACGATCTGGTGCCTCGGGCTACTCGATCAGCACCATTCGCTGATCGAGTAGCGACGAGCGAGCGCAGCGAGCCCGTCGCGTATCGAGATCATCGCAGTCGCTAGCCCGGCAGCAGGCTGCCGTTGCCGACGACGATCGACACCGAACCGTCCTTGCGGACCTTCGATCCCGCGCCCGGCGTCTGGCCGATGATGCGTCCGTTGTCGGGGCTGCCGAGCGGCACGTTCCGGGTGGACCGGGTGAGTGTGGAATCCGACCATCCTGCCTCGGTCAGCGTCCCACGCGCCTGCGCCGGGGTCTGGCCGCGGAGGTCGGGCATCACGAACATGTTGCCGCGCGAGACCGTGATCTGCACGGTGCTGCCCTGTTCGACGTTCTCTCCCGAGTTCGGCGAGCTGCTGATGACCGTCCCCTCGGGCAGGTCCGAATCGCCTGATATGGCAACCACTTTCAGGCCGATCTGCTCGAGCACGGTCCGTGCTGCCGACGACTGCTGACCGGTGACGTCCGGCACCGCGACGGTCTTCGGGCCGTCGCCGATGTGCAGCACGATCGGTCCGTTCACCGGCGCATTGGTGCCATTCACCGGAGTGCTGCTGACGACCTTGCCCTTGAGTTCGTTGGACGAGTCGATCCGATCGGTCTTCACATTCGTGAAGCCCAGGACACGGAGTTCCTCCCGAGCGTCATCGGGCGTCTTGCCTTTGAGGTCGGGTAGCTGATGCCGCTGCGGCCCGGTGGAGACGTACAGCGTGACCTCGGATTTCTCGTCGGCCAGGACGGCCTCCGAGGGCGTGGTGCGGGTCGCGGACCCGACCGGCACGTCGAGGCTGGGCTCATCGAGTTGCTTGACCCGGAAGCCTGCCCGTTCCAGCAGGTCTCGTGCGGCGGTCGACGACTTGCCCGCGACGGTCGGTACCGGGACCTGGCGGGCTGGGTCAGAACCCCAGGGTGCCCAGAGCAGCAGTCCCGCCACCAGCACGACGGCTGCGGCGAGCGCACCGACGATCAGTCCGACGCGTCGACGACGCCGAGGCGTATCGCCGTCGTCGTCCCCGCTGCGACCGCCGACGGCGCGGCGCGGTCCGGTGTCGAGCACCGACCGTCGTGGCCCGGTATCGATGAACTCGGTGCGGTCCTCGTCCGACAGGAGCATGGGTGCGGACGGCTTGCCGCCGGCCAGCACCTTGATCAGGTCGGCCCGAAGATCGGCGGCCGACTGATACCGGTTGGCCGGGTTCTTGCTCATTGCCTTGAGTACGACGGAGTCCAGTTCCGGCGGAATGTCCTTCCGGATGGCCGACGGCCACGGCGGGTCCTCGTGCACATGCTGATGGGCGACGGCGACCGGCGAGTCACCGGTGAACGGCGGCTCCCCGGTCAGCAATTCGAACAGCACGCAGCCCATCGAGTAGATGTCGCTGCGCGGATCGACCTTGATGCCGCGGGCCTGCTCCGGCGACAGATACTGCGCGGTACCCATGACCGCCGACGTCTGCGTCATCGTCGACGTCGCATCGCTCATCGCCCGCGCGATGCCGAAGTCCATCACCTTGATGGCGCCGGTCTTGTCGATCATCACGTTCGCCGGCTTCATGTCGCGGTGGACGATGCCGTTGCGGTGCGAGAAGTCCATCGCGGCCGCCACGTCGGCCATCCATGTCATGGCCTGCCGCGGCGAGACGGGACCGTTGGCGCGCAACACATCCCGCAGCGTTTCGCCGTCGACGTACTCCATCACGATGAACGGCAGCGGGCCGTCCGACGTTTCGGCCTCACCGGTGTCGAAGACCTGGACGATCGTCGGATGGTTCAGTTTCGCGGCGTTCTGCGCCTCGCGGCGGAAACGCAGATAGAAGGTGGGGTCACGCGCCAGATCGGCGCGCAGGACCTTCACCGCGACGTCGCGGTGCAGCAGCAGATCGCGCGCGTAGTGAACCTCGGACATGCCGCCGAAACCCAGGGTCTCGCCCAGTTCGTAGCGGTCGGAGAGGTGATGAGGCGTCGACATCATTCGGGACTCACCATCTCTCGCGTCGTCGCGCGCCCGGCACACGTGCTGTCGCTGAATCGCGCAACGCGGTGTGCCGACGCTGCCTGTGCGGTCGTCGCCCCGACGACCTCCATTATCGGCCTACTCATGGAAATCGGGCATCCCCTGGTGCGGACGTACTCATTGAGGGAATCCGGGAATGGTGAATCCGGGGAACTGAGGTGTCGCCCCTTCATCGGTGGTCTCGGGTGCTTCCGTGGTCGGTGGCGCCTCGGTGGTCGTCGGCTCCTCGGTCGGCTCCTCGGTGGTGGTCCGGGTCGGACGCTGGGTCGTCGTCCGCTCCTGTGTCGTCTCCCGGGTCGTTTCCGCGGTCGTCGGTGTCTCCGTGGTCGTCTCGGTGACGGTCGCGGTGGTCGGCGACGTCGGCGGGACCGGATCCGACGACGAGTTCTGGTTCACCAGCCAGTACCCGATCAGCGCCAGTGCGGCGATGAGCAGCACGGCCGCGACCCCGGCCAGAGCCTTCTGGCCACCGGTCCAGCTGTTGTCGTCGACCGGCGGCACCGGACGGCTCGGCGGGCGACTGACCGCCCGGGCCGTCGAGGGGCGTGAGGCTGCTGCGGCGGTACCGCTCCCGGTCATCACCGAGGTCGCGGGCCGGGCCGCGGCGGCACCGGCTGCTGCCGCGGCGGCCGCACCACCGGCGGTGCCCGGTCGGGGTGGTCGATGGCCGGCGCGGACGGCGGCGACCGCGTCGGCGAACTCTCCGCCGTTCGCGTATCGCTGGCGCGGCTCCTTGGCCAGCGTGATGTCGATCAGTTCCCGGACGGGCGACGGGAGAGTGGTCGGCAGCGGCGGCGGCTCCTCGCGGATGTGCTTCATTGCGACGGTGATGGCGCCGTCGCCGAGGAAGGGCCTACGTCCGACCAGCGCCTCGTAGCCGACGACGCCCAGCGAGTACACGTCGGAGGCCGATGTCGCGTCGCCACCGGTCGCCTGTTCGGGCGAAATGTACTGGGCGGTGCCCATCACCATGCCGGTCTGGGTGACCGGCGCCGCGTCGACGGCCTTGGCGATACCGAAGTCGGTGATCTTCACCTGGCCGGTCGGGGTGATGAGGATGTTGCCCGGTTTCACGTCCCGGTGCACCAAACCCTGATCATGGGCCGCCTGGAGAGCACGACCCGTCTGCTCGAGCATGTCGAGTGCGTTGTTCAGGGGCAGCCGGCCCATCCGGGCGATCACCGAGTTCAGTGGTTCGCCGTTGACCAGTTCCATCACCAGGTAGGCGAGCGGATCGCCGCCGCCCCGGTCCGGTGTCTCGCCGTAGTCGAAGACGTTCGCGATGCCGGGATCGTTCAGCATCGCCGTGGTCTGTGCCTCGGCGCGGAACCGGGCGGTGAACTCCGGGTCGTTGGAGTACTCGGCCTTCAGGACCTTCACCGCCACACGGCGATTGAGCCGGGTGTCCAGTGCCTCCCACACCTGACCCATACCGCCGGTCGCGATGAGTCGCATCAGCCGATACCGGTCGGCGATGATCGTGCCGTTCTGCAAGGTCATCCGCCTGCACCTCCCAACAGTGCGTTGATCACCGCGCGTCCGATCGGGGCGGCCACCTGCCCACCGGTCGAGGCGGGTCCCGGATCGCCGTTCTCCACGACGACCGCGAGGGCGATCTGTGCGTTCGAGGACGGCCCGAACGCGATGTACCAGGAATAGGGGGTCTGCGACGCGACATCACCGGAGACCGCGTGTTCGGCCGTGCCGGTCTTCGACGCGATCTGCACCGGGCCGCCCGCACCGGCGGTGCTGCGCTCGGATTCCTCCATGAGTTCGGTGAGCTGTCGTGCCTGATCGGAGGAGATCGGTTCGTTCATCGTCGTCGGCTGCGTGGTCTGCAGCGTCCGTAGGTCGGCGGCCTGCAATTTGTCCACCAGGTACGGCTGCATTCGGACACCGCCGTTGGCGACCGTCGCGGCGACCATCGCCATCTGCATCGGCGTGACCCGGACGTCGCGCTGACCGATCGACGACTGGCCGAGGGCCGCGAGATCCGGGATCGGTCCGACGGTCGGCTTGGAGACCGGAAGCGGTGTGTCCGGCTGCTTTTCGTCGAGGCCGAAACGCTGCGCGGTCTCGCGGAAGGTGGAGATGGGATCCTTCATCTTCCGCGTCGTGAGGTCGACGAAGGCGGTGTTGCAGGAGTATTTGAACGCCTGGAGCAACGAGACGCTGCCACCGGAGCCGCCCGGGCACGTCTGGTTGTCGTAGTTGGTCAGCGACGTCGCGGTGTCCGGGAGGACGATCGACGGCGCCGCGGTGAGTCGCTCACCGACGCCGATGCCATCGCGCAACGCGGCCGCGGTGGTGAGCACCTTGTATGTCGACCCGGGCGGATAGAGCTGATTGAGTGCGCGGTTGAGCATGGGCGCGTCGAGGTCGTTCGGTTGATTCCACGCGGCCCAATTACGTTCGCGCACATCCTGATCGTGGCTCGCCAGCTTGTTGGGGTCGTAGCTCGGCGTGGAGGCGAGCGCCAGGATCTTGCCGGTGTTCGGCTGGATGGCCACCAGCGCTCCGCGGCAGCCGCCCTGGCACCCGTTGCGGAGTGCGTCGAAGCCGACGCGCTGCAGTCGCGGGTTGATGGTGGTGACCACGTTGCCGCCGCGCGGGTCGCGCCCGGAGAACATGTCGATGAATCGCTGCCCGAACAAGCGGTCGTCGTTGCCGTTCAGGATCGAGTTCTCGTACAGCTCCAGGCCCGCGCTGCCGTACTGGAATGAGTAGTAGCCGGTCACCGGGGCGAAGGCCTCGGCGCCGTTCGGCGGGTAGGTGCGCAGGAATTTCAGCCGGCTGTCGGTGGGCGTCGACACCGCGACGACAGATCCGCCGCCCGCGGTGATCGCACCGCGCTGACGGGCGTACTCGTCGAGCAGCACGCGGTTGTTGCGCGGATCCGAGCGCAGTTTGTCGGCCTTGAAGACCTGGACGTAGGTGGCGTTGGCGAGGAGCGCGACGGTCATCAGCATGACCACCAGTGCCACGCGCTGGATGGGTTTGTTCACCGGCCCACCACCTGCGTGGGCATCGAATCGATGCTCTTCGGCGGCGGGCGTCTGCGCGTCGGATCAGGTTCGCGCGCCGCGTTCGAGATCCGGATGAGCAGGGCCAGCAGAATGTAGTTGGCGAGCAGCGATGATCCGCCGTACGACAGGAACGGGGTGGTCAGACCGGTCAGCGGGATCAGTTTCGTGACACCGCCGACGACCACGAACACCTGGATGGCGATGGTGAACGACAGCCCCGTCGCCAGTAGTTTGCCGAAGCTGTCGCGCACGGTGATCGCGGTGCGCAGGCCACGGATCACCAGGACCAGATACAGCACCAGGATCGCGCCGAGCCCGACGAGGCCCAGTTCTTCGCCGATGGTGGCGATGATGAAGTCGGTGTTGGCGAACGGCACGATGTTGGGTCGTCCCGAGCCCAGACCGGTGCCGAACAACCCGCCGGTGGCTAGCCCGAAAAGGCTTTGTCCCACTTGATAACCGTCACCGTCGAAGTCGGCGAACGGGTCCTGCCAGACGGACACGCGGATCTGCAGATGCGAGAACAGCTGATACGCGATGATCGCGCCGACGACGAACAGTGTGAGGCCGATGATGACCCAGCCGATGCGTTCGGTGGCGACGTACAGCATCGTCAGGATCGTCGTGAAGATCAGCAGCGGTCCACCGAGATCGTTGGCGGCGGCGAAGATCGCGATGGTGATGATCCACGCGACGAGCAGCGGTCCCAGGTCGCGGGCGCGCGGCAGGTCCATGCCGAGGAAATGTTTGCCCGCCGTGGTGAACAGGTCGCGCTTGCTGACCAGCAGGGCTGCGGTGAAGATGATGATGAGGATCTTCGAGAACTCGCCCGGCTGGATATTGAAGATCGGTGTGCGGATCCAGTTCTTCGAGCCGTTGATCTCCGACATCGACGACGGCAGGATCGTCGGCAGCGCCAGGAAGATCAGGCCACCCAGGCCCAGTGTGTACGCGTACCGCGACAGGGTGCGGTGGTCGCGCACGAAGATCAGGATCGCGGAGAACGCGATGATGCCCAGCACGGCCCACAGCAGCTGCTGATCGGCGTTGTTGGTGGGTTCGGAACCGCTGATGGTCTCGCCGGTGCGTTCGGTGCCGAGATCGAGCCGGTGGATGAGCACCAGCCCCAGCCCGTTGAGAACCGCGACAAGCGGCAGCATCAGTGGATCGGCATGTGGCGCATAGCGTCTGACCACCATGTGGGCGACGCCGAACAACGCGATGTAGGCCGCGACGTACTTCGCGAGGTCGACGGTGATGCTCTGATCCTGTGCGGTCTGCACGATCAGTAGGGCGACCGTCACCAGTCCGATGGCGAAGCCGAGGAGAACCAGTTCGGTGGTGCGGCCCGTCTGCTCTGGTGGCTGACGGGGCGGTGCGTGGTCGGTGGATTGGGTCATCTAGTGGCCCCGACAGATCTTGTTGCCGTCGCTGTCATATTGCGCGGGTGCGGCCGCCGACGTCTCGGTCGGCGTGGACGTCTCGTTCGGACCGGGTGCCGGAGTGGGCGGCTGCCCGGTGTTCGGTGCAGGCGTGCCCGGAGGTGGAGTCGGAGCGGGAGCCGGCGCCGGATCGGGGCACAGCGGCAAGAAGTTCAGCTGCCGTACCCGGCTCTGCGCATCCGACAGCGGCATGTTCTTGATCGAATTGCCGGTGACCGCATTGCGGTCGAGTTCGGCGAGATCCGCGATCTGCAGCGGGATGCAGGTGTCGGCGGCGTCCGGGTCGACGAAGGACACCTCCGGCTTGGCCTGATCGAGGCCGGTCACGCACGCCAGCTGCGAGCGGGAACTCATGTCGATGAACAGCACCTTGTCGGGTGCGCCCTGATAGATCACGACGGATCCGTCGGTGGCGCCGACGAAATAGTTCTTGTGAACGATCGCCCGCGTCACGAAGAAACCGCCGGCGAGCAGTGCGATCACCAGGAGTGCCGCCGCGGCGAGCCACGCGGGACGCCACGGGCTGCGCGGCGTGGGCTCGTCGTCCATGATGGTCGGCCGTTGCGGCTCGGAGGCCGGCGGGCGCAGAGCTGCGGCACGTCCGGCGGCCGTCGCCGGATTCGGCGTGTACGACTGATCGTCGCCACCCGCGGCGCCGCCGACGATCGGTCGCGATTCCCCGTACTCGGTGTCGACGACGTCGGCGACGACGACCGTCACGTTGTCCGGGCCGCCGCCGCGGAGCGCGAGTTCGATGAGCCGGTCGGCGCACTCCTTGTGATCCGGGATGGAACCCATGGTGTCGGCGAGGGTCTCTTCGCTGACGACGTCGGACAGACCGTCGCTGCACAGCATGTACCGGTCGCCGGCCCGGGCCTCGCGGACGATGAGCGTGGGCTCGACCTCCTGACCCGTGAGCGCGCGCATGATGAGCGACCGCTGCGGGTGTGTGTGTGCCTGCTCGGCGGTGATGCGGCCCTCGTCGACGAGCGTTTGCACGAAGGTGTCGTCGCGGGTGATCTGGGTGAGCTGTCCGTCGCGGTACAGATAGCCGCGGGAGTCGCCGATGTGGCAGAGCCCGATGCGGGTGCCGGCGAAGAGGATCGCGGTGAGCGTGGTGCCCATGCCGTCGAGTTCCGGTGATTCCTCCACCTGTGCGGCGATGGCGGCGTTGCCCGCGTGCGTCGCCCGGTCCAGTTTGGCGAGGAGATCGCCGCCCGGCTCGTCGTCGTCGAGATTGCGCAGCGCCTGGATCACCAGCTGGCTGGCGACCTCACCGGCCGCGTGCCCGCCCATGCCGTCGGCGAGGGCGAGTAGGCGTGCACCGGCATAGACCGAGTCCTCGTTGTTGGTTCGGACCAGCCCACGGTCGCTTCGCGCGATGTAGCGCAGTACCAGGGTCACGGGCGCAACTCGATCACGGTCTTGCCGATGCGGATCGGCGTGCTGAGCGGGACCTTCACCGCCGTCGTCACCTTGGACCGGTCGAGGTAGGTGCCGTTGGTCGAACCGAGGTCTTCGACGTACCAGTCGTCGCCCCGACGGGACAACCGCGCGTGTCTTTCGGAGGCGTAGTCGTCGGTGAGCACGAGTGTGGAGTCGTCGGCACGCCCGATGAGGACCGGTTGCTGGCCGAGGCTGATGCGGGTGTTCGCGAGCGCGCCGTGCGTGACCACGAGGTGGCGTGCCGACCCGCGTGCCCCTCGACCACCACCGGACTGCCGTTTGTCGCTGCGCGTGTAGCGCGAGAGCCGGCTGCCGCCCGCGGTGGAGATGTCGGCCCGCAGGGTACGGATCACCGCCCAGACGAACAGCCAGAGCAGCAGCAGAAACCCGAACCGGGTCAGTTGCAGCACCAAGCCCTGCATTGAGTTCTCACCTCCAGCGCCATCATCTCGCGGTCCGCACGATTTCCCCCGGGCGCCGCTTCGTGGAATCGGGACCCGACTGCATCTTATGGGGAGAGTTCAGGTTCGCCCGCATTCAGATGTGACAGTTCCGTATCAACGTCGGACGCCCGGGCCGTCGAAGCGACCCGGACGCGCGGCAGGGGATATCTGGTGGAGTTACTGGAACCGAACGGTGATGTCGGAGTGGCCGACGCGGATGCGGTCGCCGTCGGCGAGCTCCCAGCTGCTCACCTGCAGATCGTTGACGGTGGTGCCGTTCGTCGAGTTCAGGTCGGTCAGCATCGCGGTGTTGCCGTCCCAGCGGATCTCGACGTGGCGACGCGAGACACCGGTGTCCGGGAGACGGAATTGTGCGTCCTGTCCGCGACCGATGACATTCGAGCCCTCACGAAGCTGGAAGGTCCGGTTGCTGCCGTCCTCGAGGAGCAGCGTGATGGCCGCCGGCGCGTAGCCGCCCTGCTGGCCGTACCCGCCGCCGGCCTGTCCGTAGCCCTGGTCATAGCCGCCGGGCTGCTGACCATAACCCTGGTCGTAGCCGCCCTGCTGGGGATAACCCTGGTCGTAACCGCCGGGCTGCTGACCGTAGCCCTGCTGGCCGCCGTAGCCCTGGTCGTAACCTTGCTGTCCGTAGCCCTGGTCGTAGCCGCCCTGCTGCTGGCCACCGTAGCCCTGGTCGTAACCCTGCTGGCCGTAACCGCCCTGCTGCTGGCCGCCGTAGCCCTGGTCGTAACCCTGCTGGCCGTAGCCACCCTGGTCGTAACCCTGCTGTCCGTAGCCGCCGCCTTGCTGCTGGCCGCCGTACTGCTGGTCGTAGCCCTGCTGGCCATAACCTTGCTGGCCCTGGTCGTAGCCCTGCTGGCCGTAACCCTGGTCGTAGCCGCCCTGCTGTCCACCCTGGGCGTATGCGGGGTCTCCGCCACGCTGGTCGTATCCGGGGTTGTTGGTCATCTGTGAGGCTCCTACTTCTCGGTCTGCCCGTACTGGGTGCTGCTCTTCCGATGGACCGGGACGCGGAGCATCGAGTACCCGCGGCACGGCATCCGGGTTCACTGCGCCGCGTGTGCGGAACATACCCGTATGTAACGACGGTGACTGCTCGAACTCTACGACCACTCGACCGTAGGTTTGCCAGCCATTGTCCTGGATGAAGTTCTCGAGGTGCTTGGAGAACGTCCGTCGGTTCAGTTCGTATTCGGCCGCGACGTGCCCGAAGTCGGTGGGACTGAACAGAAGGGTGTAGCTGTTCGGGGCGAGCACCGTCCCGTCGCCGAGGTCTTCGAGCTGCTCCTCGGCCTCACGCTGCAAGCCGTTCTCGATCTCTTGCGGTGCGACCTCGCCCCCGAACATCCGCGCGAAGCCGTCGTCGACGGCACCCTCGAGCTTGCGCTCCAGGCGTTGCATGATGCCCATCGTTCGACCTCCCTCGCCGCTCGAATACGGATGCTCATGGCGTGTCGCCGTGCTTGCGACCCTGATAGATGATAGCGATTGTGCCCGGCTCCCCGCGGGTCAAGTCAACTACAGCACCGTACGCACCACCTGTATCAGCAATTCACTCACGTCAAGACTACCCGCCGATCCGCGCCTCACCACGGACTTTGCCCTCCCAGTCGCCCGCAAACGTGTGCTGAAGAAGATTCGGATCACAGTGGCGAAGTTCGTGTCCGATCGGCATGTTCCCGGTTCACGCGGTCGTCGAGGCCCAACTGTTTTGCACCCTGGCCCGCGCACTTGCTATCGTCTTCCAGTCTCACGCAGACAGCCACGGGCGAGTGGCGGAATGGCAGACGCGCTGGCTTCAGGTGCCAGTGTCCTTCGGGACGTGGGGGTTCAAGTCCCCCTTCGCCCACCAGAACGAGAGCCCCGACCGCGACGGTCGGGGCTCTTCTCGTTGGTGCCGACATCGGGCGGGTCGTCGCGAGTCCACAGGTATCGCGGGTCAGCGTCACCGCGGGCACTATGCAATCCGAGTCGCGCAGCGGTGATGCCTGTGAACCGGTCAGAGCTGATCGTCGCCAGGGAATCGGATGCATGGCGAAATGGAACTCAGGATGAACTCGACGGAGTCGGCGGAACGTTTGACGATGACCCCGGCCTGAAAGCCGTCACTGTTCGCTACGTGGTGATCTTCTGGATCCACCGGCCGCAGATCCGGGGGGGGGGCATTCGCGCGGTTTACATGTTCGGGCGACGAGGCAAATTCTTCGTAGTATTCCCTCAAGCCGAGCGGGATAGGAGCGGACTATGGCGCCGAGATTTGGTCTCACTCCCGACGAGATCACCAGTACGGCAACCAATTGGCAAACACAGGCCGATGTTGTCGGCGGCGTCAGCTTCAGCGCCCTGGGCAGCGTCCGCACTTACGGGGCGCCAAGGCCGACGTTGCGCGCGAACGCGCGACCGGGTGTTCAGTCCTGTCGTCGGTGACGAGGCCGGGCTCCGGAGATGGGGAGTCGCTCGACCTCGCTGTGCGGCGAAGAGCCAAGCGCGAGAAGCGGAATGAGATCCGATGCGGGTAGATCGACGGAACGGGTGGCGATCACCGGCATGTCGTGTTCGACCTCGGCCGCACGGGGAGGGGAGATGCTGGCAGGTGCTTCGTCGTCGGCCTCGTGATAGAGCACGAAGAAGAACGGGTGCTTGAAGTCGCCGAAGACGGCGGCGCCCATCATGATGCTGTCGGAGATGCGGCGGAGGTGGTCGCGGCAGTCGGCATAACGATGATCGATGCTGGCGCTCAATTGTCCGCGGTACCAACGCATATGGATCTCGGCGGCGGGCACGTGCGAGCCGAGGACGGGGCGTCCGGGGCCGAGGAAGGTCCGACCGATGCGGGCGAGCAGGAGGGGGGTCTTGCCGACCATTCCGAAGGGCAGAGCGTGGGGGCGCAGTGGGAACACGCGGCCGCCACGGGTGCAGAAGAGGAAAGGCTGCACCTCGTGGCTGGAGATCACCTGTTTGCCGTACCAGCCGAGGGCGGGCATGAGCTCTTCGGCGGGGTGGCCGGTGCGCAGGATGTCGGCACGCCATCGGCCGATATGCAGATCCTTCATCGTGACCGGCGGAAGGGAGTCGAAGATGGCCATCGCCTGTTCCGGCGTGCACATCACCGACAATCGGTTCGACCGGTAGGACCCCAACCGGAACACGCCCAACCACCTCATCCGCATGCCGACAGCAGAGCCGCCCCGCCTATCACCCGACAGGAACTACTGCTGTGTGCAACTAACGCTACTCGCCTCCACCGGAGTCGACGCGGTCGTTCGTCGAGAAAACGTAGGGACGGGATCAGAGGCCGGTCGCCACGAGTGAAACCCCTGGTGAACAACGGGAAATGACCGGCTCGACAACCCCCGGCGACCTGCCGAGCCGGCCAACCGCACGGTCGATACCGTCCCGCAACGGTCTCAATGAGACTATCAGAGTCTCGGTGCGGATTTCGGTTGTACGCTGTGCCCGTGACGTCGTTGAGTCCGACCTCGTATCTGGTGCTCGGCCTGGTGGCCCGCGCCGGTTCGGCGACGCCCTATGAGCTCAAACAAATGTCCGCGCGGGGGATCGGGGCGTTCTGGACGCTGCCCAAGGCGCAGCTGTACCGGGAGTCCGAACGTCTCACCGAATTGGGCCTGATGAGTGAGAAGCGCGAGAGCATCGGACGCCGCCGCAGGGTCTTCACGGTGACCGACGACGGACACCGCGAACTGGCCAGCTGGTTGTCAGCGCCGACGATCGAGACTCCCGAGATCCGCGATGTCGGCATTCTCAAACTGTTCTTCAACGAGCTCGCCGGCCCGAATGTTCGTGGGCGCCTTGCTGATGCGCAGAGGCGGTTTCATCAGGAACGGCTCGATGCACGGATGGAGGACGTCGACGGCCCGGAGGCCGACGAGGAGACCCGGATCGCGATCGCCTTCGAAAAGGCGGCCATCGGCTTCTGGTCCGAGGTCGGGGAGATTCGCGGTCGTCGGTCCTGAGCTCACGCCGGGCGCTGGTGGTTTCGACAAGCTCAACCGACGATGACAGGTGTTCGCGCGGTGCGGAGGCAACCGCGCACCGAAGCACTTGAACATGAAGGCACCTTCAAGTACGGTCAGCGCCAGACTCCCTACCTGGGCAGATGAGCGGAGGACCAGATGGAACTCGACGGTGCGGTCGCCATCGTGACAGGTGCAGGCGCGGGCATCGGAGCGGCCGTGTCGCAGGCCTTCACAGCCGCCGGTGCGCGGGTCGTCCTGACGGATATCGACGCGGACACCCTGCTGGCCACGGCCGAGGCCATCGACGCCGTACATCCCGGTTCCGTCGCCGCGCTCGCGGGCGACGCATCGGACGCCGGGCATATCGATGCCGTGGTGCGTCTCGCCGAAGACCGGTTCGGGCCGGTCGATCTGTACTTCGCGAATGCGGGGATCGTCGGCGGCCCGGGCCTCGACGCCTCGGACGAGGTGTGGGATCGAACGCTGAATATCAATGTGCTGGCGCATGTTCGGGCTGCACGTCGCCTGGTGCCCGGCTGGACCGAGCGAGGCTCCGGGTACTTCCTGTCGACCGCGTCGGCGGCCGGCCTCCTCACTCAGCTCGGCTCGGCAACGTATTCGGTCAGCAAACACGCGGCCGTCGGATTCGCCGAATGGCTGTCGGCAACATACGGGGACAACGGAATTCGGGTGAGCTGCCTGTGCCCGATGGGCGTCGACACGAAGCTGTTGCGGCCCGACGATCAGCCGGCCGACGGTGCCGAGGCGCTGATGCAGCGCGCGGTCGAGACGGCCGGTCGTGTCCTCACGCCCGCCGAGGTGGCCGACGTCGTCGTCGAGGCGGTCGTTGACGAGCGCTTCCTCATCCTTCCGCATGCCGAAGTGCTGGAGATGTACCGGCACAAAGGCGCCGATTACGACCGCTGGCTGCGGGGAATGCGGCGCTACCAGCAGATGCTCGAAACCGGCGACGCCTGAACACATCAGCCGCACAACAGACTTCACGCACGAAGACGCCCACGAAGGGACCGAAGATGGATCTGCTCAACCCGACCGAACGTGCCGAGGATTACCGGAATCGGTTGCTGGCCTTCATGGACGAGTACATCTACCCCAACGAGAAGGTGTACGAGGAGCAGATGCGGGCCTCCGACAACCCGCACGCCACTCCGCAGATCCTGAAAGATCTCAAGGCGAAGGCCAGGGATGCCGGTCTGTGGAATCTCTTTCACCCGCATGCGGAGTGGGGGCCGGGACTGACCAATCTCGAGTACGCGCCGCTCGCCGAGATCATGGGCCGGGTCAGCTGGGCGTCGGAGGTGTTCAACTGCAATGCCCCGGACACCGGCAACATGGAGGTGTTCACGCTCTTCGGCACCGACGAGCACAAGGAGCGCTACCTGCAGCCGTTGCTCGACGGTGAGATCGCGTCGGCATTCGCGATGACCGAGCCCGCCGTGGCCAGTTCGGATGCCACGAATGTGGAAATGTCGATGGTGCGCGACGGCGACGAATACGTGCTGAACGGCCGGAAGTGGTTCGCGTCCAATGTGGTCCGGCCCGACTGCAAGGTCATGATCGTGATGGGCAAGACCGATCCGGACGCTCCGATCCACCGCCAGCAGTCGATGCTGGTGGTACCCACCGACGCACCCGGCGTGACCATCGTGCGCAATCTCCCGGTGTTCGGGTACGTCGACCGGGAAAGCCATGGCGAGGTGTTGTTCGAGAACGTCCGCGTCCCGCTGTCCGACGTCCTCAAGGGTGAGGGCGAGGGATTCGCCATCAGCCAGGCCCGCCTCGGACCGGGCCGTATCCACCACTGCATGCGGATCATCGGCACCGCCGAACGCGCACTGGAACTCATGTGCGCCAGGGCATCCCAGCGCGTCACCTTCGGCCGCCCGATCGCCGAGCGGGCCAACATCCAGGACTGGATCGCCGAGGCCCGCATCGAGATCGAGATGGTGCGGCTGCTGACCCTCAAGGCCGCGTACATGATGGACACGGTAGGCAACAAGGCCGCGGCGACCGAGATCGCGGCCATCAAGGTCGCGGCACCGAACATCGCGCTGAAGATCATCGACCGCGCCATCCAGGTCCATGGCGGCGCCGGCGTGACCGACGATTTCCCTCTGGCCATGGCCTACGCGCATGTACGGACCCTTCGTCTCGCCGACGGCCCGGACGAGGTGCACAAGCGTGCCATCGCGCGCCGCGAACTGCGTCCGTATCGCGATGCCGCGGCATCGGAAGCCGCTGCGGGAGTGTCGGATCAGGCGCTCATCTCGCGCTCGTGAGCCGATGAGCGGTCGTCATCCTGTCGACGAGGTCCCGCCGCTGTCCGTGATCGCGGGCCGCGGACCGGAGTCGGCGGACAAACCGAAACCGGTCACCCCCAGGGGCGAGCGCACGCGGGCCGGTCTGATCGCGGCGGCCCGGGTTGTTTTCGAGCGGGACGGATTCGCCGAGTCCCGGCTCACCGACATCACCGTCGAGGCGAACTGCTCTACGGGGACCTTCTACACGTATTTCGACAGCAAGGAGGCGGCACTCGACGCGGTGCTGGCCGAGGCGCAGGAAGACATGCTGCATCCCGGACTGCCGCGTGTGGAACCGACCTCCGACGACGATCCGACCGCGGTTCTCGAAGCGGCGAATCGCGCCTATTTCGAGGCGTACCGGCGTAACGCGAAACTGATGCTGGTGCTCGAGCAGGTCGCCGGGATCAGCCCGCAGTTCCGGGAGATGCGTCGTCGGCGCAGTCGCATATTCGCCGAACGCAACGCGCGCCATATCCGGGAGTTACAGGCACGCGGACTGGCCGATGCCGATCTGGATGCGCTCTCGGCGGCCAGTGCACTCTCCGGGATGGTCTCGCGGATGGCGTATCACGCGTTTGCCCTCGGTGATTCCGTGGATGATCCGGAACTCGACGGTGACAGTGACGAAGTGTCGATGGATCGGCTCGTGTTCACCGCGACCCGGTTGTGGGTCAACGCGATCGGTGTGCGTCCGGGGACCGTCACTGCGTCTCCGAGCACGCCCGAATAGACTGCACCGGAGAACGTCATCGGGGCCGCGCGGCGTGGGGAGTCGGGGCACGATCGGTAGTACACCGGAAGGGGCCGGTGCTGACGAAGGGGGCTGCGTGGAGAATCAGTCCGAGCGGGTTGCGCTGGATCCTCACGGATACGGACCGGTGTCGGTGCGACGTCCCGACATCGCCGCCGCACTGTGGTGGGAGGATGAGCCGAGCGCCGAAATCGACCGTCTCCTCGGGTATCTCGACGAAGACGAGTTGTTGCTCACCGCGCGATCGGCGTGGTTCAAAGGCCTGTGGGGACTCATGGCGGTCACCACGCGGAGGGTGCTGATCACCTCCGCCGCCAAGGAGGGGCATGCCTACGAGATGCCCATCGACGCGATCCTGGGCATGTGGGATGCCGGCGAGGACGACGGATTCCGGTTGGCCCGACTGTACGACTACGAGGCATTCACCAAGATTCACTTCATCGGTGAGACAAGCCTGACCATCGTGCATGACCGCATCTACTCGTGTGTGCGGCGCCTGATGGAAGACACCGCCGGCGGCACCCTGGAGAAGGCGCATGACCAGGGCATCCTTGACGAGTATGAGCGCTTCCACAAGTTGAAGGACGCCTTCGAGAGCGGCGCACTCGACGACGAGTCGTACCGGTTCGCGGTGCTACGGATCTTCTCAGGCGGCGTGCAGCGGAACGCGCCGCCAGGGACTGTCTGATCGTTCGAGCAACGCGACGACGACATTGCTGGCGGTCTGCGCGGCATCGGCGGCTTCGGCGATATCGGTGAGTGCCTTCCAGTACCCTCGTCCGATGACCACCCCGTGTCCGAACTGCCGCCAGTTCGCGTAGTAGCCGCGGGCGGAGTCGAGCGCTGCGTACAGCATCGGCCAGCATTCCTCAGGTGTGAAATAGCCTGCGCGCAAAGACATCCGGACCACGAACGGCAACCGGCCGAGATCCCATGCCCGGATGTGTGAGGGAAACCAGTAAGCCGTCAACTCGCGGCGCAGAGGATGCGCGGTGCGGAGGTTGTAGAGCGCGTCGTAGTCGGCGATCCAGGCTGCGGCCGATTCATTGCGGGCGGCGGCACGAGCCGCGAGGAAATCACGGTGCGATTCGGGATCGTGACCGCCGGTCTTGGAGACGGCCTTGGCGACGAGTGGGGCCACCACCTCGAAGGTCGCGCTGTGCATCCCGTCGAGCAGGCGGCCGACAGTCATGCGTGCCTTGACCGGATCCTCGATGCCCCACCATTCGGCGAGGTCGCGGCGGGCGGTGGCCTCATCAACCGGCACATCCAAGGTGTCACAAGGCCATTCGTTCAGAGCCCACATGTGCGCACCGAGACTGAGCGCCGCCAGTTCCCGATGGGGCAACGTGCTCTGGGCACGCCAGATGAACGGCTTGCCGAGAAACGACTTCGACCCGTAGGGAAACTGAGACATCTGCGGGACCGACACGGCCTGAGTGTAGATACTTTGCCACCGGAGCAACACCGTGCCATTCGGTCCCGACCGTGTTCTCCCCTGTGTGTGCAGCTCACCGGCATCGGATACGCTCAGTCGGCTGTTGCTGACGTGATGAGGGGGAACCATGGGTCCGACGACACGACGACTGATCGCCGGAATGATGACCGGTGCCGCGACCATTGCCGTTCTGGCGGGCTGCGGGGACGACGGTACTTCGGATTCGGCGGATGCCTCCGCGCCGTCGGCGACGGAGAACACCGATGCCGCGTCGAACACGTCCGCTTCGGACACCGGTGATGCGGCAGCCGGCAGCAAGGCTGCCACGCAGATCTCCGGCCTCGTCCTGACGGCGGCGGACCTGCCGGCGGGTTACCAGGCGATGCCGGTGCCGAGGGAACAGATGCAGCAGGCCGCCGACAGCATGCTTCAGACGGCGAACGGCGTCGACCTCAAGCCCGCGAAATGCGCTCCGCCCACCGCTGTTCCGAAGAACGTCGACGTATCGGATATGGGCATGCTGATGGCGATGTCCGGCGCCAAGACACTGGCGGAGGTGGTGACCGTCGGCGACCAGGACCTCAATAAGATGCGGAAGAACATGACCGGCGACTGCGCCACCGTTCGGGGTGTCGTGGATACGCAGGGCCAGAAGGTCTCCACCACCATCACCTACGACGTCATCGAGGTGCCGAAGGGCAAGGCGGACTCCGTCTTTGCCGTACGTCAGCGTTCCGTCGCCGAGGTGGGCGGCCAGAAGATCAAGACCAGCGCTCTCAACGGATGGGCGGTCGTGTCGGGTCACACCATCGCGGTGACCAGCGGTGGCGCCATGGCCGGCCCCGACGATGCCGCCTTCCGAGCGGTGCTGGCGAAGGGCATCGACAAGGTCGCCGCGCACAGCTGACCTGCGGGTCGGTCGCACGTTGACGCGGGCTGCACGGTCACGGATCCGCCCCCGGGTCGCCGCCGATCCCTATCTCACCGGGGTACCGGGCGTGTACATCTGTTCGCAGGCCACTCCACCCGGCGCCGGCGTGCACGGTCTGTGCGAATACAACGCCGCGAAGACCGCTCTGCGACGGACGTCGCGGTGACGCACCGCGCGTAGGCGCTTCGATCGCCTGCATCGATAATCCGTTGCCTCACAGCTCGTATCGTGCGACGGTATGCGCTGCCCGGACGAAAGGAGGGCCACCACCGATCCCCCGACACACACAGGTACCAGAACAATGACCACACTTGACGAATTGCTGTCCGACGAGAGCTATCCGGTTCGCCGCACCATCGACGTACTGTCTCGCGTGCTCGGCGCGGCCGCCGACGATCAGCGCAGGACCATCGACGACATGCTCACCGATCACCTCGGTGCGTCGCGATACGAGCGCACCAGGCATCACATGCCCCTGCGGGTCTCCACCGTGGTGGCGGCCGGCCTGGTGCTCACCGATCTCATCGCCGAGTTCGCGCCGGTGATCGCACCGGACGCCGATGACGATCCACCGCGCTGGACCGATCAGCGGATCGGCGCCACCGAATACACATTCCCGACCTATGTCACGCTGCTCCTCGGCGCCGACTGCGGGTTCGCGCCCGTACCGATCGCCATCCACGCCGCAATCGCGGTCGGCTACCAGCACTCGTACCTCACGGTGGTGGCGCCACCGGATGCACGTGAGGAGGCTCGCACCGTCGTGTCGGACCTCCGCAGGCGGATCTTCGACCGGAACCCGTTGCGCGGAAGGATTCTTCGTGCTTCGGACGAGGGCGGACTCATGCTGTCGGTGGTCGACGACCTGCGCGCCGACCGCGCACAGGTGATGGTGCCGTCGCGGGTATGGGAGGAGATCGACCTGGCCATCGGCGCGGTGACCAGTCGGCACACCCTGCTCGCGGCCGCGGGACTGCCGACCAGCCGGGGCGTGATGCTGGCCGGTCCGCCGGGCGTCGGCAAGACCGCTGTCGTCCGCGCGGTCGCCACCGAGATGGCGGGCGCGTTCACGGTGGTCATCGCCGATGCGTCGGCGGCGTCGTACGGGATCACCGCGCTCTACGATCAGGCGGCCGATCTCGGTCCGATGGTCGTGGTGCTCGACGACATCGATCTGTACATCCGGCGGCGCGGCGACGGAAACGATGCACAACTGGGCGCGCTGCTGGCGGCTCTCGACGGTGCGGCGAAACTGGATCGGGTCTTGACCATTGCCACCACCAACGATCCACGGGCGCTCGACGCGGCCGCCACCCGCGCCGCACGCTTCGACTCGGTCATCGAGTTGGGGCCGCCGTCGGATGTTGCGGCAGCGGCGATCTTGCGGAAGTTGCTGGAGCCGTTGCCCTGTGCCGGCATCGATGTGGATCGGGTGGTCGCGGCGCTGCCCGCGGACCGCAGTGGCGCCGACATCAGTGAGGTGGTCCGGCGTTCGATCCTCATCGACGGGGCCGAGATCACCACCGCGACACTGTTGTCGGTGATCGGTGCGCACGACTACGAGGCGGCGCTGCCGGTGGGCGCCTACCTGTAGTGCTGAAAACGTCCTCCACACGGTGGTCCAAGGGCAATATGCCCTCGGACCACCGTGTGGAGGACGTTTTCAGCAGGATCAGAAATAGCCGTTCGCCGGCAGCGGCGTGCCGTTGACGAGGTGATCGCCGATGGCGACCGCCTTGTAGGCCGTCGGATTGTGCAGGGTGATGGTCCGGATGTTCCGCCAGTGACGATCCAGATTGCGCTGCCGGGTCGCCGCGGATGCCCCACCCACCTCGAAGAGCGCTGCGGCGGAACGCAACCCGACCTCATCGATATGGGTCTTCACCCGTGCCGCCGACAGCGACGCGGTGGCGAAAGCCTCCGGATCGACGACTCCGGACCGTGCACCGGCGTAGGCCGTCTCGATATCGGCGGCCGCCGCGAGTACGGCCGACCGGGCCACGTGGGCGGCAGCGTCGAGGCGGCCCACCGTCTCGAGCAGCACCGGATCCTCATTCGGCCGGTCGGCCGGCGCATGCTCGAAGGTGCGGGTCCGGCCGAGCAGTACATCTTTCGCGTCATCGGCCACCGACAGTAGAATCCCCGTGATCAGGGCCTGCAGGTACAACTGGAGCAGCGGACCGTCATTGGGGACAGGACCGGCTGCCGCAACGGCTTGCGGGGACACGTCGGTGACGGTCAGGATGTCCTCGTCCGATACCGCGACATCCCGGAAAGTCGTAGTGCCCGTGCCGGTCCGATGCTGTCCGATGCCGTCCCAGTCGTCCACGACCGTGATTCCCTCACGGTCGATCGGCAGCACGATCCGCGCAACCTGTTCACGGTCGCCGTGTACGGATGCCAGGACCAGCACCCAGTCGGAGAACGCGGTGCCGGTGCTGTAGAACTTGTCGCCGCTCAGCAACCACCCGCCGTCCACCGGACGGAGTTCGGTGGCGAGTTGCCGGATCGCGCCGGCCGCGCCGGTCCGTTCGCTGGTGGCGTTGCCGAAGATGTCTCCGGCGGCGACACGGGCCGCCCACTTCTCCCGTACCGGCCCGTCGGGCAGCCGCCGGATCTGTTCGACGAACCACCAGTGCGCGCGCAGGATATGCGCCACCACGGGATCGGCCCGCGCCAGATCGATGACGAAATCCAGCAGTTCGACCGCTCCGAAGCCCTGTCCGCCTTCGGAGCGCTCCAATGTCAGTGCGGTGAGGCCGGATTCGGCGAGAAGTCGGATCTGCTCGTGCGGGTCGATCGCCCGGCGTTCGCGTTCTCCGGCACCCGCCGCGATCCGGGCGAGCACGTCGCTGCGGTCAACCGCTCCCTTCAGCGTCGTGGTCATGCGTTCACCTCCGCGAACGCGCCGCGATAGCGTGCGGCGGGATGGGTGTCGGGAAGCCGGTCGCTCCCGCTGAGCTTGCGTCGCGCCGTCCCCGGCTCGTAATCGCGACGGGCCAGCCCGCGGTCGCGCAGCACCGGCAGCACGTGTTCCGCGAACTCGACGTAGGTGCCCGGGATTGTCGCGTTGATGACGTTGACACCATCGATGCCCGCAGCACGCCATTCGTCGAGACGGTCCGCGATCTGCTCCGGTGTACCCACCACACGTCCACTGCGCGAACGGAGTTCGGCCAGATCACGGACGGTGGGTTCGCGATCCGGGACAGCCTCCCGCAGCCAGAGCAGGAAGCTCTGGGTACCCTCGGTCTTGATGTCGCCGATGGGCGTGTCGAGATCGTAGAACCCGAGATCGAAGCCCAGGCCGCCGGCCGAGTGCGCGATGATCGTCGCGGGATCGATAAGCTCGTCGAGTTCGGCCGCCTTCCGATGCGCCTCCTCCTCGGTGGAGCCGACCACAAAGGACAAGCCCTGGAAGAACTTCAGGTCGCGCGGATCGCGACCGGCCTCGGACACCAGCCGCCGGGTGTCGTCGATGAGTCGGCCCGCGTCCGCAGGACTCGGCGAGATGATGAACTGCGCCTCGGCATTTCGTGCGGCGAACCGGCGACCGGTCTGCGACGATCCGGCCTGGAACAGCACCGGCGTCCGCTGGGGTGACGGCGCGACCAGGTGTGGTCCCTCCACGCGGTAGCGCTCACCTTCGTGAAAGATCTTGTGCACCTTGTCGAAGTCGGCGTGGATACCCGATTCCTTGTCCTGGACCAGCGCTCCCTCGTCCCAGGATCCCTCCCACAGTTTGTAGACCACATCGACGTACTCGTCGGCCCAGGCGTATCGGTCGTCGTGCCGGGTGATGCCGTCGTAACCGAAGTTGCGCCAGGCATTGCCGGACAGACTGGTCACGATGTTCCACGCGATCCGTCCGCCCGACGCATGGTCGAGTGTGGAGATCTTTCGTGCGAAATCGAACGGATGCTCCTGCAGGATCGAGCTGGTGATCGCGATACCGAGATGTTCGGTGTGCGAGGCCAGCGCTGACGCCAGCACCAGCGGATCATTGCTGGGGATCTGAAGGCCGGTGTCCACGAACTTCTTCCAGTCGCCCTGATAGTCGTCGTAGAGACCGACGACGTCGGCGAAGAAGATGTAGTCGAAGGTCGCGGCCTCCAGGGTCTTCGCGAGGTCGATCCAGTGCTGCAGCGAGTTGAAGTCGTGCTGCTGTGCTTCGGGCGCGCGCCAGGCGCCGTGCAGGATATGCGACGTCGTGTTCATCACGAATGCCGCATAGCTCAGAGGTTGTGGGGACATCGGGCTTCCTAGCGGTTGACAGGGACCGGGACCACGGCGACGCTACGCCGGACGGCGGGGTCGCAGTCACCTTGTAATCACCGTGATGTCAAGCGGTGACCCAGCCGGTGCCGCTCGCTACCGTTGCGCCAGTTGCTCTTCCGTGTAGGGGGATCTCGATACGCTACCTCGCTGCGCTCGGTGGCTACTCGATCAGCGGAAGGGTCGCTGTGCTCGGTGGCTACTCGATCTGCTGAGGAACGTTCCTTTCGCTGGTCGAGTAGCGGCGCGCGAGCGCAGCGAGCCCGGCGCGTATCGAGGCCATGCACGAATACCCAAGGAGTGAAACGTGATCCGTTCTGCCCGTACCCCACGGCATGCTGCCGCCCTGCTGGGCCTCGTGCTGTGCGTGGTGCTCGCCGCGTGCGGTCGGCCGGAGACCGGTGACGGCCGGTCGACCGGTGTGGCCGCTGCCGAGGGCACGCCGGTCAGCGGTGGTGTCATCGAGTACGGACATGAGCAGGAGCCGCCGTGCATCCACGGCGGCTGGGTGCAGAACGCCTATCTGGCACGCCAGTACCTCGACAATCTGGTGTCCCTCGACGATGGCGGCCGACCGGTGCCGTGGCTGGCCACGAGGTGGGATCTGTCGCCGGATCGCAAGAGCTACACCTTCCATCTGAAGCCCGGTGTGAAGTTCAGTGACGGAACGGATCTCGATGCTGCGGCCGTGCAGGCGACCTTCCGCTCGTACCTGGACCCGGAGAACCCGAATGGGACCGTCGTCTCCTACATCGGTCAGTACTTCGACCGGGATGAGGTCGTCGACCCGCTCACGTATCGGCTCTACCTGAAGAATCCGTATACGCCTTTGCTGACGGTACTCAGTCAGGGCTACTTCGGAATTCAGTCACCGACAGCGCTGCGTCGCGGTGCCGAGGCGAACTGCAGCAAGCCCGTGGGCTCGGGTCCGTTCATCATCGATCGGTGGGATCGCAACCGGTCCATCACATTCGTGCGTAATCCGCACTACAACTCTTCTCCCGCCAATGCGCGACACCAGGGGCCCGCCTACGTGGACAAGGTGATCTGGAAGTTCCTCAAGGACCCGGTGTTGCGGTACGGCTCGCTGCGCAGCGGATCGTCGGATGTGATCTACAACGTGCCCGCGATCAACTGGGCCGACGCCACCTGGCGCTTCCAGACCGACCAGTACATCACTCCGGGCCGGCCCAATGCCATCACGCTGAATGTGGATCACGCGCCGTTCGACGACGTGCGCGTGCGTCAGGCCTTCGCCTACGCCGCGGATCGCCGGAAAGCGGTGGAGACCGCGTATCTCGGTGTGGTGCCCTATAACCCGAATGGCGCACTGAGCCGGAGCACTCCCGATCACGACCCCGAATCCGGTACCTACGCGTACGACCCGGGACGTTCGGCGGAATTGCTGGACGCCGCGGGGTGGACCGGTCGCGACGCCGACGGCGTGCGTACGAAGGACGGTCGGCGTCTCACGGCGCGCGTGGTGTACGCGGCCGACGCCATCATCGGACCGGAGGGCGCAGGCATTCTGCAGAGCATCGCCCATCAGGCGGACGCCGTCGGCTTCGACATCGAGCTGGTGCCTGCCACCCAGGCCGCCTACTTCGGCGGCAGCTATTCGAAGCCGGAGACCTATGAGGCGTACGTCGGCTACTGGACGAGTCCGACTCCCGGTCTGCTGTACATCAATTGGCGTCAACGGCTGACCGACACACCGAATCCGTACAACACCGCCTTCTATAACGACCCGCACCTCCAGCAGGTGATCGAGCAGGCCAACTCGTCGGCGGATCCCGCGGAGCAGCGCAGGCTGTACACCTCGGCGCAGCGCATCATCGGCGACCAGGCACTGGCCATCGGCCTGTACACCCAGACCACCTCGATCGCCGTCACGCCGCAGCTGCGCGACGTGTGGGTCGAGAAATCCCAGGGCGAACCGGTGTTCGCGGATGCGAGGTTCGTGCGATGACGCTCGTCAGCGACCGGGATGCCGGTACGTCCGACATCCCGTCCACCCCGACGACGGTGACCAAGCGCGGTCTGCACGGCCTCCGGTGGCTCGGCAAAGTCGCCTCCGGTGTGTTCGTGTTGTGGGCCGCGGCATCGATCACCTTCCTGCTGCAGGTGCTGGCGCCGGGTGATCGTGCGACGTTGCTGCTGAATCTGCAATCCGGTGTCAGCAGGGAGCGGACGCCGGACGAACTGGCGCCGATCAATGCTCAGTACGGTTTCACCGACTCGATCTGGGCGCAGTACCTCCACTACCTGGGTGGCTTGGTGCGAGGGGATCTCGGTACCTCGTTCCAGCTACAGCAGCCCGTGACCGAGGTGATCGCCGGACAGATCGGCCCGACACTGGTCCTGACGCTCTCCGCGCTCGTGGTGGCGTGGCTGCTGGTGCTCGTCACCACCACACTGACCGCCGGACGGCGGGGCCCCTGGGGGGCCATCGGTTCACTGGTGGAGACCGTGAGTGCCGGGTTGCCCCAGTACTGGGTGGGTTCGATCCTGCTCGTGGTCTTCGCCATCGGGCTCGGCTGGTTCCCGGTGGAGAGCGGTACGGGAGTGTACGGGCTCATCCTGCCGGTGCTGACATTGGCCATTCCGCTCGCCGGATTTCTCGGGCAGGTGGCTCGCGACGAGTTCGCGCGCGCACTCGACCAGCCGTTCGTCCTCACTGCCCGCAGCCGCGGACTGAGCGACTTCTCGGTCCGCGCGCGACATGTGTTGCGGCACTCGGTCTTACCGGCCGTGACCGTGTCCGGCTGGGCGATGGGTGCACTGTTGTCCGGTGCCGTGATCGCGGAGACGGTCTTCGCGCGGGCAGGGATCGGACAGACGCTGGTGACGGCCGCCAGTTCCCGTGACGTTCCCCTCGTCAGCGGCATCGTCGTATTCGTCGCCTTCGTCTACATCGTCGCGAATCTGCTCGTCGACTTCCTGTACACCGTGATCGACCCGAGGATCGAGATTCCATGACCACCACCGAGATCCGGCCGCCGGACGAGACCACGTCGTCGGCGGCGACATCACCGGGGACGACCTCTGCCGCGCGCGTGCTGTCGTGGCTACGTCGGTTACCGGGAGCATTCCCGCCCGGACTGGGTGCCGCGATCGCCGTCGTCACGTTCCTGATCCTCGCGTTGGCCGTACCGCGCGTCCTCGCACCGTACGATCCGTACGCCATCGACCTGAACAACACGCTGGCGCCGCCGAGTTGGGCCCATCCGTTCGGAACCGATCTGACCGGACGGGATCTGTTGAGCCGCGTGATCGTCGGCACCCGGGAGTCGCTCGCGATCGGCATCGGTGCGGTCGGTGTGGCCGCTACGATAGCCATTCTGCTCGGAATCGGAGCGGGTTTGTCCCGGGGGATTGCGCAGGCCCTGGCGAACCGGTGGATCGACGTCATGTTCGCATTCCCCACGGTCCTGCTCGGCTTGTTGCTGACCTCGGTCTTCGGACCCGGACGAACCACCCTGATCGTCGCGATCGGGGTCGGTATCGCACCGGGGTATGCGCGGATCGTCCGCGGCCAGGTGCTGGCGGTGCGCAACGCGCCCTACATCGAGGCGGCGACCGCGCTCGGGCATTCACGGTCACGAATCCTGGTGCAGCACATCGCACCCAATGCGCTGCGGCCATTGATCGTCACCGTCACCCTGGGTATCGGACAAGCCATCATCTGGGCGTCCGGCCTCGCGTATCTCGGCCTCGGCGTGCCGCCTCCCGCAGCCGAGTGGGGCGCACTGCTCGACGCCGGGCGTACCTACATCACCGTCGCGTGGTGGCTGGAGATCTTCCCCGGCCTGGTCATCGTGGTGGTGGCCCTCGCCTTCACGACGATCGGCCGTCACCTGTCCCGCCGCCTCGAAGGAAGCGAAAGATGAACGCCGTCAACAACAGTGGTGTCAACCCACTCGTCCACGTCCGGAACCTGCGTATCGGCTTCGGTGGACATGATGTCGTCGACGGGGTGTCCTTCGACGTTCTCCCCGGGGAATGCCTGGCCATCGTCGGGGAGTCGGGCTCCGGGAAATCGGTGACCGCCCGGACACTCATCGGGCTCACCGGCGACGGCGCCGAGATATCCGCTGATGCAGTGACCTTCGACGGACGAACCCTGCTGGGCCGCACCGAACGTCAGTGGCGTGCGGTGCGGGGCCGGGAGATCGGATTCGTTCTGCAGGATGCCCTGGTCTCGCTCGACCAATTGCGCACGGTGGGCAGCGAGGTCGGCGAGGCGCTGGGCGATGCCGCAGGCCGATCACGTGTTCGGCGCGAACGGGTTGTCGAACTGCTCGACCTCGTCGGCGTGCCGGAGCCGCGGGTCCGTGCCGCGCAGCGCCCGCACGAGCTGTCCGGTGGTCTCCGGCAACGTGCGCTGATCGCGTCGGCGCTCGCGCAGGATCCCCGGCTGGTGATCGCCGACGAGCCGACCACCGCACTCGACGCAACGGTGCAGGCCCAGATCCTCGACGTCCTCGACGAGGTGAAACAGCGCGGCAATGCGGTGGTTCTGATCTCGCACGATCTCGCGGTCGTCGCGCGACTGGCGGACCGGGTCGCCGTCATGCGGCACGGCAGCATCGTCGAATCCGGTCCCACCGCAGCGGTACTCGCCGATCCGAGACACGAGTACACCCGTCAGCTCCTGGCGTCCGTACCGTCGCGGACGTCCAAGGGCACGCTGCTTACCACCGGTGAGGCCCTCGATGTGACACCGCCGCACACCGAGGATTTCGCTCTGCGGGTCCGGGAGGTGCGGAAGTCCTTCGCCGGCCGATCCGGTGCGGCACGCGGGACCACCCGCAGCGCGGTGAAAGGGGTGAGCTTCGATCTTCGTCCCGGGCGCACGGTGGGGATCGTCGGCGAATCCGGATCCGGCAAAACCACCACGGCGCGAATGATTCTGGGGCTCACCGCACCCGACTCCGGCACTGTCGAGCTGAACGGCCGACCGTGGAGCACCCTCACCGATGCGCAACGCCGCGCTGCGCGCACGCAGATCTCGGTGATCTACCAGGACCCGTTGAGCTCCTTCGACCCGCGGTGGACCGTCGAGCGAATCCTTCGGGACAGTCTGCACGGCAGCGGGCTACGCGGGGACGAACTGCAGGAGAGGATCTCCGAGTTGCTCACCCAGGTCGGATTGTCAGATGCGCACCGCGGCCGGTACCCGCTGCGGATGTCCGGCGGGCAGCGCCAGCGCGTCGCGATCGCCCGGGCGCTGGCTCCGCGTCCCGGCGTCATCGTCTGCGATGAGCCGGTATCGGCGCTCGACGTGTCCATCCAGGCCCGCATTCTCGATCTGCTGACCCGGCTGCAGGCCGAAACCGGTGTGGCACTGGTGTTCATCTCGCACGATCTGGGCGTCATCCACCACATGAGTGACGACATCGTGGTGATGCGTGACGGTGAGGTGGTGGAGCAGGGGCCTGCCGACGAGGTCTTCGGCAACCCGTCGCACCCCTACACGGTCGAGCTGCTCGCCGCGGTGCCGACGATCGAGGCCGCACAGTTGGTTGCCTGAGGCGAGGACGTGGGCGAGCCTGCGGAAAACATCGCCCTCAGAGGGTCTCGAGGGCATATTGCCCTCGGAGGGTGCTGAGGGCGACGTTGTCAGTCACGCCCCGGAGTGCGAGGATGACCGGGCTCGATGGGGTGAGATGCGGGGGCAGCTCGGCGTGGACGGTCCGGCGATGCCCGGTGAGATCGACGACGGTGATGTCGGCCATCCGGGCTCCGGCGAGTTCGTTTCCGGGAAAGGCGATGTCGGCGATAGCCGTGGGGAGGGGCAGTCGTGCGTCGACATGGACGGTGGCGCGGACGTCCAGGACCGTCGAGGACGAGATACGGGTGACCAGCGTGGGAAACCAGAGGCCGTCGGGGCACAGCGACTGACAGACCGGTACGGCGTCGTGGTCGAGGTAGAAGGCAACCTTGCGGCGGTGGGCCTCCTCGAGGACGGAGAGGTCACCGATGACGACATCGGAGCCTGCGCTGCGTAGGGGCAATGCCCAGCGGAAGGGGTCGAAGGAACGGTTCACGGTGATCGCTTTCAATGAGGGCAGGATGTCGAACAGGGTCACGCTGTTCGGTCTACTCCACGTGCACCGCGTTCACCACGCATCGGTCCGCTAAGACTTCGTCAATTGTGCTGCGCCCCAGCTCAGCTAGCCCTGATGGAGAAGAAGCGGAACGAGTTGTTCGGCGGCCGTCCAGGCGCCGTGATGCCCGGGCATCGAATTCTCGATGGCGGGATCGGTCAGTGAACGGGTGAGGATTGTGGTGTTCCGTGCCACGGCGACGACGTCACCGATCCGTTGACGCACCTCGTCGGTGACGGCCGGTCCGAACCACTGCTCGTCGAGCACCTGTGTCCGGCCGACCACGTGGGCATGCGGTCCGACGACCTCCTGCCACGTTCCGAGTACGTCGGCGGCCATTCCGGGATCGGTGTACAGGTGGCGGACCCGCATCTCACCGGCCACCATGTCGACGCCGTCGAGAAGCCCCGGGGTGGTGTCGATGTCGATGCGTTCACCGGCCTGCACCATGCCGTGGTCGCCGGTCACCGCCAGCACCGTGTCGGCCGGGAGTTCGTCGGCCAGTTCGGCGACCAGACGGTCGGCCTTGCCCAGTGCGACAACCCATTCCGGAGAGCCCGGCCCATGCAGGTGGCCCGCCATGTCGAGTTCAGACCAGTACGCGTACACGAGCCGAGCGTTTCGGGTCGGGGATTCGAAAGCCGCCGCGACCTGTTGCCGGATCTCCTCCGGGGTCTGCGCGCCCCGAAACGTGCCGGGTGCCCGGAATGCTGCTCGGGTCAGTCCGGAGCCCTCGAACATGCCGGGCATCACGTAGGTGACCTCCACGTCGCGGGCGGCCATGTCGGTCAGAATCCCGCCGAGCGGCTGAACCTCCTCGGGTGCAAGAGAATCCAGAGCCGACGGCCCGTCGGACCGGTCGAAGGTCCAGCGCAGAGCGTTGAGCATGCGTCCTCGGGGAGCCGGGCGAAACGCATATCCGATGATGCCGTGGCTACCGCACGGGGCGCCCATCATCAGGCTGGTGGTGCTCGTCGCGGTGGTCGCGGGAAATCCGGCCCGCAGCACCGACGACCGCAGTGCGGTCAAAGTAGGTGCATGTGAGGCGAATTCGTCGAGCAGTACCGACCCGAGGCCGTCGATGAGGAGGACGACGGCATCGCGCGTGGGCGGTATCGGTACCGCTCCGGTCGACTGGCCATGGAGGGCCGCGTCGATGCTCGGCAGCACATCGGCCAACGACGCGTATCCCGACCATGCGGTGGGCGGCACTTCGTCAAGGTCCATGACGCCACCGTAGAGGCTCGGGCGAGGAGTGCGGGCCCGTTCAGGCTGCGAGGAGCGGCAGGAGCACGATGATCAGAATCAGCACGAACATCAGGGCGGCGAACCCGATCATCGCGCCGGCGCCGTTCCATTTCTGCGGGCCGACACCGAGCGATCCCTTGCTGAAGGTCCACAGCGGTGACCGGTATTCGACCTCGACCATCTGCTGCGGCGCGACGTCGATGACGGCGTCGGCGGGACCGATCTTCGGCGGAAGGAAGTACGGGGTATGCACGTGAACGTGGTGCTGTCCGGGAGCGAGCGGGATCTCTCGACGCCCCCACCCCTCGGCGGGCAGCTGCTGATTGTCGACGACGACGACCGGCTTGATGAGCAGGAAGATCCACGCGAGGGGGAAGAATTTGGTGGTCAGCGCGATGCCCTGCATGCCACCGGGGATCTGACCGTAGCCGCCGGGCGCTGCCGGGTTCCCCGGAAAAGCCTGCGTCGGCTGCTGATAACCGCCCGCGACGGGCTGACCGTAGCCCGGCTGAGGTTGCCCCTGCTGCGGATAACCCTGGTGCGAACCCTGCTGCTGTGGGTATCCGGGGCCCGGCCGGCCTGGCGCGCCGTACGGCTGGCCCTGTCCTGGGAAGTTGGGCTGCTGCGGTGCGTTCATGGGTGGCGGTCCGATCGTTCGGGGCTCAGTACGCGACGAATGTAGCCCGAAAGTGTGCATCCGGCGCCGTGCGGAGGCGTTTCGGGAGAGGATTCACAGCCAGAGTCGTCCGGTCGAATGACACGCTCAGCGAGGGGAGTCGGCGACCCCGTTGTCCGGCTCGCCGTCGATGTCGGTGCGCAGCCTCCCGGTGATCTCGTCGATCTTGGCGCCGGTGGTCGGTGCGAAGCGCGACTCGTCGAAGCGGGGATGCCCGTCGACCGTCAGGTGATAGCGAGCCAGCTGTCGCCGCACCGGGTCTTTCATCTCCGACAGGATCAGCGTGATGTTCTGGGACCGCAGATAGTCGTCGAGTTCGACCAGTTCGTCGACGGCGGTGGCGTCGATGTCGGTGATCGGCTCGGCGGCGAGAATGACGGTGTGCAGCGTTCGGCCGTTCGACCAGGCCTCTCGGACACGGGCGCGGACGAAGTCGTCGAACATGCCGCCGTTCGCGAAGAACAGGGGCGCATCGAAACGAAGGATGAGCACACCGTCGATGCGTTCGGCCTCCGGGTAGCTGGTCACGTCGTGGTACCCGCGCAGACCGGGGATCCGGCCGAGTTCGGTGCGGTAGGGGCGCCATGCCTGATTGACGAAAGCGACCAGGGACAGCGCGATGGCGACCAGGATGCCCTCCAGCACACCGACGGTCGCGACGCCGACGAACGCGGCCACGGCCAGCGCACCTTCCACCCAGTGTGCGCGGAACAGCTCGACCACTCCCCGGATGTCGATGAGTGCGGCGGCCGCGGTGAGGACGACCGCGGCCAGGGCCGAGGTGGGCAGATAGTCGGTGATCCCGGGGGCCACCAGGATGAACACGATGATGAGTGCCGCACCCACCAGAGACGCGAGTTGTGTTCGCGCCCCGGCTTGTTCGGCAACGGCGGTGCGGGATGACGACGCCGAGATCGGGAAGCCGCTCAGGAGACCGCTCGCGATGTTCGCCGTGCCCACACCCGCCATCTCCTGGCTTCCGTTGACGGTGTGTCCGCCGCGGGCGGCAAAGGTCCGCGACAGCACGCTGGTGTCGGCGAAGGCGATGAGCGCGATGCCGACCGCCGGTCCGGCGAGGCTCAGGGCGTCATCCATCGTGATGGAACCGAGTGCGGGGCCGGGCAATCCGCGTGGCATGGCACCGACGACCGGGAGATCGTCCTGCCACCCGAAGATCCACACGGCGACGATCGAGCCGATCACGGCGACGAGGACACCGGGAACGGTCTTGCGCCACCAGCGGAGTGCCACGATCACGGCGAGGCAGATGAGCCCGATACCGGCGGCGCCCCAGTCGATTCGCCCGTTCGCGATGTCCTCGGCGATGCCGGTGATCCGGCCCCACATGGTGTCTGCCTCGACCGAGAACCCGAGCAGCTTGGGTAACTGGCTCAGGATCACCACGAGGGCGATGCCGTTGAGGTAGCCGATGCGGATGGGTTTGGAGAGCAGGTCGGTGACGAAGCCGAGCCGGAGCAGGCCGGCGACGACCATGACGATGCCGACCTCGATCGCGAGCAGGCCGGCGAGCGCGACTCGTTCGGAGTCGACCGCCGCGAGGGGGATGATCGAGGCGGCGATGATGGGCGCCAACGACGAGTCGGGACCCAATACGAGGATGCGTGACGGCCCGACGATCGCGTACACGATGAGCGGGATGATCGTGGCGTACAGACCGGTCACCGGCGGGAGCCCGGCGACCTGTGCGTATCCCATTCCCGCCGGGATCAGCAGCGCGGTGAGCACGATGCCCGCGGTCAGATCGCCGCGCAGGTACGAGCGCTGGTACGTACGGGCGACCTCGACTCCGGGAAGCAATCGCATCAACTCGGGCATCCGCAGATTATCTCCCGTCACCTCTACATACGTGATGAGACACGGATATCGGCGTTCGCGACTAGTCGACCCGGAGTGTCACGGTGATCGGCACTTCGTCGTCCCAGGGCTGCGAGGCACGAGATCGGCGACCCTGACGTAACCGCGCTCGAACTCGCGGACGGCAGGATCGATGAGGCGATACTGCTGAGTCTGCCGGTGGATCGGCTGGGCGTCGAGCAGCACGATCCGGACCTCGCCCGGCTCGAACCGGCACCGCTTGTGCAGCGATGCCATGAGCGCGGTTCGCCGGATCACCATCATCTCGAGCCGCTTTCGGGGTGATCGTCGACCAGGAGAAGAGCCTGCCGAAGCAGGACGGCAAACTCGTTGAAGTACTGGAACATACCGCTGTGCAATGCCATCTCGGACTCGTTTCCGAAGCGCCGTACCTGTGCTGCGGTGGTGCGCCAGCCATCGGCCTGTTCGCTACAGACACGGAGGTAGTCGCGGATCCGGTCGGCCTTGTTATTGGTCAGATGTGCGATCCGCTGTGGGGTCAGAGGACTCTCTGCATGGAGGTCGAGCAGTGTCTGCAGGCCGATCGGCACGGCGTTGTGAGCGCACGAGTGTGCCCCTGGCGGGCCGGGATTCAGCTCCACGATCAATGACCATGCCGTGGTGTTCAGGAAGTTTCGCCACCGGGCGAACGCCACGGACAGATTGCGTGGATGAAAGACCGCACAGTCGACGACCCGCTGGACGTACACGTGGTCGTCGCCGACCATCACCGACATGTCCGGCCAGTGCCGCGAGTGCGCAACCATGGCCGCACCCAACACCGCGGGCTCGATGAGCCGATGGGTCAGGGTGGTCGCGAAGACCAGAAAGGGACCCGGATCAGTCGCGAAGACGTGCGACGGTGCATCGTCGGTGTGCGGTAGGACCACGGAGCCGTTGTCGATCGTCAGTTCCCGTCGGGTCTCGGCGGACAGGACGGTGCGCGCGAGCTCGAGCAGGTGATCCGAACAGCACGGCACCACACTTCTCTCGGAGCGGGTGATGTGGTCGCCGTCGATGTTCGGTGGCGGGAGAACAAGATCGGGTTCGCGGACGGACACGTCACGCGGATCGGTGATGTCCCAGATGTCCTGGAGGGTACGGACGATCAGGCCGACGAGTGCCACGGGCTGTGTCCGGCCGACCTCGTGGATGTGAACCTGTTTGCGGGGCAAGTGATTCCAGCCGAGTTGGAGCAGACGGCTGCGCATGCGGCGCGTCGGTTCGGGCCGTCGTGCGGGCAGATCCGCGTCGGCGATCGTGCATCGGAGTCGGAGTGAGGTTGTGTAGGTCAACTCGAGCAACGGGTGTTCGCGGTCGTGTGGCCGGACGATGATGCCGAGCGACGAACCCGTGCCGAATGTGCTGAGGCGCTTGGTGAGGTCGTCGATGAACGGCCGCCAGAGGTTGGCCGCGTCGGTGGTGGACATGAGAACTCCGGGGGTGCAGCAGGGATGGGACTGCCTCGCACGCTAGGTACGGACGGCGACAATCCCGGCGCTGCCGGACGGAGTTGTCCACAGGTTGCTAGTGCGGTGCCACGAATGTTTGGAAACTGACTTTCGTGCGGAGGTCGAACCCGAGGTGCTCGTACAATCTGATCGCTCCGGTATTCGTGGCGGCCGCGTGCAGGAACGGCGTCTCGTCGCGTTCTCGAATATCATGTGCGACAGCGTTGATGAGCCGGCCGGCGAGTCCCTGGCCCCGGTGCGCGGGATCGGTGCAGACGGCGCTGATCTCGGTCCATCCGGGAGCATGGAGACGTTGACCGGCCATGGCGACGAGGTCACCGTCGCGCCGGATGCCGAGATATGTACCCATCTCGATCGTGCGTTTGCGGAACGGACCCGGGTCGGTGCGCCGCACCAGATCGAGCATCTCGGGGACGTCCGCGGCCGTGAGTTCGACGGCTTCGTCGTCGGGGGTGGCCGCCACGCGCTCATCCACCATCTGGACGCCGGGCATCTGGAACCTCGTGTCCCAGCCGGCCGGAGGAGTGACATCGACGACCGGCACGAACACCGACGCGCCGGGACCGATCAACGCCGCGAGGTCCGCCCAGTCCGCCGCCGACGGATCGGCGGGAAGTGCCGCCATCGGACAGACGTCGGTCAGGTAGCGCACAGCGTTCCCGTGTCGTTCGGCCAACGATGCGTGCGGGCCCGTCAGCGCCGCGAATGCCGGATTGTCGAGAGGATGTGTAGTGCCGCTGACCACCACATCGACGCTACCCGACCGTCGCAGGGGTGCGATGCGCGCGAGCGCTTATCCGAGCCGGATGTCCACGGGGACCGCATTGCCGATCGTGTGACCGACCGGCGAACTCGCGCGCACCTTCTCATGAAGAGCCTCGAGTTGATCGCGGGGTGCATCGGAGTCGATGCTGACGGTGGCGGTGATGGAGTCGAAGCCGGCATGGCCGTCGGCGAGACCGAGAAACACCGACAAATCGATGTCGCCCTTGAGGTCCACGCGCAAATCCCTCACCTCGATGCCGGCGACCGTCGCATTCGCGGCGTATCCGACAGCAAGGCAGTTGCCGAGCGCACTCAACAGCTGTTCGACCGGATTCGCCGCCGAATCACCTCCACCCAGGGCTGCCGGTTCGTCGGACTGGGTCGGCGCGAAGTTACGCACCCTCGCTTCGGACGCGAACGCACCTTTCCATTGCACGTGCGCGGCCCAGGTGGTGTGCGCCTTGTCCGGGTTGTCCTGAATGGTCGCCACCAGGGCGCCGATCGACTCGATGTCGACGTCGTTGAGGCGGGTTGCGGTGTCGGTCATCGTGCTCCCTGAGTTGTGTGGACTTCGGTGCTCCCTCCGCCACTATCCGACCGGTTGGCGCGCTTTGGCTCTGTTCAGGGTCAGGCTGAGCTGAAGGGTTGCGGGACGGCCGTCGTCCTTTCGGTGTAGGTCCGGTAGACGAAAACCATTGCGCTTCAGCCCGGCCGGACGCACTGAGCGGGGACGACGGGTAATCGAAGACAGTTCTCAGGAAGAGTTCACCCACAGTGCAGATCGATAGGGCAGTCTCGTAGGTGATCGAGCGACAGACGCTCTTGAGTCCACGGGTGAGGCGAGCAAGCCGCTGTGCAGACCGCGACCCATCGCGGATCGTCGATGAGTCGGGGTGTGGCAACGGAAGCTCCCGGGCCCCTGCCATGTGACCCCGTCGTAGACCACCGCGTCGCGGCGGGGTCGCAGTGTGTTCATCGGCCGGATCATCGGAGGCCGGAGGCGTGGCGGTCAGAAGCCATATCTGCGACTATTCGGACTGTGAAGCACTCAGAGTCCGTTATTCCGTCAATGCCCGAAATCGCGGGCGATCTCGTCGTCCATGAAGATGACTCGGGTCTTGTGCTGGCCGGTGACGCGGACGCGGTCAATGCCTACATCGACTACATCCGGTCGGTGGTGGGGGACTCCGCGGGTGTAGTGGCAATGACTTCGTCGAAGGCGGCGAACCTTACGGCTACAGCGGCCGGCATAGCCAGTTCGATTGCGCAGCGGGGCGAGTATGTCCGACTCTCACCGCACAGTGTGGACCTGCTGAAGAAGCATCGAGTAATCCCGGGGATACCTGGTTTCAACCGTATGACTGTTGTGCAAGCCAATGGAAGGTTTGCCGGCCAATTGCAGTGGCAGCGGGTTCCCGTCGGCCCGTCACAGGCGATGGCAGTACAAATGCTTGCCGTCCAAATGGCCCTGAAGACCGCGATCGCGTCGGTGGAAGAGGCGGTGGAACGTGTCGAGGGCAAGGTGGATGAGGTACTGGCACTTGCCAAGGCGGACAGGGCGGGAGATGTTCTCGGGCAGCATATGGCGGTCAAGCGTTTGAGTGATTATCTCGATCGGCACGACTCGCTCACGTCGACCGACTGGGATGCCGTCGCCTCATTAGGTCCTGCCTTGGAGGTAACCGTCCAGAAGCTGCGCGCGCATGTCAGAGAGTGTCTGGACGGCTTCGACTCCACCAAGCCGATACAGGACCGGGCGAAATACCTCGACTCAATCGTCAGTACTGATCGAATCGGCGAGAGTATGCAGCTCCTTCTGGTTGCCGAGGACGCGTACTACCAGTGGCAACGACTCAGGGTCTCGCGCGTTGCGGACACGGAGGCCGATCACCTCGAGAATGTAGTGCAGTCAGCCCGAGAGGCGCTGCGGAGCCATGCTGATGAAGACGGCCAAATCCTTGTCGACGCGAGAATCACGCTCGACGCCTTCGCGACGATCCGGCCGTTGGAGATCGCCAGATTTGGTGCGACAAGCCAATTGAAACGGAACATGGTGTCGCTACGCGAAGACCTTGACCGCTACGCGTCCGCGCGGCGCAGTCAGGTAATTGGGTGGTCAGATGTTGAGGCGCCGGGGATCAGAGACGCTATTACGGAGCTGGGGGACCGCGCCAAGTTGGCGGCTACCGGTGTGAGAGCGGTCGGTACAAAAGCTGTTGATCACGGCTTTGATGGCGTTGGACGAGCGGGAAAGTGGATGCAGACCGCCGCCGAGCGGAGGGCTTATCGGCACAAGAAAGATGAGGCCGCAGAATGATCCTCGTCTCATCCGTGTGCGCACGCACGCGCTAGCAGTGCAACGCGCTCGGTGCGCCTCACGCATTTGACCGACCACGTACGCTTGACCGTCCGCCGAGTAGACGGCCAGCGCGCCATCGTGCGTCAACCTATTGCCCGTTCGTGGGTCCCCGCATCGTGGCACCGATGTCGCGCGTCGCGCGATACCAGCGAGAAACGTACTTGTCGGACAACGGTTCCGGATGCTTGCCGATGTGTTCGACGAACCATGAACTCAAGCCGCCCCAGTGAGAGTGGTCGCCTGCGGGGACCAACTGCCAGCCGAGTTCACCGAGCGTCCATTGAGACTTCGCGGAGTTGTGCAGCATCGACGTCGTCACCCAGTTGGTCTCTTCGTCGGCGCCTCCACGGGTCACCGGTACGACGTGATCGATCGACGGGAACAGTTCCCAGAACGCGAAGTGTCCGTGGGACAGTTTCCCGTTGCGGTGGAACGGGAAGTCCTCCGGTAGGTGGAGGGACAGCGTGCGCAGCACCGCGGGGTGTACGAGCCGATCTCCCGAGTAGCGATCGAGAAATCCGTCCCGATAGAACACTGCCAGACACTGGCGCTCGGTGTATCGCCGTGAGTATCGCGTTTGCGGGGTGAACGGGTAACCGGAGCGGAGGATCTCTCGGGCACGTTCGGTCCCGTCAGGGTCGAGCGCGGAACACACCGGGAATTCACTGGACTGTCCGGATGATCGGGACTACCTTCCGACTTGGCGGGTCCGACGACCCGACATACGTTGACCCGACACACGATGCATGCGAGAGGAGGAAGCGCAGATGGGCGAATTCACCGTCACAAGTGGCGAATTGACCTGCCGGAAACCGAAGCCCGGCACCATCCACCCCTGCGCTCTCCGAGGCTGATGTCCGACGGTCGGCGCGCTCGCACTGTTCGCCACCGTATTGAGGAACCGGCCATGACCATTTTCGTCACCAACGCGGGACTCCAGATTCTCGCGCGCGTCACGTGGCGTCGCGCGGCGATCCTGCTGACCACGGAGGTCGCTCGCAACGTCGAGGGCACACCGGTGGTCCGAGTTGTCCACTCGCCGAGCGTCGTTCAGCCGATCCACAAGGTCGTCGCCATCCGGCGTGACGCCTACCGGCCGTTCGCCGGGAAGTCGATGGATTCCTACGCGTCGTCGGCGACCATCCTGCGGCGCGATCAGTGGAACTGCGCGTACTGCGACGGTCCGGCGGACACCGTCGACCACATCGTGCCGCGGTCGGTGGGCGGGCCGAGCACATTCGGGAACCAGGTGGCGGCCTGCAAGTCCTGCAACGGATTCAAGGCCGACCGCACCCCACGCCAGGCCGGCATGGCGCTGCGGCACGCCCCGTTCGTCTACGACCCGTGGGCCGCGGATCAGAAAGAGGTCTGGGAAATGTTCGCGCTGGGTCACGCCACGGGGTGAGTGGTCAGTCGTCTCCGGGCGTCCAGCTGCGATCGAATTCCGCGGGCTGTTTGGCCAGGACGGCCTCGTGCAGGTCGCGAATCGTCTGTGCGAGTTCGCGTGCGTCGATACCGGTGCGGGACGCGGTGACGCCGAGTTCGTTCTTGAGCAGTCGCGTGCAGACGTCGCGTTTGGCGATGCCCTCGTCCGTGATCGAGAGGTGCCGGATATTGCCGGACCCGGCAGGCGACTCGTCCCGGACATACTCGGCGTCAATGAGTTTGCGGACCAGGGTGCTCGTCGACGGTTCGCTGATCCGCAGTGCGCGCGCGAGCTCACGGCCGGTGAACCCCGGATTCTCGGAAATGATGATCAAGGCGATGTACCGGTTGTAACTCAGACGCTCCCGACGGAGAAGTCGCTCGGCGGCAAGGTCCAGGGTGTGCACCAGATTGTGCAGTTCGTACGCCAGATCGAGATCCACACCGCGCATCTTAGCCCCGCTAACTTAGCGAAGGCAGCCCGTGCGCGAAACCGGTGCTGTCAGAATCGGGTTCACGATCCGTATCCGCCGGAGGAGAGCGCGTGTCACCCTTTGATCCGATGGTCCATGAGCACATCGACGCCATCAAGCAATTGAAGTATCGCTATTGGCGCGCTTGTGATGCCAAGGACCCGAAGACGTTTCGGGACTGCTTCATCCGTACCGGCGCGTACATCGATTACGGCAGGCTCGGTGCCTTCGAGGATGCGGACCCGATGACCGAGATCTTCCGCAGGGTGGCGCTGCACCGCGTGGACGGCCGGTACGCGATCTTCGATATGCACCACGGCACGCATCCGGTCATCACCCTGACCGGAGACGACACCGCGATCGGCGCGTGGTCGCTGCAGTTCCGGCAGATCAACATGATCGACCGGACGGAGACGCTGACCACGGGGGAGTACGCCGACGAGTACGTCATCGAGGACGGCGAGTGGAAGATGTCGCGTTGCGTGTTCACCGAACGCTGGGCGTTGCGTCAACCGCTGCCCGACGGGGCGACTCTCAGCCCGGGCACGTTCGCGACCTGAGTCCGTATCCGGTCAGCGTACGAAGGCCGGCTCACGTCGTGGCGCGGGGGCGTCCCACTCGTCGATCACGGTGTCGTCCGGCTCGGATATGCGGCGGCCGGTGTGCGGGCTGCCGACGACCAGTGCGGCACCCATGACCGCGGCCACCAAGGCCGAGACGGCGATGGGCGCGGGCGACGGGAAGCAGGAGGCGACCAGGACGGGGGTCGCGATCACCACGACGACCGCGGCCAGCCAGTCGGGTGCCGAGCCCCAGCGTCGTGCGGTGCCTCGATGCGGGTCGGGGAGCAGGGCGCCGAGTCCGGCGACGAGCAACGTCGAGATGATGACATCGCTCGGGCGATGCCAGGCGGCGGCGATCACGCCGAACTCGATGGTCGCGGCCCAGGTGCCGCCCGCCGCGATCGCCAACGGCCGCAGGATCGGGGGCACGGCCCGGACGAGAACCACGACGAACGCGGTGACGGCGGCACCGTGCCCACTGGGCGCCGAGTTGCCGGTGGCCTCGATCCATTCATGGAAGAGCGGTCGTTCCAGGATGTCGTCGCGGAGATACTGCGCCCCCAGGACGACCAGCGGGATGAACGCGAACAGCGCGGCCGTGCAGGCGAGACGTCGGCCCATCGACGCATGTGACGACCCGAGGCGAACCTGCGCGGCCAGCAGGACGACGATGCCGAGAAGTACCCAGAGCAGCGGATTGGAGACGACCGAGGCGCTGAGCACGGACGGGATCACGCCGATGATCGGGGCGTGGCGGCTGGCGTCGAAGAGCTTCTGGTCGACGAGCTGTCCCGGGGAGGTGCGTACGGCGACGAAGAACACGGCTGTGGCCAGCCCACATCCCACCAGCGCGACCAGAATCGCGCGGAGGGTGGACGCTCGTCGCGTCACGGATGTCGATGTAACCACTTGCTCCAGGGTAGAGAGTCGACGGCAGGGGGACCCGGCGAGTCCGCTGGTGTGTCTGTCACCGCGCTCGGATCGTTACTTTCCGTCGGTCACGTGGATGACGCGGCACGCCGCTACGGTGGATTCGGGTCGGGCACCCGCGTAAGGGAGGGAGCACGGTGACGTCGCAACCAACCGCCGATCCGGCAGCCGACTACACACCCGACCCGCGACGCTGGAAAGCGCTCGGGGTCTGTCTGATCGTCGGCTTCATGACGCTGCTGGACGTCTCGATCGTGAACGTCGCCCTGCCGTCCATCGAGAAGGGATTGGGCGCGAACGAGGCCGACCTGTCATGGGTCGTCTCCGGCTACGCCCTCGCCTTCGGACTGTTCCTGGTGCCGGCCGGACGCATCGGTGATGCCCGCGGCCGCAAACGCATCTTCCTGGTCGGGCTCGTCCTGTTCGTACTCGCCTCGGCCGCGTGCGGGCTCGCTCCCGAACCGAAGACCCTGGTGATCGCGCGCCTGGTCCAGGGGCTGGCGGGCGGACTGCTCAATCCGCAGGTGTCCGGGCTCATCCAGATGCTGTTCCGCGGTGCGGAGCGCGGCAAGGCCTTCGGGCTCTTCGCGGCGACCATCGGCATCTCGACGGCCGTCGGGCCGTTGCTCGGAGGCGTGCTGATCCAGATCTTCGGCGCCACCGACGGTTGGCGCTGGGTCTTCTTCGTGAATCTGCCGATCGGAGTACTCGCCTTCGTCGCCGCGGTCCGGTTGATTCCCGAGCGACCCGCGTCCGGTAGGCAGGCGATGCGCGGCGCGTTCGATCCGGTGGGCGTGGTACTCCTCGGCGCGGCGGTGCTCGCCGTGATGCTGCCACTGGTGCAGCAGGAGCAGTGGCGCGGCAACGGCAAGTGGCTGCTGATGCCGGTCGCGGCGGTCCTTCTCGTGGCGTTCGTGCTCTGGGAGCGCCGGCGAATGCGCACCGCCCGCAGCCCGCTCGTCGACCTGTCCCTGTTCGCGTTGCGTTCGTACAGTCTCGGCTGTCTGGTCGGCCTCTCGTACTTCGCGGGATTCACCACGATCTTCTTCATCTTCACCCTGTATGTGCAACAGGGACTGGGGTATTCGGCGTTGCTCGCCGGTGTGGCGATGACACCGTTCGCGCTCGGTTCGGCGGTGTCGGCCGGAGTGGGCGGCAACATCGTCACCCGCTGGGGACGATCGCTGATCGTCTGGGGACTGGTGCTGGTCCTGATCGGATTGTTCGGCACCGTCCTGGCCGTCGAGTTGTTCCCGGGGCGCGAAGTCGGTTGGGCCGCTGCGCTTCCGCTGCTGGTCGCCGGTATCGGTTCGGGTCTGGTGATCTCACCGAATGTGACGCTCACACTGGCCGATGTGCCGGTCACGAAGGGCGGCATCGCGGGCGGTGTCCTGCAGACCGGTCAGCGCATCGGCTCGGCAGCCGGCATCGCTCTCGTCGGTGCGGTCTTCTTCGGACGGGTGGCCGGCAGTCACGGCGACTGGGCCTACGCCTTCCGCGTCGGATTGTTGACCGCCATCGGGCTGGTGATGGTGGCATTCGTCGTCGCCCTCGCCGACGTCATCGCCAATCGGGTCTCCGCCCGCTGACTCCGGACGCACGCCCGCTGCACGCGGGCTACCGGACGGCCCGCGGGTAGTTGTTTCGGTCCGAGTAGTGCTGCTCGGCGAATTCGCGTGGTGCTCTGCGCGTTACCTGTGCGAGTGCACATACCACTCTGAATGGCGTGCGGGACCACCACCAACACCCATTGCCCGCACATCCCTGGGAGGAAAGAAAATGTTCAACTCATCGAAACGCGCCCGGGCCGCGGCCATCACCGCGGCCGGCCTGGGAGCGGTGGCCGCAGCCATCGTCTCCACTGCCCCTGCGAATGCCGCCGTCACCAGCATCACCGCTCACCCCGGTGCCGGTGGACGGTTCGGCACCACCTGTTCCTACGACGTGACTGCGTCGGCGACGACCAATCAGCTCGTCGTCTTCACCGACAACGGTGTCGTGATCGGCGGCGGTGGCATCGCACCGTCCGGCGGCATCGCCAGCATCAAGTGGACGCCCACCACCCCGGGCAACCACATCCTGCGGGCCCGTCAGGGCCTCACCGTACGCACCACCAATGTGACGGTCGGGCAAGGACTGAATCTGGGCAGTCTGTGCCTCGCCTAGCGTGACGGTGCGTGCAGTGAGTGGGCGGAATCGAGCTCCCCGGCCGATTCCGTCCACTCACCCGTGCCGGTCATGGCTCGCCCACACGCCCGAAGACCATCGACTCCTCGACGTCGTCGAGATGATGATTGATGGCGTCGCGAAAATAGTTGTGGCGCACCACCCATGCCCCCTTGGTCCCGGATTTGGGCAATGCCTCCGGTGCGCGCTGGACGTATCCGGCCTTCAGATCCCACAGCGGCTGGGCCTGCATCGGCTCCTCACCCAGGTGGGGGTAGGCGTGGGTGTAACCCCGTCCGCGCATGAACGACAGCAGTCGCGCCACCGCACGCGCGGTCATGTCGGCCCGCAATGTCCAGGAGGCGTTCGTGTAGCCGACGGACCATGCCAGATTGGGGACATCCTCGAGGAGGTGGCTCTTGAAGACGAATCGGTCGTGGGGCTTCACCTCGTCGCCGTCGAGCCGAATCCGTATGCCGCCAAAGGCCTTCAGCTGCAGCCCCGTCGCGGTGACGATGACGTCGGCGTCGAGATGTCTACCGGACGTCAAACGAACACCGGTCTCGTCGAATCGGTCGATGTGGTCGGTGACCATCTCCACGGAGCCCTCGCCGATGGCGTTGAACAAGTCGCCGTCGGGCACCATGCACAGCCGTTGATCCCATGGGTCGTAGGTCGGGTTGAAGTGCACGTCCACCGGATAATCCTTGGGCAGAGCGTTTTTCATGTTCGCGCGCAGGATCCTGCGGCCCATCTTCGGGAAGCGGTGCAGGCCGTGCACGATGGCCGCGGTCTGAGTGGCATACCGCGCACGAATGACATGGTGTGCCGCGCCGGGCGGCAACATCTTCCGGATCAGCCCCGAGAACTTCTGACCCTGCGGCATCGACGCGATGTACGACGGCGAGCGCTGCAGCATGGTGACGTGACCCGCGGTACGCGCCAGTGCCGGGATCATGCTGACGGCGGTCGCGCCACTGCCGATCACCACGATCCGCTTGCCCGCGTAGTCGAGATCCTCCGGCCAGTGCTGCGGGTGGACGATCTCACCGGCGAAGTCCTCGCGGCCCGCGAAGCGCGGCGTGTAGGGATCGTCGTAGTCGTAGTAACCGGTGGCGAAGTACAGGAATCGGCAGCGATACGTGCCCGGGCCGTCCTCGGTGTCCACCGCGAGCGTCCACGTGTCGGTCGCCGAATCCCAGTCGGCGGTCCGTACGTGCTGCCCGAACCGGATGTGGTCGGTGATGCCGTGTTCGGCCGCCGCGTTCTCCGCGTACTCGCGGATGTGCGGCCCATCGGCCAGAGCCTCCGGCCTGCGCCACGGTTCGAACGGGAAGCTGAGGGTGAAGATGTCGCTGTCCGAGCGGATGCCCGGATAGCGGAACAGATCCCAGGTCCCGCCGATCCGGTCCCGCCTCTCCAGGATCAGGAACCGCAATCCCGGATTCTCTTCACGCAACCGATACGCAGCGTCGATACCGGAGAGCCCGGCGCCGATGATGATGACGTCGTCGACGTCGTCCGCATTCGTCATGCCTCTGCACACTACGACGGTCCGGGCGTTGCCGTGGGCGGATCTCGATACGCCGCCTCGCTGCGCTCGGTGGCTACTCGATCGGCGGGCCGGGGACGGTGGTCGAGTAGCGGCGAGCGAGCGTAGCGAGCCCGCCGCATATCGAGACCACACCGCACAACGACGATCAGCTCCAGTCCTGTCCCTCGGTGAGTGCTGCCATCGTGGTCCGGCCGTCGATGGCTTCGCGGATGATGTCGGCGTGGCCCGAGTGGTGGGCCACTTCGCGCAGCAGATGCAGCACCATCTTGCGCGCAGGCCACCACTGGCGTTCGGGTGCCCACGGCGCGGTCGCCTGCGGGATCAGTTCGGACAGATCGTCCATGTCCGCGACCACCCGCTCGAGGCTGGCGGTCGCCTCGTCGTAGGCCTGCCGCCACGCATCGAGGGTCTCGTCGGCGCGTAGTTCGTAGGCGTCACCCAGTTCGGCGAGGTCCACCTCGGCGCTCTCGTCCCGTTCGGTGAGTTCGTTCGCGATACCCGCGGTCACCTTGGTGACGTGCTTGAGAAGTCCGCCCAGGGTCAGTTCGCTGACCGTGGTGCGCTGCCGTGCCTGGTCGTCGGTGAGGTCGCGCATCGTCATCAGGAACATCGCGCGCTGATCCGCGAGCAGCGTGAGCAGATCGTCCTTCTCTCCGCTGACATCGACGAACAGTGTGGTCTGGGTATACGTGCCGGCCATGATGAATCCCCTTGTGGTGATGACCGGGGTCCCGCGCCCCGGTTCACCGATCACGCTATGGGGGAATGCGGACAGATTCGGTCCGCGATGGTTGTGGTCTCGAGTGGCGGGTGGCCTACTGCTGCTTCCGGAGGAGGAACCGCTGGATCTTGCCGGACGGGGTCTTCGGCAGGGCGTCGACGAAATGCACCGTCCGCGGGTACGCGTGCGCGGCGAAGCCCGTCTTGACCAGCTGTTGCAGTTCGCGTTCGAGTTCGTCGGTACCGGGCACGTCGTCGGCGAGCACCACGAAGGCCTCGAGGACTTCGCCGCGCAGGTCGTCGGGGCGCCCGACGACCGCGACGTCGACGACCGACGGATGCGTGATGAGCACGCTTTCCACGTCGAACGGTCCGATGCGGTACCCGGCCATGATGATGACGTCGTAGTCGCGGGCGCTGAAGAAGAAGCGGCCGTCCTCGTCCATGCGGCCGGTGTCACCGGTGAGGTACCAGCGCCCGTCCTCGGAGTAGCGTCCGGCGGTCTTCTCCGGTGCGTCGAGATATCCGTCGAACCACATCATCGGGCTGGCGGGTACGTCGATGGCGATCTGTCCGTCGACGATCCCGGCGGCGAATCCGGGCATCGGCTTGCCCATCGAACCGGGCACCAGCGGCTCGGCGATGTCGGGATGCCAGTGGTTGTTGATGAACATGCCGTGCTCGGTCTGCCCGTAGTGATCGCGGACCTCGCAGGACAGAACCGAACGCGCCCAATCGATCACGTCCGGGGTGAGCGGCTCGCCTGCCGACGACGCGCGGCGCAGTGTGATGCCCCCGAAGGCGGCATCCTTGCTGAGCGTGCGATACACGGTGGGTGCGGCCGCGAAGTTGGTGACGCCCAGTTCCCGCATGATGCGTGCGGTGAGCTCGGCGGAGAATCCCGCATGTAGCAACAGGTTTCGTCGACCCGTGGCCAGTGGACCGAGGATTCCGTAGTACAGGCCGTACGCCCAGCCGGGGTCGGCGGCGTTCCAGAACACGTCGTCGGCCGTGACGTCCAGGCCGTAGTGCATGTAGCAGCTGAAGGAGGCCAGCGCCCGTACCGGAACGGGCACGCCCTTCGGGGAACCGGTTGTGCCGCTGGTGAACAACAGGATCAGCGGCCCGTCGCCGCCCACCGCCACGGATTCGGCGATCGGTTCGTTGTTCGCGACGAGTTCGTCGAACTGCGGGCCGGCCACCACGGTGGTGAGACCGTCGATGTCGTTGAGCTTCTCGGCCTGGCCGGGTTCGGTGATGACCACGCGGGCCTTGCCGCCGGTCAGCCGCATCTCGATGGCCGGCGGGGCGAAGGCGGTGAAGAGCGGGATGTAGACCGCGCCCAGGCGTGCGATCGCCAGCAGCGCGACGACCAGTTCGGCACGTTTGCCCATCAGCACGCCGACGGTGTCGCCCCGGCGCACGCCCATGCCGGCGAGCGCGGTCGCGAACCGCTTGGAGGCGTCCGCGAGTTCCCCGTAGGTGAGGTCGACGACGCGCAGGTCGTCGCCGTCGGTGTCGATGGTCGTGAAGGCGACCGCTGCCGGATCGTGCCGGTCGACGAGCAACTCCGCGGCATTCGCGTCCGGCGCTCCGAAGGTCTCGAGCCACTCGCCGACGGACTCCGTGACGGTCCGGTCGGTATCGGTGCTGTGCGACATGAGGTATCTCCTGACCACTGCTGGGTAAGCTGAGTCACAGTGTCCCCGCCGGATGGGCCGGGGAACACCCCCGAAAGAGGGGTCGGGTGTTGGAGGAGTCATGAACGAGACGGTGGCCACGGAGGAGAGCGGCCTGGTCACCGACGCGCTCCGGCGGGTACGGCGTGCGAGCGGGGTCTCGCTGGCCTTCGCCGGCACGGTGCTGCCCCGCGGAGGGCGGGCCGCACCGTCGCTGGTCCTCGAACATTTCGTCGGCGCGACCCGTGGTGCGCTGTCCGGATTGTCGGTGGCCGTGGGGCACGGTCTGGGCGGCAAGGTGATGAGTGTGAACCGGCCGGTCGTCGTCGACGACTACCTGCGCACCCCGGACATCACCCACCGCTACAACACGATCATCGCCACCGAGGGCCTGCGGGCCATGGTTGCCGCACCCGTCGTGGTGGATCGCGCCCCGATCGCCGTTCTGTACGGGGCCCTGCACACCGACGATCCGATCGGCGAACGCACCTTCGACGTGCTGTCGGAGGAGGCCCGCGCGTTGGAACAGGAGATCGTCGCGGCACGGGCGGCCCGGGCGCGCGCGGACGGGCGGGACCCGATCGTCGGCGCACTGCACGATCGCCTCACCGAGGCCTACGGGCGGCTCCGCGTGCTGGAGCAGTCGGTGTCCGACACGGAGTTGATCCACGAGATCGACCGCATCTCCGACATCCTGCTCGACGGCACGCCGCATCCGGATGCGGCGGAGCGTGCGATCTGTCTGACTCGCCGCGAGGGCGACGTATTGGCCCTTGCCGCAATCGGATACAGCAACGCGCGCATCGCCGACGCACTCGGTATCGGTGTGCAGACGGCCAAGGGCTACATGCGGGACGCGATGGGCAAGCTGGGTGCCGCCACCCGGCTGGAGGCCGTGGTGGCGGCACGCCGTGCGGGGCTGCTACCTGGCTAGCGGACTCCGGGCGGGAAGGTCCCGAACTGGAACACGGTGTCCCACAGGCCCAGGAAGATCACCGATGTCGGGCCGCCGGTGGGATTGGCCGTGGAGTCGTTGTTCCGCAGCCACCGATAGCTGACCGTCACCGAGAACGGGGACGATCCGGTCACCGACGTGAACGCGGTGGGTTTGTTGGTGGTGCGCAGGAACTTTCCGGGACGGAACAGCAGGACGGCCGACGGCGAGGAGCCGGTGCCGCCGCTGGTGTCGAACTGCGCCCACATCAACGACGGACAGTTGGGCGTGCGGGCCTTGGTGCGATCACGTAGCACCCAGTGCAGATCTCGCCGACCGAGCGGCGGCCCGACGACGCGGAGGCCGCGCTTCACCTCGGGCGACGACGGGTCGAGACACCAGCCATTGCCCGCGGTACCTGCGACCTGTTTCGGAGTTGCCTGATGCGGGGCCGCCGTGACGGCGGGGGCGATCAGACCGGATGTCAGCATGGTGATGGCGGCGGCACCCGCCAGAAAGAGCCGTGAACGACGGTGGGACATGGGTTTTCCTCTCGCCAGAAGCGCGGTGATCCCGGAGATGGGGTCGCCGTCGATACCCCGTTCGTGAGCGACGCTACAAGCAGCACGACCCCTGTGCAGGCGGAGATACCGATTCGAGATGTGCGGCGCGGGCGTCGATCTACCGGCACCAACGCGCAAATCGCCTAGGGTGGGCCCCATCTGCGTTATCCGGCGGAGATCAGCCGATCGACAAAGGGAGAGTGACATGGGCAAGAAGAAGCGTTTGATCGACCGTCTCGAGAACGAGGTCGAGCGGCTGCGGGTGGAGGTCGCCCGCGTCGACCGTCAGGCCAAGAAACGAGTCAAGAAGGCGGAGCAGGACGCGGCGGCGCTCCGGACCGAACTGCGGAAGTTCATCGCACAGGTCGTCCCGGGCATTCCCACGGACGACGCACCGCAGAAGTCGATCGGCGGGAACTCGCCGAAGACGGCCATCGCCGCGCCGAAGGCGAAGAAGGCGATCACGGCCGGGGCCGCGTCTGCCGACAAGCAGGCGGCGGCGAAGCCGGCCGCGAGCGCCCCGAAGAAGGCTGCCGAGAAGAAGGCTGCCGAGAAGAAGCCGGCTGCGAAGAAGGCCGCGCCGAAGAAGAGCACCGCCACGAAGACCGCGGCGAAGAAATCCGCGGGCACGACGCCGACGGTCGCGCAGCTTCGCTCGACCGCGAAGAGCAAGGGCGTGAAGGGCTATTCGTCGATGACCAAGGCCCAACTGCTGGCCGCGCTCGACAAGTAGGACCAGAACACTGGCCTCCTCCTGGACACCTGTCTAGGCTGGGGTCGTCGGAGTCACCGGATGCACGACCGGTGGCCATCACAGGCACGCGCGCGTGCGGAAGGAAGTCAGCGGCATGTCGCAGACCGTCAAGGGAGTCATTTCGCGGAGCAAGGGCGCGCCGACCGAGGTGGTCGATGTGGTGATCCCGGATCCCGGACCGCGTGACGTGGTCGTCGATATCAAGGCCTGCGGCGTCTGCCACACCGACCTCGCCTACCGCGAGGGTGGCATCAACGACGAGTACCCGTTCCTCCTCGGGCACGAGGCGGCGGGCGTCGTCGAGGCCGTCGGCTCCGACGTGACCCACGTCGAGCCGGGCGATTTCGTGGTACTCAACTGGCGCGCGGTGTGCGGTCAGTGCCGTGCCTGTAAGCGTGGCCGTCCCTGGTACTGCTTCGACACCTTCAACGCGAGCGTTCCGATGACGCTCACCGACGGCACGGAACTCACCCCGGCGCTCGGCATCGGGGCCTTCGCGGAGAAGACCCTGATCCACGAATTGCAGTGCACCAAGGTCAATCCGGAGACCGATCCGGCGGTCGCCGGGCTTCTCGGCTGTGGTGTGATGGCGGGTCTCGGCGCCGCGATGAACACCGGCAACGTCGGCCGCGGCGACTCGGTGGCCGTCATCGGCTGCGGCGGTGTCGGTGACGCCGCCATCGCCGGGGCGCGGCTGGCCGGCGCGACGACGATCATCGCCATCGACCGGGATCCGAACAAGCTCGACTGGGCGACCGATCTGGGCGCCACCCACACCATCAACGGCGCCGAGGTCGACGATGTGGTGGCCGCGGTCCAGGAACTCACCGACGGCAACGGCGTCGACGTCGTGGTCGATGCGGTGGGTCGCCCGGAGACCTACAAGCAGGCGTTCTACGCACGCGACCTCGCCGGCACCGTGGTGCTCGTCGGTGTGCCCACGCCGGACATGACGCTGGAGATGCCACTGGTCGACTTCTTCTCGCGCGGTGGCGCACTCAAGTCGTCCTGGTACGGGGACTGCCTGCCGGAGCGTGACTTCCCGATGCTGATCGACCTGTACGAACAGGGCAGGCTGCCGCTCGACAAGTTCGTCACCGAGCGGATCGGGCTGAACGACATCGAGGCCGCGTTCTCGGCCATGGAGGCGGGCAAGGTCCTGCGTTCGGTGGTGGAGATCTGATGGCGCCCTCGGCATCGTTGAGCATCGAGAACGTGGTCACGTCGGGGACGTTCTCCCTCGACGGCGGAACCTGGGACGTCGACAACAACATCTGGATCGTCGGAGACGACAGCGAAGTCGTCATCATCGACGCCGCCCATGCGGCACAACCGATTCTGGACGCGGTCGGCGACCGGACGGTGAAGGCGATCCTGCTCACCCACGGCCACAACGACCACATCACGGTGGCGCCGGAACTCTCCGCCGCCACCGGTGCGCCCATCCTGCTGCATCCGGGCGACGACATGCTCTGGAACGACACCCACCCGGGCGTAGCGCACGGGGATCTCGAAGACGGACAGCGCATCCCGATCGCCGGTACCGAGCTGACGATCATCAACACCCCCGGCCATTCGCCCGGGTCGTCGGTGATCCATGCACCGGAGGCCGGAGCGTTGTTTTCCGGTGACACGCTCTTCCAGGGCGGCCCGGGCGCGACCGGACGATCCTTCTCCAGCTTCCCGACGATCATCGAGTCCATCCGGGACAAGATCTTCACACTCGATCCGGAAACCCGGGTGTACACCGGACACGGCGACAGCACGTCGATCGCCGAGGAGGCCCCGCATCTCGAGGAATGGATCAAGCGCGGCAGCTGAGCGGGTGAGTACCGTGGCAGCATGAGGCTCTCGCGGATCGTCGAGGCGTCGAATGCGGTGGCCGCCACCCGTTCCCGCAAGCAGAAAACCGCCGAACTGGCCGCGGTGCTCGGTGATGCGGACCCCGGTGAGATCGAGTCGGTCGTCGCGTGGCTGACGGGGGAGACCCGGCAGGGCAAACTCGGCGTCGGATGGCGTTCCCTGATGGCCCTGGAGGCGCAGGCCGGAACCGATGCCGTCCTCACGGTCGCCGCGGTCGAGGAGATCCTGCGCCGGCTGGCCGGTGCCGCGGGACCCGGTTCGGCGACGACCCGTCGCGAATTGCTCGCCGATCTCTTCGGTGCGGCAACCGAATCCGAACACCGGTTCCTCCGCGGGCTCGTGACCGGCGAACTGCGTCAGGGGGCGCTCGCCGGTGTGATGGCCGATGCCATCGCGCTGGCTTCCGACCATTCCGCCGACGAGGTACGCCGCGCGCATATGCTCACCGGTTCGCTGCCCGAGACCGCGCTGCTCGCCCTGCACGGTGGCCCCGATGCGCTGCGCGACGTGCACGTCGAGGTCGGGCGAGGGGTGTTCCCGATGCTGGCCTCGCCGGGGTCGTCACTGGCGGAGGCCGTGGAGACGCTCGGGCCGGGACTGGTGGTCGACTTCAAGCTCGACGGGGCCCGAATCCAGGTGCACCGGCAGGGTTCCGACGTCCGAGTCTTCACGCGGACACTCCGCGACATCACCGGCGCGGTGCCGGACATCGTTGCTGTTGCGCGTGAATTGCCATGCACCAGCGTGATCCTCGACGGCGAAACGCTCACCCTTGATGCCGACGGCAGGCCGCGGCCGTTCCAGGACACCATGAGCCGCTTCGGATCCACCACAGGCTCCGAGGACGCCGTGCTGCGCCCGTTCTTCTTCGACTGCCTGCACCTCGACGGCGTCGACCTGATCGATCGACCGCTGGTCGACCGGCTCGACGCGCTGGCCTCGGTCGCACCGGATCTTCGTATCCCATCGGTACGCGATCCGGATTCCGATGTCGCGCAACGGCATCTCGACGACGCGCTCGCCGCCGGACATGAGGGCGTCATGGTGAAATCGCTCGACGGGCTCTACGCCGCGGGCCGCCGGGGTAAAGGCTGGCAGAAGGTCAAACCCGTGCACACCCTGGACCTGGTGGTGATCGGCGTCGAGTGGGGCTCGGGACGACGCAGTGGCATGCTCTCCAACATCCATCTCGCCGCCCGCGACCCGGACGGCGGACCACCGATCATGGTGGGCAAGACCTTCAAGGGGCTCACCGACGAACTGCTGCGCTGGCAGACCGCCGAATTGCCGGAGTACGAAACGCATCGGGACGACTACACGGTCCACCTGCGACCCGCGGTCGTCGTGGAGATCGCCCTCGACGGGGTGCAGCGGAGCAGTCGCTACCCGGGCGGCGTGGCGCTGCGTTTCGCACGCGTCGTGCGCTACCGGCCGGACAAGACGCCTGCCGAGGCCGACACCATCGAGTCCGTCCGGGAGCTGTTGCCCGCGGGAGGCGGGTGAGGTTCTGCGCACATTGCGGTCATGACCGCGACGACTCACCCGATCGACGGCGAGGCGGCATGGGGATGAAATACGACGTCCGCTCCTGATATTCGGGGTACCCGGGTCGCTTGCTCATCGACTTCTCGAGTAGCCGTGCGCCGGTGGCGAATACGAGAAAATAGGTCATGATCGCGGGAGACGCCACGGTGAGCACACCGGGCCACGCGCTGGCCGCGATCAACCAGATACCCCACCAGACCGACGAGTCGCCGAAGTAGTTCGGATGCCGGGTCCACGCCCAGAGGCCACGGTCCATGATGGCGCCCTTGTTGCCCGGATCCGCCTTGAAGCGCTTCAGCTGTGCGTCGCCGATGGCCTCGAAGGTGAGACCGATCATCCACAGGGCCACACCGGCGACGAGCACGACGAGCCATGCGCCACTGGTGGCTCCGACCACCGCCGAGACCTGAATGGGCAGCGAGACGAACCACTGCGAGGCGCCCTGCGTTGCGAAGACCTTCCGGATCACGGTGCCGGCACCGACCCGATTCCCGGGGCCCACCGACCGTTGAAGCATCTCCGTATAGCGCGGATCCTCGCCCTTGCCCTTCGTCTTGCTGTGCACATGCCAGGTCAGTCGCAGTCCCCAGATGGCCACGAGTACCGCGAGCAGCCAGCGGCGCGCCGGATCACCCGGACCCAGGATCAGGGCGATGACGCCGACGCCGACGAAGCCGAGTCCCCAGGTCACATCGACGACGTTGTAGCGGCCGATGCGGTGACCGATGGTGAATCCGGCTGCCTGCAGCAGGGTCAGCCAGACCAGGCTCGCGCCGGTGATGACACCGAAAGCGGCCCATCCGTGAACGTCGATCATCGTGTCTCTCCTTCGGTTTCACGGGTGAACAGCAGTTGGTGCACATTCAGGTAATCGGCCCGGAATCCGGACTCCGAGTAGGCGAGATAGAAATCCCACATGCGCATGAAGGTCTCGTCGAACCCGAGGGCGCGCACCCGATCGTGCTGACCATGGAACCGTTCACGCCACAGTCGCAGGGTCTCCGCGTAGTGCGCTCCCATGGCGTGGTTGTCGCGCAGTCGCAGCCCGGTGTGGTCGCGGGTGACCGTGTCGAGCGCCGGCAGTGACGTGAGCTGCCCTCCCGGGAAGATGTACTTGTGCACCCAGGTGTAGGTGTTCCGGGACGCCCACATGCGGTCGTGCGGCATGGTGATCGCCTGAATCGCCACGCGGCCGCCGGGCGCGAGAACCCGATCGATGGTGGCGAAATACGTCGGCCAATACCGAAGGCCGACCGCCTCGATCATCTCGACGGAGACCACGGCGTCGTACTCGCCGTCGACATGGCGGTAGTCGAGCAGATCGATCCGCACCCGGTCACCCAGTCCGGCCTCGTCGACTCGCCGCCGGGCCAGGTCCCGCTGCTCGGAGGACAGGGTGACCGAGTGGACGGTCGCGCCTCGTTGCGCGGCGCGCAAACACAGTTCGCCCCAGCCTGTTCCGATCTCCAGGACGCGGCTGCCCTCCCGCACGGCTGCCAGGTCGAGCAGACGGTCGATCTTGCGGCGCTGCGCATCGGCCAGCACGGACCACCGCGGCCCCTCCGCGAGTTCCGCATCGGTGAAGAGCCCGCTGGAGTAGGTCATCGTCGAGTCGAGGAAGGTCGCGAAGAGATCATTGGACAGGTCGTAATGACGGGCGATGTTCGAGCGGGTGTTCGCGGCCGAGTTGTCCTCGTCCGCCGGATGTTTCGGCAGTGCGAGTGCGCGCAGTGTCTGTAGTGGGCGCGGAACGAGTTCGGCGGCCCGGTCGGCGAACGGCGTGAGCACCCCTACCAGGTCGTCGGTGGTCCAGTCGCCGGCCATGTAGGCCTCGCCGAATCCGATGAGCCCGCCGCTGCCGACCCGGCGATGGAAGGACTCCGGTCGCCGGATGATCATGCGCGGCTGAACGCCGGTGCGGCGCAGTCCCTTCAGTGTTCCGTCGGGATACTCGACGCGTACGTCGACCTTGCGGGCCGCGTACCGGAAGAGACGATCGGCGACGGCCGAGCGCACGCGTGGAAAGCTGCGACGCCGGATGGCCGCGACGTCCGGCCACCGTGACGCATCGGTGACGGAGGGATTGGGATCGGGTTGGGGATTCGGATCGGGGTGGGTGTGTTCGGGAGTGATGCTCATCGCGTCGGTCTCCTGCCGGGGACGGTGGTGTGATGGAGATGTTCCGGTCGGGGTGCGATGGGCAGCCGCCGCAGCCACAGGCGGATGCCGTGCAGGCGGATACGCGCCGAAACGACCAGTGGGGCGAGCGGAGTGCGAAGCTGGGCCATCGCCACGGCACCCGGGGTCGCAGGCGTGGCCCGTCCGGAGAGGGTCGCCACGAACGGTGCCTCGCCGGGACGGTCGAGGGTGATGCCCACGCGCACCCGTCCGCTCGCCGACGGCTCGGGCAACGCGAGCCGGTACCGGCCGCTCACATCGTTGAAGGGGGAGACGTAGAACTCCTTGTCCACCTCCGCCCGGCCGAGGTCATCGGTGCGGACGAGATACGTGTGGCGCTGGCCGTAGGTGTTGTGCACCTCGGCGATCACCAGGTCGAGTGCACCATCGGCACGATGACACCAGAACACGGAGATGGGGTTGAAGACGTAACCGGCCACACGGGCCGCCATCAGCGCGACCACCCGGCCGTCGGGCGGCGTGACACCCGCGTCGCTCAGATGTGCGTCGAGACGTTCGCGGAGCGTCGCGCCCGCGGAGGTGGCCTCCGGGAAGTGATCGTCGGCCTCGAAGCGGGCGAACGGCCGGAGCGGGGCGGGAAGCCGGGGCAGGTCGTCGATGTCGACGAGCCAGGAGTAGCCCCGGTAGGTGAAGGCGTGCTGCTTCGGCGTCACCCGGGTGTGTGCGATACGGGTACGCACCAGTGATGGTGTGGGGCACGATGATCCGGTGTTGCCGCCGCGTCGGCCGACGGTGTCGCGGGACACGGTCGTCATGCCGGCACCGGTGCATCGGCGCTCCAGGAGGCGCCGAGCCGGGCTGCGGCACGCGCACCGGAGGCCGCGCCGTCCTCGTGGAAGCCCCAGCCGTGATAGGCACCCGCGAAGACGACGGCGTCGGAGTCGATGTCCGGCAGCAGTGCCTGTGCCGCCACGGATGTCGTTGTGTAGACGGGATGTTCGTACGTCATCTCGTCGATGACGAGTGCCGGGTCCACCAGATCGGTGCGGCCGACCGTGACCAGCATCCGTGGCGTGTCGGTCCGCAGCCGCATCAGTCGGGTGAGGTCGTAGGTGACCGCGACGCCGGACCCGTCGATGGTGTTCGCATCGACCGGCGTGCTGCGCGGCGTGGCATCCGTGCGTATCTGATAGTTCCACGATGCCCAGGCGTGGTGAACCGTCGGCAACAGGGTGGTGTCGGAGTGCAGCACAGCAGGTTTCGACGCGTAGGGGATGGCCGAGAGCACCCGGCGCCGGGCATCGGTCGGCGACGCGAGCATCGACAGTGCCTGATGCGGATGTGTCGCGATGACGACGGCGTCGAAGTCCTCGGTACCGGCGTCGGTGGTGAGCCTGACCCTCCCGTCTCCCGGCGCGGTGCCGGGCATCTCGTCGATGCTCCGGACCGGCTGTCCGGTGCGGACCTCTCCGCCGCGGGCGCGGATACCGTCGGCGACCTTGGTGACGTAGCGGATCGAGCCGCCGGACACCGTTCGCCAGGTCGGCGAGCCGAAGACCGAGAGCATGCCGTGGTGATCGAGGAAGGTGAACAGGTAGCGGGCCGGATATTCGGCGGCGGTTTCCGCATCGCAGGACCATACGGCCGCGACGAGCGGCAGCAGGAAATTCTCGACGAAGTACGGCGAGAACCTCTCGCGCGCGACGAAGTCGGCCAGCGGTTCGTCGGAGTCGGGTGTGTCCAGCAATCGCCGTGCCGCCCGGTGAAACCGGGTCACCTCGGCCAGCATGCGCAGATAACGCCCGCGCGTGAGATTCCGCGCCGTGGGAAACAGACCGCGCAGACCGAGCGCGCCCGCGTACTCCAGGCCGCTGCGCTCGGAGCGCACCGACATCGACATATCCGATTCCTGGGTCGCCACGCCCAATTGCTCGAAGAGACGCAGCAGGGTCGGATACGTCCGGTCGTTGTGCACGATGAATCCGGTGTCCACCCACATCGAGTCACCCGACGGCAGCGGGACCTCGTGGGTGTGCGCGTGACCGCCGAGGCGGGTGTCCGCCTCGATGAGGGTCACGGTGGAGTGCTCGGAGAGAATATGGGCCGCCGTCAACCCGGCGACACCGCTGCCGATCACGGCGACGGTGCCGGGTGGACGCCGGTCGGGCACTGCAGAACGTTCCATGCCCCCTATTCGTAGCAGGAACCACGGCGGATGGGTCGGGTCCGCAGGTCCGGCACCGACGACTTCCCGGTCGCCGGTCCGGTACAGGTCAGACGCGCTGCACCGGGGCGTATCCGCTTGGCATGTACTGGTCACTCGGCACGATCTCGGCGCCGAGCGGCAGCAGGGAGACGGGCACCATCTTGAAACTGGCGATGCCGAGCGGGATACCGATGATGGTGAGACACAACGCTATTCCGGTGGTGATGTGACCGATCGCCAGCCAGATCCCGGCGACGATCAGCCAGATGATGTTCCCGACCGCCGACATCGCGCCCGCAGTGGGCTTGCGCACCACAGTGCGGCCGAAGGGCCACAGCGCGTAGTTGGCCATCCGGAACGAGGCGATGCCGAACGGGATGGTGATGATGAGGATGCAGCAGATGATGCCGGCCACGGCGTAGCCGACCGCCATCCAGAATCCGCACAGCACCAGCCAGATCACGTTGAGAACGGTCTTCATACCCCGATTGTCCGGATTCGGAGCGGTGCGCGCAGCCTCTTGTGCGAAGGTCTCGATAGGCGGCGGGCTCGCTTCGCTCGCGCACCGCTACTCGACCAGCGATGGGCGCTTTCGGTGGTGAACGCTTGGTTGGCCGCTGCTGATCGGGTAGTCCCCGAGCCGCCGGGCGAGGGGGCGTATCGAGATCACATTCACAGCATCGGACGCGGAGGGCGCGCACTAGACTCGCGGTCATGCCGACGTACGGGGGCCGCGGTGCCGGGGGACGGGTCGCCGTGTGGGCGGTGGTCACGACGCTGGTTCTGGTCGTGCGCATCATCGCGACCATCGCGACGGCCCTGCTGGTGATCGGCTGGATCGTGGTGGCCGTCCGGTCGTCACTCACTAACGGCTTCCTCTGGCCTGCGATCATCAGTTCGGTGGTGCTGCTGGTGAGCACCTACGTGTACGGCTTTCTCCGGCCGCGCCATCCGCGCCGCAACGGCTGGATTCCGTAGCGGCGCGGGACGGGTCAGCCGGCGGCGCGTCCGAGGAGTGCGAGGACCCGGGCCTGGCGGTCGGCGTCCGCGGACACCTCGAGTGGTCCGTCGCAGATGCCGTCGGCATAGAGGGCGGGTCCGAAGCCCTCGATACCCGTTTCCAGCGCAGTCAGTTCGTCGTCGGTGAAACGGAGATCCTGCCCGGCCGCGGTGGCGATGTCCCACCGGTGCGCGATCATGTCGAATCCGTAGAAGCGGAGCAGTGTCTCGCCGACGGTGGACGGGCCGAAGTGCCCGTCGAAGCCGCGGGTCGCGACCGCCGGATCGGCCAACTGCCGCGCGACCGACTCACGATGGGCGCGCCATGCCGCGCCCGGGTCGTCGAGCGCGGGGCGATCGCCGAGGTCGACGTCGTGGCCGCCGAAGAACTCGCGTTGGGTGTCGATCATGTGCGCCACCACATCCCGGGCGGTCCAGCCGTCGCACGGGGACGCCGACTCCCAGCCGTCGGTGGTGATGGCGTCGGCGACCGCGGCGAAGCCGTCGGCCAGTGTCTGATAGTCGGTGGTGATCCGGGCTGCGGAACTGTCGGTCGATGTGCTCATGATGGACACCGTAGGCACGCACATAGGGATGGCGATTGATGAAATCCGACAGTTCCGGGGACCCGGTGGGGCGGTTGACCGATGTCGAACGGGCGCACCTCGTCGAACCCGGCGACCGCTCGTTCACCATCGGCCGCTGGGGGCCCTCGCCGGATCTGGCCGACCTGGTCCGGAGATTCTGGGTGCCGGTCTGGTCCGTTCCCGAGGGAGGCGCAGCGCCGCAACGGGTTCTGCAATATCCGGTGTGTCTGTCGGTGATCAGTCACGACTACGCGCGTTTCTACGGGGTCAACACGGGGCTGTCGGAAACAACTCTGTCGGGAACCGGCTGGGCCGTCGGCGTGATGTTCGCGCCCGCCGCCGGTGCACTGATCACGGGCGGACCGGTGGCGGAATGGACCGATCGTTTCGATGATCTGTCGGCAGTGGCCGGGGATGCGTCCGCAGCACTGGTGCGCGACGTTCGTGCGGTCATGTCCGAAGGCCCGGGAGATGAAACGGTGCAGCGCCGGGCGACCGACCTCGTCGAGACCTGGATACGGTCCGCGGGTCCGGTCGACGACGAGGGACTGCTGGTGAACGCCATCGTCGAATTCGTCGAGAACGATTCGGCGGTCACCGCCGTGAGTCAGATCTGCGACCGCTTCCATCTCACCGAGCGGACCCTTCAGCGACTGACGCACCGGCGCCTCGGACTGACACCCAAGTGGCTCATCCAGCGCAGGCGGCTGCACGAGGCGGCCGAGCGTCTGCGCGGGTCATCGACCACGCTCGCGGTGATCGCCGCCGAACTCGGATACGCCGACGAAGCCCATCTGGTCCGCGACTTCCGGACCGTCACCGGCGTGACGCCGGGCCGATTCGCGGCCCGCTTCCACCCCTAGAACTGCGAAATCGGTATCGGGCCACGTGACGATGCCCGAAATGCGCCGCTCGGCGCATTGTGTTGCCGACGTCACACTGTCCACGGCACAATGGGCAGGGGCAGGTAGACGGAGGGCGAATGAGCGATCTTTCCGCGGCGTCCTCAAGGATCCGGCGAGCATACGAGGATCTGCTGTCGGGGATCACGCCGCAGGTCGATGCGGTGCGGTCGGTGGTCTTGGACTCATGGACGCGATCAGTCCACAAGGGAGTCGACCCTGAGGCGTCCACTCGCGACGACATCGAGATGAGTGGCGACGACTTCGCCGAATACCGTGCCGCGCACCCGATCACCGCGGTCCGGCCGCTGGTGCAGTCCCTGATGCTCGACGACATCGCCGACTCGGGTGTAGTTGTCGCGCTGACCGATCAGGCCGGCAGGCTGCTGTGGGTCGAAGGTGCGAGCGACGCCCGTGACCGCGCCGCCCGGATCAACTTCGTCGAGGGATCACTCTGGAGCGAGGACGTGGTCGGCACCAACGCACCGGGACTGGCACTCGCCGTCGACAAGGGCGTGCAGGTCGTCGGCCCGGAGCACTACGTGGATGCCGTGCAGGAATGGAGTTGCGCGGCGGCGCCGGTGCACGATCCGAGGACGGGTCACGTCATCGGTGTCATCGACGTCACGGGCGGACGGGAGGTCGCGGCGCCTTTCGCCCTGGCCGCCGTCCGGTCGGTCGTCGCCGCGGTGGAACGTGAATTACAGTCGCGCGCACTCGATCTGGGTGATCCGTCCACCTTCGGCGCGGCGGCGTCGGATGCGCGTCTGACGGTGCTCGAGGGGAACGTGTACCGATGGCGGCGCGCGGGTGATCCCGCGGGTGCCCGCACGCTGTCGCGCCGGCACGCCGAGATCCTGCTGTTGCTGCAGGCGTATCCGGAGGGATTCAACACCGATCAGCTGGCCCTGTCGCTGACCGAGGACGGCGTCGACCCGGTGACGGTGCGTGCCGAGATCTCACGTCTGCGAAGGGATCTGGGTACCGATGTCGTCGAGTCCCGGCCCTACCGGCTGACCGTGTCGCTGCGGTCGGACGTCTCCGAACTCCGGCAGCGAGTCGCCGACGGAACGGAACTGGGGGCGGCGATCGACGCCTTCGGGCGTGGCGGCCTGCTCGCCGAGTCCACCGCGCCGGGCGTGATGGAACTGTTCGAGGAGATCCGGGAAGATCTGCGGTCCCGGGTCATCGCCGAGGGCGACGTGACCAATCTCCGCAAGTGGACGGCGTCGGCCCATGGACGCGACGACCTCGTGGCGTGGCGCAGGCTGGAACACCGGCTGCCGCCCGGACATCCCGACCGGGCAGTCGTAGGCGGCCGTATTCGCCTGCTGGACAAGCGTTACGGGGTCTGATCCGCGCGTTGCGCGTGGAGGACGACGTCATGTGTGTGGTGGCCGCCCCCGGCCGCGACGCCGCGTTCCCGGGTGTCGAGGCGAATCGACCAGGCCGCCGGATCGAGCAGGCCTGCGATGTCCCCGGGCTGAACGTAGTCGTCCGGATCGAACCCGTGCGCCCGAACGCCCTCGGGCGCATGCGCGACGACGAGCAGGTGACCGCCGGGGGCGACAGCACCGATCAGCCGGTCCGCGACGGCGCGATCCGCGCGGGTGATCGGGAAGTAGCACGCCGACACCAGATCGTAGGTTCCACCGGGCGGTCCGTCGATCGTGAGATCGACCTGAAACCAGTCGATGTCGGGTCGATGGGCGATGGACGCGGCGCGGTCGAGGGCCACCTGTGAGATGTCGACCGCCATCACCTGCCATCCCCGGTCGGCGAGCCATCGTGCATCGGCCCCCTCTCCGGACCCGACGTCGAGCGCGGATCCCGCGGGCAACTCACCGGCCTCGGCGACCAGCGCCGGGTTCACGTCTGCCGTCCACAATCGGTCCGCGCTGCTGTACCGCTCGTCCCACTCCGCTGCCGCATCCATACCCCCGACCCTACGCAGCACGCAACGTGTCGGACCGTCATGCGAACATATGTTCTATGCGAATCGAGGGCGACGCGAACACGTCCCGGATTCTGCATGCCGATCTGGACTCCTTCTACGCGTCGGTCGAGCAGCGGGATAATCCGGCGCTGCGGGGCAAGCCGGTGATCGTCGGTGGGGGCGTCGTTCTCGCCGCAAGCTATGAGGCCAAGGCCTTCGGCGTGCGAACGCCCATGCCGGGTCGCGAAGCCCTCGCGCTGTGCCCGCGCGCGATCGTGGTGCGTCCGCGTTTCGACGCGTACATGGACGCCAGCCGCGCCGTCTTCGAGATCTTCCGAGACACGACGCCGGTCGTCGAGGGGATCTCCGTGGACGAGGCCTTCCTCGATGTGGGCGGCCTGCGCCGCGTGAGTGGCCCGCCGCGGGAGGTCGCGATCGGGCTCCGCCGCCGCGTCGCCGACGAGGTGGGCCTGCCGATCAGTGTCGGCATCGCACGCAGCAAGTTCCTGGCCAAGGTCGCGAGTGCGGTCAGCAAACCCGACGGATTACTCGAGGTGCTGCCCGGGCGCGAACTGGAGTTCCTGCACCCGCTGCCGGTGCGCAGGCTCTGGGGAGTCGGCGCCGTGACCGAGGCGCGGCTCGCGGAGGCCGGCATCCGGACGGTCGGGGAACTCGCGGACTTCGGTGAGCACGGCCTCTCGTCGTTGCTCGGCTTCGGTACGGGACGGCACCTGCACGCATTGTCGATGGCACGCGATCCACGCCGGGTCGAGACGGGCAGGCGCCGACGATCCATCGGTTCACAACGCGCGCTCGGTCGCAGACCGAAATCGCCCGCCGACCTCGAGGCGACCGTCATCGCCATCGTCGAGCGCCTCGGCGAACGTCTGCGCACCGCGGAACGGCTGTGCCGCACCGTCGTTCTGCGGCTGCGCTTCGACGACTTCGCCCGGGCCACCCGGTCGCGGTCGCTGCTCGAACCGACCGACCGGACCGACGTGATCCTCGCGATCGCGCGCGGCCTCCTCGACGACGCCATGCCGGTGATCCGCGACCGGGGATGCACACTGATCGGGTTATCGCTCACGAACCTCGACGATCACCAGAGCATCCAGCTCGCGCTGCCCTTCGACTCCGATCGTGGCGCCGAACTCGATATCGCGATGGACACGCTCCGCACCCGATTCGGGCGCGACGCGGTGACCAGGGCGGTTCTCGTCGGACGGCATCACGGAGACGACGCCCCGATGCTGCCCGACTGAGCCCGGCGCCATAGCCCACGAAAGGAGACCCGGTCGCTGCTGTGTGACAGGTAACACTTAATCTGTCAGACCATGACGATGAATGTGGACGCCGGCAATCCCGACCTGGTCACGGTGGGTGTCCCGACCCACTGGTACAACCTCGCGGCCGAGCTCGAGAGCCCGATCCCGCCGCATCTCCATCCGGGCACCAAGGAGCCCGTCGGCCCCGACGACCTCGCCGCACTCTTCCCGGCCGGGCTCATCGCGCAGGAGGTGAGCACCGAGGTCGACATCGAGATCCCCGAGCCGGTGCGGGAGATCTACCGGATGTGGCGACCGTCGCCGCTGATCCGGGCGCGGCGTTTCGAGGAGGCCCTGAACACCAAGGCGCACATCTACGTCAAGTACGAGGGTGTGAGCCCGGTCGGCAGCCACAAAACCAATTCGGCTGTCGCGCAGGCGTACTACAACAGTGTTGACGGGGTGCGGAAGCTCACCACCGAGACCGGTGCCGGCCAGTGGGGCAGCGCACTGGCCTTCGCCGGTGCGCAGTTCGGCATCGACATCGAGGTCTGGCAGGTGCGTGCCTCCTACGAGTCGAAGCCGTATCGCGGCCACCTGATCCGCACCTACGGCGGCACGCTGCATCCGTCACCGTCGGATCTCACCGAATCCGGTCGCGCCATGCTCGCCAAGGATCCGAACACCACCGGCAGCCTGGGCATGGCGGTCAGCGAAGCGGTCGAGGTGGCCGCCGGTGATCCCGACACCCGTTACGCGCTGGGTTCGGTGCTCAACCACGTGGTGCTGCACCAGAGCGTCATCGGCGTGGAGGCCGTCGATCAGCTGTACGCGGTCGAGCCCGACGGTGCCGACGTCGTCTTCGGTTGTGCCGGTGGCGGTTCCAATCTCGCCGGCCTGTCCTTCCCGTTCCTGCGGGAGAAGATCCACGGGCGCAGCAACCCGCGGATCGTCGCGGCCGAGCCGTCGGCCTGCCCGTCGATCACCCAGGGCGAGTACCGCTACGACCACGGCGACGTCGCGGGCCTGACACCGCTACTCAAGATGCACACGCTCGGCATGGATTTCGTGCCCGACCCCATCCACGCCGGCGGCCTCCGCTACCACGGCATGGCGCCCGCGCTCAGCCACACCGTCGAACTGGGCCTCGTGCAGGGCGTCGCGATCAGCCAGCATGACGCGTTCTCGGCGGGTGTGCAGTTCGCGCGTACGCAGGGCATCGTGCCCGCGCCGGAGTCCACCCACGCCATCGCGGCCTGCGCCGCGCATGTCGCCGACAGCGACAAGGAGGAGGTCGTGGTGATCGGGTTGTCCGGACACGGCCAGCTCGATCTGCCGGCGTACGCCGAATTCCTCGACGGGAAGTTCTGAGCGCGGCCCTCAGGGATCCGGTGTGAACTCGCGCCGGATCGCCTGGGTGTGCTCGCCGAGCCGCGGCCCGGGAGTGCGGATGCTGCCGGGCGTGCGGGTCAGGCGTGGAACGACGCTCGGCATCGGTACGGGCGCAGGATAATCCGGGGCGGACAGACGGGTGATCATCTGCCGCGCGGCGTACTGCGGATCCGCGTCGATGTCGACGGGGGTGTAGATGCGGCCGCGCGGGATCTCGTGCCGGTCGAGAATCTGCTCGAGATCGTCGCCGTCGAGTCCGGCCGCCCACTCGGCGATGATCGCGTCGAGTTCCTCCGCATTCCGGCCGCGCGCTTGATGTTTCGCGAACCGTGGATCGTCGGCCAGGTCATCGCGGTCCATCGCGGTGCAGAGCCGACGGTAGAGGTTGTCGGCGTTGGCGGCGATGAGTACCTCCACGCCGTCACGGGCCGTGTAGACGTTGGACGGCGCCACCCCGGGCAGGGTGCTGCCGGACCGTCCGCGCGCGACGCCGCCGAGTTCCCAATCCGCCATCAGTGATTCGGTCAGGGCGAACACACTCTCGTACAGTGCGACGTCGACCTCCTGGCCTTCGCCGGTTCGGTCTCGATCACGCAGTGCCGCAAGGATACCGATCACCGCGAACATGCCGGCCAACGCGTCCCCCAGGCTGACGCCCGCGCGGACCGGTGGCAGTTCCGGAAAGCCCATCAGCGCACGCAACCCGCCCATCGCCTCGGCGACACTGCCGAATCCGCGATCGCCTGCGCGCGGTCCGTCCTGACCGAATCCCGAGACGTGCGCGACGATCAGGCGGGGGTTCTCGGCGGCGAGCGATGCGCGATCGAGACCCCACCCGGCAAGCCGTCCGGGCGCGAAATTTTCCAGGACGACATCGGCGCCGAGACAGATCTGTCGCGCGAGGCGCTGATCGTCGGTCCGTTTCAGGTCGAGGACCACCGATTCCTTGTTCCGTGCGATCCCGGGCCACCACAGACTGCGTCCCTCATGCTGGATTCCCCAGCGGCGCATCGGATCACCGTCGGGTGGCTCGATCTTGATGATCCGCGCACCGTAGTCGCCGAGCAGTTGCCCGGCGAAGGGGCCGGCGATGAATCCGCCGAGTTCGACGACCGTGATACCGGCCAGCGGTCCGGTGGAGGTGGTTGCGGCCGAGGTCATTCCGGGCTCCTGGACTGCCCGGTGGAGGGTGAGCTAGTCCGCGGTCTCCGGGCGATAGACGGTGCGGTACCAGATGGCGCTGAGGATGTCGATGGCGGTGTCGTCATCGGGCGGCGGAACATTCAGATCGCCGCCGACGGCAAGCCATGTCCAGCAATTGGATTCGAGGGTGGATACGAGTGCGGAGGCCAGATTGTCCAGGGGGAGGTCCACCCGGAATCCGTTGCGCTCGGCCTTTTGCAGCCCGACCAGGACCTCGCGGATACCGCCCGACCGGCCGGTCAGCCAGCGTCGGCGGAACGACTCGTCGAGCATCGACATCTGGAAGACGCCGATCATCTCGGGCAGGTACTTCTTGTAGGTCGTGTAGTAGGCGGTCACCGCCGCACGCACGCCCTTCTCGGGATCGTGGTGGCGTTCGCCCAGCGACATCGCGACGATCTCGGCCTCGAACTGGTCGAGCAGCGCTTCGAGGAGTTGCTCCTTGTTGTCGTAATAGTTGTAGAACGACCCCGTGGAGCGCCCGGCCGACTCGGCGATGTCCGAGATCTTGGTGTTGAGGTAGCCCTTCTCGGCGAAGCACTGGCGTGCCGCGTCGAGAAATGCTGCTTCGGTCTGGCGGCCCTTGATGGTGGGTGGCACCTGCTTGCGCTCCTGTCGTCGTGCTCGGCCACCCCACAGGAGATTCACGCACACGGTTCGCGGGGCTGAACGAGTTCTTTGAATTATGCATCGTTCTCCTGCCCCGACCCTTGTGATTTTCTGAAACTGAATCTAACATCAGAAAACCGGATGGGAAACCCCCTGCACATGCCGGGACGAAGGAGACACCTCGATGGCGATGATGACCCGGGACGACTACCTCGCCTCACTCGACGACGGCAGGCGGATCTTCGCTGAGGGTGAGGAAGTGAAAGACCTCGGCAGTCATCCGCAATTCGCCACGGCCGTAAGGCTTGTCGGCGACGGTTACGAGGACAATCACCAGCCCGGCGACGATGCCAGCGGTTCGTACTTCCAGATCCCCGAGACCACCGACGATCTCAAGCAGCTGCTCGAGAAGCTGCTGGACTGGGACATGGTCACGGTGACAACCAGCCAGGGTCTCCTGGCGCTGCTGACCGCGGCCGCGCGCATGCGCGCCGACCATCCGGAGCTGGCGCAGCGGATCGAGGCCTACTTCGACCACTGTCGGCGAAATGACCTGCGCTGCGTGCAGGCCATCACCGATGCCAAGGGCGATCGGAAGGTGGCGCCCGGCGCGCAGGCGGATCCCGATGTATACACGCGGATCGTCGAGCGGCGACCGGACGGCATCGTGATCCGTGGCGCGAAGCTGCACATCTCGTCGGCGGCGATCTGCCACGAACTCGTCGTGATGCCGACGAAGAACATGAAGCCGGGCGAGGAGGATTACGCCGTCGCGTGTGCCGTCCCCGTCAACGCGCCGGGTGTGCGGATCGTCAACACCAGTTACGCACCGCGAGAACGGGAAAGCGACTTCCCGGTCAGCAGTAAGCACAACATGCCCGAGGGTTTCATCATCTTCGACGATGTCTTCGTGCCCCACGAACGGGTCTTCCTCGCGGGCGAGACGGGCCACTCCGCGACCTTCGCACATGCCCTCGGTCTGTGGGAGCGCCTGGGCGGTACCGCGCATATGTCCGAATTCGGCGACCAGCTGGTCGGTTTGGCGCAACTGATCGCCGAAGCCAATGGCACCGACCGGATCTCACACATCCGCGAGAAGATCGCGGAGATGGTCATCTACGCGACGATGACACGCAGCGGGCTCGAGGCCGCCATCGCCAACGCCGAGAAGAGTCCGGAGGGGTGGTTGTTCCCCAGCGAGCTGTATACGAATGCGGCAAAGCATTACGCGGCAGCCGAATACAGCCACATGGTCCGCAATCTGCACGATATCGGCGGTGGCTCGATCGTCACCGCGCCGTCGGTGCAGGACCTCGAGAACGACGAGGTCGGGCCGTTCATCAAGAAGTACATGGCCACCAAGGACGGGATCGACGGGGACTACCGGACGCGCCTCTTCCACGCGATACGTGACTTCACCGCGGATGCCTACGGCGGTTGGCAATTGGTCACGATGCTGCAATCCGGTGGTGGCCTGTACGCGCAGCGTCTGGTGGCGCGCAAGCATTACGACATGGATCGGGCCAAGCGGCTCGCGCTCGAACTCGCCGGTCTGGAATGACCACGGTCGGCTCCGTGGCACCTCGCACCAGGGACGAGGTACCCAGGGACATCTCCGCTTTCGGCATCCATGTCCGCACGTGCCTGGAGCCACTGCGATCCCGCTTCGTCGAGGCCGTCGAGTCCGACGCCGCCGCCGACGACCGGATCGCCGCCGTCGAGGAACTGCGCGCCGGGCACGAGGCGCAGGTGACGCGAATGCGGCAGTTGCAGGCCGCCTTGTTCGATGCGGGGATCGCCTGGCCCAGTGGTCCATCCGAGTTCGGTGGTCTCGAATTGACGCAGGCCCACGACACGGTGCTCGACGAAACGCTCGACGAACTCGGTTTCCCGTCTCGGGAGGCACTGTTCGTCGGCCTCAATATCGTGGCTCCTGCCCTCCATCATCATGCGCCTCAGGCATTGCGGGAGAAAGTGATTCCCGCGCTCTACCGTGGCGAACTGATCGGATGTCAGCTCTTCTCGGAGCCGGGTGCGGGCTCGGATCTCGCGGGTGTCACCACCCGGGCGGTCCGCGACGGTGACGACTGGATCCTGACCGGACAGAAGGTGTGGACGTCGATGGGGCATCTCGCCGATGTCGGCGAGGCGCTGGTGCGGACCGATCCGGACGTCCCGAAGCACGCCGGCCTGACCATGTTCCTGGTCGACATGCATGCGCCCGGGGTGACGGTGCGTCCCATCCGGCAGATGACCGGCGGCGCTGCCTTCAACGAGGTCTTCCTCGACGGCGTCCGCGTTCCGGACTCCCACCGGATCGGCGATGTCGGAGCCGGCTGGCGGGTCGCCTCCACCAGCCTCGGCAGCGAACGCAGCACCATGAGCGGTGCGGCGGGTCCGTTGACGCCCTATGTGATGGAACGCCTCGTGGCGCTGGTGCGGCGGCTCGATGCCGACTCGGATCCGCTGCATCGACCGCAGATCGCGCGAACGGTCGCCGCCGTCACCGCGATGCGTGCGGCGGCCGGTATGAGTGACGGATCGTGGTCGCACGACCTGTCCACGGTGTCCGGTTCGGTCCTCAAGATGCTGATGGTCCGTGCCGCGGACGAGATCGCCCACCTGGCCGAACAGGTGCTCGGCGAACAGGCCTTCATCGACTTCGGCGCTCCCGACACCTTCGCGTGGTCGGAGTTCGTGCTCGGTGTGCCCGCGCTGCACATCGCGGGCGGGACCGACGAGATCCAGCGCAACGTCATTGCCCAACGCGGCCTCGGCCTGCCGCGCCGATAACCCATCGACCACCCACCTCCGAGGAGCGGACATCATGGAATCGTTCATCATGCACCGGAAGGGGCGTACGCCCCGCCAGGGCCATCGGGATCTCGACGGCCTCAAGGACGACGAGCTCGGTCGGTACGGATTCACCGGGCGCACCGGAAACCTCTACCGTCGCAACGATCCCACGGCCTACCGTGCAGTCGGCGACCTCGCCGGAGTCGACCGGATGACCACGGAGCTCCAGCCGACCGACGCGACCGACCCCGCGGGCGAACCGCTGCTGATGTTCTACAACGACGATTGCCGTATCTCGTTGAGCCGCCGTGCGCAGGTCGCGCCGTTCTACACACGCAACGTCGACGGCGACGAGCTGATGTTCGTGCACGAGGGAAGCGGCTACTTCGAGACCGAATTCGGTCGTCTTCCCTACCGGACGGGCGATTACGTCTACATGCCGAAGGGCACCACCCACCGTCAGATCCCGGATGCCGGGGAGTCGGGCCAGGATGCCACCACATTGTTGATCATCGAGGCCACCGAAGAATTCCGCGTACCCGAGGCCGGCGTGCTCGGCCGCTTCTTCCCCTTCGACCCGACGCTCGTGACGGTGCCGGAGGCCGAGGTCTTCGACGACGACGGGCGCGAGGAGTACGAGGTTCGGTTCCGGCAGCGCGAGGGCGCGACGTCGTTGTTCTACGCGTTCAATCCCCTCGACGTGGAGGGCTGGAAGGGCGATCTCTTCCCGTTCACCTTCAATATCGAGGACTACGACGTCATCACCTCCGACACGGTGCACCTCCCGCCGACGGTTCATCTGTTCATGCAGGCAACCGGCGTGTACGTGATGAACTTCCTGCCGCGGCCCGTCGAGGGACGGCCCGGCGCCGAACGGGTTCCCTGGTATCACCGCAACACCGACTACGACGAGATCGCGTTCTTCCACGGCGGCACCATGTTCGGCGTCGACATGCCGGCCGGGCTGATCTCCCACGCGCCGCAGGGCATTCACCACGGCATTCCGGAACGCGTGCGCGAACGTGCCCGGCGCCGGGAGAAGGAGGACACGCGTATCGGCTGGCAGGTCATCTCCATCGACACCCGCAAGCGGCTCACCGCCACCCCGGCGATGCTCGGCACCGAAGGAGAACAGGCGTGAGAGACAAGCGATTCGAGTACGACCGCATTCCTTATCTGGTCGTCTTCGATGACACGTCCGCCTACAAGGACACCTACGGCGGTGTGACGGAAAGTGTTGTGCTGGAGAGCTATCACCTGAAACCCAAAGGTGTGGACTCGGATACCGTCATCATCTTCATGCACCCGATCGGCGGCGGTGCGTACCTCCCGATGTCCAATGCGCTTCCGCGGGCGGGCCATCACGTCATCTACTGCAACAGCCGCTACCGCGGTGTGGACAGCGCCCTGATCATGGAGAAGGTCGTCCAGGATCTGGGTGCGTGCGTGAAGCACGCGCGCGAGACACTGGGTTACCGCAACGTGATCCTGGCGGGGTGGAGTGGCGGAGGGGCGCTCTCGCTCTATTACCAGCAGCAGGCCCAGCATCCGACGGTCACGGCGACCCCCGCGGGCGAGCAGCCGGACCTGACCCAGCTCGACCTGCCCGCCGCCGACGGACTGATGCTGCTCGCCGCGCATGTCAGCAGGCACGGCACACTCACCGAATGGATGGATCCGTCCATCCTCGACGAAAACGATCCGAGCAAACGCGATCCGGAACTCGACATCTACAACCCGGACAATCCGAACCAGGCCCCGTACACGCCGGAATTCCTGGAGCGATACCGCGCGGCGCAGATCGATCGCAATCGCCGCATCACCGCCTGGGTGAAGGAACAGCTCGCCGCGCTTCGCGACAGCGGTGAACCGCTGATGGAGCGGGCGTTCAACGTCCATGGCACGATGGCGGATCCGCGCTGGCTCGATCTCACACTGGATCCGAACGACCGCGAACTCGGCTGCTATCTCGGCGATCCGCGCATCGTGAACATGGGGCCCGTCGGCCTCGCCCGATTCTCCACTCTGCGAAGCTGGTTGTCGCAGTGGAGTTTCGACGATGCCAACGGCGACGGACCGCGCTGCGCAGCGGATCTCGAAGTACCCACGTTGGTGATCGGCAATTCCGCCGACAACGCCTGCACCCCGAGCCACACCCAGCGGCTCTTCGACGCGGTCGGGCATCCCGACAAGACGATGCGCACCATCGACGGAGCAACGCACTATTACTCGGGCCGCGAACAGATCCCGTACTTGAAGCAGGCCGTCGGCACCATCACCGAGTGGCTCGGTGAGCGATCGTGGACCGCAGTATGACCGTCGAGGTGCCGGGTCTCACGGTCGACGAGGTCCGGACCGGGTTGCGTGACTTCTTCCGCGCGCATCCGGGCATCGACGAGGTCCGCGACAACCGTGACGCCGACAACCAGACGTGCGGAGAAGGTTTCGACGAGAGCGTCTGGCGGCACCTCGTCGGAGAGCTCGGGATCGTCGCCGTCGCGGCCCCGACGGCGTGGGACGGATTGGAGCTGGGGTTGCCCTACGTGTGCGCCGCGATCGAGGAATGCGGTGCGGCCCTGTATCCGGGCCCAGCCCGGGCATCGGCCGCAGTCGCCTGCGCGCTGTCGGCGGTCGACCCCGACTCGGTTCCCGCGCCGCTACGGGAGACCGTCGGCGGGTTCCTCTCCGGTGATGTGATCGCCGGGATATCCGGCGATACCGGTGATGTCTCCGCGGATTTCGCCGACGGCCACGTACACGGGGTCCTGTCCGCGGTCACCCACGGCACGGTGGCCGGCCTCGTGGTGGCGGGAGTGCGCACACCGGAGGGTCCGGCCGTCGCGCTCATCGGGATTCCCGTCGACGCGCGTCGGCATCCACGTCCGACCGTAGACCTCGCGACTCCGGTCGCCGACATCGACGTCGCCGACGCCGCGGCGGTGCTGATCGCCGGGACCTCCATTGATTCCCGTGCGCGCCAACGCGATCGTGACATGCTCCTGCTGGCGGCCGAGCAGGTCGGTGGCGCGCAGGGATGCCTGAGCGAGATGGTCGCCTACGCCGCCATGCGTGAGCAGTTCGGTGCGGTGATCGGCACCTACCAGGCGATCCAGCATCGCTGTGCGGATACCGCCATCGCCGTCGCGGGCGCCCGTGCGCTGGTGAACGCGGCCGCCAACGCTCAGGACGGAGCGGACGGAGCGGCCACCGCCCTGTCCCTGCTCGCCCGCGCCGACGCCGCCGACGCGTTCGTGGCCGCTGCCGATGCGCTGATCCAGGTGTCCGGAGGCATCGGGTTCACCTGGGAGCACGACGCCCACCTCTACTACCGCCGGGCCCGCACCAGCGCATCACTCGGCGGTAATCCGGTTGAATTGCGGGACAGAGCAGTGGAATTCGGCTGCCTGGACCTCCTGACCCGCCCCCTCGGCGGCTCGAACGGTGATGCCCCATGACCATCAGCGCGGACCTGTCCGGACTGACCGCGATCGTCACCGGGGCATCCAGTGGCCTCGGCAAACACTTCTGCCGCGTGCTCACCGACAATGGTGCGCAGGTCGTCGCGGCAGCCCGGCGAGCCGATCGTCTCGACGAACTCGTCGCCGGTGGGGACGCCGCGGTGGCCCAGCGCTGCGATGTCACCGATGGCTCCGACGTCCGCGATCTGATCGCGGCATCGGCAAGACTTGGCGGGCCGCATATCGTGGTCAACGCTGCGGGCTGGGCCGAAGATCTGCCCGCACTGGAGACGTCGGCCGATCACTTCCGGAGGACACTCGACGTCGATCTCACCGCGACCTTCGAGGTGTCCGCCGAGGCCGCTCGCGCCATGCCGGACGGCGGTTCGATCATCAATATCGCATCGATCCTGGGCATCGTCGGGTCGTGGCCGATCCCACAGGCCGCCTACTGCGCCGCCAAGGGCGGTGTCATCAACCTGACGCGGCAGCTGGGCGCCGAGTGGGCATCCCGCGGTATCCGGGTGAATGCGATTGCTCCGGGCTGGTTTCCGAGTGAACTCACCGACGACATGTTCGCCAACGAGTCGTCGATGACATGGGTGAAACGCAATACGCCGATGGGCAGGCCGGGTCGTCTCGACGAACTCGATGGTGCGCTGTTGCTGATGGCGTCACCGGCGAGCACCTTCCTGACCGGACAGGTGCTGGCCGTGGATGGCGGGTGGACCGCACGATGACCGTCCGGATGTCGCGCGACGCCGGGATCGTGCGGATCACCCTGGACCGCCCGGACAAGCGCAACGCCATGACGGACGCCATGTGGGCGCAACTCCGCGATCACCTGGACGCGCTCGATCCCGGGGGAGCCGACCGCGTACTGATGATCACCGGAGCGGGCGGTGCATTCTGCGGCGGATCGGATATCGGTGGGCTGCTGGATGATCCGGAGTCCCTGTCCGATCGCATCGAGGTCTCCAACAGCTGTGTGCTGGCCATGCATGAGCTGCCGATTCCGACGATCGCGCTCGTCGGCGGTATCGCCGCGGGCTCCGGGGCGAACCTGGCGCTCGCCTGTGATCTCGTCTATGCCTCGGACACAGCACGATTCGCGCAGCTCTTCATTCATCGTGGACTGTCGCTGGACAGTGGCGCGAGCTGGTTGCTGCCTCGCCTGGTCGGCGAGCGACGGGCCCGTGAACTGTGCCTGCTCGGTGAGAAACTCCCGGCCGACGAGGCATTCGCGATGGGCATGATCACGGCGGTCGTGCCCGCCGACGACCTGGGCGACGCGGGCTTGTCGGTCGCCGAGCGGCTCGTCGCGATGTCTCCGGACGCGTTGGCCGGAACCAAACGGCTTCTGAACGACACGTGGGAGCACGACCTGGCCGGTGCGCTCCGCGCCGAGACCGACAATCAGCTGACGGTGATCGCCGGTGAGACCGCACGCGAACAGATCTCGTCGTTCGGTACGGTGAAGCGATGACTGCCACCACACCCTCGCGGGTACGGATCGTCGAGGTGTCGCCCCGCGATGGCCTGCAGAACGAGAAGGTGTCGCTGACGACCGGGCAGAAACTCGAATTGATCGCCAGGGCAGTGGCATACGGCTCCCGAGGGGTGGAGGTCACCAGCTTCGTGCATCCCGCGAAGGTCCCCGCGATGGCCGACGCCGAACAGGTTGTCGCAGGGCTGCCCGGAGACGGCGGGGTCACTTATTCGGCGCTCGTGCTCAATGAGCGTGGGCTCGACCGGGCGATCGCGTCGGGCGTGACCGAGATCAACGCTGTCGTCCATTGCACCGATGCCTTCAGTGAACGCAATCAGGGCACGGACATCGATGGCGGTATCGCGATCTGGCACACCATCGCACGCGCGGCCCGTGCCGCCGGCGTCACCCCGAACCTGACCCTCGCGGTTGCTTTCGGTTGTCCGTTCGAAGGGGAGGTGCCGGTCGACCGGATGCGTTCGATCGTCGAGCGGGTTCTCGAGGAGGCGCCCGACGAACTGTCGCTCGCCGACACCATCGGAGTCGCGGTGCCGCGTGACGTCCGTGAACGTTTCGGCATCGTCGCCGATCTGATTCCCGACGATCTGCCGCTCCGGGCCCACTTCCACGACACGCGGGGAGTGGGCATCGGGAATGCTTTGGCCGCAGTCGAATCCGGGGTCACCATTCTCGACGCCGCGCTGGGCGGTATCGGTGGCTGCCCATTCGCGCCCAACGCCACCGGCAACATCGCCACCGAAGACCTGGTCTATGCCCTCGACCGCAGCGGCATCGATCATGACCTCGATGCGGTGGCCCTGCACGAGTCAGGGGAGTGGCTGGAGAACCTCTTCGGTCGTCGCCTTCCCGCCAACGTGCTGCACGCCGGTGGCTTTCCGTCACCGGTGACACCGGCCTGATCGGCCCGATCAGGGCGAGAGCAGCAGGGCCGTGATGAGCGAACGGTTGAGCACCGCCGCATTCACGTCGTCGTCCACCCAGGAGCGGGTGGTCAAGGTCATGTCCTCGGCATGTGGCGTGCCGATGCAGTGCTCGGCGAATGCGGCGAAGAACTCGTCCGGATCGAGCAGTGTCTCCGGCGAGTGGACACCCGGCCGCTCGGCGGCCGCCACCATCGGTACCGAAACCGCCAGTGGCACACTGGTATTCGCCGACATCGACATGCCGGGTACGCCCGCGAGTGCGGTGGCCGCAGTCGCCGGTACCCCGTCGCGGCGACCGGTCGCGACAGCGAACAGCGGCGGTGGGCCGCCCGGCGCGAGCGACGCCGCCGGACCGTGGTCCGGGCGAATCTGCTGGGAGATGGCGGAGACACGCGCCGCGAGCCCGGCCGTGAGCACCTTCCGGTCCACCAGGAACCGAAGCCCCCTCATGAAACCGAGGGTCGTAGCATCGCCGACGACGACGTTGACGGACCGATTGGCCGGTATCGCGCGCTGAAGGGTGACCGCTTCGGGGTGACCGAATGTGCGCCCATGAAATCGACCCAGCCCGGGGTAGTCGATCTGGACTTCTTCGAGGGCCGGCCGGCGTGTCAGCCGTCCACCGGACCACGTCGGGATGGTGCCGGTGATCTGCTCTATGCCGTGCACGACCGCGGCCGTCGGGACACCGAAGCCCCGTGACTCGGAGGTGGCGTCGTCGATGTTCCAGCCGGTGATGATGTCGTCGACGGAGTCGAGTTCGCGTGCGGCCAGCACAGCCAGCAGATTGGCGACGCCGGGACTGGCTCCCATACCGATCAGCGCGGTGACTCCCCGCTCGCGGGCGCGTGCGTCGAGCTCCATCATGGCCAGCGTCGGTTCCGGGTCGTCGCAGATGTCGACGTAGTCGCGACCCGCCTCGATTGCCGCGGAGAGGATGGGTACGCCGAAGCGGTAGAACGGTCCGACGGTGTTCACGACGATGTCGGCATCGGCCATCAACGCGCGCAGCGCGTCGCTGTGCGTGACGTCGATCTGGCGGGCCTCGACCGTCGCGGTGGTGGCCCGTTCCGCACCGATCTGCTCGGCAGTGGTGCGTGCGGCGTCCAAGCGTTGGTCGGCGACGATGACGCTTCCGACGGCGTTGTTCGCGGCAATTGTCCGGCTTGCATGTCTTCCCATTTCGCCGGCTCCCCCGACGACCACGACTCGCATCTCACCTCCGATGAACGACACCAACGGGTACTGACTCCAGTAAACAGCGGGGAGGTGGAGTCGGCAAGGCATCGTCATCGCGGATCGCCGAGGGCGAATCGTCGCGGGTCTACGGCGACGAGGGGCTGTGACGCGGCAGTTCCTTGCGCTGGACCTTGCCGGTTGCGGTCCGGGGCAGCGCCTCGACGAAGACCACCGTCTTCGGTATCTGATAACCGGCGAGTTTGCCTGTGGCCCAAGCGATCACGTCGTGCTGGGAAAGTTCGGCATTGGTCACCACCGCGGCCGACACGCGTTGTCCCCAATGGGGATCCGGCGTACCGAAGACGGCGCATTCGACGATACCGGGCATGGTCACGAGAACATCCTCGACGGCCTGCGGGTAGACGTTCTCGCCGCCGGTCTGGATCATGTCGTCGGCGCGGCCCCGGACATAGATGTAGCCGTCGTCGTCGACGAAACCCATGTCGCGTGTGTTGAGCCAGCCATCCACCAGCATTCGGCTGGTGGCCTCCGGATCGTTGAGGTACCCCTCCGTGAGACTTGGTCCGCGGAACCATAATTCGCCGGATTCACCGGCCGGTAGTGTCGTCCCGTCCGGTCCGCGTACCTCGACGTCGATGTGGACGCCGGGACGACCTGCCGAGGAGAGGTGGGCAGGATTGTCGCCGACATGATCCTTGGGCAGCAGAAAGGCCACTCCGCCACCGCTTTCCGACAATCCGTACACCTGGCAGAAATGACAGCCGAGGATGTCGATGGCCTCGCGCAGCAGATGCCGGGTGATCGGGGAGGCGCCATATCCGATGTGCTGCAACGTGGACAGCCGCCGGCCCGAGCGTTTCAGTTCGTCGAGAAGCGAATGAAGCAGTGTCGGAACCAGAATGGTGTGGGTAACATCGTTCTCGTCGAGGGCGCGGACGATCCCGCCGGGCGAGGCGTCGTCGCTGTAGATCGTGGTGAACCCGATCTGCAAAGCGAAGTTGGCCCAGGTGGCTCCGGCCGCGTGGAAATTCGGTGGTATGACGAGCGCGCGCGACGCCGGGGTGAACTCGTGCACACTCGCGTACGGGATCGTCGCCTCGACCGCACGCCGCGTCAGTGGCACAGCTTTCGGATGGCCGGTGGAGCCGGAGGTGAAGTAGATCATCGCGATCGAATCATCGTCGAGCGCAACGGGTTCCGCGGGTGATTGGCTCAGGGGCGGCCAGTCTTTGCCGGGGTCCACAGACGTGACGCCGTCGACGCCCAGGGTTTCGGCGACATCCGCGAACCGGCTGTCGGCGATGATGTGGGCCGGCGTGATGGCGTCGGTCACCGTACGGAGATCGGCGGCGGGCAACCGGAAGTTGAGGCCGACGACCGTCGCTCCGCGCCGCCACGTCCCGAGCGCAGTGATCGGGTAGCCGACACCGTTCGGTCCCAGCCAGGCGACCCGGTCTCCGGGCCCGACGCCGTGGTCCGCGAGGTATCCGGCGCAGCGATCCGCGGCGGCATCCAACTCGGACCAGGTCATCCGGTGATAGGGGTCGATGAAGGCGACCTCGCCGCCCCGGTCGGCCGCGTGCTGCCGAACGGCGTCGTTGATGGGCACTCCGGTTCCGGAGACGGCTACCCGCGTGGGTGTTGGTGACATCGATGACCTCCGGCCGGTCGTCCGCTATGAGCGGCACCACTCTTTCTGAAACTGACTCAAGATTCAGAAAATGTCAAGAGGCTGTCGCGACGCGTGCCGTGAGGGGGACTCAGTCGAGCAGTTTCTTCTGCACCTTGCCCATGGCGTTCCGGGGCAGACCGTCGACGTACCGGATTTCCTGCGGTCGCTTGTGACGGGACAACTCGCTGACGACCAGATCGATGAGCTCGGAATCCGGAACACGTTGGCCGACAACGTAGGCGACGATCCGCTGTCCCAGATCGTCATCGGGCACCCCGATCACCGCGACCTCGTCGACCGCGGGATGGCCGAGCAAAACGGTCTCGATCTCACCCGCGCCGATGCGGAAGCCGCCGGATTTGATCAGGTCGGTGGCTCGCCGCCCGACGATCCGGTGCATCCCGTCCGGATCGACGACCGCCACGTCACCGGTCGCGAAGAAGCCGTCGGGCAGCCAGGACTCGGCAGACTTTTCCGGCTGATTGAGGTAGCCCGAGGACATCATCGGGCCGCGGACGTGGAGATCGCCGACGGTTTCGCCGTCGTGCGGAACGTCGGCGTCGCCGTCGCGCAGTCGGGTCTCGACGCCGTTCAGGGGAAGTCCGACCCAACCGGGCCGACGGTCACCATCGGCGCGTGTGCTGAGGGTGATCATCGTCTCCGTCATCCCATAGCGCTCGACGATCTGATGCCCGGTGAGTCGGGCGATGTCGTCGAAGACCGGGACCGGCAACGGTGCGCTGCCGGATATCAGGAGCCGGGTCGTCGAGAGTGACTGTGCGGCAGCGGGATCGCCGGCGATCCGGGTCCACACGGTGGGCACACCGAAGAACATCGTCGCGCCGTGATCGACGGCGGCGGCATAGCGTTCCGGGGTCGGCGTGCCGGTATGGATGAGCCGGCCGCCCCGGCGCAGAGGTCCGAGTACACCGAGGATCAGGCCGTGCACATGGAACAGTGGAAGGCCGTGCGCCAGAGTGTCGTCGGGCGTCCACAGCCAGGCGTCGGCAAGGGCGTCGAGACCGGCGGCGATCGCGTCGCGCGTCACCGGAACGCCCTTCGGCGGTCCGGTCGTGCCGGAGGTGTAGAGGATGAGCGCGTCGGAGGAACCGGGCGGTTCCGGATGCCGATGCCAGGATCGTGCGTAGCGTCGCACGGGTATCACCGGCAACGTCGGATTGTCGGGTGCGGCGCCGAGCCAGGCCTGAGCGCCGGAGTCGGTGAGGATATGAGCGATCTCGCGGGGCCCGGAATCGGGTGGGACCGGAATCGCGGTCACGCCTGCGATAAGGCAGCCGACGATGGCGAGCACGCTCTCGGTCGTCGGATGGGCGAGCACGGCGACCCGGCGCGCACCTGCGATCCGCTCGGCGACCGCGGTCGCGGCCCCCACCAGATCTTCGCGGGACAGCGTGTCGTCGCCGACCGTCACGGCGTCGGGCAGATCGGCGGCAGCGAGAGTGAGCATCGGGAACAGCACGTGTCCCACTCTGTCATCCCGCGGCCCCGAACAGGGCCGTCTGATCCACCTCAGCCCGGCATGATCTGACCGTCGGTGACGGTGATCGGCTTGCTCGCGAGCGGTTCGTCGGCGGGGCCGGACTTGACCCTGCCGTCGGTGGCGGAGAATTTGCTGTTGTGGCAGGGGCAGATGATCTCACCGTCGGTGATGTCGCTGACGAGACAGCCCTTGTGGGTGCAGACCGCGCTGAACGCCTTGAACTGACCCGCGGTGGGCTGGGTGACGACGGTCTTCGCGGATTCGATGACCACTCCACCGCCGACCGGGACCGCGGATGCCGCGGTCAGTGCACCCGCCGGAGCATTGCCTGCGGCGGGTTCGGAAGTCGTTGTGGCGCTGGTCGACTCATCGTCGGAGCCGCAAGCCGCCAGGACGGCGGCACCGGCGACCGCGACGGCTGCGCCACCGAGGACGCGACGACGGGCGATTCCGGATGGCGCATCGGATGATGTGGTCATGGCTCTCCCGGGCTGTGGGTGACGGATGATCCACGGTCATCTTCCCCCGATCGGCGCCACGGTGCGCGCGATCGGGAAACCCGGATCAGCGGGGGAGTGCCCCGGCCGCCCAGTCGGCAAAGCTCTGCCAGCCGATGTCGGGGAACTTCTGGTGCAGAGCCGGGATGTCGACGGTGTAGCCCCCGCGGCCGAGGAACTCGAACATCGCGCGCATGTCCTCGGACGAAATCCGTTCGGGATCATAGGATTCCGCATGGACGTCACGCCCGAGCACGGTCGACAAAGACGCCGCCATCGCGGCCGGCGTCGGATCGTCGGAGGCCAGGTCGAAGCGCTCACCGACGTGCGCCTGCGGGTCGCGGAAGAGTTCCGCGACGAACCGTCCCAGATCGCGGCGGGACAGCTGCTGCAGTGGCAGATCGTCGGGCATGGCGATGGGCACGATCCCGGCGGCCAGGGCGTCGGCGCCACCGAGCAGATTGTCGTAGAAGTAGGTCGGGCCGACGATCGTGTGCGGAAGACCGGAGTCGGCGAGGAGTTGTTCGACGCGGTACTTCGACTCGAAATGCGGGACGCCGGTGCCCTGGTCGGCATCGGCGACCGAGGAGAACACGAGGTAGGGGACGGCCGCGGCCTTCGCGGCATCGATGATGGCGGTGCCCTGGGTGACCTCTTCGTCCACGCCGCCGGACTCGAACGGTGTCGTCAGTGCGAAAACGCCGGTGGCGCCCTGGAAAGCAGCCTCGAGGCCGGTGCCGGCGGCGATGTCGCCGGTGGCGAGTTCGACGCCACGAGCGGCCAGCGCCTGCGCGCGCTTCGACTCCGGATCGCGGACCACCGCCCGCACCGGAAGACCCGCATCGAGGAGCGCGTCGACGACCGCTCCGCCCTGACCACCTGTTGCACCGAGCACGACGAAAGTCATGCGGCCAGCGTACCGACGGGTTGTTGGCTCGTGAGTTGGCGTAACCGTCACCGATCCCGGCCGACACGCCGTGCCAGAGGGCGATTTGCGTCGGAGCCGTGACGGTTACGCCAGTACAGAGTGTCCCCGCGATTGACGGAACCGCCCTGTTCGGCAACTCTGAATTCGAACATGCGACATACGTCGCACACCTGGGGAGGGCGCCGGCATGGCAATGCTTGTTCTATTGGCGATCATCGCGGTGATCGTCGGTCTGGTGGTGATGGCCGTCGCCCTCATCGCGATGCTGATCGTGCGGAAATCGAAGTCGTCCGAGGCCGCGATGGTGCCACCGCACCTGCAGCAAGCCGGCTGGTATCCCGCCCCCGACGATCCGCAGGTCCTGCGCTGGCACGACGGCATGCAGTGGACCGCGCAGACCAGACCCAAGGGCTGACCCCAACGACAAACCGCCCGTCACCAGCAGGTGACGGGCGGTTCTCGGATGGCGGAGGATAGGGGATTCGAACCCCTGAGGGCTATTAACCCAACCCGCGTTCCAGGCGAGCGCCATAGGCCACTAGGCGAATCCTCCAACCCGGCGATGATAGCGGTAGAGGGCGGTCGGGCTCAAAACGCGTCGGTCCGGGGCCTGCGAGACCGGATTGTCGGACGACCGGTACGTGCGGCTACACTTGGCCTCGGATCCCGCGCGGCGTGCATCCTGTGAACTCCCCCAGGGCCGGAAGGCAGCAAGGGTCAACGGGCTCTCTCGGGTGCGCGGGGTCCCCTACATTCGATTGCTTCAGAGCATTGCCGCCCGCCGCTGTGGCGACATTGGAGAGGTCTCCGCGTGAACTACCACTCGATGAGTGCCGATGAACTCCGCGAAACCCAATCTGATCTCAAGAAGCGCTACGACGATCTGCTCGCCGCCGGGCTGAAGCTCGACCTGACGCGCGGGAAGCCCGCGCCCGAGCAACTCGATCTGTCCAACGATCTGCTCGCGCTCCCGGGCACCGAGTACCGCGACAGTACGGGCACCGACTGCCGCAACTACGGTGGCGGGATCGCCGGGCTGCCGGAACTGCGGGAGATCTTCGGTGAGCTGCTCGCCGTCGACCCCGACAATCTGATCGCCTTCGGCAACTCGAGCCTCGAGCTCATGCACGATCTGACGGTCTCCGGCCTGTTCTCGGGCACCGTCGATTCCACTGCGCCGTGGGGACGTGGCCCGGTGAAGTTCCTGTGTCCGGCGCCCGGATATGACCGCCACTTCGCCATCACCGAGCGCTACGGCATCCAGATGATCCCGGTGCCGATGCTGCCGAACGGTCCGGACATCGACGCCTGCGCGGCGCTCACCTCGGCCGATCCGGCGATCAAGGGCATGTGGGCGGTCCCCACGTATTCGAACCCGACCGGCGTGACCTATTCCGAAGACGTGACGCGCGCCCTGCTGGAGATGCCGGCGGCCGACGACTTCCGCGTCTTCTGGGACAACGCCTACGCCGTGCACACCCTGGTCGAGGCCCCGCCGACGCCGCTGCCGGTCGTCGAGATGGCGGCCGAGGCGGGTAATCCGAATCGCGTGTATGTGCTGGGCTCCACCTCGAAAATCACCTTCGCCGGCGCGGGCGTCGCGTTCTTCGGATCGTCGAAGGCCAACATCGACTGGTTCACTGACCAGCTGTCGGTGAAGACCATCGGCCCCGACAAGGTGAATCAGCTACGGCACGCGAAGTTCTTCGGCAGCGCCGACGGCGTCCGCCAACACATGGCGCGGCACCGCGAGATCCTCGCACCGAAGTTCCGTCTCGTGCTCGACATCCTCGAGGACCGTCTCGGCGCGTCGAAGGTGGCGAACTGGTCGGAGCCCGAGGGCGGCTACTTCATCAGCCTCGACGTCATCGACGGCACCGCGCGGCGGACCATCGACCTGGCGAAGCAGGCCGGTATCGCGCTCACCGCGGCCGGCTCGACCTACCCCTACAAGAACGATCCGTACGACCGGAACATCCGCCTGGCCCCGACGTTCCCCGCCACCGACGACCTGCGGGTCGCCATGGACGGGGTGGCCACGTGCGTGCTGCTCGCCGCCACCGAGTCCATGCTGGACAGCCCGGTGAGCATGTCGGAATCCTGAAGCATGTCCGATCGCCCGTGAGATTCTTCGTCAAGTGAAAGCCACCAGGTCGACGGTGCTTGCCGTCGGCTTCCTGATCGTCGGTGCGTTCGCGCTGTGGCTGCAAGATGTGGTCGTGCCGCTGAGCACCCCGTTCTGGGGATTGTTCGGCAATCAGCTCGACCTCGACGTGTACCGGCAGGGCGCGCAGACCGTGCTCGACGGCGGTCGGCTCTACGACGCGAAACTGCTCGGGCAGATGGATTACACGTATGCGCCGGTGTCGATCCTGTTGTTCATCCCGTTCGCCTGGATGAACTTCGAGACGGCGCGCATCGTCTGGTCCGCGGGGATCTTCGTGGCGCTGTACCTGGTCATCATGCTGAGCTTCAAAAGCCTTGGCCGTCAGGCGAACTGGACGCTGCGGGCCATCGCGCTCGGGTTGGTGGCGGTGGTCCTGCTGCTGGAGCCGGTACGGACGACGATCTGGTACGGGCAGATCAATGTCTTTCTGCTGCTGCTGGTCGTCGCCGATCTGGCGCGACCCGACGGCAGTCGTCTGCGGGGCGTGGGTACCGGTGTGGCGGCCGGCATCAAGCTGACGCCCCTGATCTTCGTGCCGTACCTGATCCTCGTGCGGCAGTACCGCGCCGCGGCGACCGTCGTCGGCGGTTTCCTCGCGACGGTGATCGTCGGCTTCGTGATCCTGCCGCGCGATGCCTGGGCGTATTGGACGGGAAAGCTGTTCGACTCCGACCGCGTGGGTGCACCGCAGACCGTCGGCAATCAGTCGTTGCGGGGGTGGCTGGCGAACCTCCTCCACTCCGACGAACCGAACGTCATCCTGTGGGGTTCGCTGGTGCTCGTGGCCCTGGCGCTGGGCGCCTACTCGGCGGTCCTCGCCCATCGGCACGGGCAGGAATTGCTGGCGCTCACGATCGTCGGCATGACGTCGTGTGCGGTGTCTCCGATGTCCTGGGGCCACCACTGGGTGTGGTTCGTCCCGCTCGTGGTGATCGCGGTGCATCACGTGCTGCGGACCGATGTCCGGCCACCCATCCGTGTTCTCGCGGGTGCCGGGTTGGTCGCCCTGATCCTGATCGCCTTCTCCTGGCGCACCTATCTCGCCTATCCGTTCTGGTTCGTCAACCGGACGGTGCAGGATGCCTATCTGGTCGGTCTGTTCTTCAAACACGGCATCGGCTGGCTCGAATGGTTCACCGTCTACCCGTACAACGCGATCTTCCTCGCCACGACGATCGCGACGATCGTCGTGTATCGACGTCGTGGTGCGGAAGTGGACGAGGCCGCCACGCGGTCGCCGAGCGCACAGGTCAATCCTTTGAATGAACCGGATATATCAGACACGGCGTGACGCGGGTAGCCTGAGGCGGCATCGGTCGGGCCAGGAGGTTCTTCATGACAGACTTTGGGATTTCGTTCGAGGAAACGAGGACAGTCGCCAGTCGGTGGATGACGCAGTCCGATGTGGTCCGTGGCCTTTCATTCGAGCCGCTGAACGGGGTTTCAGGTGAATCCTGTCGTGTCGCCACTGCATTGAACTCGGCCGGAAAACCTGCAGCCGACTGTGTTGCGTCAATCGCTTCCAGGGTGAGTGCGCTGGCGGACAATCTGCAGTTCTTTACCGCGCGTACCGAGGCGAACGACGAGACGAGCGCTGCCGCCTTTCGGCGACTCACGGTCCGCTGATGCCGACAATCACGGAGCTTCGCACCTGGGATCCCCATGCGTTCACGGCAGCGGGAGAGGCCGCGCAGAAGGCCGCGTCAGCGCTGGTGGGCGCAATGAACGAAGTCTCGCGAGTGATGGATGGCGCGACCGCCTGGAAGGGTAAGACGCATGATGCGGTGGACGCGAAGGTAGTCGAGGAACTCGATCATGCGTCCGAGGTCAGCAACGTGCTGAACCAGATAGCCGATGAGGCGAAGGATGCCGGCGCCGACATCTACCACGCCAAGGAGTTCGTTATTCAGGAGGTGGAGGCCGCCACCGACGCTGAGTACGAGGTCAGTGACACGGGAGAAGTCACCGATCCGAACGATCCGGAGAATGAGGATGCCGCCGCCAAGCAGGCTTCCATCCAGAAAGGACTCGCGGTCGCCGCCGAACTGGACGATCGTTATGGCGCCCGGCTGGAGGCGTTGAGCTCTGACCTATCGGCGATGGTCAACGGCCAGTCCGACGTGGTACTTCCCTCCGGTGAGCGCATGGATCCTGATGCTGCGGTCAAGAGCCTCTTACAGAAGTCGCCCGCCGAGCGCCGGGCGTTCATGGCGGCGTTGAGTGAGCAGGATCGGAGGCGTGTCATGCAGGCAGACCCCGATGCCATCGGCAACATGGACGGGATTGATTTCGACATGCGGGCGGATGCCAACGAGATCAACATTCGGACTGCTCTTGAGGGGGAGGTCAGGGCAGGTCGGCAAGATGGCGAAAGGGCGATGCGTCTCCGAGAGTTCCTACAGCAGCGCAACATGGCAAACAGTGACGCAGTTACAGACCGTGACAGTGACTTTGCTCGCAAAGACGGAAAAATCATCAATCCAGACGATTTGAAGACGGAGCGCAAATTCATTGGATTTCGAAACACGGAAAATGGTCATTTCATCGAAATGATCGGGGCGATAGGACCCAACACCTCCAATGCGACCGTTTATGTTCCGGGAACCGGCTCTAATCTGAACGGAAGCCAGATCAACACGAACAATGCGTGGAATCTGGCGCACGAAACCAAGGGCCCGGTATTCGTCTACATGGACGGTGATCTGCCTCAGTATATGGGATACGAATATGCTGGCGCGAAGGTCGGCGAGTCTGCTGCGTCAACTCGATTCGCATACGATATGGCGCCTAAGTTGGTCTCTTTCGGCAAAGAACTGGATATCGAACTAGCGGAACATACTTCACCTAACGTGAAAACCACCTATATCGGTCACTCGTATGGTGGATCTGTCGTTGGTAGCGCCGAGCAACTCGGTCTGAACGCGGACCGTGTCATCTACGCATCGTCGGCCGGTACGGGAATTTACGACACGCCGTGGGCGAACCCGAATCCTGACGTCGAGCGCTACTCCCTCACTGCTCCAGGCGATCTAATCCACTACGTTCAGGATCTTCCCGCAAATCCACACGGTGGAGATCCGGATGACACTCCTGGCGTGACGAGACTCGATACCGGGTTTTACAAGGACGGCCAAGTGGTGGAGGGGCGCAGTGCGCACGGTGACTACTGGAATGACAGTTCATCCACGGCGTTTGAAAATATGGTGAAAGTCATCAAAGGTGAGGAGCCGGAACCTTACGTGGACCGAAAGGATGACATGTGGGGAGAAACAACAAAGGAGGAACTTGTCGATAATCGTGATGGAATGGTACGCATTCCTGGGCTTCCTCCGATTCCGTTTCCGTTCGGGTAGCCCGCCTCTTAGTTCTACGGAATGCCAAAACAAAGGGCGCAATGAATAGATTTCGCATGCGACAACGTGAGTCATGGCTAACGTTTATGACGCTTGGGGCGTTGTTGTTTTCATCGGGGTGCATGTTCGTTGATGAGGAACCGGATGCTTCGTGGAGGTCGCTAGATCAGGTGTGGCAGGCGGCTGTTCGGCATCTCGAAACTGTTGCACCTCGGCCGGATGTATCAAAGTCGGTTCCTGTCGGGCCAGATGGCCTCAACCGGTACCTGGAAGGCTGTGGTAGGAGAGGCAATGCTGCAGTGCCGGAAGTATATGGACCACCCTGGCGTCTGGAACTTGTTGACGAGATCCCTAACGCTTCGCCGACTGACTTTTCCCGAATCAATACAGGGTTTGATCTTCTGGTGCAGCAGGGCTTCACAGAGGGTGATTCTCGCGAAGGCGATGAACCGGAAGAGCGCCGAGTGGCCAACAGCGACTTCGATATTGCCGTCTTTGTCAATCAGGATGGGGCTGCCCGAACAGCACGAATCATGGTCTTGTCGAAGTGCTTCCGATTCAATGGTGACACAAACAAGGACTACCGATAGTCGACTGTGGATTTATGTACAAGTAAGAATCATATGGCACGGCCGTTGTTGTCAGGGCTACCACATATTCCCTTTCCCTTCGGGTGATGGAGCGATCTTGCGGTCACAGCAATTGAGACGACTGACCATAGTGGTCGGTATGGTGAGTGCAATAGTCGGATGCTCCGGCGAAAGTGTGCCTGATTCTCCGCACTCATCGGTGGACCGAGTGTGGGGGGCAACGAGTGGCTACTTCAATGTTGTGGTGCCGTTCAGTCCATACCCAACGACTGCGCCGCCCGGACCTGACCGACTGGGGCCCTATCTCGAAGGGTGTGGCGTTCGAGGAAGAGGTGCGGTCCCCGAAGTCTTCGGTCCTCCGTGGAGGCTTGAGTTGAAACACTGGATTCAGCGACCCGGGCCGGAAGACTTTTCTGCTCTCAACAAAGGGCTCGATGACCTCCTCAGGCAGGGTTTCAGTGAGCAGGATCGTCGGCCCGATGCTGAGCCGGAGGAACGACGGCTGACGAACGGGCAATTTGTCGCGGCGCTCTCGCTCCGGTCACGCGGTGCGGATCGGGAAGTGCAGATTTCGGTCGAATCGCCCTGTTTCCGATTCGAGGGTGACACCGACCCCGCCTACCAGTGACTCGTGGTCAGCAGTATCGAACATGACGTCACGAATCCGGAACGAATCGATAGTGGGGCTAACGACTGAGCGCATCCTCGCGACACCCTTCCTGTGTGGGGAATCCGCCCCGCACCGGATCGAGGAGGAACACATGCGTCGTCGTACCGCGGTGGTGGCCGCCGGACTGCTCGGATCGTCCGTGATCGCCGGAGCGCTCGGCGCCGGTCACGCGGACGCCGCGATCAAGCAGCAGTATGTCGCGATGAATTGCTACAGCCTCAACCCGAACGTCGTCGACTTGCCGTATCACGGCGGCGCGACCGTCACGTGGGACACCACGAAGCCGGGCACCTTCGACCTGCACAGCGACAGCAAGAGCATTTTCCCGTACGTCACCAACTCGACGATCACCATCACGAACCTGAAGACGGGTAAAGCGCAGACGGTCAAGCGGACCTGGCAGCACGGGCTCGGTGACAATTCGGGCTATCGGGTCAACGATCTGCGCGGCAGCGGCCCGACGAAGATCACGCTCAACGCCGTGAACCACGGTCTGCTGCCGAACCTCCGGGCGCAGACCTGCAGCGGCGTCGTCAACCTCTGACCCCGGCGGTCTCCGTGGGCCGTGGCCCACGGCACGGCAGCCATGCCCGCGCCACTGTCGAGGGGTAGGTGCGGGCATGGCTGTCGCCGGTCGCCGGTAGGCTCGTCGCGTGGCTCTGTATCGCACCTATCGCCCGGCTACCTTCGCCGACGTCGTGGGCCAGGAGCATGTCACCGATCCGCTGAGTCGTGCTCTGGACAGCGGCCGGATCAACCACGCCTACCTCTTCTCCGGCCCGCGCGGCTGTGGCAAGACATCGTCGGCGCGCATTCTCGCGCGCTCCCTCAACTGTGTGCAGGGCCCGACGTCCACCCCGTGCGGTGTCTGCTCGTCGTGCGTGGCACTCGCCCCGGGCGGACCGGGCAATCTCGACGTCATCGAACTCGACGCCGCCAGCCACGGTGGTGTCGACGACACCCGCGAACTCCGCGACCGCGCCTTCTACGCGCCATCGGAATCCCGCTACCGCGTCTTCATCGTGGACGAGGCGCATATGGTCACCAATGCGGGCTTCAACGCGCTGCTGAAGATCGTCGAGGAGCCGCCGGAGCATCTGATCTTCGTGTTCGCGACCACCGAGCCGGAGAAGGTGCTGCCGACGATCCGTTCGCGCACCCACCACTATCCGTTCCGCCTCCTGGCACCGCCGGTGATGCGCGGGCTGCTGGAGAAGATCTGCGCGCAGGAGCAGGTGACCGTCGCGCCCGACGTGTATCCGCTCGTGATCCGCGCGGGCGGCGGATCGCCCCGTGATTCGCTGAGCATCCTGGATCAGTTGCTCGCCGGCGCCGACGACACCGGCGTCACCTACGACCGTGCACTCGCCCTGCTCGGCGTCACCGACATCGCGCTCATCGACGAGGCCATCGACGGACTCGCCGCTGCCGACGGTTCACGCCTGTTCGGCACGGTGGAGAAGGTGGTCGACGCAGGCCACGATCCGCGACGGTTCGCCGTCGACCTCCTGGAGCGGTTGCGGGATCTCATTCTGCTGCAAGCGGTTCCGGATGCGGCCGACCGCGGTCTGGTCGAAGCGCCCGGTGATCAGCTGCAGCGGATGCAGGCGCAGATCGAATCGCTCGGGCCCGCCGCCCTGACCCGCTTCGCGGAAGTGGTGCACGATGCGCTCGGTGAGATGCGCGGCACCACGTCGCCGCGCCTGCTCCTCGAAGTGATGTGTGCGCGAATGCTTCTGCCGGGCGCATCCACCTCCGACGCCGCGTTGCTGCAGCGACTCGAACGTCTCGAGTCGGGCGTGGTGACCGGTGGAAGTGCCGTTCCCGCAGTCACATCCACCGCCGATCCGACGTCACCCGCCCCGGCCGGCCGTGCGGTGACTCCACCGGTCGACGCCGATGAGCCGCCGCCGAAGTATGTGCGGCCCTCGCAGCGCAAGGCCGCCGAGGAGGCACGGGCAGCCGCCCCGAGCACGGCTTCCGCAGCCGACGAGGGGCTGACGCGGGACGAACCCGCACCCGTGCCGAGCGAACCCACCGCGCCGATGCCGGAGCAGGGCGGCGGCACACCGACATCCCCGCAGCCCCCCGCGCGCGTGGCGGCGGAACAGTCGACCGTAGCCGAGCAAATGGTCCCCGCCGAGCCCGCGGCGACCACACCCGAACCCGCCACAGCTGAACCGGCCCCAGCTGAACCCGCCGCCCCCGAGAGCGATGCGACCGAGTCTCCGGCCGCGAGCGCCGCGGAGCGGACGCAGGAAGCCGATGCCGTGCCGGCGCCGGAACCGGTGTCCGCACCGGACGACGACATCCCGCTGCCGGACGAGCCGATGGACGAGTACGCGGCACCCGAGGCCGAACCCGTTGCAGCGCAACAACAGCCGGAGCCGACTGCCCCTGAAGCGACTACGGGTCCGGATGCGGAGACGTTGCGACGCCGCTTCCAGGAGGTGCGGTCGGCCGTCCGGGAGCGCTCGAAGAGCCTGGAACCGATGTTGTCGGCCGCGGTCGTCCACGACCTCGATGACCGCACCGTGGTGCTCACGCATCCGGTGGAGGTGCTCGTCGGCCGGTTGTCGGCGCCGCACGCGGTGGAGATCCTTCGCGACGCCCTGCGAGAGGTCTTCGGCACCGAACTCGATGTGCGCACGGTTCATTCGGCGTCGGCACCCCAGCCCGCCGCGGCCGCGTCGGCGCCGCCGCCCGCACAGGAGCAGCGTCGTCCCACCTATTCACGGCCGAGTCGGGCAAACGGACAGGGCGGCGATCGTCAGGGCGATCCCGGTGCGGGCGCGTCGACCGGCACGGACACGCCGCCCGAACCCGAGGAGCCCGAACCGCCGGCGCCCCGGTCCGACGACGAGATCAGCGACGCCGAACGCGACGAGATGGTCGCCGACGCGCTCGCGGGCAAGTCCGAGGGCCGTCTCGACCCGGAGACGCTCGCCATGGATCTGCTGAAGAACGAATTGGGCGCTCGGCCCATCGAATAGCGACGCGGTGATCTCGATACGTCGGCTCGCTTCGCTCACCGACTACTCGATCGGCGGGTGGGGCCGCGAGGCGTTGTCGCGCACCGTCTGCTCGTTCGGCGGGTGGGGCCGCGAGGTGTTGTCGCTGGTCGGGTAGCACGCGAGCGGAGCGAGTGTGCGTAGCGAGACCGGGCCCGGTCGATGACGGGCTGAGTTCAGGCGTTCCACCACGGACGCAGCGGGAGATCGTTGCCGCCCCGGTCGTCGAGTTTCGTCGCCAGCACATGGTGCAACTGGATGATGTCGCGCTCGAATCCGATACGGCACCCGGCCATGTAGAGACCCCACAGACGAGCGGTACCCTCGCCGACCTCGGCGACGGCCTCGTCCCAGTGCTCGACGAGGTTTCGGTTCCAGTCGCGCAGGGTCATCGCGTAGTGATCGCGGAAGTTCTCCTCGTGCACCACTTCCATGCCGCCGATGTCCTGCAGCTTGGAGATGATCTTGCCGGAGCCGGTGAGTTCCCCGTCCGGGAAGACGTACCGGTCGATGAAGGAGCCGGCCCGGTTCTTGCCGGTGTTGTCGGGGCGGGTGATGCAGTGGTTCAACATCATTCCACCGACGCGCAGACGATCCCGCATGAACGAGAAGTACGCGGGATAGTTGTGCACACCGATGTGCTCGGTCAGGCCGATGGAGGACACGGCGTCGAAGCCGGTCTCGGTGACGTCGCGATAATCGCTGTGCCGGACCTCGGCCAGATCGGACAGGCCTTCGTCGACGATGGCCTTCTGTGCCCATTCGGCCTGTTCGGCGGAGAGCGTAGCGCCGATCACGTGAACGCCCCGGTGGGCTGCGTAACGGACCATTCCGCCCCAGCCGCAACCGATGTCGAGCAGGCGATCACCCGGCTTGAGGCGCAGCTTCTCGAAGATCAGCCGGTACTTGTTCTCCTGCGCCACCTCGAGTGAGGCCTCGAGTTCCGGGTAGACGGCGCAGGTGTAGGTCATCGACGGCCCGAGTACCCACTCGTAGAAGGTGTTCGAGACGTCGTAGTGGTGATGGATGACCTCGGCGTCGCGGGCCCTGCTGTGCCGCAGACCTTCGGCGAATCGGCGCCAGCGCGGCAGGGTTTCCTGCGGCGGTGGGGCGATCGGCTTGAAGTGTTCGATGCCGAGCGACCGGGCGATCTGCGCGAGCTGCAGCGTGGACGGCCGGTTGAACTGGAGGTCGGACGCCAGCGCACGGAGAGCGCCGTACGGGTCGGCCGGATGTGCACCGATCAACTCGAGGTCACCGGAGATGTAGGCCCGCGCCAGCCCCAGGTCACCGGGGGCGGTCACCAGATAGGTTGTGCCGCGCGGGGTTTTGAGGTTGAGGCCGAACTCGGCATCCTCGGGTCCCGCGGAACTGCCGTCGTATGCGGTGATCCGGATCGTCAGGTTGCCGCCGAGCAGCGCCTCGAAGATCTCCGCCAGCGTCATCTTCCCGCTGTGGTCCGCCGCCGATTTCGATGCCACGTCCTTGAATGTGGTCACTGCCGCTTCACCGCTTTCGCATACAGGTCGAGCAGCCGGCCGCTGGGGTCGTACCGCTTCTTGAGGAGCCGATAGTTCTCGCCGCCGTACAGTTCGTCGAATTCGTCCGGCGGATAGAACGATTCGGAGTAGAGGGACTTGTGGCCGTCGAGTGCGGCGACCTCACGTTCGATCAGTTTGTTGGTGTGGCCGGGATCGCCCGGCGTGACGGGGACCCCGGACCAGAAACCGACGTTCACGTAGGTGCGGTCCGGTTCGAGCGGATACAGCGGCCACGGACGCGTCTTATCCGCGTTGGCAGCGGCCGGGCCGCCATCACGAAGCCGCAACGGGCACAACCAGAGTGGTTCGATGGGGACGTTCTTCAGGAACCATTCGAGGTAGGCCGTCGTGTTCTCGATCGGCACCTCGATGTCCTGCACCACTCGTTCGGTCGCCGGCAGTCCCTTACGGGCATTGAGTTTGTCGCCGATGTTGTACCGATGGTCATAGCCGATGAGTTTCCAATAGAAACTGCTGCGCAACAGGCGTTTCGGCCACAGTCGGCGGATGCGCGGATTCTGTGCTCCGAATGCTCGGGAACACCAGAACCAGTCGGTGTCCCAGCGCCACAGGTAGTCGCCGATGGTGAGCCGATCGGTCTGCTTGCGCTGGATGGACCGGTAGTAGATGTCCATTCCGGTGTAATCGCTGACCGGGCCCGGCTCGTCGGTCTGGCGGCCCAGCGTCAGATAGCTCTCGCCCGCCGAGAAGACCACACCGTCGAGGTAATCGACCTGCTCACCCTCGTACGTGCCGTCGAAGACGATGGCGTCCATCGTCGACTGCATGGTGACCAGATCGTGAAAACGCAGGTGGCGCAACGCGACATAGGGCTTCACCCGCTCGAGCTCGATCCGCAGGCGCACCGAATATCCCAGGGTGCCATAGGAATTGGGGAACCCGTAGAAGAGATCGGAGTACTCGTTGTCGGGCGTCGCGGTGATGATGGCGCCGTCGCCGGTCAGGATGTCGATCTCGAGGACCGACTCGTGTGGCAGGCCGTTGCGGAACGAGGTCGACTCGATGCCGAGACCGGTGACGGCACCGCCGAGCGTGATCGTCTTGAGCTGGGGCACCACCTCGGGTGCAAGGCCGTAGGGGAGGGTGGCGGCCACCAGATTTTCGTAGGTGCACATCCCGGCGACGTCTGCGGTGGCCGACTCGGCATCGACGGCGATCACACGATCGAGCCCGGAGACGTCCAGACCCGGATGCGGATTGTCGGCGCGCTTGCGGAACAGATTCGACGTCTTCTTCGCCAATCGGACGGTGGCCCCCGGCGGGATCGCACGGTAGCTCGCGAGGAGGGTGTCGACGCCCTCCTCGAATGCCTGCGCCCCCATCTCCAACCGCTCAGCGCTCACCGGGCTAGCCTAGGACGAGACGTTCTCGCCCGCCAATCTGTTGAAGGAGTCCGCATCGTGGGACAGGTTTCCGCCACCCAGTCGATCGAGATCGCTGCCACCCCGGAGGCCGTGCTCGCCGCACTCGCCGACTATCAGGACGTGCGTCCGGCGATCCTGCCGGCCAATTACCGGGATTACGCGGTACTCAGCGGCGGCAAGGGAGACGGCACCGTGGTGCACTGGATCCTGCAGGCCACCGAGAAGCGGCAGCGCGACGTGAAGGCGACCGTCAGCGTGGCCGGTGACACCATCACGGAGAAGGACGCCAACTCCACGATGGTCACCACCTACACGGTGAAGCCGTCGGGATCCGGCTCGATCGTGACGACCACCACCACGTGGACCGGTGCGGGTGGCATCGGCGGATTCTTCGAGAAGATGTTCGCCCCCAAGGGCCTCAACCGGATTCAGGCCGAGCTGCTCGGCAATCTCAAGAAGCGTCTCGAGAGCTGACCCGCCGCCGACGCGCACCGGCCGCGCCGCTCGCGCCACGTGACGGCGTGGATGCGACGCGGGTGGTGCTGCGGTCGGGGCCGGAACTCACCGTCGGGCAGGCACTGCTCGCGATTCGGTCGCTCGACGGTCTCACCGCCGACGATCTGCGGACCCGATACGCCGCGGGCGAACTTAAGTACGGCGACGGCCGGCCCGTCGAACTCGATCAGCCGTCCCGCATCAACACGTCGGTGTATCTGTATCGCGACCTTCCCGACGAACCGGCGGTCCCGTTCGACCTGCCGATCCTGCACCGCGACGAGGACATCGTCGTCGTCGACAAGCCGCATTTCCTCGCGACCATGCCGCGCGGGCGGCACGTCACCGAGACCGCACTGGTGCGGCTGCGCCGAGAACTGGGAACCGATCTGGTGTCTCCCGCGCACCGGCTCGACCGTCTCACCGCCGGGGTGCTGCTGTTCACCCTCCGACCGTCGGTGCGCGGCGCGTATCAGGCGTTGTTCGCCGAACGCCGTGCGATCAAGGAGTATCGGGCGCTCGCGCCCGTGCGTGACGACCTCGAGACGCCGGTCACCGTCGCGAACCGGATCGAGAAGACGGCCGGGGATCTGCGAGCTCGGGTGGTGGCCGGGGACGTGAACGCGATCAGCGAGATCACGCTGCTGACCGAGACGTCACGGGGCGGCGTCTACGACCTGCGCCCCCGCACCGGCCGCACCCATCAGCTGCGCATGCACATGGCCGGGCTGGGCGTGGGCATCATCGACGATCCGCTGTATCCGGACGTCCACACCGACCTGGCGGAGATGCCCGACCACGGGGATTTCTCCCGCCCACTGCGGCTCATCGCCCACAGCCTGGCCTTCGACGATCCGATCTCCGGGAGGCCGCGACGGTTCGAATCGCAGCAGACGTTCCGGGATGCACCGGCGTAACCGTCACCGATCCGGGCTCCGGACGGCCTTCCGGGGCCGAATCGACCCGGAGCGGTGACGGTTACGCTGACGTATGGCCATCACCGCGTCGTATGAGCGGCATCCCGACCTGGGATGCGAAGCCGTGGTGTTCATCGACGACGAATCGCTGGGCTGCTTCCAGATCCAGCGCGACCTCGTCGGTGGCACCCGGGCCGACGAATACTGCGTGACGACCGGGGCGAGCGCACCGGTGTACGGCGGCGTCACCGGATGGCGCCGCGTCGACGACCGGTTCGAGTTCGCGCTGACCCCGAAGGCCGGGCGGCTCTTCGGTGACGAGGTGCTGTCCTTCGAGGTCACCACCCGCGACGGACTGACACTCGATGAACTCACCGAGCATGTCGATCGCCTGCTGCGCTGAACGGCGACTACCCTGGGCACCGTGAATCAACCTTTCGATCCCAGTGCACTGTTCGGCGGCGGGGACGGCGGCGACAATCCGATGGCCGGTCTGCTCGCCCAGGCGCAGCAGATGCAGGAGCAGCTGCTCGCCGCGCAGACCGAGATCGCGGCGACCGAGGTGACCGGGACCGCGGGCAACGGCCTGGTGACCGTGACCGGAAACGGCACCGGCGAGGTCACCGCGGTGACCATCGATCCCAAGGTCGTCGACCCGGACGACGTGGAGACCCTGCAGGATCTGGTGCTCGGTGCGCTGTCGGATCTGTCGACCAAGCGCGAGGAGCTGACCCAGCAGAAGATGGGTCCGCTGGCCGGCGGTTTGGGCGGCGGCCTGCCCGGCCTCGGCTAGTACCCGGGCGAGCACGACATGTACGAGGGACCGATCCAGGATCTGATCGATGAGCTGGCGAAACAGCCGGGGCTGGGGCCCAAGGGCGCCCAGCGCATCGCGTTTCATCTGCTGTCGGTGGAGAACTCGGAGATCGATCGTCTGATCGCGGCTCTCGGCCATGTGCGCGACGACGTCACCTACTGCGCCGAATGCGGCAACGTCTCCGCCAACGATCTGTGCCGCATCTGCGCGGACCCGCGTCGCGACGTGACGAAGATCTGTGTCGTCGAAGAACCCAAGGACGTCCACGCCATCGAGCGGACCAAGGAGTTCAACGGCCGCTATCACGTCCTCGGTGGCGCCCTCGATCCGCTCTCCGGCATCGGGCCCGATCAGCTGCGTATCCGGGAGCTGCTCAAGCGGCTCGCCACCCAGGACGACGGTGACGATGTCAGCGAGATCATCGTGGCGACCGACCCGAATACCGAGGGTGAGGCAACGGCCACCTATCTGCTGCGGATGCTCAAGGATTTCCCCGGACTCTCGGTCACTCGCCTCGCCTCCGGCCTGCCGATGGGTGGCGACCTCGAATTCGCCGACGAGCTGACCCTGGGACGTGCCCTGTCCGGTCGACGGGTGTTGGCCGGATAGTCGGCCGCCGCCACGTGCTCCACGTGGTGTGCGCCGCAGTGACGTTTGCTAAGCATATGAACGTGAACACGTGCGGACGGTCAGCGGTCAAGTGGGGGGCGATGGCCGTGGCCGTCGCCGCAACGGTGGGTGTGTCGGCGATACCGTCGGCCACGCCTGCGGCCCACGCCGCTCCGTCGACCCTGACATGGGGTGCGTGCGATCCGGTTCACCGTGCCGGCCCCGAGGCGCGGTGCGCGACGGTCCGGGTGCCACGCGATCATCAGCGGCCCGGCCCCACCATCGAGGTCACCGTCAGCAGGATCCCGGCGCGTGACCCGAGCCGTAAACGCGGTGTCCTGTTCGGCAATCCGGGTGGTCCGGGCGGTGACGGCATCAGCATGTTCCGCTTCGTCCGACCGCCGGAACAGGTGCGCGACGAGTGGGATCTCGTCGCGGTCCAGCCGCGCGGACTGTTGAGCGCGACCCCCGTCCGGTGCGATCCGATCCGGCCGAGCGATGACGTTCTCACCTCGCTCGGAGCCGTGAACCGTGAACGGTGTGAACGACGCACACCCGGCTACACGAAGACCCTGACCACCGAGAACACGGCTCGCGACATCGACGTGGTGCGCAGGGCTCTCGGTGTCGATCGGATCAGCATGTACGGCATCTCCTACGGCACACTCCTGATGTCCACGTACGCAACACTTTTCCCGCAGCACACCGATCGGCTGATACTCGACTCCGGCGTGGACCCGGGGTGGATCTGGAACGACGTACTGGCCGAACAGACGGACCCCTACAAGAAGCGCGTCCACGCCATGATGACGTGGATCGCCGACCGCGACAGCCGATACCACCTCGGTGCCACACCGCTTGCGGTGTACCGGAAATGGAGCGCGAAGGTGACGTCGCAGGCGGGTGTTCCGCCGTCACTGGCCGCACCGCCCGCGCAGGTGGGGGATGTGCCGCCCGGACTCACCGCGGTTGCCCGCGCCTATGTGGACGGCGTCAACCTGACCGCCGATGCCCGCGCACGATTCGAGAATTTCGTCGCCACGCTCGTGACTCCCGGTGGGATGCAGGCGAAGTCGTCACTCCTCGCGTTCACCCGCGCTGCGGCACCGGACCGGAACCTCTGGCCGCAGGTCGCACTGCAGGTGGCGGGACGAGCGCCGTCGACGCCGTTGGGCAAGGGGCAGGAGAAGGTGCTCCAGAACTTCGTCGACATGCAGCAATTGGTGCTGTGCAACGAGAATCAGGTCCCCGCCCGGCCCGCCGACCTGCCCGCCGCCTTCATCTCGAATTTCTTCACCGGCGACATCTTCGAGGCACCGGGATTGATGTACCGATCCGGCATGGCATGCTCGGGAGCAGCGCCGGTGACCCGCCCGCTGCCGATCTCCGGGAAGCGACTGTCGGTGCGGCCGCTGCAGATCCAGAGTCTGGGTGACCCGCAGACCCCGTACCGGGGCTCGCTGGCGATGCGGCGCCTCATGAACAGTCACCTCATCACCGTCGGCGGGGGCGATCACGGCCAGCTCGGCCGGTCCAACAAGCCACTCGACCGCGCGATCACCGAGTATCTGCGCACCGGCCGGACGGCCGTCACGGCGGTACCGCAGGCGCCGATCACCGGTCCGCTGAATCGGCCGTCGTCGTCGGGCACGGTCGCGGGCCGATGATTGCCGCGGGTCTCGCGGGGCGCCTCGACGATCTGTCACGCTCGCTGACCTCGGGCATCATCGCGATCGACGGTCCGTCCGGAGCCGGGAAGTCAACGGTCGCCGACGAATTGGTCGCTCGCCTGCGTGACCGGCGCGTCGGTGTGCAACTCATCCGCACCGACGACTTCGCGACCTGGGACGATCCGGTGGCGTGGTGGCCCGAGATGGAAGCCGATGTGGTGCGGTCGTTCCTGCGCAGGCACGACTATCGCTATCACCCGCGCGTATGGCGGGATGGTGTCCCGCACAAGGGATCTCTGGTGTGGCTGAGGTGGGAGCCCCTGCTGATCATCGAGGGGGTGTCGTCGGCGAGGCGCCGTATCGCGTCGCAGCTGACGCATGCGCTGTGGCTGGACGGTGGCACCGTGGAGGAGCGTCTGGCGCGGACCGTCGCACGCGACGGTGAGGCGGCCCGTCCGCAACTGGTGCACTGGCAGGAGTTCGAACGCGGCTGGTTCGCCGTCGACGACACCCGTTCCCGCTGCCATGTACTCGACGAGTGACGGGCGTACGGTGGTTCCGTGGCGTACCGCAGCATCCCGGAACTTGACGCCGATCTGATCGACTGCCGGGCATGCCCGCGACTGGTGGAGTGGCGGGAGCAGATCGCGACGGACAAACGCGCCGCGTTCGCCGACCAGACCTATTGGGGCAGACCGGTACCCGGGTTCGGTCCGGTCGATGCCCGGGTGCTGATCCTGGGGTTGGCGCCGGCGGCGCACGGCGGTAACCGTACGGGCCGGATGTTCACCGGGGACCAGAGCGGGGACGTGCTGTTCCGCGCTCTCCACGATGCCGGACTGGCCAATCAGCCGACCGCCACCTCCATCGACGACGGCCTGACCTTGCGCGGTGTTCGGGTCACGTCGCCGGTGCATTGCGCCCCGCCCCAGAACAAACCGACCGTCGAGGAACGGGACCGCTGCGCGCACTGGCTGGAGTCCGAAGTCGAATTATTGCTGCCCACACTGAAATCCGTGGTGGTGCTCGGGGCGTTCGGCTGGCAGTCCGGGCTGCGCGCCTTCGAGGCGATGGGCTGGGACGTCGGCAGGCCACGCCCGAAATTCGGCCACGGGGCACGCGCCACCATCCGTCGCACGGAACCGGACGGAACCGTCCGGGAACTGGAGTTCTTCGGCAGTTACCATGTGAGTCAACACAACACGTTCACCGGACGTCTGACGCCCGAGATGCTCGGCGATGTGCTCCGCGCGGCCGCCGATCATGCGGGACTAGACGCGACGGCCCGCCGCCAGCCTTTCGGTACGTAGCCGATCGACCTCCGGAAGATCCAGCGGGGCAAGGGAGTCGGTGTCGAGTGCGCGTGCGAGCAGATGGTCGGCGAGCTCCGGATTGCGGGCCAGTGCCGGTCCGTGCATGTACGTGCCGATCACCGATCCCTGCACGACACCCTCCGTGTGGTCACCCACCCCGTTGCCGACACCGTGCCGGACGCGCGCGAGCGGACCCGCATCGGGGCCGAGTGTCGTTCCGCCACGGTGATTCTCGAAGCCGGTCAGCGGCTGCGACAACCCGGCGAGGGCCGGTTCGGTCACCAGTTCGCCGATGCTCCGCTCGGCCTGCGGCGCGGTGGTGAGGTCGACGAGGGAGATGCCGTCGACACGTTCGCCCGCGGACGTCTCGTACCAGTGGCCGAGCACCTGGATGGCGGCACAGATCGCGAGTACCGGGCGTCCGGCGGCCGCCGCCCGCTGCATACCCGGATAGCGGTTCAGATGCCGGGTCGCGAGCCGCTGCGCATAATCCTCGGCTCCGCCGAGCGTGTACACGTCGAGGGAATCAGGAACCTCGTCGTCGAGAGTGATGTGCACGATCTCGGCATCGATCCCGCGCATACGGGCGCGCTGTCGCAACACGAGTGCGTTGCCGCCGTCACCGTAGGTACCCATCACGTCGGGCAGGACGAGGCCGATCCGCAGGGTGGACTCGCTCATTTCCCCGCCTCCTTGGCGGCGCGTTCGAGCGCCGTGTTGAGATCACGGAACGCCGTGTAGTTGGCCAGCACCTCGACGCGGCCCGGAGGGCAGGATTCGATGGCCCGCACCGTATCCGGGATCGTGGTGTGCTGCGCACCCGCATAGAGCAGCCGCACCGACAGGTCGGCGGCACGCTCTCCGGCCGCGACGACCTGCATCGTCTCGAAGGCCTCGAAGCGCACATCCCACAGCCAGGACAGGTCTCCGCCGTCGGCCACCTGGCCATTGACCGCGATGACCAGTCCGTCGGCGTCCTGGTCGATCATCGACAGTGCCTCCTGCCAGCCCGCCGGGTTCTTCGCGAGCAGCGTACGGACCGTGCGGTCGCCGAGCTGATGGGTTCCGTAGCGCCCCGCGACCTCGCCCACCGTGCCCACCGCGGCGACGGCCGCCGCCGGATCGGCACCCATCGCGACAGCCGCGGCAACGGCCTGCGCGGCGTTGCCACGGTTCGCCCGGCCGGGGACCGCCAGGGTCATCGGTGCGACGAATCCGTCGGGGCCGTAGATGTTCTCGTCGTCGACCCACCAGTCCGGTGTCGGTCGGCGGAACTTCTCGTCTCCGCTGGAGTACCAATCATCCCCAGTGACATTCGGCCCGCTCGCTTCGCTCCCGGCGCCGGATCTCAGAATCGGCTCGCCCGTTCGCGGGCAGCTCACCGAGTCACCGACCCAGCCCGCTCCCGCGGCCACCCAGATCACGTGCGGCGCATCGAAAGCCACCGAGGTGACGAGCACGTCGTCGCAATTGGCGACGACGGTGGTCGACGGATGCCGGCCCACACCTTCGCGGAGTTTGCGCTCAATCATGTTGATCTCGCCCACCCGATCCAGCTGGTCGCGTGAAAGATTCAGCACCACAAGCACTTCCGGCGAGAGTGCGTCGCTCACATGCGGGACGTGGAGTTCGTCGACCTCGATCGCCGCGACGGGGGCCGACCGTTGCAGGCTGAGGGTCGCGATGATGCCCGCGTCCATGTTCGCGCCGTCGGCCTGCGATGCGACGTCGCCGAGCGGGGCGAGCGCGGCCGCCAGCATCCGCGTGGTCGTCGACTTGCCGTTGGTTCCGGTGACGAGCGCGGTGCGTTTCCCGGCGGCGAGGCGGCGCATGATGTCGGGGTCGATCTTCTCGGCGATGAGTCCGCCGATCATCGAGCCCTTGCCGCGGCCCGCGGCCCGGGAGGCCCAGCGCGCCGCGGCAGCGGCGGCCAGTGCGACGGAGGTGCGCGCGGGAACGCGGGTGGAGCGGTCGGACATGCCGGATAGTCTGTCACAGCGACGGTCCGTGGGTGCCACCGTGGATTCGTCGCTAGGATCGCGGTGTGAGTCAGGCCACCGAATTGTCCCTGCCGTTGCCCGCACGAATCCAGCGCGCCTTCCTGTCCGGTCTCGGCAAGGTGTTGCCGACCGTCTCCGCGCCGCTGTCGAGCCGCACCCCGGTCAATCGGGACGGTGATCGTCTCGCGCCGGAGATGCTGCTGATCTCGCAGGCCGCCGACAAGATCCCGGGCATGGCGCTCGCCGACGGCCCCGTCGACGTCGCCCGGCGCAACACCAGCGTGAACGGGCAGATGCTGTCCGCACCGACGCCGCCTCTGGCCGTCGTCGAGGACCTTCTCGCACCGGGCCCGGCGGGCGAGATCCCCATCACGCGATACCGCGCAAACGTCTCGTCGACCGGCATCATCCTGTTCTTCCACGGCGGCGGTTTCGTGGTCGGGGACCGGGCCAGTCACGACGGTGTGGCCCGCGCGCTGGCGTACGAGACCGGTGCCGACGTCCTGTCCGTCGACTACCGGCTGGCCCCCGAACATCCGTTCCCGGCCGCCTACGACGACTGTCTGGCCGCATGGCGATTCGCGGTGGAACGCGCTCCGGGGTGGGGTGTGTCGCCCGACAAGATCGTGGTGGCCGGTGACAGCGCAGGTGGCAACCTCGCGACCGGTGTCGCACGCGCGGTACGCGGCGAGGCCGTGACGCCGGTGCTGCAGCTGCTCATCTACCCGGTCACCGAGGCGCGGCCCGGATACGAATCCGCCTCGCGCAGTGAGTTCGCCACCGGCCGGTACCTCACGCAGGCCCGCATCCAGTGGTTCGTCGACCAGTACGTCCCCGACGACGCGCTGCTCGCCGATCCGCGCGTGTCCCCGATGGCCGACGACGACCTCAGCGGACTCGCGCCCGCCTATGTCGCCGTCGCGGGCTTCGATCCGCTGCGCGACGAGGGCATCGCCTACGCGAAACGCCTCGAGGAGGCCGGCGTGCCGGTCACGCTCGACCGGTCCGGCGGACTCATCCACGCCTTCGTGAACATGACGCTCATCAGTGCCGACGCCCGGGCCGCACTCAGCCGGATGAGTGCCGCGGTCGTCCGGGCGCTCGCCTGAGGGGTCAGCGCCACCCGAGCGCGGGCGCGACGTGGGTGAGGATCGACTCCATCACGTGCGCGTTGTAGTCGACACCGAGTTGGTTGGGAACGGTCAGCAGCAGGGTGTCGGCGGCGGCGACGGCCTCGTCCTCGCGTAGCTGCTCGATGAGCACATCGGGTTCGGCGGCATAGCTGCGGCCGAAGCGCGCGACCGAGCCGTCGATCACGCCGACTTGATCGGCCTCGTCGCCGGAACCACCGAAGTACGCGCGATCGCGCTCGTCGGTGATCGCGAAGATGCTGCGGCTCACCGACACTCGCGGTTCGCGAGAGTACCCGGCCGCGGCCCAGGCCTTGCGGTACACCTCGATCTGCTCGGCCTGCAGCTGATGGAACGGCACGCCGGTGTCCTCGGTGAGCAGGGTGGAACTCATCAGGTTCATCTCCTGCTGCGCGGTCCACTCGGCAGTGGCACGGGTGCCCGCACCCCACCAGATCCGGTCGCGGAGTCCGGGGGACTGGGGTTCGATGGGCAGCTTGCCCGGCGGGTTCGGGAACATCGGCCGCGGATTCGGTTGGGCGAAGCCGCCGCCCTCGATGACCCGCAGGAACACGTTGGTGTGCTGGCGAGCCATGTCGGCATCGCTGCCGCCCTCTTCGGGCACGTAGCCGAAGTACTTGTAGCCCTCGATGACCTGCTCGGGTGAGCCGCGGCTGATGCCGAGTTGCAGACGTCCACCCGAGATCAGGTCGGCCGCACCCGCATCCTCGGCCATGTAGAGCGGATTCTCGTATCGCATGTCGATGACGCCGGTGCCGATCTCGATCCGGTCGGTCCTCGCGCCGATCGCGGACAGCAGCGGGAACGGTGAGGCGAGCTGGCGAGCGAAGTGGTGCACGCGGAAGTACGCGCCGTCGGCACCGAGTTCTTCGGCGGCCACCGCGAGGTCGATGGATTGGAGGAGAGCGTCGGAGGCGGTGCGCACCTGCGAACCGGGTGCATCCGACCAGTGACCGAAGGACAGGAAACCGATCTTCTTCATACCCGGTCCAAGGGTTCGGTGCCCGGGTTCATTCCCGCGCACGCTCAGGCCTGCGGCGGTACCTCCGGCGGAATCGATGGTTCCGGCGGCGGGGCCACGAGCGTCGACGCGAATGAATCCGCCACCGTCGCAGCCAGTTCGAGGAACGCGTCGCGGGTCCGGCGATGCAGCCGGTCGAGATCGATGATGGCGCCGGTGGCCAGGTGGTCGTCGTAAGGGATGTGGTGGACCGCCCGTGTGCGCCCGAGGAAGTGACGGGTGAGCAGCGGGACGTCCACCGGCGACGACCCCGGCTTCGACGCCGAGATCACCACGACCGCCTGCCGTGCGAGATGGGCATAGCCGTGGGCGTTGAGCCAGTCCAGCGTCGCCGAGGCCGACTGTGCCCCGTCCACCGCGGGGGAGGTGACCAGAACGATCGCGTTCGCGGTACTGAGCACGCCCTCCATCGCCGAGTGCAGCAATCCGGTTCCGCAGTCGGTCATGATGATGTTGTAGAAATTCTCCAGGATGCCCAGCACGTCGCGATACTCGCCGGAGGTGAAGGACTCCGATACCGCCGGATCTCGTTCGGAGGCAAGAACTTCCAGGCGGCTCGGTGATTGGCTGGTGTGCTGACGGATGTCGGTGTAGGTGAGGTCGTCGCCGGCGTGGAGCAGGGTCCGCACCGTCGAGGTGGTCTGCTGCGGAACCCTGCTGGCGAGGGTGCCGAGGTCGGGGTTCGCATCCACCGCGATCACCCGGTCGCCGCGCTGGGAGGAGAACGACGATCCGAGGCCGACGGTGACAGTCGTCTTGCCGACGCCGCCCTTCAGGGACATGACGGCCACCCGGTAATCCCCGCGGATGGGCTGCCGCACCCGGGCCAGCACCGCCTCACGATGCTGCTCGGCCTTGCTCTTGCCGAGGTTGATCATGCCGCCCGACGATCGGTGCAGCACGCTGCGCCACCCCTGCGTCGGTACCTCGCGAGGTCGCTTGACGAGTCGGTCGTGTTCGAGGCCGGGTGGGGGCACCATGTGCTGTGCGACGCCGTCGACCGGCGGGCCGGGCACCGGCGGGTATGGCGGTCCGCCCGGAAGGGCCCCGGGCAGCGGCATGCCGTCGGGCCCGATGATCGGTGCACCCGGAGGAACGGGGATCGGTCCGGTCGGCATCGGTCCAGGACCCGGGACCATCGGTGGTCCCGGCGGCGTGGGCGCGAACCCGGTTGCGCCGCCCGGCTGTGTGTCCGCGGTGGGGGTGACCCGTTTCGTCACCATCGGGGCCGTTCCGGAGCCCGCGCCCTGCGGGTCGCGGCGCACGATCGCGGGTGCCTTCGCGGTCGCGGACTTGGACCGCGTCACCATAGCGGTGGCAGCGGGTGCCTCCGCCTCGGCGGACTTGGCCTCGTCAGCGGCAGTGTCATCGGCGGCGGTGTCGCCGGGCCGGTCGTCGGCGCCGCTGTCCGAGTTGTCGCTGTCCGAGTTGTCGCCGTTCGGGTTGTCGCCGTCCGGAGTGTCGCTGTCCACGTCATCCTCGACCGTGAGCGCCTCGGAATCCTCGACGACATCGTCCTGTACGTCATCGTCCTGCACGTCGGGCCGATCCTCGTGGGCGCCGGACTTCTCGGGGGCGCCGGACTTCTCGGGGGCGCCGGACTTCTCAGTGGCGTCGTTCCCGGTGTCTTCGTTCTCGGCGGCGTCGTCACTCGCGTCCGTGTCGTCCACCGTCGCGTGATCGGAATCGGACGTGTCGTCGGCCGACACCTCATCGTCAGTTGACTCGTCACCGGCCGTCGAATTCTCCACAGGTGACTCATCGTCGACGACCGGCGCGTCGGAACCCTTGCTCTTCGGCATAACTGACCCCAGTCCTCCCCTGGTCACCGAGGTCACCGCACCGAAGTCCCCTCAAATCAACGATGCTTCGGTGACCGTCTTGACAGATCGTAGCGATATGTCCACCCACGCGCAGGCGCCGACTCCAGACCGATACCGGACCGCCGCGCACCGTCCTTTCGGGGGATCGTTGCCCGGGAGGTGGAGCGGCATCGGACCAGACCCGGTGAACGCGGGCACCAGCGGGATCGGTAATGCTGATCCGGGCACTCGCGGGCGGACGGCTCGGTCGAGGGGAAGGGAAACGATGCACGCACCGTTGGCCGGAATCACCGTGATCGGGCTCGAACAGGCAATCTCCGCACCGCTGTGCACGCGGCATCTGGCCGACCTGGGTGCGCGGGTCATCAAGGTGGAGCAGCCCGGCGTCGGCGACACGACACGGCATTACGACGGGGTCGTCGGTGGTATGTCCGCCCATTTCGTATGGCTGAATCACGGCAAGGAGTCGGCGGCACTCGACCTCAAGGACGATGCCGACAAGGCGGTACTGCGTTCGATGCTCGGGGTGGCCGACGTCCTGGTGAGCAACCTCGGCCCCGGCGCGCTCGATCGCCTCGGCCTCGGCGTCGACGAACTGACCCAGCGTTATCCGCGGCTCATCATCGTCGACATCTCCGGTTACGGGAGGGGCGGTCCGTACGACCACAAGCGCGCCTACGACCTGCTCGTCCAGGCCGAATCGGGTGCCGCAACCCACAGGTCGTCCCGGTCAGCCGGCGAAGTCAGGCGTCCCGGTCGCCGACGTGGGTACCGCGCTGTATGCGTATTCGTCCGTTCTCGCCGCACTCTACGACCGGGAACGTACCGGCCGGGGATCGGTCATTCCCATCGCGATGCTCGACGCGGTCGGCGAGATGATGGGCTTCGCGCTCAACCAGTTCCTGCATGCGGGTACCGAGTCCGATCCGGTGGGCATGGGATCGCCGCTCATCGCGCCCTACGGGGCGTACGCGACGAGCGACGGACAGACGGCGGTGCTCGGGACGACCAGCGATCGGGAATGGGCGCGCCTGGCGACGATGCTCGGCATGCCCGGACTCGTCGACGACCCCCGGTTCGCGCACAACGAGGATCGGGTGGCGCACCGGGAGGAGGTCGACGAGATCATCGGAGCGTGGTGCGAGCGGCACACGCTCGCCGAGGTGCAGCGCCTCGCCGATGAGGCCGGAATAGGCAACGCCCGGCTCAACAAGGTGCGCGACCTGGCGGAACATCCGCAATTGGCCGAGCGTGGTCGCTGGCGCGACATCGGTACCGCGGCCGGACCCGCGCCCGCGCTGCGGCATCCGGCCCTCGCCCGGGACTGGGCTGTCCGATCGGGCGATGTGCCGGAACTCGGTGCTCAGACCGACGCGATCCGAGCCGAGTTCTCCTGAATCAGGCCTGTGGGGCCTCGGGGGCGCCGCCCTGCTGGGCTTCGGCCTCGGCGATCTGCTTGCGGACCTCATCCATGTCCAGGCCCTCGACCTGGGTGATGAGATCTTCGAGCTGAGCCTCCTGGAGTGCGCCGGCCTGGTTGAACACCAGGATGCCGTCGCGGAAGGCCATCAGAGTGGGGATGGAGCGGATGCCGAATCCACCGGCCAGCTCCTGCTCGGCCTCGGTGTCGACCTTGCCGAAGACGATGCCCTCATGGGTGTCCGAGGACTTCTCGAAGACCGGGCCGAACATGCGGCAGGGACCGCACCATGACGCCCAGAAATCGAGCAGGACGATGCCGTTGTCGGCGATCGTCTCGTTGAAGTTGGACATGGTTATCTCTTTTGTTGCCATGTCCAGCACAACTCACGCCCGGTTTGGCGTATTCCATTGTGCTCCAATGAGGTGTCGTGTGCGGCCGGGAGCACCGACGGAGATGGACCGGCATCCGGCGGCGGGGATCGCCCGCACAAGAACGGATACCGGCCCATGCCCGACACGATGACGTCGGGGATCGCCCGCGCATCGCGAGTCCGTGTCCCGCGGATCGGTGATCAGGCGGGTGGTCTGGAAAGCCCGTGGTGCGACTACGGCGCCCAGGTACGCGGCGCGGCCTCGGAATCGTCGGCGGCGGGCGCGGCGACCCGGCTCGCACGGTTCACCGCGGACACCACCGCACGGAGGCTGGCCGTGGTGATCGACGATGCGACGCCGACACCCCAGACGGTTTCGCCGTTGACCTCGGCCTCCACGTAGGAGGCGGCGTTGGCGTCGTCGCCCGCGGTCATCGCGTGCTCGCTGTAGTCGAGCACGCGTACCTCGTAACCGACGGTCGACAATGCGTCGACGAAGGCCGCGAGCGGGCCGTTGCCGGAACCGGAGATCTCACGTTCGACGCCGTCGACCTTCACCACCGCGGTGATGTGGTCCTCGCCGCCGTCGATCTCCGCCGCGTCCACCTTCTGCCGCATCCGTTCCAGCGGCCGGATCGGGTTCAGGTACTCCTGTGCGAAGACGTCCCACATGTCCTTGGGATTGACCTCGCCGCCCTCGCCGTCGGTGATCTTCTGGATCTCGCGGCTGAACTCGATCTGCAGGCGCCGTGGCAGGTTCATGCCGTGGTCGGCCTTCATGATGTAGGTGACGCCGCCCTTGCCGGACTGGCTGTTCACCCGGATGACGGCCTCGTAGTTGCGGCCCACGTCCTTTGGGTCGATGGGCAGGTACGGCACCTGCCACAGAATGTCCTCGACATCCGAATCCGCTTCGTCCGCATCGATTTTCATCTGATCCAGGCCCTTGTTGATGGCGTCCTGATGGCTGCCGGAGAAGGCCGTATAGACCAGGTCGCCGCCGTACGGGTGACGTTCGGGGACGTTCAGCTGGTTGCAGTACTCGACGGTGCGCCGGATCTCGTCGATGTCGGAGAAGTTGATCTGCGGGTCCACACCACGGGTGAACAGGTTGAGGCCCAACGTCACCAGGCAGACGTTGCCGGTGCGCTCACCATTGCCGAACAGGCAGCCCTCGATGCGGTCGGCGCCTGCCATGTAGCCGAGTTCGGCTGCGGCGACGCCTTCTCCGCGGTCGTTGTGCGGATGCAGCGACAGGATGATCGAATCGCGGCGTGCCAGATTCCGGTGCATCCACTCGATCGAATCGGCGTACACGTTGGGGGTGGCCATCTCGACGGTCGCCGGCAGGTTGATGATCATCGGATTATCCGGTGTGGGAGCGATGATCTCGGTGACCGCGTCGCAGGCCTCCTTGGCGAAGGACAGCTCGGTGCCGGTATAGGACTCCGGTGAGTACTCGTACCGCCACTGGGTCTCCGGATACTGCTGCTGAACCTCGAGAACCTTGTGCGCGGCGTCGGTCGCGATCTTCACGATGGCAGGCTTCTCGGCCCGGAACACGACGCGCCGCTGCAGGATCGACGTCGAGTTGTAGAAGTGCACGATCACCTTGTTGGCACCGCGGCACGCCTCGAAGGTGCGCTCGATCAGTTCGTCGCGGCACTGGGTCAGCACCTGGATCGTCACGTCGTCGGGAATCGCGCCGTCCTCGATGATCTCGCGGACGAAGTCGAAGTCGGTCTGGCTCGCCGACGGGAAGCCGACCTCGATCTCCTTGTAGCCCATCCGGACCAGCAGGTCGAACATGCGGCGTTTGCGGGCCGGGCTCATCGGGTCGATCAGGGCCTGATTGCCATCACGCAGATCGACGGCGCACCACAGCGGCGCCTTGGTGATGACCGCGTCGGGCCAGGTGCGATCGGGTACCGAGACCTTCTCGACCTCGTCGGCGAACTGCCGGTAGCGGTGCGCGGGCATCGCCGAATTGCGTTGCGGGTTCCAGGACGGCTGGCCGTCGGGGATGGGGCCGGACGGTTCGACGATGCGACTCGGGCCCGAGGTGAAAGCGTCTGCTGCTGCCATGATGGTCATTCTCCGTGATGTGGTTGCTCGTCAGAGGAGCGAGGGGAAGATGACCGGCGCACGAAAAGGCCCGCGACGGAGGGCCGGTCGATTCAGACCCCGCCGCGGCAACCGAGGAGGAGTGCGCGCTGCATGGCCACGAGCGTACTCCCCGCCGTCTTCGAGGTTCAAGCCGATGGGCACCGCGCAGCGCCGGGACGTCGTCCGGTTTGTCGTGACAATCCCGACAAAAGTCCTTTGACCTGCGCAAACTGTTGGGAAATCGCCGGTGGATTCTCAGTCGCCTCTCATTGTTCGCGTCTAGTTTCGTCGTCGTGCCGAGCTTCTCGGCGACATCATCGAGAAAGGCTTCGTGATGACTTTCGATCGAATGACTCGACGGATTGCCTGCGGCGTCGCCGGCATCGGCGTCGCTTCGGTGTGTGCGGTCGGCGGTGTTGCCACTGCCGCACCGAGCGCTCCGGCTCACCCGAGCGCACCGCATTCGGCGCCCGCGCCGAAGACCGTCACGCCGGACACCAGGGTGCCCGACACCCGATGCAGCCTCGCGCAGGTCGAGCGTGCACTTGCCAAGCAGGATCCCGCGGTGTGGAAACGCATCAACTCAAACCCAAAGGCCAAGAAGCATTTCGAGTCCGTGGTCACCATGACCAAGCAGCAGCGCGAGGCGACGATGGCCGAGTTCACGAAGAAGCATCCCAACGCGTCGTCGGTGATGACCTTCCTCAGGGACCACAACATCACCCGGCCGGAGATGAAGAAGGCGCGTGATGCCGTGCAGAAGGCGAAGAGCACCTGCGGTCAGTACTGACCTCGCCCTGACTGACCTCGCCGTGGTGTGCGAAAACGTCGTCCTGAGGGGCCTCCGAGGGCATATTGCCCTCGGACCGCTCCCAGGGCGACGTTTTCAGCAGTCGATCGCGGTGTCTATCGGAATCCCGGTGTCTACCGGAACGGTTCACCCCATCGGTCGGCGAAGGCCACCTCGTCGAGAGGCAGTCGGGTGCGCGGACGTTCGTCCCGTTCACGGATCTCGGCCGCAACCGTGGACGGGTCCGCGAGCGTCCCGATGCCGACGAGGACCAGTGGCCGCATGCCATCGGGGATGGCGAACCGCTCACGGTCGGCGTCGGCATCGAAGCCGGCCATGGGATGCGCGTTGAAGCCGAGTGCCTCCGCCTGCAGGATCATCTGGGCGACGGCCAGTCCGACGTCGACGGCCGCGTAGGTGTGCGACTTCACGTCGTCCGGGTCGTCGATGGTGCAGACCAGGACGAGTGCGCTCGACGCGGGCGCCCACCCGGAATTGCCCCGCGACAATCCGGCCACCAGCCCGTCGAAGGTGTCGTCCCCGCGCAGCCCTGCGATGTAGCGGACCGGCTGACGCGAACCCCAGGTGGGGGCCCACCGTCCGGCGTCCAGAATGCTGGTCACCTCATCGGCGGAGATTGTCGCGGACGGGTCGTAACCCCGTGCGCTCCAGCGGCCTTCGATCAATTCATGCACGGGCCGAGACTAGAGGTTCTCCAGACGCTCCGCAGCAGACGGGCGATCACGCATCACCACGGCCAGCACCACGGCGAGCACGGACAGAGTGATCATCGCGGCCAGCGATGCGGCATGCATGCCGTCGACGAAGGCCGCCCGCGCGGCATCGGCCAAAGCGGTTCCGTCACTGCCCATTCCGGGCGCCGAAGCGCGATGGAGGGTTTCGCCCAGCGTCTCACCGAAGGGCCGTCCGTCGGCGCCTGCCCGGAACACCAGCGTCGCCAGGGAGCCGAGGAGAGCGAGTCCGAGCGCGGTACCGAGTTCGAAGCTTGTCTCCGAGATTCCCGATGCCGCACCGGAACGTTCCGGCGGCACCGACCCGACTACCACGTCCGAGACCAGGCTGAACTGGATGCCGTAGCCGACGCCGGCTACCGCGGTGCAGATCAGGTAGACCCAGAGCGGACTGTCGGTGGTGAGTGTCAGCAGACCGAGATTGCCCAGGGCGGCGAGAGCCACCGAGCCGATGAACGCGGTCCGCATGCCGACCATCTGGACGACCCGGGATGCGCCGATCGAGAAGACCGCGACGGCGATCGCCATCGGCAACCCGGCCAGTGCCGCCGCCAGCACGTCGTGTCCCATGACGGACTGCAGGTACACGCCGGTCAGGTAGGACATGCCGCCCAGCGCCATCATCCCGACCAGCGCCACCGCGATCGACGCGCTGAACAACGGGTTGCGGAAGAGCGCGAGGTCGAGCAGTGGAGCAGTGACACGTCGTTGATGAACCAGGAAGAGCGTGACCATCACGATGCCGAATGCGCCGACGGCGAGTACTCCTCCGCTCATTCCTTCGGCGGCCATGGTCTTGATCGCATAGACCACCGGCAGGATGCCGGCCATCGACAGGATCACGCCGACGAAGTCGAAGGGGTCGGTCGAGGCCGCGCGGTACTCCGGGAGCAACCGCGGGCCCGCGATGAACAGAATGGCCAGCACCGGCACATTGATGAGGAACACGACTCCCCACCAGAAGTGGTGCAGTAGAACGCCACCGACGACCGGGCCGATCGCACTGCCACCCGCGAAGGCCGCGGTCCAGACGCCGATTGCGCGGGCCCGGTCCTTCGGGTTGGGGAACATGTTGGCGATCAGGGACAGGCTCGACGGCATCAGCGTCGCTCCGCCGATACCCATGACGGCACGCGCGGCGATCAGGATCGCGGCGTTGGGGGCGAAGGCCGCGATAACGGACGCGATGCCGAACAGTGCGGCGCCGGCCAGAAGGATGCGCCGACGTCCGATGCGGTCGCCGACGTTGCCCATGGTGATGAGCAGTCCGGCGATGAGGAATCCGTAGATGTCGAGGATCCAGAGTTGCTGCGCCGCTGACGGTTCGAGTGCGTCGGTGATCGACGGGATCGCTAGGTAGAGGACCGAGAAGTCCATCGATACCAGCAACACCGGGAGGGTGAGTACGCCGAGTCCCCACCACATACGTCGATCGGTGCCCACATCCGCGGGGCGACGATCGGTGGTGTGGACGGCGGACGACATGATGGCTCCTGTTTCGCGATTCGGTGTTGAGTGATCGAGGGTGACGCGCAGACCTGCGCGTACGCCGTACGCGGCAACTCTACGAGAATGGGTACGCTGTACGCAACGAAAATATTCCCCGCGTGATCCGGGGCCTCACCGAGGGGAGGGACGCAGTCCGGTGCCGTCTTCTGATCAGGGCAAACTGACACTGCCGACGATCGTCGATGCCGCGATCCGGGTGGCCGATCGTGACGGACTCGACGGGTTGTCGATGCGTCGGATCGCCGACGAGCTCGGGGTCGGTGCGATGTCGCTGTACCGCCACGTCGAGGACAAGGACGCCCTGCTGCAGCAGATGTCCGAGGAGATCGGACGCCGGTACCCGTATCCGATGGACGCCTCACCGTCGTGGCGGGAACGGGTGCGCCTGACCGTTGATATCGACTGGGGTCTCTACCAGGAGCATCCGTGGGTGGTGCTGGCGTATGCGTCGCCCCGGCACAGCTTCGGTGACGAGTCGCTGCGCTGTCTCGACTGGTTCGCGGCCGGCTTCCTGGAACTCGGGGTCGATCTCGTCGAGGCCACGGGCATGGCGCTCACCGTGTGGAGTCATGTGCACGGTGTGGCGCTCATCGAGGTCGGCGACGAACTGCTGCGATCCGACAAGCCGGCCGAGTGGCCCGACGGTCTGACCGACCTGATCCAGGGGCGGGACAAGGACGTCGCGCCGACGCTGTCACGTTTGGCGGATGCGCCGCGCGCCGAGCGGTTGCTCGACGCACGCGCACGCCTGGACGACGGAATCGACTATCTCTGTGCAGGATTCGAGGCGAGGGCCCGACTCTCGCCCTGAGTCACCGCCATGAGCAGGCAACCGGCGGAGACCAGGATCGCGGCGGCCAGCACCGTCACCGAGACTCCGTGAGCAAACGTTGCCGTGGACTGGTGCATGCCGGTGGTCGCGGCACCGAAGACCGCGATGAGGACGGCCAATCCCACGGTGCCGCCGAGCTGCTGTGACGTATTGACCAGACCGGATGCGGCGCCGGAGTCATCCGGGTGCACCCCGCGAAGGGCGGCGGTGGTGAGGCCGAGCACCGCGGCGCCGCAGCCTGCTCCGAGCATGATGAACGGTCCGAGCAGCCCGAGATAGGAGGTCTGGGCGTCGGCGACGCTCAGCCAGTAGAGGCCGGCCGCCACCACCGCGAACGCAACGACCAGGTGTGTCCGGATGCTGATGCGCGGCAACAGGACTCGGGCGGACAGTTGCGAGGAGGCGAGGGTGGCCGCAGTCATGGGCAGGTAGGCGAGTCCGGTCTCGAACGCGCCGAAGTTCAGGACCTCCTGCATGAACTGGGTGAGGAAGAACAGCACCCCGAGAAATCCCGCCACGATCACGAGTCGTCCGACGTGGGCGGAGCTGCGGGACGTGCTCGCGAACAGACGTAGCGGTGTAATCGGCTGCCGTGCACGGGATTCGACGACGACGAAAGCTGCCAGCAGGGCCGCGCCGACCACCAGGGCCACGATGGTGAGCGACGATGACCAGCCGCTCGTCGAAGCGTGGACGAGTCCGTACACGATCGAGCCGATGCCTGCCGTCGAATAGATCGCGCCCTGGAGGTCGAAGGCCCCCGACTGCCGGGCGGTGTGCGGTAGCGATACGAGGCCTGTGACGATCACGATCAGTCCGATGGGGACATTCACGAAGAACACCCAACGCCAGTCCAGCCATTGGACCAGTGCTCCGCCGAGCACCAGTCCCAACGAGAAGCCACCGATCGATACCGCGGTGAACAGGGCCAGCGCACGAGTGCGGCGTTGTCCGTCGGGGAAGGCCGTCATCAGCAGTGCGAGTGCGGCGGGTGCGGCGATCGCGCCACCGATGCCCTGCACGGTACGGGCCACCAGCAGCATCGATGTGTCGGTGGCGAACCCGCCGAAAGCCGATGCGAGGACGAACACGGTGAGTCCGCCCAGGAAGGTTTGCCGACGTCCGAGGATGTCGCCGAGGCGGGCACCCAGCAGCAGAAGACCGCCGAAGGTGAGGGTGTAGGCGTTGATCACCCAGGACAGACTGGCGGTCGAAAAGCCGAGGGACCGTTGAATATTCGGTAATGCGACGTTGACGATTGTGGCATCGACGACAACCATGAGCTGGCAGCCGAGGACGGTGGCCAGCGCCAGGGCGGCGGCCGTGGATCGGGTGCGTCGACGGTCCGGAGAGTTCGTGGACAACGGGAGGTCGGTGCGCTCGGTCGATGGCGAAAGAGACATGAAGAACTCTTTTCGGGTCGGGATCATCGAGGTGGGGGACGGGGTAGACTCGCCACTGAAACGGAAGCTTCCTCCGATTAATATACGGAGGGTTCCTCCGGTTAGCAACAGGTATGTTTCTGACCGTGGCGATGGCGCGTCCATCGCGGGTTCGCCGGGAAGGGAGAATCGGTGGTCACCGGATCGAGCACGACGGGCGACGAGGCGACGCGTCCGATCTCGAAGCGACCCACGCGAGCCGACGCGGCAAGGAATTACGACCGGCTCGTCGCGGTGGCCCGCGAGTTGTTCCATGCCGAGGGTGTCGACGTTGCCCTCGAGAAGGTGGCCGGTGCGGCCGGCGTCGGTATCGGCACGCTTTACCGTCATTTTCCGAACCGGACCGCGCTCCTCGAGGCGACCTTCCGTAGCTATACCGACGACATCGTCGCGGCGGCCTGGCGGCAATTGGACACCGGGTCGAGTCTGGCTGCGCTCGAAGGGGTCTTCGAGGCCTACATGTCGACCGCGGCCACCAAGAAAGGGATGAAAGAGGCCATCCTCGCGGCTGTCGGTGACGATGCCGCGGTCTTCCAGGAAAGTCGCGGTCAGGTGGCCGAGTTGATGGCCGCGATTCTGGAACGCGGCCGGGCCGAGGGGTCGCTCCGTGACGACATTGCGGCCGAAGACTTGCAGCGACTCGTCGGCGGACTGTCCATGACCTGCGGGTCCCTCGACACGCGGCAGTCGCGCGAACGGCTGATCGGCATCGTCATCGACGGATTGCGCCCATCCCACTGAAACCGATTGGTGCCGCGGCATGTGGCACATTCGGTCGGCGGGATGTTCGTTCGTTCCGGAGGTCGCGAGCGTCCGGCCGTTGGGGCAGCGTCAATCTGGCGCCAGGTCGACGGTTCGGAATACGAGATCGGTTCGAGCGCGCCGGCGGCCGGTGAGAATCTCCCGCAGTGCGAACTCGCTCCGGGAGCGTGGCGGCGACGCAGACGAGCCTCGACGCCGTATCACGAGTTCGTCGACGAGGTGGATGTGGTTGGTTCGTGGTTTGTCCGGTGGAACTTCCTTACCGGTGTTGCGGGTCCAGCCGTAGCGGCCGCGGTCGGGTCCGGTACGGATCTTGATGGTCGACAGTTGTCCCGATTTGGGGCCGACGAGTCGGTTGTGTGGCGGGCATGCCGGAGCCATAGCGTTGGCGTCGGTGGTGCCGCCGTCGGTCCAATCCTGTTCGGCGTGATGCATTTCGGTGTGCGAGAACGGCCGCGGACAACCGGGAACCGAACACCCGCCGTACTGGACGAAACTCATGAACCGTTGGGCTTGATTGGCGAGACGTTTGGCTCGACCCAGATACAACGGTTCATTGGTGTGGTCGGCGAACACCGCCAAATACATCTGGGCGTCGGCCGCCAGCTTGATCACATCACCGATGGGCAGATCAGCACCTGTCGTGGTGTGTCCGAGACCCGCCCGCTCCCGCAGTTCGGATTCGGTGATCTTGATGATCAGATGTGGCGGCAATCCCCGATGGCTCTTGCCGAGAACACCACCATCGAGAGCGCAGCGCAGTAGGGCTGTGAAGGCGTCGTGCTGGCGTTCGGCCTCGCTGCGTGAATCTCGTTGTGCGGCTTCCTTCAGCCGTTCCGGGTCGGCTTCGTCGACATGCCCGGCCGGCGACTGCTCGTCGTCGGGATTGTTCATGCCCGGTGCGGCCCAGGCGGCCATCACCACATCGAGCATGGCCCGGGTCTCGGGGTCGAGATACCCATAGATCTTCGACATCTGCTGAACATCGGGATCGAGCATCGACAACCGGCGCCGACGTTTCCGATCACGGTCATCACTCAAGGAGCCGTCCGGATCCAAGTGCGCGAGAATCCGCGCCCCGACCTGCCGGATGCTCTTGGGTGTCAACTCTCGTGCGTATTCAGCAAGCGTCGACTCGGCAGCTTCTCGGTCCTCGACCGACACCGCCGCCGGCAGCTTCTTCATCACATCGAGCACCGCCCCGACATGATCCGGGTTGATGGCACCTTCGGCCAAAGCGGTTGCGGTGTCCGGGCATTCGGGATCTTTCACCTCGCCCTGCAAGGTGTAGGTGGGCATCAACGCTCCCATCGCATCCATACGACGGCGAACATCGGTGATGCGCAGCCGCGTAACCATGAAGTCCTGGATCGAACGACAGCCCGCCGATCGGTGGGCGTCACGATCGGACACATCCATCACCCGTTGGTGCCCGAAGAATGCCAACCGCCGATACAACCGCTCATGCTGCTCAGCCAGCCCCACCAGCTCGGCCTCCGAACACAACTGCGACGACCCCGCAGCAATCTCGTCGAGCACTAATTCGAGTCGCGTGTACGAGTCCACCAACGATGACGATAGTTCAACCGATGCGGTCATATGGTTCACCCCCCGATGCCACGACCTGCGAATAACACAACTATATCGAACACGTGTTCGATACGCAAGGGGTTAATCGATGCCGATCCCGAGGTGCTGGGCGAAATGGCCCGCGAGGCTCAACGACTGGGTCGACGTGATCGTGCTGCCGCGCAGTCCGTCGAGGTGCCGTACGGTGCCGATGTCGAGATGCCGCAGGTCGACATCGTTCATCGTGGCGCGATGCACGTCCAGTGCGGTGACGGTGCAATTGTCGAAAGCCATTCGCGCCACGGAGCTTTCGGTGAGATCGGGGCACGGGGCATTCCTTCCTACATGGCGTGCGGATACACGGTGAGCATGTGGGCACCGAACCAGGCGCTGCCGACAACGATCGGGATCATCGCGGCGATCGCCACACCCGGCCGCAGGCGAGCGAGCACCATCGCGACCGGGATCAACAGGACGAAGGCGGGTAGAAGCAGTCTGGCGCGGCTCATCATCAGTCCGCTCGACAGCACGATCGACGCGACGACCAGCGCGCCGTACAGCAGAACCGGCCACGGCAGTCGTGACCAGGCGGCGACCGCGAGCATCGCGACGGTGCTGAGGATGATCCAGGCGGTGGCGACGGGTGCCACATCGCTCCCGTGCACCATGGCATCGTTCACGAAGGTGAATGTGGCCTGTCCCCAGTCGATTCCGGTGCCCCAGCCCTCGGTCTGGATTCGGAACCAGCCGGTCGGCGAGCCGGTGTGGGCCCACACCACGGCGAGATACCCGAGATAGCCCAGTGGGCTCAGTACGACGGCTGCCCAGGCGCGCCACCCGTCGCGCCGGGCGAGGAGGGCCGCCAGCATCACGACGCCGATGATCACGACTGCGGTGGGCCGACTCGCTCCGGCGAGCAGCGTGCAGACGCCGGCCAGTAACCATTTGTGTTCGAGGACGCCCACGAGGGCCCAGGTGGCGAGCGCGCAGAACAACGCCTCGGTGTACGCCATGTTCAGTACCACTGACATGGGTGTGGCCGCGAACAGGGCGACCAGGAACAGGCCGGTACGTTTCGGATCCGCCGAACCGATCGGGGATCTGTCGGCCATCGCCTCGGCGCAGCGCATCCCGAGCCGGTACGCACCGACGGCCGCGACGATCCCGAGCGCCAGATTGACCAGCAGGGCCGCACCGTACGGAGTGATCAGCGGGAGCTTTGCGACCGCGCCGACGAGCATCGGGTAGCCGGGGAAGAATGCGTAGGCGGTGTCGGCGGTATGCAGCCCCCGTGCGTCGGTCTGGGTGTAGGGCACGTTCCCGTAGCCGTACTGCGCGATGGCGACCATCCACTTGCCGTCCCACAACCACAGCGCATCGCCGAGCGATGAATTGCGGAGCTGGGCGAAACGCGCGAGGACGAGAATGCCGATGCCGCGAACCAGCAGGAACACCAGGACCGGTTCGATCCACCCCTGACCGAAGGGACGGCGTCGCACGGCGACGGGAGCGGGGTCGGGGGATGACACACCCCCCGAATGGGTTATCCCGACGTCGGTTCCGGTGGCCACCCAGCGATGGTAGGTGGTCGTCGGCGAGCGCGTGTGTGTGCGACCGCACGCGCGGCTCGGGACTGCGATTCGCCGGCGACGGAGGAGCGATCGACTGGGTGGTGACGATGAGACCGACGACGGACCTGTCCGTCATCCGTCGATGGCACGGTCCCCGATGGCGGCCGAAGGCCACTGTGGCCCAGATCTCGCCGACTCGACCGCGACGGTGTTCACCTGCCGCTGCCGCACCGCTTCCGGGGCGCCCGAGCCCGTGACCTGGACCGCGGATGCGGGGAAAAAGCGACCCGCCGGTAAGGTGTAGCCAGCAAGGATGCCCTGACCTTGGCGCGCACATCACCAGAAGCGGGCTGTCGGGGCGCTTCATGCGGTAACCCCGGAAGGCGGATCGACGTGGCACTCGTGGTGCAAAAATACGGTGGATCCTCGGTCGCGACGGCCGAGCGGATCCGTCGTGTGGCCGAGCGCATTGTCGAGACCAAAAAGCAGGGCAACGACGTCGTCGTGGTCGTCTCGGCGATGGGCGACACCACCGACGAACTCCTCGACCTGGCCGAGCAGGTGAATCCGTCGCCGCCGGCACGCGAGATGGACATGCTGCTGACCTCGGGTGAGCGCATCTCCAACGCGCTCGTCGCAATGGCGATCAGCTCGCTCGGCGCACACGCGCAGTCGTTCACCGGCTCGCAGGCCGGTGTCATCACCACCAGCAGTCACGGCAAGGCGAAGATCATCGACGTCACGCCTGGTCGCGTCCGCAGTGCGCTCGATGACGGCAAGATCGTGCTGGTCGCCGGATTCCAGGGCGTCTCGCAGGACACCAAGGACATCACGACACTCGGCCGTGGAGGCTCGGACACGACGGCCGTCGCTCTGGCCGCGGCTCTCGAGGCCGACGTGTGCGAGATCTATACCGACGTCGACGGCGTGTACACCGCCGATCCGCGCATCGTGTCCGACGCCCGCAAACTCGACACCGTCTCCTTCGAGGAGATGCTCGAGATGGCGGCCTGCGGCGCCAAGGTGCTGATGCTGCGCTGTGTGGAATACGCGCGTCGTTACAACGTTCCCGTTCATGTGCGCTCGTCGTACTCGACCAAATCCGGCACCCTGGTGACCGGCTCGATGGAGGACATCCCCGTGGAAGAAGCCATTCTCACCGGCGTCGCACACGATCGCAGCGAAGCGAAGATCACGGTCGTTGGCCTGCCCGACGAGCCCGGGTACGCGGCCAAGGTGTTCCGGGCCGTCGCCGACGCCGAGATCAACATCGACATGGTGCTGCAGAACATCTCGAAGGTGGAGACCGGGAAGACCGACATCACCTTCACGCTCCCGCGCGAACTCGGCCCGGTCGGCGTCGCGAAGCTGACCAAGCTCAAGGAAGAGATCGGCTTCACCGATCTGCTCTACGACGATCACATCGGCAAGGTCTCGTTGGTCGGCGCGGGTATGAAGTCGCATCCCGGCGTGACCGCGAAGTTCTGTGAGTCGCTGAGCGAGGCCGGTATCAACATCGAACTCATCTCGACATCCGAGATCCGTATCTCCGTGCTCTGCCGCGACACCGAGCTCGACGATGCGGTGCGCGCACTGCATGAGGCATTCGATCTCGGCGGCGACGAGGAAGCCGTCGTGTACGCCGGAACGGGGCGATAGTCATGGTGCGTATCGGAGTCGTCGGAGCCACCGGCCAGGTCGGTGGCGTCATGCGAACCCTGTTGGCGGAGCGTAAGTTCCCGGCCGACGAGGTGCGCTTCTTCGCATCCGCGCGGTCGGCAGGCAAGAAGCTCCCGTGGGGCGACGGCGAGATCGTCGTCGAGGACGCGTCCACCGCGGACCCGAGTGGCCTGGACATCGCACTGTTCTCGGCCGGTGCCACCATGTCCCGCGAACAGGCCCCGCGCTTCGCCGCTGCCGGTGTCACGGTGATCGACAACTCGTCGGCGTGGCGCAAGGATCCCGATGTGCCGCTGGTGGTCTCGGAGGTCAACGGCGAACTGGCGAAGACCCCGCCGAAGGGGATCGTCGCCAACCCGAACTGCACCACGATGGCCGCGATGCCGGTGCTCAAGCCGCTGCACGATGCGGCCGGGCTGCGGCGTCTCATCGTGTCGAGCTATCAGGCGGTGTCGGGCAGCGGGCTGGCCGGCGTCGACGAACTCGCCTCGCAGGTGCGTGCCGGTATCGACGATGCCGAGAAGCTGGTGTACGACGGATCGTCGGTGAACTTCCCGGATCCGGTGAAATATGTTGCGCCCATTGCCTTCAACGTGCTGCCGATGGCGGGTTCGCTGGTCGACGACGGTTCCGGTGAGACCGACGAGGACCAGAAACTGCGCAACGAGTCGCGCAAGATCCTCGGGCTGCCCGAACTGCTGGTGAGCGGCACCTGTGTGCGGGTGCCGGTGTTCACCGGGCACTCGCTGTCCATCAACGCCGAGTTCGACAAGCCGCTGTCGGTCGCGCAGGCGCAGGACATCCTGTCCGCCGCAGCCGGTGTCGAGCTCTCCGATGTGCCGACACCACTGGAGGCGGCGGGTAAGGACGTGTCGCTCGTCGGCCGCATCCGGCAGGATCCGGGTGTGCCCGAAGGGCGCGGTCTGGCGCTCTTCATCTCCGGCGACAACCTGCGGAAGGGCGCCGCTCTCAACACGATTCAGATCGCCGAACTGCTCGTCTGAATCCCATGTCCGACAGGGTCACGCCCATCACGACGCCCATCGTCGTGATGGGCGTTTCCGGTTCCGGGAAGACGGCGGTCGGCCGGGCGCTGGCGACCCGCCTCGGCGTTCCGTTTCTCGACGCCGACGATCTTCATCCGGCGGCGAATATCGCGAAGATGGCCGCCGGACATCCCCTCGACGACAGCGACCGGTGGCCGTGGCTCGACGAAGTCGGTCGATGGCTTGCCGACCACGACGACGGAGGAGTGGCGGCCTGTTCGGCGCTCTCCCGCGCGCATCGTGACCGGCTCCGTGCGCATGCGCCGACGATCTGGTTCGTATATCTGAGTGGTCCGCGGCGCATCATCGAGGCGCGGTTGGCGGACCGACGGGGGCACTTCATGCCGGCCGCGCTGCTGGACTCCCAGATCGCCGCTCTCGAACCGCCCGCCGCGGACGAGGCGGGCATCGTCCTGGACGTCCAGCGGCCCGTCGACGAACTGGTGGAAGCGATCGTGACCAGTCGTTATAGGGGCTCGTCGAGCAGTTGATCAGTCAGTTGACTGCACAATCATGGCCCGGGTCACCCGACCAGGTTACTGTGCGGTAGCTTACCCATCCATGAAACATATGTCGGGGAACATCCCAATGGAGTCGTCGAGTCGGGGCCGCCTGGTGCGCCGTGTCGCGGCACTGTGCACGAGTGCCGCGATCGTGGGCGCGGGCCTCTCCGCGGTGACGGCCACGGCATCGGCCGGCGATTTCTACACGCCGCCCGCGCGGTTCGCCGCCGAACCCGGTTCGATCATCCGCTCGCAGGCGAGCCCGTTGGTGCTCCAGATTCCGGGCGTGCCGAATCAGTGGCCGGGCACGGCCAAGCGGGTCATGTACACCTCGTCGTATCAGGACGGGAAACCCGCCGCGACCACCGGCACCGCCATCGAGCCGACGATGCCGTGGCGTGGCCGCGGTCCGCGGCCGACCGTGGTCGTCGGACCCGGCACCATCGGCCAGGCCGATCAATGCGCTCCGTCGAAGATGTTCGCGATGCCGATGTCGGTCGACGTCACCAAGCCGAGTATCGGCGTGAACTACACCGCGCCGGAGATGTACTACCTGTTGATGAACGGCGTGCGGGTCTTCGTGGCCGACTACATCGGCATGGGCACCCCGGGTGTGCACACCTACGTGAATCGGCGCGAGACGGGACAGGCGATGCTCGACGGCGCGCGAGCTGCACTGAAAGTGGCCGGGGCACCGACGGATTCGCCGGTCGGATTCGCGGGTTACTCGCAGGGTGGTGGCGCGGCGGCGTCGGCGGCCGAACTCGCGGGCACCTATGCGCCGGAACTGAAGGTCAAGGCCACCTATGCCGGTGCCCCGCCCGCCGACCTGTCGCGGGTCATCGGCGCCATCGACGGCACGACCATCGCGGGCGCCATCGGGTTTGCGATCAACGGCCTCACCGCGCGCTATCCGGTGGTGGACGAGGTCGTGCGGAAGGAGACGAACGCGGCGGGCAAGGCCGCGCTGGCGACGGTGTCGCAGCAGTGCATCGGAGACATCATCCTGCACTTCGCATTCCAGCAGACGAAGAACTGGACGCGCACCGGAGAGACGCTGGGCTCGGTCATCAACCGCTATCCGGAGCTCCAGAAAGTCGTTGCCGAACAACGGATCGGATCGTTGAAGCCCAATGCGCCGGTCTTCGTCGAGGGTGGTCTCAACGACGACGTGATCCCGTACGGTCAGGTCGCGACGATGGTGCGGGACTGGCGGGCGCAGGGCGCCGACGTCCGGTTCGTCACGGATCCGACGCCGCCGATCCTGACCAAGTCGATCGCCAATCACGTGATCCCGATGCTGCCCACGCTGGCCCCCGGTCTGGACTTCCTGCTCGCGAACTTCAATCGCTGACCCGGCGCACTGTGCGCGCGCAACCGGGTGTGGTTGGCTGTCAGCGTGCTGAATGTCTGTCGGGGACGTGGAATCGCTCTGGTCGCGATCTGTGTGGCGTTGCTATTGACGGTGCTGCCGTCGTCAATCATCGGTGATGCGTCGGCACAGCCGGCCGCGCCCGCTCCCGGGCCGTCGACCGGAGTGGGACCGACCGGCACCTCGCTGATGCACGGCGATCTGTGGTCGAGCGATTCGACGCCTTTCCCGGGGCCCGGCCCGGGTGCGCGGTTGCGGGCCTCGTCGGTTCCGGGCGGAGCCTGTGCGGCCACGTTCGTCGGCCGCGACGGCCTGCCGATCTCGTTGTGCACGCAGTACGTCGCCACCGTGCCGCCGGCCTTCGCGGCGCCGGTGGTCACGCTCTTCGACCCGCGGACGGCCGCGCCGCTCGCCCGTCTGCAACTCGCCAAGGGTGGTCTGCTAGGCGGTGTCTACGGGTACCTCGACGACCGTGACCGGGTCGTCGTCGCCGATGGTTCCGGGTCGATTCTGCGTGTGGCACACCGTCGTTCGGGAGGTGCCTGGCAGATCTATACCGACGACCGTATCGACGTGTCCCGGCATGTGCCTTCCGGTGATGCCATCACCGGCCTCGCACCGGACTTCGACGGCCGGATCTGGTTCGCGACCACCCGCGGGGTCATCGGCACCGTCGACGCGGCGAAGCGCATCCGGTCGGCCCGGTTGCCGCGCGGCGAGGAACTCGGCAACGGATTGTCGGTGCGGCGCACCGGGACGTCGGTGCTGACGACACACGCGCTCTACGAGATGCGGGCCGGCGCCGACGGTGTGCCGCGCGTGGTGTGGCGCCGTGCCTACGATCGTGGTCCGGCCCGCCATCCCGGCCAGCTCACGTGGGGATCGGGCACCACCCCAACCTATTTCGGCCCGGGCGGTGATGGCTGGGTGGCGATCGTGGACAACGCGGACCGTCCGGATCTGCTGGTCTTCGAGAGCGGGACCGGGCGTTCGGTGTGCCGGATGCCTGCCTTCCGGACGTCCGGTCAGGGCACCGAGAACTCGCCGATGGCCCGGGGCAACTCGCTGGTCATTCCCAGCACCTATGGCTACCAGTACCCGCCGATGGCGGTCACGGGTCCGAGTGTGCCTGCCGCCGCGCCCTTCGTGGGCGGGTCGACCCGCATCGACGTCACAGCGCAGGGTTGTCGGCGGGTGTGGGAGAACAACGACCGGATCGCCACACTCCCCAGACTGTCGCGGTCCGACGGGCTCATCCACGCACTCGGCTACGGCGCCTATCGGCCCGGGATTCAGCAACTCGGCCCGATCTATTACGTGGCAACGGATTTCGCGACCGGCAAACGAGTCACGACGCTACCGGTCGGGCAGGGACCGGTGGACGAGCCAATGGAACTGACCGGCACCATCACCGCCGACGGCACCCTCTGGCAGGCCACCCTCGGCCGCATGCTGAAGATCGGCCGCTGACCGGGCCGCTACTCGACCGGCGTCAGTAGTGGCAGAATCGGGCCATGTCGGAAGCCGAGGATCCGGATCGCGTGCCCACCCAGGCCGAGCTCGATGCCGAGGATCTGCTGGCCATGGAGAGGTCGTCCCGCGATCGGGACATGGCCAATCTGTATCCACCGCGTCCGCCGGAGCCGGGCCCGGTTCCTGCTGCCCTGGCACTGCACGCACGGGTCGCGTTCTGGGGTGCCGCGGCGTGCGGACTCGTATCGGTGATCTACGGATTCCTCAACCTCGGCACCATCAAGGACCTGCTCCGCGTGCGGCTTCTCGAGGGTGTGGCAAGCAATCCGCGGACAGCCGATCCGGAGGGGCAGGTGGATTCGCTCGCCAACTTCTATCCGGTGCTCATGCTGGTGATGATCGTGGTGTTCCTGGCGATCGAATACGCGTTGCTGGTCGCCACCGTCACCCACCACAGCCGCAACTGCCGGAACTTCTTCCTGTCGGCGGTCGTGATCAATCTGCTGTGCATCCCGATCGGCATCGACCTGCTGTTCCGGTATCCGGAGATCTGGGGAGCCATGCCGATCATCGGGTGGTTGCAGTTCGCGCTGCTGATCCTCGCCGGCCTGTTCACCCTGCAGCGCTCGGTGAATCAGTGGCTGCCGGAATCCACCCGGATGCGCCCCTCCCGGATGTTCCGCGCGCGCTGACCGTCAGGTGAACGCCGCGGCACCGGCCGGGACAACCACGTAACGTCGCGGGTGACCGACTGTTTGAGACTCCACTCGTGAAGGGAAACCCATGTCGACCATCGATCCCGTGTACACCATTGCCTCCACCGCCAACGGCGGCGGACGAGACGGACAGGTCGTCTCGGAGTCCGGCCAGATCGACCTCGACCTGCGCCTGCCGAAGGCCATGGGCGGCAACGGTGAGGGCAGCAACCCGGAGGAACTGTTCTCGGCGGGCTACGCGGCCTGCTACCTCGGTGCGTTGCGCGCCACGTCGAAGCAGGCCGGAACGCCCGTCCCGGAGGGCACGACCGTGACCGTCACCATCGGCATCGGCAAGGACCCGGCCGATGGCGGCTTCGGGCTGACGGCGAACATCGAGTCCTACATTCCCGGCGTCGACGAGGCCACGGCGAAGGAACTCGCCGAAGCCGCACACGCCTTCTGCCCGTACTCGAAGGCCACGCGCGGCAACATCGACCACACCATCAGCGTCCGCGTCTGAGGGTTACGCCGCAGGTGTGACCTGCCGCACTTCTCGGTCCCGGCCGCATGTAGCGTGTGGGCGTGGAGAACTGGAATTGGGCTCTGACGTTGGGGCTGGGCTTGATCGCAGCGGCAATCGCCGTCGTCGCATTCGTGCGCTATCGCGACCGGGAGAGTGACACGCTCCGACGGGACGTGGCGCTGGCACGCGAACTCCGGGACATCGCAGGCGACGACGCGGTCCGTCTGGCCGCCGTCGACGAATTCGAACTCGCCATCTATCAACGCCTGTTCTATGCGTCCACCGTCGGCCCCCGGATCCGCAGCGCCGCATGGGCGTTGATCGGGGCCGCGTTGTCGGTCGTCGCGGTGCTGGCGACCGACGGCGTCGGCGGTACCACGTGGACCGTGGTCCACGTCGCCGCGATCGTGCTGGCCGTGGTGTTCGGTCTCGCGACCGTGGTCTTCGCGGGGCTGGCGATCTACCACACGGCGACGACCCCGCGCGTGTCCTTCCGGGACTCCTACGCCGACTGAGCCACGAGACTCAGCGCGCGAAACGACGGCGATAGATCATCGGTGCCACGCCGACCGTCGAGTTGAAATGGTGCCGCAGGAGCGTGGCCGAGCCGAAGCCGGCGCGGGCCGCGACGTCGTCGATGGTCAGATCGGTGGACTCGAGCAGTCGTCGTGCATGCAGCACCCGCTGTTCGGTCAGCCATTTGTGCGGTGACACGCCCACCTCGTCGACGAACCGCCGGGCAAAGGTGCGGGTGGACATGTGCACGCGCTCGGCCAGGACGTCGACCGTGATGTCGTCGGAGAGATGGTCGATCATCCATTCCAGTACGTGCGCAAATGAATCGTCGGAGCATTCCGGCACCGGCGCCTCGACGTACTGACGCTGACCGCCGTCGCGATGCGGCGAGACCACCATGCGGCGCGCGATCCGGTTCGCCACCTCGGGACCGTGTTCGGTCCGGACGAGATGGAGAGCCGCATCGATGCCTGCCGCGGTCCCGGCGCTGGTCGTGATCGGCCCGTCGTCGACGAACAGTACGTCGGTATCGACGATCGCCTTCGGGTACATGCGTGCGAGCTTCGCCCCGTACCGCCAATGCGTGGTGCAACGTCGGCCGTCCAGCAATCCGGCGGCGCCTGCCGCGAATGCGCCACTGCAGACCGTGAGCACCCGTCCGCCGTTCGCGACGACGGCCTGCAGCGTCTCGATCACCTGGGGCGGGATGTTGCCGCTCGTGGTGCCGGCCGGTATCGCGACCAGGTCGGCATCCAGACAGTCGGCGAAGGAATTCGGTGGGGTGATCGTGATGCCGTTCCCCGCGTCGAGAGGCACCCCGGGTTCGATGCCGCCGACGATGAAATCGAACGCGGGCACACCGTCGTCGGTGCGATCGAGTCCGAACACTTCGTTGACCACCCCGAACTCGAAGAGGGCGACGTGGTCGTACAGCAGGGCGGCGACGGTCTTCAACACCCCATCAGTTTGGCAGATTATTTGCCCATGTCGACATTAATGCCACTGGTGGCGGAATCTTGATGCAAGAACAATTTCTGTCATGACTGCATCGATCATCACCCTCCTCGTCCTCATCCTGTTGCCGACGACCGTGTTCGTCTACCGGTCCGCACGCGACACCGAACACCTCAACCGGACACCGTTCGGATTCGGTGCCGACTCGCAACGCATCCACGACGAACTGATCCTGCTGGGGCGATACCGTCGCGACTGCTCGTGAGGCGTTACGCCTTCTTGGTTCGTGATATCCGACGCCGCATCGGCTCTGACGACGCTGCCGAGTTGGAGAATGCACCCGGCGCCGCTGACCACCGCGGGATTCCGCCGCAGGGTCACCTCGACGGCCGTCGAATCCGTGGGAGGATGGCGGGGTGGCGACAATCGATGACGATGAGATCCGTGCCCGCGTGCGTGAGCTGATGCCCCGTGCCCGTGAGGATCTCGCGGAGATGGTCGGTTTCGCATCGGTGTACGAGCCGAAGGGGCCGGTGCCCGAGGACTGTGACCGGATGGTGCAGTGGCTGGTGACCGCCCTGGCCGACCTGGGATTGAGTGACGTCGAAGCACATGTGACTGCGGACGGCAGTTCCACTGTCACCGGCATCCGGCCGGGGCCGGAGAATGCGCCGACGGTCCTCATCTACTTCCATCACGACGTGCAGCCGCCTCTGGACGACGCCGCATGGGAGTCGCCCGCGTGGTCGCTGACCGAACGTGACGGACGCTGGTACGGCCGTGGCGCGGCCGACTGCAAGGGCAACATCGCCATGGCGCTCACGGCATTACGCGCACTGGGTGACGATATTCCGGTGACCGTGAAGGTCGTCGGTGAGGGCTCGGAGGAGCAGGGAACCGGCGGACTGGAGAAGTTCGTCCCCGAGAATCCCGAATTGATGCGCGCCGATGCCATCCTGATCTGCGATTCCGGCAATGCCGGTGTCGGCCGGCCCAGCTTGACGACCAGTCTGCGCGGTACAGCCAATGTCGTGGTTGACGTCGAAACCCTGGAATCGGCAATGCATTCCGGCATGTTCGGCGGTGCGGCACCGGATGCACTCGCAGCACTCATCGCGATGCTGGCATCGTTGCGCGACGCCGAGGGCAACACAACGATCGACGGGCTCGACAACACCGCGACGTGGCCGGGTGCGGACTATCCCGCCGACGACTTCCGCTCGGATGCCATCGTCCTCGACGGCGTCGATCTCGTTGGCTCGGGCCGTGTTTCGGATATGGTCTGGGCACGCCCGGCGGTGACCGTGCTCGGGATCGACTGTCCGTCGGTGGCCGGGTCGTCGGCCGCCGTGCAGGCGAGGGCCCGGGCCCGCATCAATCTGCGGGTGCCGCCGGGCATGGATTCCGTTGCCGCACAGGATGCATTGATCGCGCATCTGAAGGCCGCGACGCCCTGGCACGCCCGGGTCACCATCGAACGGGAAGCCGACGGCGCAGCGTTCAGCGGTGCCACCTCGGGTCCCGGTTTCGACACGATGGTCGATGCGCTGCGCGCCGCTTACGGGGTCGATGAGGTGCTGCAGATGGGACAGGGCGGATCGATTCCGCTGTGCAATGTCTTCGCGGACACCTTCCCCGACGCGGAGATCATGTTGCTCGGCGTCGAGGAGCCCGCCTGCCTGATCCACGCACCCAATGAGAGTGTGGATCCGTCGGAGATCGAACGGCTCGCGGTCGCCCAGGCGATTTTCCTGCGCGACTACGCCCGCCGGTTCACCCGTCGCTGAAACGCTGTACCAGTAGATCTTTCAGGCGCGGACGGCTCGCGGCGACCAAGGTGAAGGTCGCCTCCCTGGCCAGTCGTTCGGGATGGCTGCCGCGCAGGAGTGCCCGGCCGCCGTCGGCGGAAATGAGTGCCGACGTCGCCTCCACGGCCAGCCGCGCCGCGTCGGCACGCGCGTCGAGCAGTGCATCCGTATCGTCGATGGACTCGTTCATCCGGGTGCGGACCTCGGCGGAACGCTCCCGCAGAGCCCGTGCGGCCGTGGTGGATCCCGCGGCGTCGAGCAGTGCGGTACTCCGTCGCACCAGTCCGAACGGCAGCGTGCCGTTGATGCGGACACCGACGTTCTCATTCGCGAAGAACTGCTCATAGCTGACGCGATTGACAACCTGCTCGTCGGCGATGAACAGGTCGTCGACGGCGAGAGCCACCGTTCGGGTGGCTTCGGCCACGCTCAGCGGAAGCGGACGCGCGGTGATGGCTGCCGGTGGGGGACGCAGCGCGACGATCGCCGCGATCACGTCGTTCGTCTCGGTGTCGCGGGCTGAGATCTGCAGGAAGTCGATCAGACCCCAGCCGCTCACGAACGGCGCGTACCCGTTGAAGACCCAGCCGCCGTCGACGCGCGACGCCCGCATGCGCGGGGTCGGCGGCACCACACCCGCGTATGCCACACCGGCTCGTATCCGGCCCTGCGTGGCGTCCGCGAACAGTTCGTCCCGCAGGGAGGTATTCGAGGTGTTCGCGAGCGAGATGACCACGCCGTGGTGTTGCAACGCGACGAAGGCCGTCGCCAGATCGCCGCTGGCCAGCACCTCCTGGACCTCGAGGATCTGATCGAAGGCCAACCCCGGACCGCCGGCCGCCTCGGGTGCGGCGATGCCGTACAGGCCGGCATCGGCCAGCTCGGCCCAATGGCTGTTCGGGATGGCGCCGGTCCGGTCCACCTCGGCGGCCCCGGGCCACAGGACCTCGTCGGCGATTCGGTAAGCGTCGGCGACCAGCTGGGTGCGCCGGATCTCGGGATCGGTCACGATTCCCAACGTACCGATCGGTGCGGATACACGTCGATTGACCAGCCGATTTAACCCGGCACCGGTCGTGGGGGTAAGCTATCGCAGGCTACACACGGGGTGTGGCGCAGCTTGGTAGCGCGCTTCGTTCGGGACGAAGAGGTCGTGGGTTCGAATCCCGCCACCCCGACGCAAGGTTGAGATTGCAGAAGAGGCCCTGACCGCGAGGTCGGGGCCTCCTCGTTTGTCTGGGGCCGATCAGCCATTGTCCCCACAAAAACTTCACGCCACAGCATGCCCGACTGGATAATCCGGTTGGTCATGCTGTGACGTGAAAATTCTGTGGGAGAACCGCCCGGTCAGGCGCCGAGTTGGTCGGCGAGGTCCGCGAGGTCGGTGGCGTGGAAGTCGTTTTCGGGTGAGCCGGAGTCGTCCTTCGGTTCGCCCGCCCATTCGTCGGGACGTTCGATGAACGCGGTACGCAGGCCGTAACCGCGGGCGGCGTCGAGGTCGGTCTGATGGGTCGCGACCATCATCACCTCGTGCGGCTGGCCTTCGAGGAGATCGGCGATGCCGCAATAGGTTTCGCGGGCCGGCTTATAGCGGCGCCACAGATCGGAGCCGCCGATGACATCCCAGGGGAAGTCGTTGTGCTTGGCCATGTCGGTGAGCAGTGCGACGGTCCCGTTGGACAGCGCGGCAATGATGTAGCGCTTCTTCAGCCGGTACAGTGCCGGCGAGGAGTCGGGCCAGCCGGGAATCACCCGCCACGCGCGCACGAGCCGATCCTTCTGTGCGGCATCGAGATTCACGTCGAAGAGCGCGGCCACGTCGGTGAGGGTCTCGGTCTGCAGGTCGTCGAGGCGGCGCCACGGGTACTCGCCGGATTCGACGCGCGCCATGATCGGCCCGTAGCGGCGACGCCACTCGCGGGTGAACTCTCCCGCGTCCACCGACGATCCGATGACCTCCCGGACAGCACCGGAGATCCCCGTGTGCCAATCGGTGATGGTGCCGAACGTATCGAAGGCCAGGATTCGGACGTCGTCGATAGCTGTCACGCGCCCAGCCTAGAGCCCGGTCAGATCCGTTCGGTGGCCAACTGCGGCAACGACTGCTCGGCGTCGAACTCGGCGTCCCCGTTGGACACCGGGGTGAGGGTGAGCAGACTGGCCTCCGGACGGCAGCAGAACCGTGCGGGCGCGAACGGAGAGGTGCCGAGCCCAGCGCTGACGTGCAGCTTCATCGTCGAACCCCAGTTGGAGACGCCCTTGACGCGGGAGCGGTCGATCTCGCAGTTGGTGACCAGTGCACCGACGACCGGCAGACACAGCTGTCCGCCGTGGGTGTGACCGGCGAGGACGAGGTCGTAGCCGTCGTCGGCGAACTTGTCGAGCACGCGTGGCTCCGGCGAATGGGTCAGGCCCAGACGCAGGTGGGCAAGCGGATTGGGACGGCCCGCGACGGTGTCGTAGCGGTCGCGCTCGATATGCGGGTCGTCGACGCCCGCCGCGACGACCCGGACGCCACCGACCTCCAGTTCGCGGACCGTGTGGGTGGCATCCAGCCAGCCACGCTCGGTGAATGCCGCCCGCAGGTCCTGCCAGGGCAGCGGATCACCGAAGGTCCGCGTGTGGTCGGTCTTGAAGTACTTGAGCGGATTCTTCGCCCGCGGACCGAAGTAGTCGTTCGATCCGAAGACGAACAGGCCGGGCCGGGACAGCAGACCGCCCAGCGACTGGATCACCGCGGGAACCGCCTGCGGGTGGGCCAGGTTGTCGCCGGTGTTGACGACCAGATCGGGCTCGAGGGCTTCCAGCTCCGACACCCACGCCTGCTTGAGCCGCTGGTTCGGCATCATGTGCAGATCGCTGATGTGCAAAACACGCAGCGGGGCGGTACCCGGCTCCAGCACGGCGAGCGTGTCGTGCCGCAGGGCGAACGCATTCCGCTCGATCACCGTCGAGTAGAACAGGCCCGCCGCGGCGAGTCCGGCCAGGCCGCCGGCCGCGCGGGCGGCGACCGGAGAGGAGACTCCCCGGGCGGCCAGACCTGCGGATGCGACGCGAAGCAAACGGGATGTGTCGAGCTGAGCCATCACCCCAGGATACGCACAACGTCCGTGTGGGGCACGGGCGTCGAGTCCCGCCCCGATCTCGACCCGGTGTCAGTTCCCGGGTATCTGAATGACCACGGGACCGACTCCCGGCACCTCCACGGTGGTCTCGGTCGGCTTGCCGTCACCCGCACCGCGGCCGTTGCTGACGTAGATCGTCACGGTGCTGCCGGGCATCGCCGAATCGGACGGTGCGGTGAACACCACGGTGCCCTGCTTGCGCTTGTTGTCGACATCGAGCTGATTCACCTTGAAGCCCGCGGCCTGCAGTCGCGCGGTGGCCGAACTGGCGGGCATACCGGAGACATCCGGGATGCGGCCGCGGTCGGTGCCCGACAGGTACCTGGGATCCGGCGATGGCAGATTCACCGGTCCGAAGTTCGTGGCCACCGGCTTCATGGCCTGGAACCACGTGCGGGCGGGTTCCATGCCGCCGTAGAGGTCGCCGTCACCGCAGCTACGCAGCGGACCCGAGCAGATGCCCGACGGATTGGGGCCGTCGCTGTACACGTACGCGGCGCCGGCCAGCTGGTTGGTGAAGCCGAGGAATGCCGAGGAGCGGTGCGCCTCGGTGGTTCCGGTCTTGCCAGACGAGGGCAGACTCCAGCCCATCGAGCCTGCGGCGCCGGCCGCGGTGCCGCCCGCCTGATCGTCACGGCTCATGGCGATGGCCAATGTCTGTGCCAGACCGGGTTCGACGACCTGCTCGCACTTCGGCATGCTGAACGGCACCGGGATCAGCGCGGGCTTGCCGTCCGGCGTCATCACCGGATTGCCGTACGCGTCGCGCTTGATACGGCTGATCGAATCGATGGGATTGGGTGGGCACCACACACCGCCGGAAGCGAGAGTGGCCGCGACGTTGGACAATTCCAGACCGTTCACCGGCGTCGGGCCGAGGGTGAACGAACCGAGGTTGCCCTCCTTGACGTAGGTGGCCATGCTCTTCTCGCCGAAGCCGGAGGTGCCGGGTGCGTTGTAGGAGCGCAGGCCGAGCCGCACTGCCATGTCGACCGTCGGCTTCACACCGACCTCTTGGAGGAGCTTCACGAAGGTGGTGTTCGGCGACTGCGCGAGCGCATTGGTCACCGACATCGATGCCGGGTAGCGGCCGTCGTTCTTCACACAGAAGGCTCCGGGCGGGCAGCCGAATGCCCCGCCGCTGTTGCCCATGCCGTAGACCGCGATCGAGCCGGGCACCTGGAGGTTGGTGTTGATGCCCATGCCCTTCTCCATCGCGGCGGCAACGGTGAAGATCTTGAAGACCGACCCGGCGCCGTCGCCGACGAGGGAGAACGGCTGGGGCTGCACCGTTTCCCCGGCGTTGACCTTGAGTCCGTAGTTCCGGCTCGAACCCATGGCGACGATGTCGTGGCGCTGTTTGCCGGGACGGATCGAGCTCATCACCTCGGCCACCCCGTCGGCATCCGGGCTCGACTGTGACTGCAGGGCGCGGACCGTCGACCGTTGGACGTCGGGGTCGAGGGTGGTCTTGATGATGTATCCGCCGCGCATCACCGAGTCGCGCGAGAGTCCGTTCTCGGCGAGGAACTGCAGCGCGTAGTCGCAGAGGAAGCCGTCGTTGCGCGCGGCGATGCAGCCCTGGGTCGGCAGCTTGGGCTGCGGCAGCACGCCGAGCGGCTTCGCCTTGGCGGCGATGAGTTCGTCGCGCCGATTGGGGAAGTTCTGGATCATGGTGTCCAGCACGGTGTTCCGGCGGGCGGTGGCTCCCTCGGGATTGTTGTACGGGTCGAATCCACTGCTGGACTGCACCATGCCGGCCAGCATGGCGGCCTGCTCCACCTTGAGTTCCTTGGCGTGGATGCCGAAGTACGTCTGGGCGGCGGCCTCGATGCCGTAGGAGTTGTTGCCGAACGGCACCACGTTCAGATAGCGGGTGACGATCTGCTTCTTGGCCTCCTGCTTGGCGGCTGCGTCGTCGAGACCCTTGTCGCGCTTGGCCTGATCGGTGAGCGTCTGCTCCAGAGTCATCGCCATGCGGACCTCGCGCAGCTTGCGGGCCGGGGTGGTCTCGATGGCGGCCTGCCGGTCGGCCTCGGTGCGTGCGAGGACGAGCAGCTGATAGTTCTTGATGTACTGCTGGTCGAGCGTGGAGGCGCCCTGCTGGACCTCACCCGACGACTGGTTCTTCAGCGCGGCACGGATGGTGCCCTTCCAGTCGACGCCGTCGTGTTCGAGGAAGCGGCGGTCCTCGATCGAGATGATCGCGCGGATCATGTCGGGCGAGATGTCGTTGTAGCCGACCTGATAGCGGTACTGGTCGAAGAGCAACGCGATCGGGTCGCCGCGATTGTCGGTCATCGTGGTGACCTCGGGCAGCGTCCCGTTCATGAGCTCGGACGACACGTTTTCGACGGTCGCCGCGGCGCGGTTGGACACCACGCCCAAGCCGCTGGCTACCGGGAACAGCAGACCAGCGACCAGGACACCGGCCAGCAGGCAGGCACCGGCCAGCGGCCAGATCTTCTTGGAGAGAGACGCACGCACACCGCTCAGGATACGTGTGATCGACCAGACAACGACGGTTACCGAATCGTGCCCGGCTCACACGGGGTGTCGGCGGCGCTGACCAGGGGAGATGTCGAGAGTTTGCACGGTGGTCCCATTTTCTAGGACACAGGGCTTGCGCTTACATGCACGGATCCTTAAATTGGGCACAGAATGTGACTCACCTAACATCCATGTTCGGGAGGTCGACTCGGTTACACCGGGTCCGGCGAGGGCAACGGCCCGCGACGAGGTGGCCACGTTCTTGGTCAGAAAGTCGGGGCCATGTGGAACACCATCAGTCGGTGATCCGCAGAGCGACTGGCGGTATACACGACAGATAGGGGTCGGCGGATGGCAATTGCGGCGGTTACCACCGGAGACGACGCACGACTGGCATGGGTTTCTCAGGCACGGTGCCGGGGCGGCAACCCCGACGACCTGTTCGTACGCGGAGCCGCGCAGCGAAAGGCTGCGACGATCTGCAGGCACTGCCCGGTGCAGCTCGAATGCGGGGCCGACGCCCTCGACAATCGCGTCGAGTTCGGTGTCTGGGGCGGCATGACCGAGCGTCAGCGTCGTGCACTGCTCCGGCAGCACCCCGAGGTCACCTCGTGGGCGAACTTCTTCGACGCCCAGAAGCGGCGTCACACCGCCATCGTCAGCTGACCGCCGCCTCCCCGGTCTCGATTCGCGCTCGGCCGGCGCCTCGCGCTACTCGACCAGCAGTTGTCGGGTATCCGGCTGCGCGTTGGATGCGGGTGCGTTGGATGCCGGTCGAGTAGCGCCGGACGAAGTCCGCCGCGTATCGAGACCGTAGTCGCCCATCACGATCCCGGGAGCGCTCGAGGTCAGCCGCGACCGGTGATCTGCTCGGCCACGGCCCGCAGCGCGGTCGCGTCGGCGACCTCGAACGGCAGCGACGGCACACCGACGATCGGCACCTGCGGGTGCGATGCGGTGAACCGCTGCAGGAGATGAAGTTCCCGCTTCCCGGTCTCCGCACGATTCGCGTGGACCTCCAGCACGCCGCGTGTCAGTTCGTCGGTCACCGACTCCAGTGCGGCCTCGGCGGTCGCCTCGGAGATCGAGGTGAGATTCGGATGGGTCCGATTGAGGATGAGACCGGCCAGCGGCATCTTCTCCTCGGACAACCGGTCGACGAAGAACGCCGCCTCGCGCAGCGCATCCGGTTCCGCCGCGGCAACCACGGCGAACTGCGTGCCCGGCCGCTTGAGAAGTTCGTAGGTCTTCAGCGCGCGATCCTGGAAGCCGCCGAACATCGAATCCAGCGATTGCACGAACAGCGCGACGTCACGCAGCATGTCGCCGCCGATGATCGTCGAGACGCCGCGCATCGCCATGCTCACCGCGCCGGTGACCATGCGGCCGACGCCGCGGCCGCCGCCGACGAGCACCTTCATCAGCCGCCCGGACAGGAACGATCCCAGGCGCTGCGGTGCGTCGAGGAAGTCCAGTGCGTTCCGTGACGGCGGGGTGTCGACGACGATCAGATCCCAGCGATCCTGCTCCAGCAATTTGCCGAGCTTCTCCATCGCCATGTACTCCTGCGTGCCCGAGAACGAGGACGCCATCGTCTGATAGAAGGAGTTCTCCATGATCGCCTCGGCGCGTTCCGGCGTCGAGTATTCGAGCACCATCTCGTCGAAGGTGCGCCGCATGTCGAGCATCATCGCGTCGAGCGAACCGTTTGCATCCGGCGCCAGATCCAGCGGCACCGGCTGCGGGTCGTTGGTCAGTTCGGTCATGCCCAGCGACTGTGCGAGCCGTCGCGCCGGGTCGATGGTCAGCACCGCCACCGTGCGTCCGTGCTCGGCGGCGTACATCGCCATCGCGGCGGCGGTCGTCGTCTTGCCGACTCCGCCCGCGCCACAACAGATCACGACACGGGTGGACGGATCGGTGAGGATCGAGCCCATCTTCAGGTCCAGGGACATCAGGCACCTGCCTTCTGCAAGATGTTCGCCAGGTCGTAGATCGAACCGAGATCGAGGCCGTCGCTGTATGCGGGGAGTTCGAGGGTCGGGATCTCGACGTTGTCGAGTTGGGCCTTGGCCACCTGCTGCGCCTGCAGTCGGGTGGCGTGTTCGATGGTCTCGGTGAGCAGGCCCGCGAGATCGGCCTCGCTCACCTGCATTCCCGCGGCCTCCAGATTCTGGAGGACGCGCGGCGCATCGATCTGGCCCTCGGCGATGTCGTCGACGGTGTCGATCGGCAGCAGCGTCGGGCTGACCCGGTTGATGATGAGCGTCGAGACCGTCAGGTCCTTGGCGCGCAACTCCTCGACCGCCTCGACGGTCTCCTGGATGGGCATCGCCTCGAGCAGCGTGACCAGATGGATCACGGTGTCCGGCGAGTGCAGCAGCTTCACCACGCCGTCGCTCTGGTTGCGGATGGGGCCGGTCTTCGCAAGATCGGCCATCGCCTTCGTGACGTCCAGGAAGTTGCCGATGCGGCCGGTGGGCGGCGCATCGACGACCACCGCGTCGTAGACACGGTTGCCCTGCTTGTCGGCGTGGATGATGCGTTCCTTGATCTTTCCGGTGACCAGCACGTCCCGAAGACCCGGTGCCACGGTGGTGACGAAATCGATGGCGCCGATGCGCTTCATCGCCCGTCCCGCGAAGCCCAGGTTGTAGAACATGTCGAGGTATTCGAGCAGCGCATGTTCGATGTCGATGGCCAGAGCCGACACCTCACCGCCGCCGGACGCGGTGGCGATACGGGTGTCGGTCGGCGGTAGCGGAGGAATGTCGAAGAGCTGGGCGATGCCCTGACGGCCCTCGCATTCGATCAGCAATACCTTCTTGCCGTCGGCCGCGAGGGCGAGTGCCAGTGCTGCGGCGACGGTCGTCTTACCGGTTCCGCCCTTCCCCGAGACGAAGTGCAGCCGTGCCCGACGAGCCGATTCCGGCCATTCGTTGTCGGACCAGCTGTCGGCCCCCGCCTGTGCGGCGTCGGAGGGCTCTGCATTGGTGACCACCGCATCACCTTAACCACCTTCGATCACCCGATAGGCTAGGTCCATGAGTGAAGTCACCGCCTGGGAGTACGCGACCGTTCCGTTGCTGACCCACGCCACCAAGCAGATTCTCGATCAGTGGGGCTCCGACGGATGGGAGCTCGTCAGTGTTCTGCCCGGTCCGACCGGCGAACAGCACGTCGCGTACATGAAGCGCCCGAAGGGCTGATCGCCGTGACATCCCGGACATGGTCGGCCCGCCTCGCCGAACTCGGCATCACCCTGCCGCCCGTCGCCGCACCGGTGGCCAGCTATGTGCCCGCGGTCCGCAGCGGTGCGCACGTGTACACCTCGGGGCAACTCCCGATGGTGGACGGCACGCCGTCGGCGACCGGCAAGGTGTCCGAGGGTGCGGAGGGCATCGTGCGGCCGGACGAGGCGACCGCCGCGGCCCGGCAGTGCGCGCTCAATGCACTCGCCGCGATCGATGCCCTCGTCGGCATCGATTCCGTGGTGCGCATCGTCAAGGTGGTCGGCTTCGTCGCCTCGGCTCCCGGATTCACCGGTCAGCCCGCGGTCATCAACGGCGCATCGGACGTGCTCGGCGAGATCTTCGGCGAGGCGGGTGTGCATGCACGTTCCGCCGTCGGTGTCGCCGAATTGCCGCTCGGCGCCTCCGTCGAGGTCGAGATGATCGTCGAGGTCGCCTGATCATCGGGCTCACCGCTCGCTGATGGAGATCGCACTGGCGATCGCCGCGGCGGCACTGGCGGGCTGGGTCGATGCCGTCGTCGGCGGTGGTGGTCTCGTGCTGATCCCGGCGCTGATGCTCGCGTATCCGGGCCTGGCGCCGGCCACCGCGCTGGGCACCAACAAGTTCGCCGCGGTCTTCGGCACCGCATCCGCGGCGTTGGCGTATGCGCGAAAACTGCCGGGCGCCATCGACATTCGACGTCTGGGGCCGGTGTTCGTGGCGGCGCTGTGCTTCTCGGCGTCCGGTGCGTATCTGGCGAGTTCGTTGCCGTCGTCGGTGTTCAAGCCGATCGTCCTCTGCCTACTGCTGGCGGTGGGGCTGTTCGTGGCATTCAATCCCGGATTCGCCTCTGGGGCAGCGGTTCCCAAGCCCCGCTGGTCGATCGTCGCCGGGCTCGCGGTGGCGGGCGTGGTGATCGCGTTCTACGACGGCGTGATGGGTCCGGGGACCGGCACCTTCCTGATCATCGCGCTCTCCGCGCTCGTGGGCACCAGCTTCCTGGAGAGTTCGGCGATGGCGAAGGTCATCAACACCGGTACCAATCTCGGTGCGCTCTGCGTGTTCGCATGGCAGGGGCACATCCTCTGGCTGTTGGGACTCGCGCTGGCGGCCGCGAATATCGCGGGCGCTCAACTGGGGGCGCATATGGCGCTCGGACGGGGCAGTGGTTTCGTGCGGTGGGTGTTGCTCGTGGTCGTCGTGGTGATGGTCGGCAAGCTCGGATACGATCTGGTGTTCTGACGTCGATCGACGGAGGCGTGACATGACGGACGACGGTGGTTCGGGGCTCGTCGGCCGTACCGGTGTCGTCACCATCTCCTGTGGTGGGGGTGAGGCTCTGGGTGAGGTCGAGCTGTCCTTCGCAGGCGGAACCGAACGCTTCCTCGCCGTGTCGTCGCTGCCCGTGGAAGCCGAGCGCACGATCCTGGTGATCGGTGAGCGGGCCGACCGGATCGTCGAGGTCGAGCCCTGGTTGTCGCTGCCCGGCTGAGTCGCGGAAACGGGTCGCCTACTCGAATGACAGACGGAACCCGGCCGTAGCATCAGCAGTCAAAAGTGTGACGATCCACGTCCGCTGATGATCCAGGAGGCCCGATGTTCGGCTACTACGTTCCCGAGCCAGACGAAGCCATGCTCATCTCGGGCAAGAAATCCGGTACCGAGGGCGCGCCGTTCGATGTCGTTGTCGGACACGGCAAGTGGGTCATGCCCGTGCTGCGCAAGGTGCGCTTCCTCTCGATGGCGTTGCACGAGGCGCAGATTCGCGAGATCTGTGTGACCACCCAGGGCATCCAGCTCAACGTGCGCGCCGTGATCGCGCACAAGGTCGGCGGCGACGAGCGGTCCATCGTGAACGCGGGTCAGCGATTCATCTCCGAGCAGGAGGCGGAGATGAATCAGCTGACCGGACAGATCTTCTCGGGGCATCTGCGCTCGATCGTCGGCTCGATGACGGTGGAGGAGATCATCCGCGAGCGGGACACGCTGGCACGGCAGGTGCTCGAGGCGTCGAAGCGGGAGATGGGTTCGATCGGGCTCGTCGTCGACTCCTTCCAGATCCAGTCCATCGACGACATGGATTCCGGCTACATCAACGCGCTCGCCGCCCCGAATATCGCGAAGGTGCAGCGGGAAGCCGCGGTGGAGAAGGCGCGCGCCGACCAGGAATCCGCCAAGGCCCAGCAGGAGTCCCTGCGCAATCAGGCCGACTACGAACGCGAGACATCCATCAAGCGAGCGGAGATCCGCGCCGAGACCGACAAGGCGAATGCCGAAGCGGCACAGGCGGGTCCGCTCGCCGAGGCCCGCGTCAACCAGGAGATCATCCGCGAACAGTCGGTGCTCGCCCAGGCGCAGGCCGATCTTCGGGAGCAGCAGCTGATCTCGGAGGTCGTGAAGCCGGCCGAGGCGGAGGCGCGACGCACCCAGATCATCGCCGAGGCGGAGGCCAAGGCGCTGGAGATCCAGTCGGCGGCCGCGGCGAAGAACAACCGGATCGCCCTCGATCAGCAACTCATCGAACAGCTCCCGGCGCTGGTCGGCGAGATGGCCCGCGGCCTCGGATCGTCGAACCTGACGGTCTTCAACGGCGCCGAGGGTGTCAACGAACTGATGACCGGGATCGTCACGCAGGGTGCCTCGTTGTTGAAGAGCCTGCAGAACGATCTGGCGCCGCGCGTCGTCGAGGAAACCCAAAGCCCAGCGCAATCCTGATCGTTTTCGGCGGACCGTCGGGTGGGTAGTGTCGAGCCATGAGTGACAACGGTGACGACACCCCGGTCATCGATGCCGCAGGCCATCCCGCCTACGGGATCGTTCGTGAGGTCACGCCCTTCGCATCCGTGCTGCTGTGCGACAACCCGGGCGTGATGGAACTCGACGGCACCAACACCTGGCTGCTGCGTGCGCCCGGATCGTCGGAGTGCGTCGTCGTCGATCCGGGACCGCCGAAGCACAAGGGGCACGTGAAGAAGATCGTCGCGGAGAACGACGTCGCGCTGGTTCTGATCACTCATCGCCACTTCGACCATGTGGGCGGCATCAACCGGATTCACAAGCAGAGTGGTGCGCCGGTGCGGGCGCGGCTGACGAAGCACTGCCGCGACGGCAGACCGCTGCACGACCGAGAGGTCATCGAGGTCGCGGGACTTCGCATCACCGTGTTGCACACCCCCGGCCACACCGGGGATTCGACGAGTTTCCTCGTCGAATGGAACGGACAGCGCGCGATGCTGACCGGTGACACCATCCTCGGCCGGGGCACCACGGTGCTCGATCCGTCGGACGGCAGCCTCACCGACTACCTGCACTCGCTCAATCGGCTGATCGTCGAGGGCGACGACTGCGTTCTCCTGCCGGCGCACGGTCCGGAGCATCCGCTCCTCGTTCCGGTCGCCCGCTACTACAAGGCGCACCGCGAGGAGCGGATCGATCAGATCCGCGCCGCACTCGACGATCTCGGCGTCTCACCGCACAAGGCAAAGCCGATGAAGATCGTCCGTCGCGTCTACGCCGACGTCGACAAGAAACTGTGGCCCGCCGCTCGGATGTCGGTGAAGGCGCAGCTGGAATATCTACGACATCACCACGTGTGACGTCGATACGACCGGCAGGCCTCCGCGGCGAGACTCGCTGGTCGAGTAGCCCGCGAGCGTAGCGAGTGTGCGTATCGAGACCACGCACTCCCGCGACGGTCAGCGTGCGCGCCGGGCCAGTCGCTCGGAATCGGCGATGAGCACGCTCTTGCCCTCGAGGCGAAGCCAGCCGCGCTGAGCGAAGTCGGCGAGTGCCTTGTTCACGGTTTCACGTGAAGCACCGACGAGCTGCGCGATCTCTTCCTGCGTCAGGTCGTGCGTGACGCGGAGTGCGCCGCCCTCCTGGGTCCCGAAGCGCTGAGCCAGCTGCAGCAGCTGCTTGGCGACACGGCCGGGCACGTCGGTGAAGATCAGGTCGGCGAGGTTGTTGTTGGTGCGGCGCAGACGACGGGCGAGCACCCGCAGCAGCTGCTCGGCGATCTCCGGACGATCCTTGATCCAGGCGCGCAGCGCGTCGCGGTCCATCGACACCGCGCGCACCTCGGTGACTGTCGTCGCCGACGACGTCCGGGGGCCGGGGTCGAAGATCGACAGCTCACCGAACATGTCGGACGGTCCCATGATGGTGAGGAGATTCTCGCGGCCATCCGGCGAGCGACGGCCGACCTTCACCTTGCCGGACAGGATGATGTACAGCCGGTCGCCGGGCTCGCCCTCGTGGAAGATCACGTGTCCCCGCGGGAAATCAACCGGCTGGAGCTGCTTCGTCAGTGCCGCGACGGCAGATGGCTCAACACCCTGAAATATGCCGGCCCGCGCCAGTACTTCCTCCACTAGGAACCTTTCTCGTACATTCACACTCGTGTGTTGCAAAGCTGTGGTCGACGTCGATCGTGCGCACACGTGTGCCCATGCCCTCTTGGTCGCACTGCAACGCTACCCCTCACAGTCAGCATAAGTGTTGAATGGGTCACTTGCGCCGCCGATTGACGTGAGTCGTCGGGGTGGGGTGGCGAGGATGGCGGTTGCGTCGCCTGGACGATTCAGCTCGCGCGCTTGGGCGAGTCGAGAACGGCGGCGAGATCCGGGTTCACCGCGTCGGGCTTCGCCCGGCGGTTGCGGAATTCGTCGAGCGCGGCCGGGAAACCCTCTTTGGCCAGCGTGTCCACCTGAGCGGCACCGGCCGACTCCAGGAATTCCTCGACGTGATCGCGGGTCACCACGAGTCGGTCGGTCTTCGCCTGCACCTTCTCCATGGCCAGGGCGAAGAGCATCAGCACGGCCGGGAAAAGTAGCGCGGCGAGTCCTTGCATGGGGACCAGTAAACACAATCGGGGGCCCCGGACCCAACTGCAGCGGCGGCCGTCACTGAAGTGTTACCAACACGCGATCGGTGTCCTGCGGTATCCGTTCGGACGACGGATTCCGAGTGTCCGAGTCGTGACCGTCACGTCACCCTTGTCCGGACCTGGCTACCCTGAACTGGGTGAGCGCACGTAGATCCGGGCAGACCAACGAGTCGGCCGCACCGCAGCGGGCCCGTCGTGCCGAAACCCCGCTCGGTCTGGTGCGTCGCGCCCGGCGGATGTATCGGGGGCTCGAACTCGAATTCCCGCACGTGTACTGCGAGCTCGACTTCACCACGCCGCTCGAATTGTCCGTGGCGACGATCCTGTCCGCCCAGTGCACCGACGTACGGGTCAACCAGGTGACGCCCGCGCTCTTCGCGGCGTACCCGACCGCACGGTCCTACGCGGAGGCCGACCGGGTGGAACTCGAGGAGATGATCCGCTCCACCGGCTTCTACCGGAACAAGGCCAACTCCATCATCGGCCTGGGGCGGGAGCTCCTGGAGCGGTTCGACGGCGAGGTTCCGAACACCCTCAAGGAGCTGGTGTCCCTGCCGGGCTTCGGCCGCAAGACCGCCAACGTGGTGCTCGGCAATGCGTTCGGCGTGCCGGGGATCACCGTCGACACACATTTCGGGCGCCTGGTGCGCCGCTGGGGCTGGACCGAGGAGACCGACCCGGTCAAGGTCGAACATGCCGTCGGCGAACTCTTTCCCCGCAAGGACTGGACCGACCTGTCGCATCGCGTGATCTTCCACGGCCGCCGCATCTGCCATGCGCGGACACCGGCGTGCGGCGTGTGCATCCTCGCGAAGGACTGTCCGTCGGCCGGTCTCGGACCGATGGACAAGACCGAAGCGGCAAAGCTCGTGAAGGGACCGGAGACCGAGCATCTCCTCGACCTGGCGGGACTATCGGCGAAGTGAGTGACAACGATTCGAGCGAGGCGGCGAACGCCTCGCGTGGTCCATGGTTCTCGTCGGCCGCCCGGTGGACGCTGGTCTTCATCGTCGTGATGATCGCCCTGATCGTCGCGATCTGGCCGCGGGGCGCCGACGATCCGTCACCGACACCCGCCGGTGGACCGCCGTCGACCGGACTGAACGCGACCGGCGCGCCGGTGGCCGAGGGGGATCTCGCCCGTGCGCGATCGGAGGCCGCACTCCCGGGCTGCCCGACCGGCGGCGCGGCCCCCGCGCCCGGGTCCGTACTGGCCGGTGTCGTCGAACCGTGCCTCGGCACCGGCGTGCCCTACGACGTCGGAGCGCGTACCGCGGGCAAGCCGCTGGTCATCAACATGTGGGCCGTCTGGTGTCTGCCCTGTCGGCAGGAGATGCCCGAACTCGCCGCGTACGCCCGGCGCGCCGGTGATCGGGTGAACGTGCTCGCGGTCCACGCCCAGGAGGGCGCGCGTAACCCGTACCTCGCCCTGCAGTTCCTCATCGAGAACAAGATCCAGCTGCCGGTTGTGCTCGACACCGAGGCGCGCGTGGCGGCAGCGGTCGGAGCGCCGCGGGTGTTCCCGTCGACGATCCTGGTCCGGCCCGACGGAACGGTCGCCAAGGTGCTCCCGCAGGTTTTCGACAGTCCGGACGAGATCGCCGCGGCGGTCCGCGAACACCTGGGGGTCGACTCATGAGCCGCACCGACGATCATCTTCGGCGCCCGCACATCGGGCCGCTGGTGCCCGACACCGACATCCCGCCGTGGATGCGTGCGCTGACCGGCGATGTCGCCGCCGTCGCCGATTCGGTCCTCAACCGGGGCGGTGACCGTGGACGCTGGGCGTCGATGCTGGGTCGTGACAAGCGTGCCGCCGCCGTTCTGGTGCTGGTCGCGGGCAGTTGGGACGCGGCCGCCGATCATCCGGGCGGACTGCCCGCCGACGCGGACATCTTGCTGACCGAGCGTGCGACCACACTGCGCCAGCACAGTGGTCAGATCGCGTTCCCGGGTGGCGCAATGGATCCCGGCGACGATTATCCGGTCGGTACCGCACTGCGGGAGGCCGCCGAGGAAACCGGGTTGTCCGAGCACGGTGTGCACGTGGTGGCGAACCTCCCGTCGTTCCCGGTACCGGTCTCGGGTTTCGATGTCACGCCGGTTCTCGCCCACTGGCGCGAGCCGAGCGAGGTCGGTGTGGTGGACACCGCCGAGACCGCCCGTGTGGCGCGGGTGAATCTGCGGGAGCTGCTGTCGCCGGAGAATCGATTCCAGGTGAAGCGAAGCGTTCTCGGTGCCCGCGCGTACCAGGGGCCGGCGTTCATGGTCGACGGTTTGCTGGTGTGGGGATTCACCGGCGGCCTACTGGCGGCGATCAGCGATGCCGCGGGTTGGGATGTGCCATGGGATCATGCCGATGTGCGTCCCCTGGATGAGGCGATCGAGGCTGCGGGTGGCAGGCAGACCACCGGCTTTGCGGCGATCCTGCCGGAGTCGATGCGGCCGGGCCGCGGCGCCGGGAGCGAAGCGAGCGGGCCGGGTGTCGCCGCCGGGAGCGAAGCGAGCGGGCCGGGTGTCGCCGCCGGGAGCGGCGCGAGCGAGTCCGGTGCCGACGGCGATGGGTCGACCTCCGGTGCGGTGACTCCATGACGGGTTCCGCATGGGTCGACGTGATCGTCCTGGTCGTCGCGCTACTCGCGGCGGCCAGTGGTTTCCGGCAGGGAGCAGTGGCGTCGGGGCTCGCCTTCCTCGGAGTGATCCTCGGTGCGGTTGCCGGGATTCTGCTTGCCCCACATGTGATCTCGAACTTCGACGATCAGCGGACCCGCCTGCTCGTCGGTGTGCTGTTGCTCATCGCGCTGGTCGTGGTGGGGCAGGTCTCGGGCATGATCCTGGGCCGGGCGGCGCGTAGCGGTATCCGGTCCCGTGGGGTGCGGCGCGTCGACAGTGTCGTCGGGTCGGTGCTGCAGTTGATCGCGGTGCTGGTGGCGGCATGGCTGCTCGCGATTCCGCTCTCGAGTTCCACTGGTACGCAACTGTCCTCGTCGGTGCGCGGGTCCAAGATCCTCGGTGGTGTCGACGATCTGGCGCCGCAGTGGTTGCGTGATCTACCCCGGGATTTCAGCGCGCTGCTGGACAATTCGGGACTACCGCAGGTCATCGGGCCGTTCGGTCGCACGCCGGTCACCACTGTGCAGCCGCCGGATCCGGCGCTCGCGCGCCTGCCAGTCGTGGATCAGGTACGGCCGAGCGTGATCAAGGTCGAAGGCACTGCGCCGAGTTGCCGACAGGCGTTGGAGGGCAGCGGTTTCGTGGTGTCGCCGGAGCGCGTGATGACCAATGCGCACGTGGTGGCCGGCACCCGACGGCTGTCGGTGTCGTCTCCGAACGGTCAGCAACTGGCTGCGCGCGTCGTCGTGTTCGACAGCAAGAACGACATCGCGATCCTCGACGTCCCCGGATTGACCGCGCCCGCACTGCGGTTCGCGGAACGCCCGGCGCGCACGGGTGATGACGCGATCGTCCTCGGATACCCGGAGGCCGGACCGTTCACCGTGAGCCCCGTCCGCGTCCGAGAGACCATCAATCTGTCCGGACCCGACATCTACCGGACGGGACAGATCCTGCGCGAGGTGTACACCGTGCGCGGCCTTATCCGGCAGGGCAATTCCGGTGGGCCCATGATCAATTCCGATGGCGAGGTCTTCGGCGTGGTCTTCGGCGCCGCGGAGGATACGACCGATGAGACCGGATTCGTGTTGACCGCCAAGCAGGTTCAGCCGAACCTCGCCGACTCGGAGAGCAAATCCGCTCGCGTCAGCACGCAGGCCTGCGTGCACCCCTGATCACCGCCACGGCCTGCCGCGACCTCATCTCGTTCCCGCGACTTCGGCCGAGGTCGCAGGAACGAACCGAGGTCGCGTGAATCGCGATCACGACCTGGGCGGCGGCGTGTAACCGGACGGAGGCGGGGGGTAGCCCATACCCTGCGGCGGCGGTGACGAAGGCGCGTAGGTGGGTGGAAACATCGGAGCGTGCGGGCGCGGTGCGGGCCCCGGTTGCGTGGGCGCATAGCCGGACGGCTGTGGCGGCATCGGCGGAAACGGCTGTGGCCCAATAGGTGTGGTGCTCATGGCGACGCCGATCGCATCGGCGGCTGAAACGAGGCCGAGGCACAGACCAACGGCGATGAGTGTCGCACCGGTGGACACCAGGATGGTGTAGGAGTCGCCGAATCGGTACACCGTGACGAGTGTTGCGACGATATGTGCGAAGAACGTCGCCGCGAATGCGCCGCAGGCCACCACGAGCGCGGCAACCATGCCGATCCATGCACCGGCACTTCGGCGACGGGCCACCGCCCACCCGATGGTGATTCCGAATAAGAACAATCCGACACCGGCTGCTCGCGCGATGTCGACAATCTCGCGGCTGAAGCCGAACGTGTAACTCATCGCGATCACCATCGCGGCGAGCCGGTTGAGGATGAAGAACAGTGTGGCGAGTCCTGCCGCCCTGAGTCCCTGGCGGCGGGAGCGCGCCCGGAACAGCAAGAGCCAGGCAAGCGCCAACTCGAAGAACAGGCCCACGAAAATCTTCACCCACATCAGCGGTATCTGATTGCCGCGGGTCGTAGCCCAGCCGACGGCGATGCCGGCGACCGCCCACACCACGAAGATCCCGATGATCGAGCCCGCACTGATCAGTCCGTCGACCACTCCGGAGCGTTCTCGACGTGCGGGCTCGGGGGCCATCGGCGACGGCCCGGTCGGCGGGTAGGGGAAAGGCGTGGTCATGGCGACGATGATGACACGCGTGGCACCGGGGTCGCGCGGTGACGTCCGCCGATTCATTCGGTCGGAGCGAACGTCAGGCGTGGAGGAAGTCGATGATGCGCTCGTTGGTGCGTGCCGGCGATTCCTGATGCGCGAAGTGGCCGCTGCCCTCGATCTGCCAGTACGTCATGCGGGCGGCCCACTCGTGGCTGCCGGCCATCAGGTGATCGAGGATGAACGGGTCGTCGCGACCGCGCAGTGCGAGCACCGGGATGTGCAGGCGCTGATTCATCAACTCCATGAACCGCATGCCGTCCGGTCGGAACTGGGAGCGGAACGCCCAGCGCTGATACTCGAGACTGCAGTGCGCGACATAGGGGATCTGGACCGCCGACCGGTTGCGGGCGACGGTGTCGGCGAAGTCCTCGGTGCTCTGCCATCGGGCCGAGGCCCGTTCGCGGAAGTAGTCCTCGATGAAGGCGCCGTCCCGTCGGGTCAGGTGCCGCTCGCCGATCCGCGGCAACTGATTGCGGAGGAAGCCGGTCAGGAACGCCGAGCGTTGCCTGCGGTCACGGAGAACCTCGCGACGCAGTGCTCTGGGGTGCGGCGATGCGATGACCGCGATCCGGTTGACCACGCGTGGGTGCAGGGTGGCGGTGGCCCAGCAGACGAGCCCGCCGTCGGCATGGCCGACAAGACTCGCCTCGGTATGTCCCAGGGCGCGGATGAGGCCGTTGGTGTCACCGGCCAGCGTCCATCCGTCGTAGCCGCGTGGCGGTTTGTCGGAGTCGCCGTAGCCGCGAAGATCCACGGCGACGGCGCGATACCCGGCGTCGGTCAGCGCGGTGAGCTGATGCCGCCAACTCCACCAGAACTCACCGAACCCGTGGAGCAGGAGAACGAGCGGCCGATCGGCGAGCCACCGGCCGTCCATTTCCACCGCATGGAAACGCAGACCGTTGGCGCGGACGTCGAAGTGATGCCAGCTGCCGGGAATCCGGACGCTGGACGGGTCGGGACCCGCCACCAACTCTCAGCCTCGTCGGGGATCGTGCGCCCGGGGCAGTTCCGGGTGAAGATCGTTCGACGACGTGGCCGCGTGCTTGCCCGGCAGCACGGTCTGCACTTCCTTGACGGACTCGATGGTCTTCTTCGGTCCGCGCACCTTGCGGAAGAACAGGTATCCGACGAACGCCATCACCACGGTGATCAGCACGAGAATCAGGAACACGATGAGGAAGGCGAGCCAGCGCGACACCCAGTTGTCCAAGAGTTCGGCGAGGAAGAAGAAAAAGAAGAAGCTGGAGTACAGCGCCATCACGCCGGCGACGATCAGCAGGCCGGTACCGGCGCCCGCCTTCTTCGCCTCGCCGACGAGTTCGGTTTTGGCCAGCGCCACTTCCGATCGGAAGAGCGTGGACACGCTCGCGGACGCGTCCTTGACCAGGTTGCCGATGGTCGGCTCACCGTCGCGTCCCAGGTTCGGGTCGGACAGCGGAATCGACGGGACCGATCCGGGTCGTTGCGCGGGTTGGCCGTGCTCGTTGCGGCTCACTGCATCCTCCGTGGCTCGGGTACGCGGTTCATGTTGCCATGCGAGGCCGCATCGGCGTGGGGGCTACCCGGCGTGTGGGTGCCGAACATTCGCCGGGATTCCCGTCAGTTGCCGCGGCGACCGTGATGTGCGCGTAACGCCGCGAGTGCCGCGACGGCCGGTTCGCGGTCGTCCGACAGGCCGCGGAGCAGGTCGTCGGCGGTCGGGCCGGGCAGTTCGACGAGGGCCTGAGCGAGCCGTATTCGTGCGGCGCCCGCGAGGCCCTCAACGTGGAGACGCCGTCCGAGATCGGCGGCGACCTCGTCGGTGGTGCCCGCGGATGTCGACAGATCACGCAGCAGATCGGCGGCATCGACGTCGCTGGTGCCGTCGATGATCAGGTCGATGAGAGCCGGGATGACCGACAGGTCACCACGGGCGCCGAGGGCCAGTGTCGCCCTGGCCGCGACAATCGGATCCGTGTCGTGCACGGCAGGCCGAAGGACATCGGCGACCTCCGGCGCGGAGAGCTTGGCGAGTGCGGCCACAGCCCGTCGCCGGACCGCGGTATCCGTCGCACCGAGTCCGGCCGACAGCACCTCGACGCCGGAGCCCGCGAGCGACCACATCAGCGCACCACCGACGACCGGGTCGTCCTCGGCGAGGAACGCGTCGGCGATGGCGTTCGGAGACAGATGGCTCCCGGAGGCCAGGGCCGCGCGGTACCGCTCGTTCGATGACGGCCGCAGACCGTTCATCAGGCGGACGGTGGCGAGGACGTCGGTCCAATCGTCGGGTCCCGCGTCGGCGACGCGTTCCAGTGATGCCAACAGTTCGCGTTCTCGTGCCAGCCGACGACGGGACCGAGCGGCCAGTTCGTCGATGAGTGCGCGTGGGTCGGGCATGTCCCGGTCGCGCAGAACGTCGCGAATGTCGTTCAGCGACAGTCCGAGTGAGCGGAGACCCTCGACCCGGAAGAGTCGCGCGAGGTCGTCGGGGGAGTAATCGCGGTACCCGCCCGGGGTGCGCCCGGCCGGGGTCACCAGCCCGACACGGTCGTAGTGCCGGAGCATCCGGGCGCTGACCCCGGACCGCTCCGACACTTCGCCGATCAACATGGCGCACCGATCATCCGGGCGGCTCCGCCATGGGCGCATCCTTCAGGGACACCGCCCGTTTCGCATCGTCCTCCGCTCCGGCGAACTCCCCGTCGGGATCGATCATCAGCCGGTCGATCTCCGACGCGTGTTCGCGCACCTCCGCCGATGCGCTGCGCCGGGCGTCGAGCAGGACCGGGATCGCGGCATCGCCGAGTGCGATCAGTGCGCGTGCCAGGCTGCGGCGGACCTCCCGGCCACCGCGGCCCAGTTCCTTCGCCAATTCCGCGGCGAGCCGGAGCCGGTCGTGTGCGGGGACCAGGACGACGGACGCACGCCAGGCGGCCCGCGCCACCTCGTCGTCGCGATCGTGGAGCAGCGGCCACGCCGTATCGCCCCAGCCGGCGGGCGAGCCGATCTTCGACAGGGTGTGCAGGGCCTGACTGCGCGCCTGCGCGCTCCGCGACGACAGCTCCGCCACGAGCGCGGGAACGGTCACCTCCGTCGAATGCCGCGTGAGTGCCCAGGTCAGCATGTCGCGCACGAAGAAATCCGGTTCGACACCGGCCCGCCGCACCAGCGCCGCCACGGCGTCATCGTCCGGTTCGGTCCCCAGGGCGAGTGCCGCCTGCAATCGCATCGACGACGCACCCTCCGTCAGTGCCCGATGCAGCCGGTGGCGCCGGTCCTCCGTCATCGCGTTGTTCATCGCGATCACCTCCTCGGCACCCAGTGAAAACCTTGTCACAGTGACAAGGTCAAGCGCGAGGAAGTCAACTGCTGGTTGAGCCCGAACGCTGGTTGAGCCCGACCGCCGGTTGAGCTTGTCGAAACCCCGCACGGGCGGATTTCGACAAGCTCAATCAGCGGGGGAATCGCTCAACCAGCGGGGTGCTCAGTTCTTTCGCCGGCGGATCGCCTCGAAGACCGACGGGTCGACGAGTGTGGAGGTGTCGCCGAGTTCACGGCCCTCGGCGACATCCTTGAGCAGGCGCCGCATGATCTTGCCGGACCGGGTCTTCGGCAGTTCCGGCACCACATTGATCTCACGCGGTTTGGCGATCGGGGAGATCTCCACCGAAACCTGTTCGCGCAGTTCGGAAATCAGGGCGTCGCCGGTGTCCTCGACACCTTCGCGCAGGATCACGAACGCCACGATGCCCTGTCCGGTCGTCTCGTCGGCAGCACCGATGACGGCGGCTTCCGCGACGCCGGAGTGTCCGACGAGCGCGGACTCGACCTCGGCGGTGGAGATGCGGTGACCCGAGATGTTCATGACGTCGTCGACGCGTCCGAGCACCCACAGCGCGTGATCGTCGTCGAAACGCGCGCCGTCGCCGGCGAAATACCAGCCCTGGTCGGCGAATCGCGACCAATAGGTCTCCTTGAAGCGCTCCTCGTCACCCCAGATGCCGCGCAGCATCGACGGCCACGGCTTGTCGAGGACGAGGTAGCCCTGCTCGCCGGGGCCGACCGGGTTGGCGTCGTCATCGACGATCTGTGCGCTGACACCGGGCAGCGGGGCCATCGCGGACCCTGGCTTCGTGACGGTCACGCCGGGCAGCGGCGAGATCATGATCGCGCCGGTCTCGGTCTGCCACCAGGTGTCCACGATGGGCGCCTTGTCGCCGCCGATGACCTCGCGGAACCACTTCCAGGCCTCCGGGTTGATGGGTTCGCCCACCGAACCGAGGAGCCGGACCGACGACAGGTCATGAGCATCGGGAATCTGCCTGCCCCACTTCATGAAGGTGCGGATCAGCGTCGGGGCGATGTAGTAGATGGTGACGCCGTACTTCTCGATGATCTGGAAGTGACGGTGTTCGTCGGGCGAGTTCGGGGTGCCCTCGTAGATCACCTCGGTGGCGCCGTTGGAGAGCGGCCCGTAAACGAGGTAGGAGTGGCCGGTCACCCAGCCGATGTCGGCGCCGCACCAGAAGACGTCGCGGCCTTCCTTGTGGTCGAACACGTAGTGGAAGGTGTACGACGCCTGGGTCAGGTAGCCGCCCGAGGTGTGCACGATGCCCTTGGGCTTACCGGTGGTCCCGGACGTGTAGAGCAGGAACAGCGGGTGTTCGGCATCGAAGGCCTGTGCCTCATGCGTCGGGGACTGTTCGCCGACGGTGTCCTCCCACCACACGTCGCGGCCCTCGACCCAGTTCAGGTCCGGATCGTGATTGGTGCGGCGCACCACGAGCACCTTCTCGACGGACTTCGCGGCATCGTCGCCGGTGCCGAGTGCCTCGTCGACGGCGGTCTTCAGCGGGGCGGGCTTGCCGCGGCGGAACTGGCCGTCGGTGGTGATGACGAGCTTCGCTTCCGCATCGTCGACGCGGGAACGCAGTGCGCCGGAAGAGAATCCGGCGAAGACCACCGAGTGGGTGAGTCCGAGTCGGGCGCACGCCAGCATCGAGACGATCGCCTCGGGGACCATCGGCATGTAGATGGCCACGCGATCGCCGGGCTTCAGGCCGATGGCCTCGAAGTAGTTGGCCGCCTTGGACACCTCGGCGAGGAGTTCGTCGTAGGTGATGTCGCGGGTGTCGCCGGGCTCGCCGACCCAGTGGATCGCGACCCGGTCGCCCTTGCCCGCGGCCACATGGCGGTCGACGCAGTTGACGGCGACGTTCAGTTTGCCGTCGGCGAACCACTTGGCGAAGGGTGCGTCCGACCAGTCGAGGACCTGGGTGAAGTCGGTGTCCCAGTCCAGACGCCGGGCCTGCTCCGCCCAGAACTCGAGGCGATCGGCCTCGGCGCGGTCGTAGAGTTCCGCGCCGGCGTTGGCCTGGGCGACGAACTCCTCCGATGGCGGATATCCCTGGGCGGACGAAGTGGTGGCGGAGGACATGAGTGGCGTGGACCTTTCGCTCTCGGGGCGCATCTGGCGCATGACACCGCGTGACATGCGAGGACGATGGATTCTCATTGTGAGGGTAGTCACGTTGGAACGTCGTTGCAGTATCCGGTGGGTTCAGCCGTCACCGGGGCGCGACGAATGGTCGGACCGATACGACGAGCGGTGGACGTCGCGGCGTCGTGCCCCGCCGGTTCGCCGGATTCCGGGGCACTATCGTGGACGCGTGACATCCGATCCACTGGCGCCGCTCCTCGAACTGCCCGGCGTGGCCGAGGCCTCCGACCGTGCTCGCGACGCGTTGAGCGCCGTGCATCGGCATCCCGCGAATCTACGCGGCTGGGACAAGACGGCCACCGAGGCTTCATGGCGTGCCGGCCGGTCGTCGGCGGCGATCGACGGCGGCAGCGTCGAACTCCGCCGGGACGGCGACTTCGACGATCCGCTTCTCGCCGGTGCGATGCGGGTGGCGCAGGAACTCGACGGCCCCGCGCTGGAGCAGATCACCGCGGTGTTCCGGCGGGCACCGGCACAGGCCTTCGCGCGACTCCACATGTTGGCGGCGGCGGATCTCGTCGACGACCCGGACATGCTCGGACGCCCCGCGGCCGGCGCACAGGTCGCGCCGCGGCTCGATCTCCTGGGGCAGTTGATCACCGGCGCCACGCGAGCGCCCGCGCCGGTGCTCGCCGCGGTGGTCCACGGCGAACTGCTCGGCATCGGCGCCTTCCCCACGGCGAACGGCATCGTGGCGCGGGCGGCGTCACGCCTCGTGTCGACGTCGACCGGTCTGGATCCGCACAACCTGGGTGTGCCGGAGGTGACGTGGCTGCGGCGCTCGGCCGAATATCATTCCCGCGCGGCCGACTTCGCATCCGGAACACCGGAAGGTGTTGGTGGATGGATCATCCTGTGCTGTGAGGCGTTGGAGGCCGGGGCCGCCGAGGCGCGGTCGATCGCCGATGCCGCGCGCGGAAACTGAAAACTGCTGCGGCGCAATGTCGCCGATAGTCTCCTGACAACGCACTGCGGGCGGCCTCCCCGGCCGATGGCCGGGTTGCCGCCCGCGTAGCACGAGCCCAAGTTACCAAGCGTGCTTGGTGGGTTGTGTGGACCGCCTCGGCGAGGGACCGTGATCCCAGCCAGTCCGCCTCAGCGAGAACCAGTTCGAAAGATGGTGCCGTTCTGCGCGTTTCGAGGTTATCGGATCGATTCGTTCCGTCTCCCCAGGCCTTGCGGCCCGGTCCTGATCGGATCGATTCGTCCGGCTCGAACGGGGAATTCCTCGGTTCCCGACGGGGTCCTCCTGACACTCCGTCGCCGGCCCGTGCTACTGGTCACTGACTTGTTCTGTGCTGGTCCCGATATCGCAGGCGCACAACGCTTTTGCCATATGCGGCGCGCTCCGCGTGGGTGCTTGCCGCTCGTGCTGGGAAGTGCTCGGCGTGGGGGTCCGCTCCTTCTCTTCCGGATCGAACTTTGCCTTCCGAGATTCCGTACCCACTTTGTACACCGTGACCGCGATCACATCAAGAGGCTCGTTCGTTCAAAGTTGCGGTGGGTTCTTTGTCCGAGTCGTCGCTTGCCGGACCGTGCCGCCGTCAGCTTGCGCGGTGGCGTCGCAGCGAATGCCAGCCGAACGCACTCAGGGCCGCCACGCCCGCACCGAGGCCGATGGCCGCCGTCGTCCGGGCCGATGGTGTGGGAATCCGCGAGTGCAGGGGGACGGAGCGGCTGAAAGTGAGTACCGGCCAATCGTTCTCGGCCGCCCTGCGGCGCAGCTGGCGATCGGGATTCACGGCCGCGGGATGTCCGACCGCGGCCAGCATCGGGACGTCGGTCACCGAATCGGAGTATGCGTACGAGCGGCTCAGGTCGTAGCCCTCCGAGGCGGCAAGGGCGCGCATCGCGACCGCCTTGTCCTCGCCGTAGCAATAGAACTCGAGCTCGCCCGTGTAGTGACCGTCGACGACCTCCATGCGGCTGGCCTCCACATGATCGACGCCGAGCAGTTCGCCGATGGGAGCCACCATCTCGTGGCCGGAGGCCGAGATCAGGATGATGTCGTGTCCGCGCCGGCGGTGGCTGTCGATGAGTTGGGCCGCTTCCTCGAAGATCAGGGGAGTCACGATGTCGTGCAGTGTCTCGTGCACGATGGCCTTCACCTGGCCGACGTCCCATCCCCGGCACATCTCGGTGACGTGCCGACGGAGATGTTCGACCTGGTCGTGATCGGCGGCGGTGACCATGAACAGGAACTGCGCGTAGCTGGATTTGAGCACCGAACGACGGTTGATCAGGCCTTCCTCGAAGAACGGCCGCGAGAATGCCAGTGCGCTGGACTTCGCGATCACCGTCTTGTCGAGGTCGAAGAACGCCGCGATACGTCCGCTGTTGCCCGCCGGTGCGGTGTCGGTCACAACGGCCAGCGTACGGCGTGGATGGGCGCCGCGTAACCCTTGCGCGCCTGACGGGTCGTGCACCCTCTCGGCACGGGCAAACATGCTGGCAGCGATCTGAAAACCGAGCGTAGGAGAGATTTTGTTGTAGTTGCAATTATTCGAGAATGGTGTGTATAGCCGCTTTTAGCCGGCTGAGATTGCCGGTGCCCTTCAGCCCGACCCCCCGGGGCTGAAGCGCGATGACCCCGGCCTCCTCCCCCCCTGGCCGGGGTCGTCCTCTGTCTGAGGCTGTTTTCGCCGTTCCGCGCCATCTTTCCGCACGGTCTTCGTTCCCGCATCCGGAGCATCGCTCAGCTCCGCTATCGTAAACGCAGTCTGTTCGACATCAACGACTCGGGGGAACGATCGTGCCGTATCTGGGGCTCATCTATCTCGTGATCATGGCGATCGCGTTGTTCGACATCATCAGCACCGACGACCACCGGGTACGTGGTCTGCCGAAGATGGCGTGGGTTCTGCTCGTGATCGTCCTGCCGCTCGTCGGTGCCCTGCTGTGGCTGGCGATCGGGCGCCCGACCGCCGACGACGTCCCACGGGCGCGCGGTGCGGCATCGGAGTTTCCGGAGTACGAGCGGCCCGGTCGTTATATCCCGGCAGATCCCGAAGCGGATCGGGAATTCCTGCAGAACCTGCGCGATCGTGCTGAGGAACAGCGCCGGATCGCCCGCGAGCAGAAGGCGCGTGAGGCCGGGGAACCCGAGCCGCCGGCTCCGGCCGACTGACGGGTTCTCCACAGGCATCAGTTCATCCACAGGGTGACGTCGTGGCGCGGTCGCGGACGGTGATCACGTCCGTGAGGCGGCTGATGATGGCGCCATGACGGATGAACTTCTGGTCCTGGTGAACACCGAACTCCGCGACCCGGTGGCCCGATGTGCGGCGGCGGCCGGTTATCGCATCGTGGTGGCCGAGCCCGAGGATTGCCATCGCCAGTGGCTGCGGGCCCCCGCGGTCGTCGTCGATGCCGACTCGGTGCGCGAGCTGTCCGACATCGGGCCTCCCCGGCGGCCGGGCGTGATGATGGTCAGCGCGGCCGAGCCCCCGGCGGATATCTGGCGGCTGGCGCTGGGCCTCGGCGCCGACGATGCAGTGAGCCTGCCGGCGGATGAGGCCCACTTCGTGACGCTGCTCGGGGAGATCCGGGCGCCCCGGAGCGGTCCCGGTCGTGCGGTGGCGATCATCGGCGGTCACGGCGGTGCGGGTGCGAGCACACTGGCCGCCGCGGTCGCCCTGAGCGCGGCCGATGACAGCCGGGCGCTATTGCTCGATGTCGATGATTTCGGCGCGGGACTCGATCTGCTGCTGGGGATCGAGCGAGTGCCCGGATTGCGGTGGCAGGACCTGTCGCTGGCCGGTGGTGCGATCCGGGCGCAGGCGTTACGTGATGCACTTCCGCACGCGGACGACCGTCTGGCGGTCCTCGCGCCGCGCCGGGACACCGAGATCCGTATCGGTGCCGATGCGGTGCGGTCGGCGCTGGACGCGACACGCGCCGACGGTGATGTCGTGGTGGTGGATCTACCGCGGTCGGATGGCCCGGTGTCGCGGGCCGTCTGTGAATCGGTGGATCTGATCGTCGTACTCACGACGGCGACCGTGCATGCGGTCGCGGCAACACGGGCCGTCGCGGCGGTGGCATGCCGGTACGGTGCGGCGGTCGAACTCGCGGTACGTGGCCCAGCACCGGGCGGGTTGCGGCCCGCACAGGTCGCCGAGGCCGTCGAACTCCCGCACCTCGTCACCTATCGTCCGGATCCGGGACTGACGGGCCGGGTGGAGTCGGGCAGACTCCGCGTGGGGCCGCGACAACCGCTCGGGCATGCGGCGCGCGAGGTGATCCGCCGGCTCGACCGCACCGACCGGACCGTCGCCTACCGGGCCGCGTCATGACCGGCACCGCCTACGGCGAGTTGCTCGATCGCGTGCGCGACCGCCTCGCCGCCGATGCCGCGGAGCCGACCGCCGAGGTGATCGCGGACGCGATCCGCGCGGAGTCCGGTGGAGTGCTCGGAGACATCGATCTCCTTGCCGCACTGCGCTTCCTGCAGACCGAACTCATCGGTGCCGGATGCCTGGAGGGGCTGCTCGCCGAACCCGACATCGCCGACATCCTGGTCGTCGGACCCGAGCACGTGTGGGTCGACCGGGGACGTGGATTACGCAGGAGCAGTGTGCGTTTCGACGACGAGACATCGGTCCGGAGGCTCGCCGTACGGCTGGCCCTCGGGGCGGGCAAACGCCTCGACGATGCGCAACCCTGGGTCGACGGTCAGCTGACCGGTGTCGGCAGACGGGGATACGCGGTGCGGTTGCACGCCGTCATCCCGCCGATCGCGGCCGACGGCACCTGCATCTCGCTGCGGGTACTCCGCACGGCCACACGGGACCTCGACGATCTCGTTCGCCTGGACGCCGTGCCCGCCGAGATCAGCGAGACGGTGCGCCGCATCCTTGCCGCGAGGCTCGCCTTTCTCGTGGTCGGCAACACCGGAAGCGGCAAGACAACGTTGCTCGGTGCCCTCATCGGGGCGATGGATCCGGCCGAACGGATCCTGTGTGTCGAGGACGCGGCCGAACTGAACCCGCCCCATCCGCACGTTGTGCGCCTCGTCGCCCGAACGGCGAATGTGGAGGGCGCGGGCGAGATCCACGTCCGCGCTCTGGTGCGGCAGGCGCTGCGCATGCGGCCGGACCGGATCATCGTCGGTGAGGTCCGGGGTGCCGAGGTCATCGATCTGCTGACCGCGCTCAACACCGGTCACGACGGTTCAGCCGGGACGCTGCACGCCAACTCGACCGCCGAGGTGCCCGCACGCATGGAAGCGCTTGCCGCACTGGGTGGAATGGACCGGTCGGCGCTGCACAGTCAGTTGGCGGCCGCCGTCTTATCTGGGGTTAGGCTTCGCCGTTACCGATTGTTACCGATGAGCCTCCTGGCACCCCGCGAGCCTAAGCGGAGACACGTCCCAACACCACTGTTACCGATTGGGGCTCGCTGGGCGCGCGTCCCACATCGCTCAACGCCCGCCGCCGCCACCTGCCTGTCCCGCCAGAACGGTCGGGCTCGATGATCACCCCACGCCCCGGCAGCAGCATTTGGCGGCGAGTCGACGATGGTCCTACCGCGGTCATCGAGACCAGCATGGCTCCGATGGACTCCGGTCACCACGATGATGTCTGGGCGGCGCTGGAAGAAGGCACCTGGATATTTCCATGCGACGCACCTGGGATCGAATTCGAGGTCGAAAGTGTGCTGTCCCACCCCGTCAGCCAGGGCGGTATCGTCGTAGTCGCGGCGGAACGGCCTTCGTTCGGGATCTGGGAAAGACTCGACAGCTGGTCGCCGAGGGCAGGCTTATAGCGGGGCGGCCGAACGTGCATCTGTATTCTGTTGCAGCAGGGTGGCATTCAGATCAGCCTACCCCTGGATCGCTAGTTGAACGTCACGATCTCGCTTGTGTGCGTTTCGGCGGTGTACTTCATTCCGACCTGGTACCGCCGAACGATCCCATCGTCGGCGGGAAACTCGACTTGGACGCTGTACATCATCGCGTTCAGCTCGGGTGTGGGCTGGTCGCCGCGTTTGCCGAGCCTGAATCGCAAGTTGTAGACGATTCCGTTGGTCAGCTTCGCCTTGATGGCATTTGCCAAAGCGTTGATGTTCAGGTCGTATAGGCCCGCCGCGCGCAGGGAGTTGTGGTGTTCTCGGTTGAGGTAAGTAATCCGGCTCTCGTCGATCACCACCCGTGTCGCCGTGGCTGGCTGAAGATTTCCTCCAAGTAGGCTCAACGCGACCGAGCTATCGACATCGGCCCACTCCGGGATTCCATTGTCCAGGCGGTGCATGAGAAACGGTCCATATAGCGCCTCGTCAATACCGATGACTCTGAAACCATTTGCCTCGTAGGGGTATCCAATAAGGTTCACGTCGCCATCAAGGTCCATCTCGCAGATGATGTCGTCGTGCAGACGTAGCCCTACTTGCGGCAAGTACAGGCCCGCTTTGAGAGGGGTCCATGTGGAGCAGTCAACGTAGCCGAGGTAGCCGCCGGATGCATCCAACAGTGCTGCAGCGATATTCGAGCGCTGCGCTGCAGACAGATTCGTCATGTAGACGACGAAGTAGCAACTCGCAGGTAGCTGAGGCCAACTGCTGGGACCTACCAGGCGTCGCGCGAACTCTTGCCACAAGTATCGATCGGGCAGGCCAGCAACGTCACCCACTCTCAGGGCGGTCTTGTCGGGCCCGTGCTGTCGTAGCACTGGTACCCAGCTCTGCGCGAAATCGTATCCGTACGATGCTCGCTCAGATCGCGTCGAATCGAATACAAAGGCAACCTCGTGGCGGCCGGCTCTGGGCACGAGCGCGTTTGACAGCCGACCGTAGTCGATCGAAGCAGCTTTCAGCTGCGCCTTCAGGAGGCGATGGTCATGACGGAGCATGGCCTGCACCTGATCGGGCTGCAAGTCGTAGCGGCTGATGAGGCTGGTAAAAGCGATGTTGGAGTAGTTGTTCAGCGAATGGATCGTGAATTCCTGAAGGCCCGGTGCGTCGTCAGAACCGGGGGTCGATGCCATGCCCTCATGCTTCCAGATGCCAGACCAATTTCGGGTGAGAGTCTTCCTGAGCGCAGTCAATCACAGACTGGCGGCCACTCTCTGGGCTTCGGCGCGAAGCTCAGAGAGGTTCGGGACGTTCAGATCGACGGTTCGTATGTAGATCTTGTGGCCGTTGAATGTGTACGTTACGTCCACCGGGGCGGTCATCTGGGGATACAGGAGTAGACCATCGCATCCGAGAGCTGTTGTATACGTGCCGATTTGGTATAGATGAGCGTTATTGAAGGCGAGCTTGCCGTGACGCGTCTTGATGAGGGCTGGTCCCCACTTCAGGTCGACGGCCAAGCGTGGGTGCGTTCGCGGACCGATGGTCAGATCGGGTTCGATCGTGATCGGTAGCTCGGGCTTCCCGTCGCTGTGTGCGAACGCCGATCGATATCGAGGCTTCGAGCGGAGTGCTGTGACTCCGGAATCAGCAAGGGCGGACTCGACGGTGTTTTCCCAGACTTTCCACATGAGTACGAAGAATGCTGGCGCGGTAAGAGCCCCTGCGAGGTCGGCAACACCGGCGCCTTCGAGGGCAAGTCGCGCAAGCCGGAGACTGGGCAGATAGTGCTGGTTCAATCTGGTGAGTTGTACCCGGTCAAATTGGGTCAGAGACAATCTGGTTGGGCGAACATTGCTGAGTTGGTGTAGAGCGTCGTCGTACATCCGCCGGACGTTGCGGTTGCGTACCGTCGGAGCGAGCAGATCGAGCGCCGCACGGAGCAGCTGGTTCTCCGGGGTATCAACCACGAAGTCGGTGTACTCGCAGTCTAGGAGGGGGAGCTTTGCTGGGTTCGTGATTGGCCGTGTACGGCCGCGTACGAACGGAAGTTGCTCTCGCCGTTCAACGTATCCTCGCCGCAATCCACGGGCCATGAGTGTATTGACTTCGCTCGCGAGCTGAATGAGGAGCCAGTCAGACGGGGAGGTATCGGTGACGCTGGTGATTCCAGCTGGTGGCGGCGGAGCGAGTGTCCGGTAGGCGAGCGCAAGCATCTCGGGGAGGTTGTTGATGGCAGCTTTTGGCTGCACCACGATTCCTCGGCCGCCGGGGAGTGTGACGCTCCCGGCGTACCCGGTCTTGGGGCCGACTCGCGCGAGTACTGAGGTTCCGTTTGCGCTCAGCTCTGTCAGGTGCAGTCCGTGTCGGGCTCGGCGAAGTGCCCGCATTTCCGCACGAGAGAATTCGTGTTCCTGGGCTGGATCGGTCTCCGTGAAGTGAAGTGTTTCAGCCATTCTGATTACTCAGGAAGGCATTTCGGAGGTCCGGTAGGTCGTCGGTGCGACCCAGTAGGTGGTCGCGGAGTACCGGTTCGAGGTCTTCGTCCCAGATGGTCTCAAAACCAACGTCCGCGAGATCGGCTCGAATAAGGAATGCGTGGCCTATCGCCCGGTCACCATCGAGTAGTTCGGTGACTTGGTCGTTGAGGCGTCGGAGCCGGTTGGAAGCCTCGAGTCCGAGTGCCTTCGTGGTGTAGCGGTCATGCCAACGTTCGATGGCGGCGTAGTCGACTCCGAACTGAACCTCCTTGAAACGCCGTCTCATTGCCGCGTCGAGCAACGATACAGACCGGTCGGCCGTGTTCATTGTCCCGATCAGCCAGAGGTTGTCGGGGATGTAGAACTGGTCGTTGCTGTAGGCGAGACTGACTGCGTTGTCTTCGCCTCTATACTCCAGCGCGAAGAGGAGTTCTCCGAAGACGCGGGGAAGATTAGCGCGGTTGATCTCATCTACGATCACGAAATAGGGTGCAGGGTAATTCTTTTGAGCCTCGCTAACGATCTTCTTGAAGATGCCATCGCGCAGTTCATAGCGAAGGGCGCTGTTGGCTGGGTCCGCCTCGGGTCCGGTCGATTGCGTTGCGCCATCACTGTTCTCCATGGCATCAGCGTTGTCATTTTCGTGGCTGTTGTTTGCCATGACCGGTCGGATTCCTTCGACAAAATCCTCGTAGGCGTAGGTCGGGTGGAACTGGACAAGTTTGATCCGCGAGGGTGCGGTCATGGCTGTGGCAAGTCTGCGTGCGGCGAGGGTCTTGCCGGTCCCAGGTGGGCCGGAGAAAAGCAATTGCCGCGCTCTGCCAGTAAGTGCGACGAGCCTGCGTGCACGATCTTCGTCCCAGAGGAGGTCGTCGACGAGTGTTTGGATCGGGTCATGCGCGGTGCCTTGCGCTGCGCTGTCGAGCGGCACAAGGAACTGCAGGAGACTACGAAGCTGGTCAGCGATCGATGAGCCAGCCGCATCCAGTGACTGCGGGTCGACGAGCAACTCGGCGCCACCGGTGGTGGCGGGGTCGGCGGCCAACTCTGCCACCCAATCGTGCGAGGAGGCCGACTGCGTTGACGTGCCGTTGGGCTTGGAAATGGTGAAGACCCAGCCGTCCTGCCGTAGTGCGTCCAGCGTATCGATGTCACCAGCCGGAAGCCCCGCCAACGCTCGCCGGAAACGTTGGGCACGTTCGTTTGCTTTCGGTGACGCTGTGTCCGCTCTGTCGATCTCTGTTCGCAACCGCATACCCTGACCATCGAGGGAGACGGCCAGTCGAAATCCAGCGGCACCGCTCTCGGGTCTTGTCAGGATGATCGCGATCGGTCCCGGTGTCGGGGCTTCGATCGACACCGGGCGATCCATGTCGTTGGAAGTGAGCCGTGAGATGCGACCAAGCAAGGCCAACCGCGCACGTAGTCGTTCACCGTGTGCCTGGTCGGCGCTCGACAGCGGTGGACCGCCCGACGCGCTCTGCGCCACCTGGGCGGCAAGAACGCAGTCGCTGGAGGTGTATGCCGCAGTAAGAACCGGCTTATCTCCGGCACTGAGCCTCCAGACTGTCGCCGGGGACCCGGATCGGGTCTTGCGCTTGGTCCCTGAGTCCTCGATGTAGCCGTTTTGCAGCAGTTCGCCACGGCGAGGCCGGATGTTGCTCGCACCGCCCGGAGGCTTGAGTCGCTCGTCGAGTTCATGGTCGGTCGAGCCATGCGCACCACTGTCGGCGATAGCCATGAGGACTCGGTAGCGCCAGTTCTGCGTGTCAGCGATACCGCGTTTGTTGCCGATGAGTTCGCTGAAGATCAGCTCGTCGATGTCCGCCACACTGAGCACACTAGACCAGCGAGGTGGGGGCGAGATGCTAGGTGGATGGTATGGGTGCGCTCACGTTTTCAGCGCCCGGAACGGTGAGCTGCGACAGTTTCGCGATGGCACCTCGCGCGAGCTCCGCGTAGACCGGGTCGCGTTCGATTCCGATGGATTGGTAGCCGAGGGCTTCTGCGGCTGCCAACGTCGACCCAGCCCCCGCAAATGGGTCGAGCACGATTCCCTCACCCAACGGCAGCGATGCCCGTACCACTGCCCGCAAGAAGGACTGTGGTTTGAGTGACGGGTGTGGTGCGATCTCGCGCTCCTTCTTCGGAGTCGGGCTCGATCGAATGACATCCCCGAACGGCTGGGCGTCGCTGATCCGACGCAGTCCGCCAGTCTTATACTTCCTGAGATTGTCGGCGACAGTGCGTGTTTCGATAGGCCGACGGTAGACGAGCCATGGTTCCCACTGCGCGCGAGCCATCACGGACACGTCATCGAATTCCTCGTGGGCATTCTTCGGTCGGTCGCCTCCGCGCATGGTTTGTACGAGGCGCACGATCTCGCCGCGACGTTCGAGTCCCGCTTTGTTCAGTGCCATCGAAATATATGGCGAGACAAGGGGATTGCACGCGAGTATGACATGGCCTCCGGGAAGCAGGGCAGGAAAAAGGGTTGTCGCCCAGGTTGTGAAGAACTCGTGCAGCGAGGTCAGGTCGGATGCAGACATAGTGGTGAAACGAGGCAGTGGTGCGCGCTGGTTGCCGTCGAAGGAGGGGGGTTTGCGCCACACGCCGCCCTTGCCTGCACGCAGTTTCGCGAGGTGCTTGTCGCTGTATTCGTGCAGGCCGTAGGGCGGGTCAGTCACCACGGCCGCAATGGATTTCTCTGCGCGGTTGCCGAGCCAGTCTAGGCAATCGGCCGTATGTAGTTCGGTGTGCCCGATTCGGAACGGCTGAGTCTTGGTGTCCTTCGACTTCTTCGTTGGACTCATCGCTTTGCCCTGTTGAGGGTGTAACGGCCCCTGCCGGTGCGCGAGAATTTCTCGGGCGTGTTGATGTTCAGATACGACCGAACGCTCGACGCGGGGACCTCGGTCTGCAGGTCGGCGCAGACAAGTTCGCGGAGCTCGGCTACGGTCAGCTCTGTCTTCTTGGCCTCAAACACTCTGATGATCGCATCGCGGACGACGCCTGGCCCCCTGCGGGTACTGTCTGTCATCGTGGCCGACCTCCGAATTCGCGTTGTGGTGTAGCAGGAGCGAGAGTAGCTATGGGCACTGACTATAGACGTCTAGACGTCTTGTGGTCAGCACCGGGGCCCACTGGCGTGTCGCAAGTCACACATAGCAGCGCAGAGCAGCGCTGCGCGACGAGCGGTCATGATCAACCGAATCTTCTCGTCACGTTCGAAGTGGTGTGAGAACCCGGCTACCGGTCGAGTTCGCCATACAGCATCTCGATCGTTTGCTTCTGATCGGCGATGACAGATCTCAGCTGCTTGTTCTCGACCTCGCAGGCTGCAATCTTGCGACGCAGCGCCGCTACGATCGCCGCCTCACGGCTGGTGGTTTCGGCAGCAGAGTTCGGAGCGCGGGCGCCACGATATTGGTCGATCGTCGCGATGACGTCCGTGTGTTTATAGATGGTCTTGCGGGAAACACCCGCGCGTGCAGCGACGGCCGCGACGGTGATAGGTGCGTTGGCCTTGCGTAGGTCTCGGAGTGCTCTGTCGATGTCTCGGCGTTTGGCGGCGGCCACCGTGTCGCGGTGGCGGGCGAGTCCGCGCTGTGCCTTCTCGCCTGGCGGGGGAGGCTTCGACGCGTTCACTGGGACTTGCCTGGATGGGCGCCGGGATCGTTGGTGGCAGGCTCGGGGCTCGCGGTTGTGTCGCTGGAAGCGGGGTCGGCTTTGCGTAGTACAGATTCGTGGCTGCCTCGGGTCTTGATTTGGAGCAGCGGCAACCTGTTTGCGGTTCCGGCTCCGCTGATGCTCCGGCCGTCACCGTCGGGTGATGCGTCAGTGTTGAGGCGGTCGATGATCGCATCAAGTGAGGTGATCTCGCGGCGGCGTTCGTGGATCCACACGTTGTCGTCGGTGAGTTCGCGGCCGGTGCGGTCGAGATATTGGCGTCGCCGCACGTCGACGAGGGCGATCGTCTTGGCGCGTTGGTCTTCGAGTTCTTCGAGATGTGTTGCATCGGTGGCGAAGTGCCCACAGGTCAGGCACGCGTTGCCTTTGTCGCAGGTCTTCAGGGGTGGTAGTAGACAGACCCCGTTGGGCAGTACTCGGTCGGTGCGTTGGGACAGTTGGGTCATGTCGAGGATGTCGGTGGGGCTGATGCCGATGTCCACTCCAGCGGCTCCGATTTTCTTGTGGCGCAGAAACTCTGCTTCTGCGGTGGCGGCGAGGGTGGCTGCGTAGCGCAGCGTCATTTCTGGTGAGGCGTGACCGAGGTAGCGCTGTACGACGTGGATCGGTACGCCGTCGTTGAGGAGTTCGGTGGCGCGGGTGTGCCGCAGCCGATGTGTTTGGGAGAACCGCAGTGGATGCCCTGCGGCGTCGGTGAGACCGTGAATTTTGTCGAGCTTGCTCAGCTTCTCGCGGTAGGAGTGGTAGGTGCGTGGAAGCTGCCCTTGATGCTGATGTCGGATGCCGAGGAACAGGTACTTCGGCGTCAAGGCCGGGTATCGAGCTTTGAGCCACGCCTGTTGCTCGTGGATGACGTTGACGACGGCTTGTTCGACGAGAATCGTTGGGAGGACCCCGTCGACCTTGGTCTGCTGGTATCTCAGTTTCGCCACGAATGCGTCTGGGTCGTCCGACTCGGTGGGGCGTTCCTGGCCGGGAATCGGCAGGAGAGGGTCAAAATCGAGCATCAGTATCTCGGACGCCCGCCGACCGGTTAGCGCCTGCAGAAGCCAGGTGCGGGCTGCTTGAGGATCGCCGAGGCCGTCGACCAGGGAGATTGTTGAGTCGGGGTGAGTGATGGCTACGGGGACAGCGCGGTCACCGGCGAGCACGTCGAGGTAGCAGAGCATCTGCTGTAACTCGGAGGTGGAGAACCATGTCAGCTCACGCTGGTTCTTTCCTCGTCGGCCTTTGAACGCCGGCCCCCACAGGCGGGTGTGTGAGTCGGTCAGCTTCGCCCACCCGTTGTTGCCGGTCGCGAGCGCTGCTTCGTCGGCGTTGTCGGCCATGAACGTGTAGAACACCTGAGTTTGAGACTGGGTGGCGTCGATTGCGCTGTCCGACAGTGGTTTGTCTGGTCTGAAACCGGCGTCGGGCGACGAGAGGTAGTCGGAGAAGTCGGAGAAGAACTGGCGCAGCGCAGCGCGGTTGTCGGCGATGATCGGGTCGTTGATCTCGTGTGAGGTCAGAAACGGACCGAGGTGGCGGGCAGCGTCGCGGGCACGCTCGGTCACCGATGACCAGCGCAGCAACTCGCCGGTGAGCGAGGTGCGCAGCCAGAATCTGATGCCTTCGCGGAACCACACTGGTTCGATCGGTCCGAGTCTGACGGACTTGTCGTGGGTGGGTTCATGTTCCCGGACCGGAATACGCGGGTCGGCGCGAAGGTCCCACACATCGTGGGCCCACCACGGTTTCGCGGTGCAGCGTACCGAGACGTAGAGGTGGAGTTGCTCGATCATGTGGGTGATGTTGCGGCGGGCGCCGGTGCTCGGCAGTCGCTGGTTGCGGCGTTCGAACCCGACGAGTGCATGACGGATCAGGTGTGCCACGTCGAGATCGGCGATACTCGTTGGTTCCCGATGGTGCGCGGCCTGGTATTCCGCGACGGCGGCGTCGAGGGCGCGACCACACCACTTCAATAGCGACGGTTCCATCTTGCGAATACCTTCATGCCCGCAGAGCCACACCCACCAGGCAATTTCGTCGCAGAACCGTTGCGGCACAGACGCTGGAGTGAAGTCGTGGAACTCGGCTGCACGGTTGGCGGTCATGTAGCGCTGGTTCTGCAGGAACACGGTGTTCGCCGGGGCGGTGTCGATGCTGTACTGCAGGGTGCGCCATTCCTCGGGGACCCTGGCCCATTCGCGACCCCACACCGGGTCGGTCAGTTCCAGGCCGGGAGTGGTAGGGCGGTGTGCCCGCGAGCCAGAAGGTCTATTCCTGTCCGCTGTCATGCAGTCCCTTCCACCCCGCGACATAGTTCTTCCACTCTGCGACGGAACGCATTTCGGCGTCCTCGGTCACCCACCCATAAATCGACAGAGTTGTTTGCACGTCGGCGTGCCCCAGTCGTCTCATGACGACGTGCTCGCGGACTCCATTGAGGAGCAGTGCTGTGGCGTGCGTGTGCCGAAACCAGTGCGGTGTCCACTGGTCGGGCAATTCAGCCGTCGCTTTGCTGATTGTGTCGACCTTGTCGTACACGGTGTCGGGGCGCATCGCCGCGTATCGCTCGCCTCTGGCGAGGTTGACGAACACGAAATGTGTCGACAGGTCGTTGACGGCGACATCTGCCCCTTGCGCGATCAGTTGCCACACGAACTCGCTGTAAAGACCGACCAGGTCGTCGCCGATGTAGATGCGACGTGCACCCGACTTCGCCCGCACACCGTGCGGGTGGTCGTTGCGGCCAGCAATCTGCACGTATGGAGTGTCGCCGCCGCTGATGTGAAAGTCGTGGTGGCGCAATGATAGTGCTTCGCCCAGCCGCATTCCCGTTTCAGCCAGTACTGCGAACAGCAAACGGTCGCGTAACCCGGAGGCGCTCCCTGACCACTCCTGCTCAGTCTGTGTCGAGCAGGCGTCGAGAATGGCGACGACCTGGCCTGGCAACAGGATCGGAGTCTCGGTCCGGTTGGGTGTGCGATGCCGGTAGATGGGTTGGTCACGCGACTGTTGTGGGCCGACTCCGGTCAGAAAAGGCGAGTATGGATTGCGGCGTGCGGTGCGGGCGTGTGATGAGTAGAGGCGGCGATAGGGGCCGGTGAGGTCGTGGGCGTCGGCGAAGTATCGATACATCGAGAGCACTGCCGCGCCGCGAGGCTGGAGAGACGAATCAGCCATACCCACGTCCTCGGCCGGTGGGCCAATCCGCGCTGTATTAGGTAGGTCGCCACTGCGGAGATAGCGCAGGAACTCCCCGAACAGCGTGGTGGGAAAGTCATCCCACGCATGACCGGTGTGCTCCAGGACTGTCCACCACGCGGCCAGCCCGTATGCGTAAGACGGGACTGGTGCACGGTTAGGTGACATCTGATCTGGCTTGCCCCGGGAGGGCGGCCTGGAAGGATGAC
>NZ_JCAHRL010000007.1:0-290821 GCF_059427765.1 Gordonia sp. B8661-1
GGCGAAAATCAGTGATGCGTAGGCGCGTAACCATGAAGTCCTGCACCGAACGACAGCCCGCCGATCGATGGGCGTCACGATCCGATACGTCCATCACCCGTTGGTGCCCGAAGAACGCCATCCGCCGATACAACCGCTCATGCGTCTCGGCCAGCCCCACCAGCTCAGCCTCCGGACACCCCTGCGACGACCCCACAGCAATCACGTCGAGCAACAACTCGAGCTGCGCGTACAAATCCGTCAACGATGACGACAGTTCGACCGATGCGGTCATATGGTCCCCCCCCCCGATCCCATGGCCTGCGAATAACACCACAGTATCGAACATACGTTCGAGCGTCAAGCGCGGCTTGACCTTCAAGTCGACTCGAGGGTCTACCGTCGATACATGAACTACCGCATCTCCCAGTTGGCAGAGCGGACCGGCGTGCCGGCATCGACTCTGCGCTTCTACGAGGACGCCGGGCTGCTGGCGGCCGACCGCACACCGTCCGGCTATCGGAGCTATGACGAGTCGGCGGTCGAACGGCTGGGCTTCATCTCGTCCGCCAAGGCCATGGGCCTGAGTCTCGACGACATCCGGGTGCTGCTGCCGGCATGGCACACCGGAGTGTGTGGCACGGTGCGTGACGAGTTGACACCAATGGTCGAGGAGCAACTGGCCGACACGAATGACCGCATCATCGAGTTGATCTCGTTCGCCCGACAACTTCGGTCCACTCGTACAGCCTTGTCGACACCCGCGCCGGAGGGCCCCTGCGGCCCGGACTGCGGTTGCACGATCAGCGAGGAGCAGCCTGCCATCGCTTGCTCGCTCGACAACGACGAGTTGGGTGACCGAATCGACCGGTGGCGTCGACTACTGTCGACCGCCGTCACGCGTCGGACACTCGATGGCGACGGCCCGACCCGAGGTGCGAGATTCACCTTCGCCAACGACCCGTCGACGATCTCGGCCCTGGCCGAATTGATTGGCGCAGAACAACAGTGCTGCCCCTTCTACACGTTCTCACTCCACGTTGATCCTGACGCGACAACCTTCGAGATATTCGCGCCCCGGGATGCGCAACTCCTACTCGATGTCCTCGTCGGAGACGAGCACGTCGACACGCTGGAGGCGGTCGGCACGCACTAGGGTGGCAACCATGGTCCAGCCGCTCTCCCCGTTGCCCCCTGCGCACCCGGAATCGCGGGTCTTCGACGCGGAGTACCGCATTCGCGTCGACGATGCCGATCCGTCGATGACCGTGCGACTCGATGCGATCGCGCGCTACCTGCAGGACATCGCCATCGACATGATGGAGCAGTCCGATTACGGCGCGAAGAACCCGTTCTGGATCGTCAGCCGCAACATCATCGACGTCATCGAGCCGATCACCTGGCCCGGTGACGTGACGGTGCGGCGCTGGTGTTCGGCCGCGTCGACGCGATGGGTCACCATGCGGCAGCAGATCGTCGGCGTCCCGGACACCAACGCGTTCAACCCCGACGAGCGTCCGGCCGGATTGGTCGAGACCGAAAGCTTCAGCATCCACGTCACCCGCGACGGACGACCCGCCCGCATCGACGACGAGATCCTCGAGAGCTGGTGCGCGGGCGTCATCGAGCGGCGGCTCCGCTGGCGCACCATGAACCCGAAGGACATCCCGGACGATGCGGAGGAGTCGATACATCCGTTGCGGCCCAGTGACTTCGACATGTTCGATCATATGAACAACGCCACCTACTGGTATGCGGTTGCGCCGTTTCTGCAGCAATGGCCGGAGGTGCTCTCGGGGCCGTTCCGGACCGTCGTCGAGTACCTGAAACCGGTTCCGGCCACCGACCATCTCACGATCCGATCCGCGCGCACCGCAGACGGTTTCGCGCTCTGGTTCCTCAACGGCGACGAGCTGACGACCACGGTGACCATGGCGCCGTTGAGCACGATCGCCGACAGCTGATCAGTCGGTCTCCGCGGGGCGTTCAGGATCGGCGGACCATTGCGACCAGGAGCCCGGATACAGCGTGGCACCGGGCAGACCGGCGATCTCGAGCGCGGCGATCTGATGCGCCGCGTTCACTCCCGAGCCGCAGTAGGTGATGACGTCATCGCCGGACCGGATCCCCAACGCCGCGAACCGTTCCCGAAGCTCGTCCGCGGTACGGAAGAATCCGTCGGCAGTCAGATTGTCGGCGGTCGGCGCGCTGACCGCGCCGGGAATGTGGCCTGCGCGTGGGTCGATGGGTTCGGTCTCGCCGCGATACCGTTCGCCCGCGCGGGCATCCAGGAGCACCGAATCCGATTCGGCCACCTGATCGATCGTCGCCGTGGGCAATCGGCCCGGTGTCGCCGTGAACGCACCGGCCCGCGGCTTCGTATTGCCCGCCGACAACCGGTATCCGGCCGACGACCACGCCCCGAGCCCGCCGTCGAGCATCATCACGTCGTCGTGACCGGCCCAGCGCAACAGCCACCACGCACGGGCGGCCGCCAGGTTGCCGATGTCGTCGTAGACCACCACGGGCGCGTCGTCATCGACACCCCAGGCACGAGCCGCAGCCTGGAACGCCACAGAGTCGGGCAACGGGTGCCGCCCCTGCTCCGGCGAAGGGGGCGAGGCTAGTTCGGCATCGAGGTCGACGAAGACCGCACCGGGCACATGCCCCTCGCCGTAGCGTTCACGACCACGGTCGTCGCCGAGCATCCACCGCACGTCGAGCACCACGGGCGGACGATCGGACAGCATGGCATCGGCGAGTTCGTCCGGCGAGATCAGGATTCGTGTCACCCGTCCACCGTATCCGCCACTCCCGGTACGGTTCGACCATGAATCTGCTGATCGACACGCGGAACCGCGTGCGGACACTCACGCTGAATCGGCCGGATGCCCTCAACGCCTTCGACGAGGCCTTGTACGACGCCACCGCACAGGCCTTCCTCGATGCCGCCGACGATCCGGAGGTGGCCGTCGTCGTCCTCACCGGAACGGGCCGCGGATTCACCGCAGGCACCGACCTCAAGGAGATGGCGCAGCGGGTCAGCGACCCGGATTTCGTGCGCGGACAGTTCGGCTTTCCCGGATTCATCGACGCTCTCGTGGCCTTCCCGAAGCCGTTGATCATCGCGGTCAACGGCCTCGGACTGGGATTGGGCACCACGATCCTCGGCTTCGCCGACCTGGCGTTCATCTCCACCGAAGCACGTTTCAAATGCCCGTTCACCAGCCTCGGGGTGGCTCCCGAAGCAGCGTCCTCCTATCTGCTGCCGCGACTGCTCGGCCGTCAGGAGGCGGCCTGGGTACTGATGTCGTCGGAATGGATCAGCGCCGAGCAGGCCATCGAGATCGGGCTGGGATGGCGTCTGTGCACCCCCGACGACCTGCTGCCCACCGCGATCGAGCACGCGGAAACCCTGGCCCGGCAACCGATCTCCAGCCTCGTTGCGGTCAAGCGCACCATGACCGAACCGATCCGGGCGCAGCTCGATGCTGCCCGCGAGCGGGAAACCGCGGCCTTCGCCGAATTGATGGGCGGGCCGGCGAACACCGAGGCGCTCACGGCATTCGCCGAGGGCCGCAGGCCCGACTTCACCAGCCTGCCACCCGGCTGGTGATCTGCGATCAGTCGCCGTAACGGGCGATCTGGCCGCGCTTGGGCGCCCGGTACATCGTCCACAACATGCGGGGCGTCTCGATCAGTGGCAACGCGCGCGGCCAGTCGCGGGTGCGCAGCAGGGCCTCGGTGCCACCGTCGACGACGATCACACTGCCGACCAGGAAGTCGGCGGCAGGCGACAGCATGGACATCACCCACGCCGAAAGCTGTTCCGCCGTACCGTATTCACGGATCGGGAGCGGGAAGGAACGCACCTGCGCGGCCGTGCTGCCGGCGAGCTGCGATTCCAGCAGCGGCGTCATCACGGGCCCGGGAGCGATGACGTTCAAACGAATACCGGCCCCCGCCCACTCGGGCGACACCGCCTGGTCGCGACACCAGTGGGTGACGGCGATCTTCGAGGCCGCGTAGGCGGCGGCACCGGACAGCGGCCCCCGGCGCCGGAGCACGCGAGCCGCTCCCTCGACGTCCCCGCACCGCAACCGGCGAATCGCACCGCGTGGCACGAATGGTGTCGCGGTCGTCGAATTGGAGCCGAATACAACAACTTTCGCATTCGTGGAGGCAGCCAGGGCGGGCCGTAGCGCGGTGAGTAGTTCCGTCACCCCGAGGACATTGACCTCACCGATCATCCGCTCACGGTCCTTGCCGGGGCCGAGGCCGGCCGCGAGCACGGCGCCGTCGAGCGAATCTCCGGCGGCACCGAGGATGCCGCCGATCGCGGTCCGACGTCCGCCCGCGGTGGAAAGATCGGCGACGACATCGGCATCGTGGAGATCCACTCCGATAACCCGATGTCCCGCTGCGCGCAGTGATTCCGCGGTCGCGGCGCCGATCCCCGATGCCGCCCCCGTCACGACATACGTGCCCATCCGACTCTCCCTACTCCTCTATGACTGCCGTCTTGCCGAGAAACTACTTCGCGGGTTTCGTCGACCGATCGGAGACCCGGTCGTAGGCGTCGTTGAACGCGCGCAGTTCCCGCAGCAGCGCCTCCGGGCTGCCCGGTGCCAGATTCTCGAAGACCCGGTTGAGACGTTCGGCCCGCCGCAGCCCGTCGTGTTCGAAGGTCTCGGTGCCCAGCGGGGTCGGCCGTACCAGCCGGCTCACGTGTCCGGCCTGCTCGAAGCGTTCGAGGTACCCGTGTTTGATGGCCGCGTTGACCTGTCGGTTCACCGTCGACTGTTCGAGTTCGAGAGCCTCACTCAGTTCGCGAAGTGTGCGGGGCCTGCCGTCGGAAAGGATCCACAGGATGGCGAAGGCCGACGACTCCAGTTTCGTTCCGGGGTCGACCTGGGACCGGCGCCGACGCATACGGAGAAGTTCTTCCACCAGGTCCCGGTGCATCTGCGACGGCCAGTGCGGTCTCCCGCCGGCACAGCCCGCGTCCTCACTCATCGTGTGCGCCTTCTCCGTTCCTCGCCCGGTACATCGGGCACCTCATGGGATACATCGTGAACCACCGATCCGAAACGGACAATCTACGCGGGATTTGGCGTGTGCATGATGCATATGTATCGTACACAGCCTACCTGCGGCAGATTTCTCTGCAGAAAGCGAGCACATGAGCAATCACCCCGTCGCCGATCCGGAACTCACCGACGGTCGCCACACCAGCCACGCCATCGCGGTCGTCGCCGTCCTCTGTTTCGGCGGCCTGGTCGCATCACTGATGCAGACACTGATGATCCCGATCCAGCTGGAATTGCCGGAGCTGCTGGACACCAGCAAGGCGAACGCCTCGTGGATCATCACCGCGACCCTGCTCGCGGCCGCGGTCGCGATGCCGGTCGCCGGACGTCTCGGCGACATGCTCGGCAAGCGGCGCGTGATCCTGGCGTGCGCGGTCCTGCTGGTCGTCGGCTCACTGGTGTGTGCGCTCTCCTCCTCACTGATCCCGATGATCGTCGGCCGTGTCATCCAGGGTCTCGCCATGGGCTTCATTCCCGTCGGTATCTCCCTGATGCGCGAGGTGACCCCACCGAAGCTGACCTCGATGGCGGTCGCCGCGATGAGCGCCACCCTCGGTGTCGGCGGCGCCATCGGCCTGCCGTTGTCGGCCTGGATCGCCCAGACCTGGGACTGGCACGCGCTGTTCTGGATGTCGGCCGCGCTCGCGGTGATCATCACCCTGCTGATCCTCGCTCTGGTCCCGAACATCGACGACGGCAACGGCGGCCCGTTCGACTTCGTCGGCGCCATCGGACTGGGGCTGGGTCTCTCGGGCGTGCTGATCGCCGTCTCCAAGGGCAACGACTGGGGCTGGGGTTCGGGCACGGTGATCGGCCTGATCATCGGCGGCATCGTGGTGCTGCTGCTGTGGGGCGCCTTCGAACTGAGGCACACCGACCCTCTGGTCGACCTGCGCACCACCGCACGACCCGCGGTGCTGCTCACCAACATCGCCGCCATCGCCATCGGATTCGGCATGATGGCGCAGGCCGTCGTCGTTCCCCAGCTTCTCGAAATCCCCACCGAGATGGGCGGTTTGGGACAGACCCTGATTCAGGCCGGACTCTGGATGGCGCCGGGCGGTCTGATGATGCTGGTCTTCGCGCCGGTATCCGGCGGCCTGATCAACTCCATCGGCCCGAAATGGACCATGGTCATCGGCGCCACCGTGCTGGGCCTCGGCTACCTGTGTGCATTCTTCCTCATGAACGCCCCGTGGCAACTGGCCGTGGCATCCGTCATCTGTTCGGCGGGTGTGGGTATCGGATACGCGGCCATGCCGACGCTCATCATGGGCGCGGTGCCCACGTCGGAAGCCGGTGCGGCAGTGGGCCTCAACGGCCTCATGCGATCGGTCGGCACCACCATCTCGTCCGCGGTCATGGCGCTGATCCTGACCAGTTCGACGGTCACCGTCGGTGCGGCCAACGTGCCCAGCCACAGCGCATTCCGCTGGTGCTTCCTCATCGGCGCCATCGCGGCGTTCGTCGGCGTGGGCATCGCCACGATGATCCCGATCGTGCGGCGCAGGACCACCTCCGATGCTTCGGCCCCCAGCGCCGACGCCGCGGAGAACGTCAGCGCCTGACCTCAGGCCATACCGGCGCGGTCTGATCGGCTGCGCCGGACTTCGATGGCCTCGACGATGCGGTCACCGGCAATCCGGAGATGCTCGGCATCGGCGGTGGTGAGTACGTCGAAGACCAGTTCGCGCGCGATCTGCGCGTGCCCGAATGCCGCATGCGTCACCTTCTCCCGACCGCTCTCGGTGAGGTGGGCGAGTGTGCATCGGCCGTCCGCGGGGTCGGGCGTGCGGACCATCCATCCGCGCCGCTCCAGCCGACTGATGGTGTGGGACAGCCGGGACAGCGAACTGCCGACGGAGTCGGCGAGATCACTCAGTCGCATGCTGCCGGAACCGGGTACGGACAGTGCGGACATCACCACGTAGTCGAAGTGGGCGATGCCCTCATCGCGGCGCAGTTGACCATCGAGAACCGTCGGGAGTTGAATCATCAAGCGCCCCAGACTTGTCCAGACCCGGGTTTGTTCCGGATCCAAAGCCTGCCCCGACGTGGACGCATGTTGATGCGTATTCACCCGATGAGCATTCGCGATGTTTCTTGACGATTCAAGTCAGTCGAACGGATGATCTGCCGCGAGGCCTAGGAGATCGGCCCCGCGGCAGCGAGTTCGGCCCAATCCTCCGGGTCGTGCGGAACCCAGATACGCGCGTCGTGCGCGGCGGCCAGCTGTTTGATGCGCTGGATGGCGACGATCGCGTCGTGCGCGTTGTAGTCGATCGGGCAGGGACAGACGTTCTGCGCGCCGGACCGTATGTGCACGGCGTCCCCGGTGAGGAGGAACGTGCCCGCCTGCGGCACCTCGACCATCAGGCTGATCTCACCGGGGGTGTGGCCGGGCGTCTGGTAGATGACGACGGAGCCGTCCCCGAAGAGGTCGAGATCGTCGCGAACCGGATTCCACGAGGCGTCGCGGACCTTCTCGAAATCGGCGGCCCGGTAGAACCCGGCGAAGTACTTGTCCGGCCACATCGCGTAGCGGATGTCGACCTCGGACATGACGAACTCCGCGTCAGGGAAGAGGTACATCCCGCCGGTGTGATCGAAGTGCGAGTGCGAGATCACCACGTGCGTGACGTCGGACAGGTGATACCCGGCCAGGGTGATCTGATTCTCCAGAGTGTTCTCGGGCGGACAGTCCAGCGCCAGCATGTCGAGGAGTTCGCCATAGACGGCGCGCGCGTCGGTCCACGCCTCGGGTGCCAGCCCGGTGTCGAAGAGCACCAGCCCTCGGTCGTGTTCGACGAGGAAGGTCGGTACCGGAAGGGTGAGCGGTCCCTGCGTGCCCAGGGAGATGTAACCGCTGTCGAGAGTGATCGACGCTCCGGCCAGTGGGATGAGACGACGTGCGGGCATGACGAAAGTCCTTTCGGGACAAGGCGGCTGCATCCTGGCGGGCGTCCGACCGCCCGTTCGTTTTGGGTGTGATCTACGCCTCAGCTACCACGTTCGGCCCGAGCGATGCCGAAGTCAAATGTCGATCGCGAACGATGCTTCGCCCCTGCCAAACCTCCCAGTTCACGCGCTCGTCGCGGGCTCCATCCGGTGTGGCATGCCGACCCGGCCATTGCCACAACCTGGACAAATGCCTTATTGTTTGTCATACAAACACAGGAGCGCAGTGGATACACGACGACGAGCAACGCGCGAGGCGGGCAGGGCCACGCGGGAATCGCTGGTGCGTGCCGCGACGGAGGTGTTCACCGAACACGGCGACACCGCATCGGTCGCCACGATCGCGGAACGGGCCGGGGTGTTCCCGAATCAGGTCACGTACTACTTCGGCTCGAAGGAGCAGTTGTTCGTCGAAGTGGCCTGCGCCGCGGTTCTGCGCGCCGGACGTCATGCCGAGGAGGCCGCGGCTCATGCGGAGACCGTCCGCGAGTACACCAACACCCTCGTCGGCGCACTTCTCGGACCACAGGCACGCAATGTCGAGTTATTCACCACCGCAATGCTTCTCGTGTCCCGACGATCCGATCTCCGGCCGAAGATCACCGAGACCCTGCGCACCCTGCATGAGCGTGGCGAGCAGGCGCTGATGGCCACACTGGTGCGCACCGGATGGCAGTTGCGCGCGCCGATCGATGTGGAGGCCAGGGCCTTCTGGTCGGCGGTCTTCGGCCTGATCGTCCAGAAGTCCGCCACCGGAGAGGAATTCGGCTACCGGCTCGAGGATGCCGTGGCCGTCATCTTCACGAATCTGCAGATACCCGAACAGATCCTCGACCGACCACTGGCCGGATCGACCGACTGACCCAGCAGCACAGGAGAACCCGTCATGACCCAGTCAGCCACCCGGCACGCGCATCCGCAACCGCATGTCACCCACAGCGTGTTCAATCAGTCGGAACCTCGAGTCGACGTGAACGAGTACGACCTGAATACCGTTCTCGTCGAAGCCGTTACACGCCATGACGGCGGGTGGGGCACCGACGAACTCAGCGAGATCGGTGCCCTGGTGGGCAGCGCGTCGTTCCAGCACGATGCCGCCCTCGCGAACACCGTCACCCCGGTGCTGCAGACCTTCGATCGCTGGGGGCATCGCATCGACGAGGTCGAGTATCACCCCGCCTATCACCGCATCATCGAGGCGTCGGTGCAGCATGGCGCACACACCCGCTGCTGGGACGATCCGCAACCGGGTTCGCATGTCGTGCGCGCGGCCGCGTTCATGCTGTTCGGGCAGATCGAGCCCGGGCATGCCTGCCCGGTGTCCATGACCCATGCGGTCATCCCGTCGCTGGAGATGCAACCCGACGTCGCCGCATCCTGGGTGCCGAAGGCGCTGTCCCGCACCTACTCTCCCGACCTGAGTGCCGACAAGTCGTCGGCGATCTTCGGTATGTCGATGACCGAGAAGCAGGGCGGATCCGATGTCCGGGCGAACACCACGGTGGCAAAGCCGGTGGACAGGGGCGGTCCGGGTGCCGAGTACCTCCTCACCGGACACAAGTGGTTCTGCTCGGCCCCGATGTCGGATGCCTTTCTGGTGCTCGCGCAGGCCGAAGGCCCGGGCGGCGAAGGACTTTCGTGCTTCCTGCTGCCCCGTGTCCTGCCGGACGGTACCCGCAATGTGTTCCGTATCCAACGCCTCAAGAACAAGCTCGGCAACAAGTCGAACGCGTCGTCGGAGATCGAGCTCGACGGCACGGTGGCGCTGATGGTCGGCGAACCGGGCCGGGGCGTGCGCACCATCATCGAGATGGTCGCGCAGACCCGGCTCGACTGCGTGCTGGGGAGCGCCGCCGGTATGCGGCAGTCGGTGGCCGAGGCCGTGTGGCATGCCCGGCACCGTGCCGCGTTCGGCGCCACTCTGGCCGATCAGCCCGCGATGGCCGCGGTGCTCGCCGACCTCGCACTCGAATCCGAGGCTGCGACCGTCACCGCCATCCGGCTGGCACGCGCACACGACGAGGACGCCTCCGATCAGGAGCGCGCCTTCCGCCGTCTCGCCACGGCGGTCGCCAAGTACTGGATCTGCAAACGAGGACCGCATCATTCCTACGAGGCTCTGGAATGCCTGGGCGGCAACGGATACACCGAGGACTTCCCGCTCGCGATGCGATATCGCGAACAGCCGGTGATGGCCGTGTGGGAGGGTTCCGGCAACGTCATCGCCCTCGACGTGCTGCGCGCGATGACCCGGGAGCCCGAGTCGGTTGCCGCCTTCGACGCCGAGGTGAACCTGGCACGCGGCATCAACACCACGCTGGATCGCCACCTCGATCGCGTCCGCACCCAACTGGGCGAACTGGCCCGGCTCGACCCGGCCGATGCCCAGCGATGCGCCCGCACCGTCGTCGAGTCCATGGCCCTGGCGCTGGAAGCCTCTCTGCTCGTTCGGTTTTCACCGACTGCGGTCTCCGATGCCTTCATCGCCGCACGGCTCGGCGACGACCGGAATTTTGAGTACGGGGCTCTGGCCGTCGACGCGGACCTCCCCGGCATCCTGGCACGTCACTGACATGATCGGACACGTCACCGATTCCAGATCGCGCACGGTGATCTCGATACGTCGACTCGCTGCGCTCGCCGACTACTCGATCGGCGGAGAACCGGTTGACCACCCGATCAGCGGAGAAACCCGGTCGACCACCCGATCAGCGGGCAGCGGGGAGAACCGGCCGGCGGTTAGGCCACCGACGCGAGGATCGTGTTCCGGAGTTCGGATGCCGTGTGCGGCAACCACATCGCGAGCACCGGCGCCGTCGGAGGGTCGACGAACTCGATGATCCGGATCCGGTTCACGTAGATCCAGCCGGGCCGGTTGGTGACGAACGCACACGCGCCCGGGTGCGCGATCACCGCCGTGTGCGGAGGTGTCCCGAGGAGATTCGACACGATGATGCGCGGTTCGAATCCGGCGCGGCGGCAGATCGACACCAGAATCGTCGTGTACTCGGTGTCGCGTTCGTCGCCCCACACCACGATCTCCTGATCGGCCAGTTCACTCAGCTCGACCCGGTCCCGCTGCGCCAGCGGATTGTCCGCGTGGACGGCCAGGCGCAGGGTGTGATTGGCGGCAACGGTCGCGGCCAGTTCGGGCGGCGACTGGTAGCCGCGCCCCAGCGCCAGGTCGACGGAACCCGACATCAGTTCGTCGCGGATCTGTTCGGCGAAGATCGGGCGCACGGTGATCGGGATCGACGGATTCTCCAGCACCACCGACTCGATGAGCGCGAAGACCTCGGAGGTCGCCAGGTCGGGCGCATGCCCGATCACGAAGGGCTTCGGCCCGCCGGTGGCCGCGCGCCGAACATCGTGGATGAGGTGATCGCCGCCGGCCAGCAGTGGTACCGCACCCTGATAGAGGACCTCCCCCGCCCCGGTGAGCGTCAGACTGCGACGCGTCCGGGAAAACAGTGCGACACCGAGGTTGCGCTCGAGCTCCCGGATCGTCGACGACAGTGCCTGCTGTGTGATGTACAGGCGTTCGGCCGCCACGCGCAGGCTGGGGGACTCGACGACCGCCACGAACATGCGTAAACGGCGTAAATCGAGATCCTTCGGGGTAGAACCACCATCAAACATCAACTAAGTCCTGTCAGTTGTCCATGTTGCTGTGATTGTAGGTTGTCGAAGAGCCGTCTAATGTCAATGGTGGCACTGGGTGGTGTCGACGTCAGCGCAAGTCGCCGTCGGCAGCCGATGGTCGGGTATCCCCGCGAGGAGGGGATGTGGGGATACCCGACCATGCCGTGCCACATTCGATCGTTCGCGCCGTATTTGAGGCGGCAAACTCTTCACTCGCCTAAACTCATCCGATGGATCTCGGCACCGCTACGCGTCCGCGTGAGATCCATGCGCAGACGAGTAGAGGACATCGCACCGACGTGAGCATCACCGAACGCCCGATCGATCGGCTTCGTCGGAATTCCGCCCCCGAGACGCCACCGGAACCGCCGGTCTCACGCTCTCTGGATGCCCGCGGGGTTCTGGGGCAGGTCGGCCTGTCCGAGACGCTGCAGCGCTACGGCATCGCGGCCTTCGTGCTGGTCTTCGGTTGCTTCGGCGTACTCGCGGCGCTCTCGCCCAGCGCCGCGGGCGATTCGACCGCGCGTCAGGTGATGGTCCTCCTTCTTTCCAGCACGACCATCCCGGTCGCCCTCGTGATGAGTCAGATGCGGCTCGGCACCATGTGGTGGACCAAGGAGTCGCCACGGCGTGGCCTGAACACCGGTTTCGTCGTCTACGCCGACGTGGGCATCACTCTGGTCCTGCTGACCTTCAAGAGCACGCAGTTCGCGCTGTTCGGTACCGCATTGTTCGCCATCGTCGCCGCCTTCGTCGCGCATTTCGTCCGGTGGCGCCTGGTGATGCTGCACATCGCGTACACCACCGTCGTCATCGTCGTCTTCACCGTCCGGGTCGCCGTGTCGGGTGAGCCGCCGGCCGGCAATCCGTCGAGCGCCATCCTCGGCGGCCTCATCGCGCTCGCGGTCGCCAACGGTGTGGTCATGCTGCACCGGACCTACACCATCGAGTTCCAGCGCTCCCTCAAGAAGCACCTCGATTCGGCGAACTCCGATCCGTTGACCGGCATCCTCAACCGGCGCGGCTTCCAGTACTGGGCCGGCCGCCTGGTCCGCGATCCGCAGTCGACGTTCATGATCGCGATCGTCGACGTGGACCACTACAAGAAGATCAACGACGATCACGGGCACGCCGTCGGCGACGCCGTGCTCGCCCGCATCGCCGACATGCTGCAGACGACGTCGGGCGACCGCGCGGTCGTCGGCCGGATCGGCGGCGACGAATTCGCGATCGCCGCACCCGCCGATCTTCACCAGGCCGCGCAGCTGGCCGAACGCATCCGCAATCATTCCCTGGATCTGCTCGGCGACCGGCGCGTCACGATGAGCATCGGGGCGGTCGTCTATCCGAAGAGCCCCGGCGCCGGCACGCCGACCGCCACGCACGTCCTGGTGCAGGATGCGCTGAGCCAGGCCGACGCCGCACTGTTCCGCGCCAAGGAATCGGGCCGCAACACCTACTCCATCAGCGCGGTGTCCTGAGTTTCACAGCAGCACACCCGGATTCAGCAGTCCCTGGGGATCGAGTGCCCGCTTGATGATCGCAGTCATGTCCATGACGTCGGCGCCCACCTGATCGGGCAGCCACGCCTTCTTCAGCCTGCCGACCCCGTGCTCACCGGTGATCGTGCCGCCCAGGCCGATCGCGAGATCCATCACCTGACCGAAAGCGCGCTCGGCACGAACGCGCTCGTCGTCGTCCGCGGGGTCGAAGACGATGAGCGGATGGGTGTTGCCGTCCCCCGCATGCGCGATCACCGAGATGGTCACGGCGTTGGCATCGGCGATTCCGGCCACGCCGTCGATCAGCGCGGGCAGTTGCGGCAACGGCACCCCGACGTCCTCGAGCAACAACGAGCCGAGACGTTCCACGGCCGGGATCGCCGCGCGCCGGGCGGCGGTGAAGGCCTCACCCTCCACGGGGTCGTCGGTGGCGTACACCTCGCTCGCACCGTGTGCCTCGAACGCCTCGCGGATGATCTCGACCTCGGCCACTCCGGCGGGCCCGGGTGCATCCGATTGGGCGACCAGCAGCGCGCCCGCCGTGCGGTCCAGCCCCATCGAGAGCATGTCCTCCACGGCGTTGATGGACACCGCATCCATGAACTCGAGCATCGCGGGCCGGATACGCGCGGTCACCGCGAGGACCGCCTCACTCGCCTCGTGCACGGTCGCGAACGAGCCGACGACCGTGCACGCCGCCGCCTGCGCAGGCAGGAGCCGCAGGGTCGCCTCGGTGATGATGCCGAGCAGGCCTTCGCTGCCGACGAAGAGTTTCGTCAACGGCAGGCCCGCGGAGTCCTTGAGTTGCTTGCCGCCCAGCCGGACCGCCCGCCCGTCGGCCAGCACCACCTCGAGGCCGAGCACGTAGTCGGTGGTGACGCCGTACTTGACGCAGCAGAGCCCACCCGCGTTGGTGGCGACATTGCCGCCGATGGAACAGATCTCGAAGGACGACGGATCCGGTGGATACCAGAGGCCGTGTTCCGCGGCGGCGGCCTTCACCTCGGCGTTGAGCAGGCCGGGCTGACTGACCGCGGTCCGGGTCGCGGTATCGATGGTGAGCTCACGCATCTTCTCCGTCGAGAGCATCACCGCGCCGTCGACGGCGGTGGCGCCGCCGGACAGGCTGGTACCGGCACCACGGGTGATGATCGGGACCTGATGTTCGCCGCACCAGCGGACCACGGTCTGCACCTGCTCCGTGGTCGTCGGGCGGATCACCGCGAGCGCGGTTCCGGCATCCGGGTCCTGCGCCCGGTCCTGCCGGTAGCCCTCGAGAATGTCGGGGTCGGTGACCACCATGCCCTCGGGTAGTGCGGCGGCCAGGCCGTCGATGTCGGTCATCTCAGTCCTCGATCCGGTACACGCGCCGGGCGGTGTCCCGGAACACGTTGCGCAACGCGTAGTCCCCACGCGGCTCGACCAGGTCGATCAACGTGCCGACGGTCATCTCCAGTGAGGTGTTCGGTTTGTCGATCGGGAAATTGGAGCCGAACATCACGCGGTCGGAGCCGAAGTGGTCGAGCGTGTGCGCGACGAGCGGGCCGATCATCTCGGCGAGTGTGTCGCCGCTGCCGATGTTCCCCCACCGGTCCCGGCCGTAGCCGAGGATGGGCAGCGCCAGTCCCGACAACTTGACCACCACGTTGGGTTGGGCCGCCAGCGTTGTCATCCGTTCCCGCCAGAGCCGGAGGATGTCGGCGCGGGCGCTCGCGCTCGAGCCGGTGCGGGTGCCGACCGGTCCGAACACACCGGCGGGTGTGCCCAGGTGATCGATGATGATCGTGGTCTCCGGGTACTCCTTCGCGAGGGATACCACGTCGTACAGCTGGTGCGAGTACACGTACGTGTCGAAGACCAGACCGCGATCGGCGACGGCCTCGAATCCCTTGAGGAAGGCACTCGACGCGAGGATGCCGTCGGCGTCGGCCACCTCGCGGACCCGCGGATCGGGATGCCGGGTGGTGACCCAGCGGATGCCGCGTAACCGATCGGTCAGCGCGGCCTGATCGTCGAGCAGTGTGCCGATGCCCTCGTCGCGGGGATCGGCGTTCACCACGATGGCCCCGAGACGCGGCGCGACCCCCACATCGAACGGGAGGCTGGTGACGTAGCGGGTCTCGTTGAGCGATGAGCAGTCCGCGGAGTCGTCACGACTGCTGCCGGTGGTGCCCCGCCAATGGGAGGAGACATGGACGACGGTGTCGATGCGCACGCCGGCGACGGCGGGCACATCGGAGGCGTCCGACAGGTACTGCAAGGGCTCATAGGTGCGTGCGACGGTGGTGGGACTCAACACGTATTCGCGGTCGGCCTGCGGGACCACCATGGGGAACACGCGGTCGCCGAGACCGGGAACGAATCGGTACAGGCGGGACAGGCGGGTCGACGCCCACGGCGTGCGGCGCGGATTCCACTGGTGCAGATGGGCATCGACGATGCCCGGCACCACACCCCGCAACGATTTCATCTCTGTCAGGGTGCCACAGCGATCCGTCAGCGTGCACCGATTGCTCGATCACCGACCCTGAACGACGGACGGCTAGTCTGACTGAGGGCCGCCGCGAACGACGCACCACGCGGCGACCGGTTTCCGCAGGAGGTGAACAGTGCCCAGTCATTCGCGCCACGTGCTGCATCATGTCCGCGATCAGATCAACAAGGATCCCGAACGTTTCTCGATGAACGTCTACACGCGGATGTTCGCGATCAACCCGGATCTGCGGGAGCTGTTCCCCGCGTTGATGACTGAGCAACGCAAAGCCTTCTTCGGCGTCATCGACCATGTCCTCGACGTCATCCCGCGCGAGGAGGGCCATCCCGACCTCGTCGAGTTCCTGGCCCAACTCGGACGAGATCACCGGAAGTTCGGAGTGCTGCCCGCGCACTACGAGGTGATGTTCCGGGCGCTGATGGCCGAGTTCGCCGTCGCCATGGACGGTTACTGGGACGACGACGTCGAACAGACCGTCGCACAGGCGATGATGCTGACCACCGGCGTGATGCGCGGAGCAGCGGAGACCGCCGCCATTCCGGCGTTGTCGGAGGCCCGGGTCGTCGAGAAGTACCGCATCACCCGGGATCTCGCGGTGATCCGCCTGGAAACCGGCTCGAAGCTCCGCCATTCCGCGGGCCAGTATCTGGAGGTTCAGGTACCGCAGCGGCCCAAGGAGTGGCGTCACCTGTCGCCGTCGATCCCGCCGAACCCGAACGGCGAACTCGAGTTCCACGTTCGGGCGGTACCGGGCGGCAACGTCAGCGGAGCGATCGTGGCCGAGACCCGGCCCGGCGATGTCTGGTATTTCGCACAGCCGCACGGCACCTTGCACATCGAGCCGGACCGCGAGGTCCTGATGGTCGCCGGCGGCACCGGACTCGCCCCGTTGCGCGCGCTCATCATCGAGATGTCCAAGCGCGCCGATTCCCCACGGACACACATCTTCTACGGTGTGCGTTATCCGGGCGAGCTGTACGACCTGGCGGTCCTGCGCCGCATCGCGACCACCAACCCCTGGCTGACCGTCACCGCGGTGTCGGAGGAGAGCACCGACCCGTGGTGGATCAACTCGGTCGCCAGTCCGGAGTCACTGGGCATCGACCACCGGATCGGCACCCTCGTCGACGTGGTGCTGAATTCCGGACCGTGGTTCGACCATCAGGTCCTCATCGCCGGTTCACCGCAGATGATCGAGAACACTCAGCGTGGGCTGGTGATCTCCGGGGTCCGGACGAGTCGCATCCAGCACGACCCGGTCGACTGACGCGGGCGGCCTCGGCTCTACGGCGCGTATCCGCCGGACGGTTGCCCCGGAAACGTCTGGGTCACGGTCACGGTGACCGTCGGCGGAGGTGGGCCGGCCTCGGTGACCGTCTTCGTCACGGTGGTACTCCGCGTGACCGTCTCCGGGTCGCCTCTGTCGGGGCTGACCGTCACCCGTTCGGTCTCGGTCCGGGTCACCGGACGCGGCGTCCGGACGATGGTCGCCGCCTTCGGGGTCTCGGTCACGGTGACGGTGGTCGGCGCGGCCTCCCGTTCGGTGCCCGCCCCCACGGCGAAGGCCGCGGTCGCGAGTGCACCGACGGCCAGCGCACCGATGACGGCGGCCGCGATCAGCCACCAGCTCCGGCGGGAGAGTCCGCGGGCCGCGGCCACCGGCCGGGTCGCGACCATCGCGGCACCGACGGCCGGCGCGAGAGCCGGATCATCGAGCACGGTGACCGGCCGCGCGAGAGCGTATTCGAGTGCTTCGGCGATGCCCGGGGTCTCCGCACCAGGACCGGTGCACACCACGGAGGTCACCGACGACCCGCCCGGCGCCGAGGTCACGGCGTCCGCGACTTCGGTGGCGTTCGACGGATCGGTCACGGGTCCCGGTGTGCCATAAGCAAATTCGGCGGTTCCGAGAACCTCGCCGGTGGCCGAGTCGAGGATGACGACCGATGATCCCGGGGACGGCACGGCGTCGCGGTCGAGATCGATGACGGCGATGATGCCGCGCGCGCCCATCTCGGTGCGCGCGACCTCGGCAAGCGCGGTGGGCAGGTCGGCGACCCGCACCTTCGCACACCACGACGGGCGGGAGGCGCCGGGTGACAGCGCGGTCTGCAGGAATCGTTCGGTCGCCGGGCGGTTGCAGGCGATGCCGATCCGGTCGATCTCGTACGGGACCGACTCGACGAGGTCGTCGATGGCCGATTCGGCGCTCTGGGCCGACGCATCCGGCAGGTCGATGCGATTGCTGGCGATCACGTCGCCGTCGGCTGATCGGACTACCGATGCGACGTGATCTTCGACGACCGCGATGCCGAGGACCGACGGCGAGGAGCCTGCACCGCCCGCGGCGGAAGCCCTGGTCCTGGCCATGTCGATCCTGTCTCGATGCGGTATGAGTCACATGAGCCTATCGGGTGAACCCGACGACTCAGTCGGCAGACCGTCGTCGACGGGGTTGCCAGACCACGAGGGCGTTCGTCCGCGGGATCGGCACCAGCTCGCCGCCACGGCGCGTGGCACCGCGATTGACCTCGCCCTGCAGCTCACGAACTCGCTGCTGCAGAGCATCGACCTGATTGCTCAGGTCGATGATCCGCTTGATGCCTGCCAGGTTGACGCCCTCTTCCTGGGACAGCCGCTGGATCTCGCGCAGCAGCTCGACGTCGCGGGTCGAGTAGCGGCGTCCGCCGCCGCTGGTGCGCTGCGGCGTGACCAGGCCCAGACGGTCATAGGTGCGCAGCGTCTGCGCATGCATACCGGCCAGTTCGGCTGCGACCGAGATGAGGAAGGTCGCGCCGGTGTCCTGTTCCCCCGCCATGGTCACCGCCCCCAATTCGCGCGCGGATCGAATCCGCTCGCCTTCTCCGCCTCAGCGTAGGCTTCCATGGCCTCGACCGCAGGGGCATCGAGGGTCGGGGGCACCGCGACCTTCACGGTGACGAGCAGATCGCCCGCCCCGCCGGATCGCTTGGGCACGCCACGTCCGCGAACCCGCAGGGTCCGCCCGTCACTGGTGTTCGGCGGGATCTTGACCCCGACCGATCCGTCGAGCGTCGGCACCGACACCGTCGCACCGAGCACGAGCTCCGAAATGCGGACGGGCAGTTGCACCTTGAGGTCATTGCCGCTGCGGGTGAAGACCTTGTCGGGGGTCACGTGAACGACGACGTAGAGATCGCCCGACGGTGCGCCACGGCGACCGGCCTCACCCTGTCCGGCGAGCCGAATGCGTTGCCCGTCTTCGACTCCCGCCGGAATCCGGACGTTGATGGTGCGAGAACGGACCTTGACGCCGCTGCCGTCGCAGTCGGTGCACGGGTCATCGATACGCGATCCGGTGCCCTGGCAGTCCTGGCACGGCTCGCTGAACCCGAAGGCACCCTGGTTGCGGCTGACGAAGCCGGAACCGTTGCAGTTCGGGCAGACTCGCGGACTCGTGCCGGGCTTGGCGCCGCTGCCGTGGCAGGTGGTACAGGGCGACGGGCTCGTCACCCGCAGTGGCACCGTGGTGCCGGTCGCCGCGTCCTTGAAGCTCAGTGTCGTCTCGGTCTCGAGGTCGTTGCCGCGCTTCGGACGCCCGGTCGTCGCGGTGCGTGAGCCGCCGGCCGCACCGCGGTTGAAGAGTCCGTCGAAGATATCGCCGAATCCGCCGCCGCCGACGTCCGCGCCACCACCGAAGAGGTCACCGATGTCGAAGCCACCGCCACCACCGGTCGTGGTGTAGGTGCCCGCGCCGCCACCGGGGAATCCGTTGCCGCCGCCGCGGAATCTTCCGCCGGCGAACATCGAACGTGTCTCGTCGTACTCTTTGCGCTTCTCCGGGTCGGCGAGCACGCTGTGGGCTTCGGACACCCGCTTGAAGCGTTCCTCGGCCGCCGTGTCACCCGGATTGGCATCCGGATGCAGCTCGCGTGCGAGCTTGCGGTAGGCCTTCCTGATCTCTTCAGCCGAAGCGTCAGAAGCAACGCCCAGGTCCTTGTAGAAGTCTTTTTCCAACCACTCCCGTTGTGGAGCCACCAGACGTCACCTCCTTCGATATGTCGATTGTCTGGTTATGAATGTGAAGTTCGTGGTGTGAAACCAGGCTGCCCGGCGACGCGTTGCGTCCGAACGCTTCGCCGGGCAGCCGATGGTGGTTGCGATTATTGTGCACCAGCCGGGTCGGTGACGGTCACCATCGCGGTACGGATCACCTTGTCGCCGAGCCGGTATCCGCTGCGGTAGAGCGCACCGATAACCGGTTCCGGTCCGTCGCCCTCATGCTGGACCGCCTCGTGCAGGTCCGGCTCGAACGGCTCACCGGGTGCGCCGAACTTGGCGAGCCCTTCGCTGTTCAGGACCTCACCGAGCTTGTCGGCGAGCGCCCTCAGCGGTCCGCTCTCGAGGTCGCCGTGCTCGCGAGCACGGTCGAGGTCGTCGAGGATCGGGAGCAGTTTCTCGATGAGCACCTGCTTGCCATAGGCGACCGAGCCCTGCTTCTCCTCCGCTGCCCGACGCCGGAAGTTGGCGAACTGGGCGCGTTCTCGTTGCAGGTCCGCGGTCAGGTCCGCGATCCGCGCGTCCGACGAATTCTCTTCGCCGGCAGCACCTTCCGGATTATCTCCGGATTCTGCGTCGGCAGCCGGATCACCGGCGGAGTCGCCGGGGCGTACCTCTCCCGTCTCGGGATCGATACGCCGCCGGTCGCTCACCGTGATCGGCTCCGAGTTCTCGGAATCGGCGGCGCCGGGGTTGCCCCCGTCGGCACCGAACTCGGGATCACGTTCTGTCACTTGTTGTCTCCGGATTCGTTGGGCTCGTCGACAACCTCTGCGTCGACGACGTCGTCGCTGTCGCCACCGGCATTGTCACCGGCCGCACCCGAGTTGTTCTCGGCCGCGGAGGCGGCGTAGATCGCCTGACCCATCTCCTGGGACTGCGTCGACAGCTTCTCGACCGCATCCTTGATCGCCGTGATGTCGTTGCCCTTGAGGGCCTCGTTCGCCTCGGCGACGGCCGCGGTGACCTTCTCCTTGAGTTCGGCCGGAACCTTGTCCTCGTTGTCCTTCAGGAACTTCTCGGTCTGGTTGACCAGCGACTCGGCCTGGTTGCGGGTCTCCGCCTCCTCGCGACGCTTCTTGTCCTCGTCGGCGTGTGCCTCGGCGTCCTTGATCATGCGGTCGATCTCGTCCTTGCTCAGGCCGGAACCGTCCTGGATGCGGATCGAGTTCTCCTTGCCGGTGCCCTTGTCCTTCGCGGTGACGTGCACGATGCCGTTGGCGTCGATGTCGAAGGTCACCTCGATCTGCGGGACACCCTGCGGAGCAGGAGCGATGCCGCCGAGCTCGAAGGAGCCGAGCAGCTTGTTGTGCGAGGCGATCTCGCGCTCACCCTGATAGACCTGGATCTGCACCGACGGCTGATTGTCCTCGGCCGTGGTGTAGGTCTCCGACCGCTTGGTCGGGATCGTGGTGTTGCGCTCGATCAGCTTGTGCATCACGCCGCCCTTGGTCTCGATACCGAGGCTCAGCGGGGTGACGTCGAGGAGCAGCACGTCCTTGACCTCACCGCGGAGCACACCGGCCTGCAGTGCGGCGCCCACGGCGACGACCTCGTCCGGGTTCACGCCCTTGTTGGGCTCCTGGCCACCGGTCAGTTCCTTCACCAGTTCGGTGACGGCCGGCATACGGGTCGAACCACCCACGAGCACAACGTGATCGATGTCGCCGACGGAGATGCCGGCGTCCTTGATGACGGCCTGGAACGGTGCGCGGGTGCGCTCCAGCAGATCCGAGGTGATCTTCTGGAATTCGCTGCGGCTCAGCTGCTCGTCGAGGAACAGCGGGTTCTTGTCGGCATCCACCGTGATGTACGGCAGGTTGATCGAGGTGCTCTGCGACGCGGACAGCTCGATCTTCGCCTTCTCCGCGGCCTCACGCAGACGCTGCATGGCCATCTTGTCCTTGGTCAGGTCGATGCCGTTCTGCGCCTTGAACTTCTCGACGAGCCAGTCGACGATGCGCTGGTCCCAGTCGTCGCCGCCGAGCTCGTTGTCACCGGAGGTGGCACGAACCTCGACGACACCGTCGCCGATCTCGAGCAGCGAGACGTCGAAGGTACCGCCACCGAGGTCGAAGACCAGGATGGTCTGTTCCTTCTCGCCCTTGTCCAGACCGTAGGCCAGCGCGGCCGCGGTCGGCTCGTTGACGATGCGGAGCACGTTCAGACCCGCGATCTGGCCCGCCTCCTTGGTGGCCTGACGCTGCGAGTCGTTGAAGTAGGCCGGCACGGTGATGACCGCGTCGGTGACGTCTTCACCCAGGTAGGACTCCGCGTCACGCTTCAGCTTCTGCAGCGTGCGTGCGCTGATCTCCTGCGGGGTGTACTTCTTGTCGTCGATGTCGACGTTCCAGTCGGTGTCGCCCATGTGGCGCTTGACCGAGCGGATGGTGCGATCGACGTTGGTGACCGCCTGGTTCTTTGCCGGCTGTCCGACCAGCACTTCGCCGTTGCGCGCGAAAGCGACCACGGACGGCGTGGTCCGGGAGCCTTCGGCGTTGGCGATGACGGCGGGCTCGCCGCCTTCCAGGACCGAGACCACCGAGTTGGTGGTGCCGAGGTCGATTCCAACTGCACGGGACATGTGTTTCCTCCTAGTAGTTCATGGGTGTGCGCCCGAGACCCACTCGCACTCAACTTCAGTGCAACCGACTCAATGTGTACCGTCGATGGTCACCGGAGTCAATCCAAAGTTGAGTGTAAGTGACTCAATCTCTACTGGTTCAACTGCGCACAACCAGGGTTTGTTCCCGTCTCCGGAAAATTTCTCAGCGTGGTCGACTCAAGGTTCGCGGCGGGATTGCATGACCCCGGGACGAACTTTGATAGCTAAACTTGGCCCGAAGTCCGGGTCGGCAACACATCGGGGACAGGGGTAGCCAATGCTTGACGGTCATCGACGCATGGTCGCTTCATGACCGATCGCCGCGCCCTGTTCGGGCGCGCCGCCCTCGAACTCGTTGCAAACGGCGGCCTTCGCGCCCTGACACACCGGAACGTGGACAACGCGCTCGGACTGCCTGCCGGATCGGTCAACTACTACGCACCCACCCGGTCGAAGCTGCACCAACTCGCGTTCACCGAAGCGCACAAGCGGATGTACGAGGTGGCCGTCGCCTCGTTCGCGCCCTTGCTCGCGCGCGGCGAGGAAGGACGCGTCTCCACCGACGACATCCTGGAGGCGACCACCGACTTCGTGGTCACGATGTCGACCGAGGCCCGCGGCGTCGTCAACGCCCGGCACGCTCTGCTCATCGAGTCGCAGTTCGACGACGAACTCCGCAGGCAGGAGATCGAGCAGCGCGCCGCCTTCGTAGCGTTCACCGAACCGTTCGCCCGCGCCAACGAACCCGTCCACCCCCGCCGGTCCGCGGAGATCGTCGTCGCGATGATCGAGGGCCTCATCCAGCAACAGACCCTCGTGGCCACCGAGAACTTCCCCCGCTACATGATCCGCGCCGCCCTGGCCCGGATCTTCGGCTTCCCGGGCGGTGAGATCGTCGTCCTCGACGACAACGGTGAGCCCGCGGATCCGCCCGGCGAATCGTCCACACATACGTAGGGCCGACACGCTGTTCGCGTGTCGGCCCTACGTGGTGTCGTCAGGCAGCGACCGTCGTCGACGCCTGGTTTGCCGGCTCGAGCGCCTGGGCGATGATGTCGACGACGTCGGTCATCGGCTTCACCTCCAGGCCGTCGAGAACCTCGGCGGGAACGTCGTCGAGATCCGGCTCGTTGCGCTGCGGGATGAACACGGTGGTGAGTCCATTCCGTTGTGCCGCAAGGAGTTTCTGCTTGACACCACCAATCGGCAGGACGCGTCCGTTCAGCGTGACCTCACCGGTCATGCCGACGTCGGCACGCACCTTGCGGCCGGTCGCCATCGACACCAGCGCGGTGACCATGGTGACACCCGCGCTCGGTCCGTCCTTCGGCACCGCACCCGCGGGCACGTGGACGTGGATCGACTTGTCCAGCGCCTTCGGGTCCACACCGAGCTCGTCGGCGTGGGCGCGCACATACGAAAGAGCAATCTGCGCAGACTCTTTCATCACGTCGCCCAGTTGACCCGTCAGCTTCAGACCTGCCTCCCCCTCGGTCGAGTTGACCTCGATGAACAGGACGTCGCCGCCCATTCCGGTGACCGCCAGTCCGGTGGCCACACCGGGGACCGCGGTGCGCTCCTCGGACTCCGGGGTGAACCGCGGACGCCCCAGGTAATCGGTGAGGTCGGCCTCGTCGATGGTGATCGGCGCGGTGGCCTTCCCCGATTCGAGGTTGGTCGCCGCCTTGCGCAGGAGCTTGGCGAGCAGCCGTTCGAACTGTCGCACACCGGGTTCCCGGGTGTAGTTCGCGGCGATCTCACGCAGCACCTCGTCGGTGACGGTCACCTCGTCGTCGGACAGGGCGGACCGCTCGGCCTGCCGCGGGAGCAAGTAGTCGCGCGCGATGGCGACCTTGTCGTCCTCGGTGTAACCGTCGAGGGTGACCAGCTCCATGCGGTCGAGCAACGCCGACGGGATGTTCTCGACGACGTTCGCCGTCGCCAGGAACAGGACGTCGGACAGGTCCAGATCGAGATCCAGGTAGTGGTCGCGGAACGTGTGGTTCTGCGCCGGGTCCAGGACTTCGAGCAACGCCGCCGCCGGATCGCCCCGGTAGTCGGAGCCGACCTTGTCGATCTCGTCCAGCAGCACAACAGGATTCATCGATCCCGCCTCGCCGATGGCCCGCACGATACGGCCGGGCAGCGCACCGACGTAGGTGCGCCGGTGGCCACGGATCTCGGCCTCGTCGCGCACACCGCCGAGGGCGACGCGCACGAACTTGCGCCCGAGCGCCCGCGCGACGGATTCGCCGAGCGACGTCTTGCCGACGCCGGGAGGGCCGGCGAGCACCATCACGGCGCCCGAACCGCGCCCACCGACGACCTGCAGTCCCCGCTCCGCACGGCGTGCACGGACGGCCAGGTATTCGACGATGCGATCCTTCACGTCGTCGAGCCCGTGGTGATCGGCGTCGAGGATCTCGCGGGCACCCTTGACGTCCGTGTTGTCCTCGGTCGTGACGTCCCACGGCAGATCAAGAACCGTGTCGAGCCACGTGCGGATCCAGCTGGTCTCCGGCGACTGGTCGCTGGCCCGCTCGAGCTTCCCGACCTCCCGCAGCGCGGCTTCCCGCACATTGTCGGGCAGGTCGGCGGCTTCCACGCGGCCGCGGTAGTCGTCGGCACCCTCGGGCTCGTCCTCGCCGAGTTCCTTGCGGATGGCGTTGAGTTGTTGCCGCAGCAGGAATTCCTTCTGCTGCTTCTCCATGCCGTTGCGCACGTCGTCGGCGATCTTGTCGCTCACCTCGGTCTCGGCGATGTGCTCGCCGGTCCACTCGATGAGCAACGTGAGGCGCTCGGCGATGTCCGGGGTCTCCAGCAGCTCACGCTTCTGGATGTCGGTCAGCCACGACGAGTAGCCCGACGTGTCGGCCAGCGCCGACGGATCGGTCATCTTGTTGACGCCGTCGATGATCTGCCACGCCTCGCGACGCTGCAGCATCGCCAGCACGAGCTTCTTGTACTCGGCGGCCAGGGTCTTCACCTCGTCGGTGATCTCCGGCTCGTCGAGTTCGGTGACCTCGACCCACAGGCCGACGCCGTTGCCGGGCGCACCCGTGCCGATCTGCGCCCGCTTCTCGCCCTTCACCACGGCCGCGCTGCCGCCGCCGGGCATACGTCCGACCTGCACGATCGAAGCGATCACACCGTGCGTCGGGTACCGGTCGTCCAGGCGCGGCGCGATCAGCAGCTTGTCCGCCTCACTCGCCCGCGCCGCGTCCACCGTCGCCTGAGCAGCGTCGTCCAGCGGGATCGGCACCACCATGCCGGGCAGAACGACCAGGTCAGGAACGAAGAGGACGGGTAATGAATACGTAGTCATTCAAACCTCCAAAGTTCAGTCTCAGTGACTCAACCTTGGTGGCCGGATGTTTGTTCCCGTCAGGATTTCGCCAGGGGCGGACGGATGGACTACGTCCGTATGACCTCACCCGCCTGTCATTCGAAGGAAGTACAGCGGCGAGCTACGGTCAGGCGCTGTCGATATAGTTCCGCACGTATCAACGCTGCCAACAGGGAGGCGATGAGCGTGACACCAAAGAACGACGCCGGCGTCTTCAGTATTAGTCCTGGGCAGGATTAGTCCTGGGCAGGTCGCCGCCACCGTCAATACCTGGCAACACCAGGGCGAGTTGGCCGGCTCGTTGGAGTTCTCCGCGTTCACCGATCCGACCGGTGACGGATCACGCACGTTCGCAGCGATCAAGGAATGCGCCGAACCCGCAAGCTCGGCAACGCGATCAATCGCCGACAGGCTGAACCGCCTGGGCGAGAACCTTCACAGATTCACGGCCACGACCGTAGAGAACGACCGGTCCTCAGCCGATACGTTCTCCCAACTGCCTCGACGCTGATGCGGCCCACCATTTCCCAACTCAGGGCGTGGGCACCGCAACTGCTGACTGCGGCCGGTGAAGCCGCCCAAACGAATGCCATGAAGCTCGACGGCGCGATGGACGCTGTCCTTCGCGCGATGGACGCCAACTCTCGGTGGACGGGCCAGACCAAGAATGCCGCCCAATCCAAGATCACCGAGGAAGCCGATCACATCTCGGAGGTACGCAATGTTCTCCAGCAGATATCCGACGAGTCGAAGGACGCCGGACAGGATCTGACGTACGCACGCGAACACGTACTGAAGATCGTCGACGGAGCAGTACAAGATGGCTTCGATGTCACTCCGACGGGGACCGTCACACACCCCGACCCCGACAAAAAGGCTGACGCGACCAACCTGCAAGGCTTGATCCAGACCGGCCTCGACAGCGGGAACAACCCTGACTACCCGCGCGGCCCGGTTCACGGGCCGTCTGCGCACGGCGGGTACTGGAATGACCCTAAGTCTGATGCATTCCAGAACATGGTCAAAGTCATCACGGGCGGTGCGCCCGAGCCCTATGTTGAGCGCGAGCCCGACCGAGCCACAGATCCGGCGTACGACATTGCGACAGGCATGACCCGCTTCACACCTGTTGGACCATTCATCGACGCACTCGATGGAGAGATCGACCTTCCTGGGCCATTACCTGACATCCCCCTCCGGCTACCGTGGTGAACATGAAATGCGTACGTGGCTTTGGCACCGTGCTAGCGGTCATTGGACTGACCGCCGGTTGCTACCAGTACGACTCCCCCAAACCTCAGGTCCGCCATGTCGACCTCACGGCGGCGTGGCGCACGGTCAACATGAATATAAAAGCCCTCGACCCTGGATGGAACGCCAACGCACCGTTTCCGAAAGGTCCAATCGCGCCTCCCAACATGTTGGGTTGTGCCACCGACTCAAACTTCCGAACCACAGGCCCGCCCTGGAGTATCAACGCAGTAAACATCATTGTCGAGCGATCGCCAGAAATCGCAGACGCTGTGACCAAAGGTTTGAAAGATCTTGAGTCGCAGGGATACCAGTCGACAGAACTCCCACCCGACAAGGACGGAGACGGAGTACGCCTGGAGAACGGCGACGGCTTCTTCCTCGTTATTCGAACGAAGACAGTCAACGGGACAACACGCCACGATGTGCTCTCCACCTCCCCCTGCATCCGATTCGAAGGAGACGACAGCTACACGCTTTGACTGCGATCGGGCGTCCCGGCGAGCTCGGGTGGCGCCATTGCGAGGCAGACGTCCCAGACAACCGCAAAGCGAAGCAGGGTAACGCGTCTGCTGGACAGATGCATCGCCACACCTGTTCCGACACGCGAACGGAAGGGACCCAAGTACCCGGGGTGAGTGACGCACTGTCCGATCAGGGATACAACAGCGCGACCATCCAGAACTTCTACTACCAATCAGGCTGCATGACGGCACCCGCAGTCACCCACAAGGGTCCGCGTTCCTGAGCCGGAGCCGACCCTGAGCGTTCCGCGGAACGCTCAGCGAGACTGCGCCAGCAGGAAATCGATGACCCGGCCGTCGAGTGCCCGCCCGTTGATCGTCACCGCTCCCGGGCCACTGGCATGGTTGCCGCCAAGGACGTTGGCATAGACGACCGCCACTCGGTCCCGTCGGCCGTAGGTCGTCAGATCCACGGCGTAACGATCCTGCCCGGGGGCAATCCGCTTCGATGAGATGACGTCGCGTGGTCCGAATCCGTTGACTGCGAGCATGGCGTTGCGGGTGGCCGCACCGAAGAGCGGCACCGACAACGTGTCGTTCGTGCCCTGCGTGATGAAGGTCGGCACCGCTCGACGGCGCGGTCCCATCGCCGTCCGGACGGCAAGACCCGTGGGATCACCGAGGTACGGCCATCCCGCCGAGACCGAAGTCGCCGTCACAAGCTCCGGGTACAGCGCCGCAAGGTAATTCGTCATCGCCGCACCTGCGGAGTGGCCGGCGACGTACACGCGCCGCGGGTCGGCGCCGAGCGCGCGTATCTCACGCCGGATGATGCCCGCGACGATCGACACCTCGCCGTGTCCACGCATCATCGCCTTGGGGTCGAAGATGTTCCAGGCACCTTGCGGATGCGCCGACAATGACTGATTGGGCGCGACCACCGAGTACCCTCGCTCGCCCGCCTCGCGCACCAGCGAATTGCTCCGTTGCACCACCCGCGAATCGCCGTTCGCGACCTCGCTCGTCCCGTGCAGCCACACGACGAGCGGTCTACCTCGCATGTCGGCCCGCGGTGTGTACACCTGGTATGTGCGACTCCCCGCATCGTTCGCGTACGACCGGGTGACCAGGTCTCCGCGACCCGGACGCCCCTCCGCCGTCCCCGCCGTCACGCCCGATAAGGCCCCACAGAACATGAGTACGACCGGCAGAATCCACGCGGCGCGCCGGCGGGAGACCTTCACCTGGTTCGATACCATAGGGTATTGAATACCAGAAGGTATCGACATGCGCTACTCGTGAGAGACTGTGAACATGACCGGTCCCTCATCGAGCGAAGAGAACCAGACGCGACGACGTGAGGTCACCCAGCAGCGCCTCCTCGACGCCGCGTATGAAGCGTTCGCCGCCAAGGGATTCGGCCGGACCCGCATCGATGACATCTGCCGCGCCGCGGGTCTCACCAAGGGCGCCTTCTACTCCAACTTCTCGTCACTCGATGAACTCTTCTTTGCGCTCTACCGACGCGAAGCCGCCAAGGGGGCAACGTATACCGTCGATGCACTGCAGACGACGAACATCGACGACGTCACCACCCTCGTGACGGCCTGGGCGAACGGCCTCTACATCGACCGGACGTGGTTGCTCATCAACACCGACTTCGTCACCTACGCGGCGCGGTTCCCAGAGGTTGCGGAGCAACTGGCCGATGAGCGTTCCACGCTCCGCGCCGCGGTGACCGACATGATCGCCGGTTTCATTGCCGCACAAGACATCACTCTTCCCGCGCACCTCAATACTCCGCAGAAGATGGCACGGGCCCTGGTCACCGTGTTCGACGGCGCGACCCATCAGCTCCTTCTCGACCTCACCGAAGAACAGGTCCGCCAGCAGTTCATCGACATCACCCTGGCAATGCTGTCCTGACCCGGCCGAGTGACTTACGACAACTGGTCGTCGTGCACGCGATTGCCGGACTGCGGGGTCACGATCCAGTCATCGAGGTCGAAGCCCTCGTCCCGTGCGGTCGCAAGATAGTTCGCCTTGACGTCGTCGGAGACAGCAGGGTCGCGGGCCAGCAGCCAGAGGTTCTTGTGATCCGGCGTGCCGACCAGCGCGACGCGATAATCGTTGTCCAGCTTCAGAACCCAGTAATCACCCTTCGTGAAGGGAATCCAGCGCAGACCTTCGGGCAGGAAGGTGACCTCCAACTGGCCGACCTCACCCTTGACGACCTCTGCTTGTCCGATGGCCTGGGTGGGCTTGCCGTCCTTGTCGAAACACCGGTTGTCGACGCGCACTGTGCCGTCGTCGTTCAGGGAGTACTCCGCGGTCACATCGGTGGCGGCGTCATCCTCCCATTTCAGTGGTAGCCGACCGATTTCGAACCACAGGCCCAGGTAACGGTCGAGATCGAACTCGGGGACCGAACGCACAACTCCGGTTTCGGACATCGCTTGCCTCCTCGTCTTGGTTCCCGACCCTTCGTCAGCGATGGTACCGAAGAAGATCAGTCCGCAACGTCGATGGGATCGACGTGCCAACGCTCGTCGGCCCTGAACAGGTTGACCGCCAACGGCATACGGTGCGACGTACTCTCCAGGATGTGCATCATGTAGCCGGCGGTATTGACGAAGGCAACGCAGTCCCCCACGGCCACGCCCTGCGGAAAGTGAAGACGGCGCCACGTGATGAGCTCGTTCTCGATGCAGTAGGCGCCGACGAGGAACCCGTCGATCGCCTCCGTGGGTTCTCGCCGGTCTGCCGGGATCAGAATCGGATCGAGGATGAAATCATCTGCAGCCGAACGCAGTTGAGTTCTGTTCATTGCGAGACCGATAACCCACGTACCGTCCGGGCGTTGCTTGCGGAACTCCACGCGCGCCACCGTCATGCCACACCCGTCGAGCAACGCCCGTCCCGGCTCGATATGCAGCCGAACACCGCTCTCGCGTAACCGGGCGCCCACGCCATCGATCGTCAGCACCTCGCGCAGCCATCCGCCCCGCACCGGATCCTGCCACATCGGATAGACGTGCCCCAGGGCGCGCGACTCCCACAGTGGCTCAGTACCTTTCGAGATCGAATCGGTGAACGCACGCCACGGCTCCGGGTCATCCAGGTAGCGAATGGGTACGCCGCCACCCATGTCGATGAACTCCAACGGGTGCCCGGAGTCACGGGCCGTGTCGATGATGTCGAGCGCCCGATGCAGCATGGCGGCGCGCTGGGTGTGGGAGTAGCCGTTCAGATGAAAATGCAGTCCTTCGATGCGCAGCGACGACGGGTCCGCCCGCCGGACCACGGACAGCACCTCGTCGCTCGGTAATCCGAAGCGCGACCACGGGATACCGTCACCCTCGGGCGTCAGTCTGATCGCGAGTCGAACCGGTCGCGGATGATCCTCGTCATCCGCCAGTCGCTCGATCAGGCGCAGCTCATCGAGGTTGTCCAGGGAGATGAGAACACGGTTCCGGAGCGCTAACCTGAGCAGCGACGCCGGTTTCACCGCGGCGGTGACGATGATCCTGGACGGATCGGCTCCCCGCGCCAGCGTCTGTTCGAGTTCCGTCGCCGACGCGACGTCGACACCGTGCCCGGCCGCCAGTGCCGCATCCACCACCGACAGCGCCTTGTTCGCCTTGCGCGCGAAGAACACTCGCAGATCGATGTCGAATTCCCGGGCCGCCGTCACCAATTCATCCGCGTGGCGTCCGACCAGCTCGGTGTCGAGCAGGTTCACCGGCGAACCGTAGGTGTCCAGGAGCCCCACGATCTCCGCGGGTTCGGCCACGGTCCTGCGTTGCCAGGGTTCCAGACGTGCGGGCACTGGTGTGTGGCCATGGACCGTCGGTTCGATTGTCATGCAGTACCTTTCACCAATGCGGCCAGGTTCCCGGCCCATCGATCCAGATCATGATGAAGCGTACGACTCAGGGTATCCGTCCCCAGGACCACATCTTCGGTCGCCCGGCCCACGACGGCCAGTCCCGACATCCGCCGGCCGTTCACGAGCGCCGTCCCGTCCGGGGCCACCTGCACGCCGCGCCGGTCGGGAGCGGCCTGGACCAGCCCACGTGCCATCAACCGCGTCCACAGCGGATCGGTGGTGCCCTCGACACCGGGCGGTGCGAGAACGGCATCGACCCGAAGGTCCGCCGGCGACCGCTCCGCCCCCGATGTCACATGGAGCACTCCGGCTTTCAGCAATGCGAGGACCTTCTCGGCATTGACGGCCGGCGGACCGAAAGCGAGGGGCTCCATCTCGACCGCGAGGTCACGGAAGGCGTGCCACCCTTCCGGAGGTTGGCCACCGTCGGTCTGCCACCGCGCGTGCCGTGCAACGAGGTCCGGATAGAGAAGGCGCCACGCTTCCGCCCGGGCCCAGATGTGATCGGGCCGTAGAAATCCGTGGGCCATCCGGAGGTCAACGTCCAGCCAGTCCTGCGGATCCTCCGGGCGCTCACGCGTTGTCGCCTCAACGGCATCGGCGATGGCTGCGGTGGCCTCGTCGAGGAGGTCGCGCGTCGTCCGGGTGGCCGGGAGTGTCCGGCGCGGGATCACGGTGTCACGGAGCAGACAGCTCTGCGAAGCGTCCATGGTCCGCTTCGTCGCCATCAACCGGCCGGACCTGGTTCGCCAGGTGATGGATTCCGGAGTGTGCTCTGCACCAGAGTAATTCACGGCTCCGGGCCGGCCGGGTGAGTCGGTGAACGTCCCGCCCCGCCCCTCGGTGCATGCGAGGGTGGCGTCTATGGCGGTCAGGGCAGCGCCCCGCATCTCGACCGAGCGCAGTGTCATGTCCTCATCCATGTACCGCGGCGGATACGCGGGAACTGCTGTCGTTGCCGGTAGACGCCCCGGCCAGTCGTCATTGTGCCCGGTCACGATCAGTACCGCGTCGGCGTCGTAGGTGTCCGATGCCGTCATCACGCGCCATCCGTCTGCTCCGGGCACGATGTCGACGACGCGGTCTCGCACGTGTGTGAATCGTGGTATCCGCGAGCAGATTTCATCCATACATTCGGAGAGGAAGTGTCCCACCAGCGCACGTGGCGGATAACTCTCATCTCGAAGATCCGGATGATTCACGCGGAGCCACTCCGCGAACGAACATCCGAGGACGGAGCGACTCAGGATGACGTCGGCAGCGACGTTGAGCCGGAAGAAGTCCGGCTGGTCGGTGTCGTATCCGCTGCCCGCGCCGAGTTGGGACCGCGGCTCGAATACGACGACCTCGGGCAGTTCGGCTCCGGCCTCGATGAGCGACTCGAGCGCGAAGACGAATCGGGGACCGCCACCGACGACCGCCAGTTTCATCGTGCGATTTCCCAGGGCGGCGACGCCATCAGGCCGTCCAGGCGGTCCGCGTCGCAGTCCAGATGCTCGTGAACCCAGTCATCGTCGTAGACGGTGTTCAGGTACCGTTCGCCACCATCGTGCAGGACGAGACACACGGTGTCATCGGCCGAGAGATCCAGTGCAGGAAGCGCACTCACCACTCCCCCACCCGATGCCCCGGCCAGATAGCCCTCTGTCGCCGCGAGTACCCGGCACCCGACGACGCAGTCGAGGTCCGACACCCGTACCACGGCATCGGGGGTGAACGTCTCCGCGATCTCGGGCACGGTGCCGGCGCCGAAGCCCGGTAGTTTGCGTTGTCCGCGTTCGCCGCCGAAGAGAACGCTGCCCACGGCGTCGACCGCGACGAACCGCGTCCGGTGTCCGTGTCGATGCGCGTAGTCGATGCAGCCTGCCAGGGTTCCCGTGGTACTGGTGGCGATGACGACGACATCGGGTACCGACGGCAACGCTTCGACGATCTCCCTCATCGTCCCCTCGGAGTGCGCACGCGGATTACCGCTGTTCGCATATTGATTGGGCCACCAGGCGTGCCGCCCGGCCGCGTTGGCATCGTCGACCAGGCGCCGAACGGCATCGAGCCGGGCCACCAACCAGTCGTTCGTCTCCGGATCCGGCGCCGGCACCTCGAAGATCTCGGCACCGTAGGCAGTGATGAGGCGCCGCGTCATGTCGTTGGTCCGCGGGTCGATGACGCAGGTGAAGCGAAGTCCGGACAGTCGGCACTGGCGGGCCAGCGCGACTCCGAAGTTGCCGGAACTGGATTCGACGACGTGATCGCCGGGGGCGATGCACCCGGACTCCAGAGCTTCGGTGATCAGCAATCGCGCAGTGCGGTCCTTCGCCGATCCCGACGGATTGAACGACTCGAGCTTGGCGTAGAGCGCCGGTCCGTCGTCGCCGAGCAGTTTCTCCAACTGCACGAGTGGCGTCGCACCACCCAGCTTCCCGACTTGACCGACCACAGCGCTCACCAATTCTCCACCAAACATATGGCCCGACCATTCCAGCCTACGCGTCGAGAGGGGGCGCCAGATCCACGTGTCAGCTGCCGTCGGGGTCCGCCACGGACCGGATACCGTTCATCGGCGAATAACTCTCCACCACAACGCCGTCCACCGTGTCACCGGTTGGCGGCGATGTCACCCCGGCGTTCGGCTCACCTGCGCTGGCCCTTCTGCTGATACACGTCGGGAATTCCGTCGTGGTCATCGTCGATCGTCTCGATGTCGGCCAACCGCCGGTAGGCGCGATTGCGGATTCTCAGGACGACGGCGGCGAGCACGGCCGCGGTGATCGAGCCGGCGAGGACGCCGATCTTCGCATGTTCGGTTCCGACCGGGTCGCCGGCGAAGGCCAGTTCGCTGATCAGCAGGGACACCGTGAAACCGATGCCCGCCAGCATCGAGACGCCGGCGATGTCGGGCCACCGCAACCCGTCGTCGAGGGATGCATGGGTGAACTTCGACAGCAGGAAGGTCGTCGCGAAGATGCCGACCGCCTTACCGATGACGAGCCCACAGATCACGCCCATGGTGACGTGATCGGTGAGCGAACGCTGCAGTCCGCCCAGCCCACCAACGGTCACGCCCGCGGCACAGAACGCGAACAGCGGTACGGCGACACCCGCGGAGATGGGGCGGACCTTGTGCTCGAGGTACTCGGCGAGACCCGGACCGGCGTCCGGACCTCCCGCGGCCTCACTCCGCAGTACCGGGACCATGAAACCGAGCGCGACACCGGCGACGGTGGCGTGAATTCCCGAGGCGTGCACCAGAATCCAGGTCGCTCCCGCCAGAGGGAGAAGAACCCACCACGCCCTGATGCGTCGTTGAACGGCGACCGCGAACAGCACCAGAGGTATCACCGCCAGGCCGAGCGCCGTGAAGTTCAGACTGTCGCTGTAGAAGATGGCGATGACGAGGATGGCGAGCAGATCGTCGACGACGGCCAGCGTGAGCAGAAAGGTCCGCAGCGCCGAGGGGAGACTCGTGCCCACGACCGCGAGAACGGCGACCGCGAACGCGATGTCGGTCGCAGTGGGAATGGCCCAGCCGTTCAGAGCGCGGCCTGACGAGTCGGCGAGATTGATCGCCACGTAGATGATGGCAGGAGTGAGCATGCCGCCGACGGCCGCCGCGATCGGCAACGCGGCACGCGCCGGATCACGCAGGTCGCCCGCGACGAACTCGCGCTTCAGCTCCAGTCCCACGACGAAGAAGAAGATTGCCAGCAGTCCGTCGGCCGCCCACGACGCGATCGACAGATGCAGGTGCAGCGACTCCGGGCCGATCGTGGTCTCCATCAACCGGTGGTAGGCATCCGCGGCCGGAGAGTTCGCCAGAATGAGTGCGGCCAGAGCCGCCACCAGCAGCAGTGCGCCACCAATGGTTTCGCGACGGAGAATTGCTGCGATCCGGCTGGTCTCCGACCAGGAGCCGCGACTGAACAGCCGGCTACGGGGTGCGTCCTTCATACGGTAGAGCCTCTTTTCGGTCAGACGACGGACATACCGCCGACCAGACTTCCCGGCACACCGCAGATCATTTTAGTGCCCACGGCACGCGCATCGTCATCGGGCCCGCCTAGGCTGCGGACCGCTCATCACACGCGACGCACGCGTGCGTCGGCGAGGGATGGACGTGCGGAGTGGTCGCCCGGCCGGAACGGATGGTCGCGAAGGCGAGTGGCGTCGCACCACCCAACTTTCCGACATCGCCGACCACAGCCCTCACCAATTCTCCACCAGATATGTGGGCCCGACTTTTCCAGTCGTACGCGGTGGAACTGTGGCCATGCCCGAGTGTCAGCGCGAGGTGAACTCCGCACGGTAGTACGCCGCCATTGATGGCGAATACTCCTCGAAGACAACACCTTCCACCGGTGCGCCACTCTCGGCTGCGACCATGCGGTCGAGGTAGTAGTCCCAGCCGGGTCCCACGCCTTCGGCCATGGCCGGATCGGGCACGTTCTGAGCGAAGGTCAGGGTGGTGACACCCTCGGATTCCTGAAGATCCAGGCGGAGCAGCCAGTGTTCGGGTTCGTCGCCGTCGTACGGCATCGAGGTCGTGATGCGGAGCCGGAGCGGCGGTTCGCATTCATCGATCCGGAAGTGTTCCGCCGGAATGTCGTCACCCTCGAAGAGCATCTGGAACTTCACGTGGCCGTCAGTGGGATCGCCTGTCCAGGTACCGATCCAGCGCGCGAGCCGTTCGGGTTCGGTGACGGCGGCCCACACGTCGTCGATCGGCGCGTGGAAAGTGCGTTGCCATTCGCAATATGTTTCGCCGTCGACGACTCTTCGGTGTCCGGTGGGGGTCGGGGTGCTCATGCGGTGTTCTCCTTGTTCGCAGGGGTCTTGGTACGTTCGCGTGTCGTCCGACGCACCTCGAGGTCGAGGGCGTCGAGGGCATGCTCGGGAATCGGCGGGCCAACGCGACGGAGGCCGGCCACGTAGTCCTGCACCGGAGCGAGCCCGTCACGATTGATCGAGTAATGCCGCTCGCGGCCCCGGGTCGTCGCGGTGACCAGGTCCGCTTCGGTCAGCAGACGAAGATGCTTGCTGATCGCGGGCCGACTGACCGGATACTCGGCGGCCAGGTCCACGACCCGCGCCGAACCGGAAGCCAACCGCTGCAGCAGCCCCCGACGAACCGGGTCTGCCAGTGCCTCGAACGCGTCCACCCACTATTGGTAACTCAACGGTTACTAATTAGTCAAGCAGTTCCCCTGCGCGCACATGACGGTCGATCAGTAGCGCGCGTGGATGATGCGGGCGCGATGGCCGACACGGGGGTTGTTCGAAGTTTCCACCAGGATCGGCGATGTGCCACCCGCGCCACGCTTGGAGCTGGAAACCGTTTGGTGCGGCGTACTTTCCGGTTCTGATCGCACCGAGATATGCCGGGTCCAGTAGGTCGTCGGCCGCGGGTCCGTCTGCGTAGACGGGGTGCGTCGTGTCGGACAAGTCGTATGGCGTGATGACGCCACGACCGATCAACCACGCGATCTGAGCGTCAATAGTCTCGATCGCCCGGGCTTCGTTTGCCGTCGAGGCCCAGGAACACGACATGGTTATCCGACATGGGCTGCGCGCTCGTGATCAGGAAGCAACCGCGAGCTGCCAGTTGATGCGAAAACGATCCTGCACCCAGCCGAACGGGCCGAAGCCGTAGTCACCGAGCGGCATCATGACCTGTCCACCGGCGGACAAACCATCGAACAGTCGCTTCTGCTCCTCGGCGCAGTCGGCGTTGACCCAGATCGACACGGCGGGTGTGAAATCCCAGGCATGTTCGACCGCGCTGTCACTGCACCGGAATCGCTGTCCGGCGACGATGAACTCGGCGACGAAAACCGTACCCTCGCCACCGGGCTCTCCCGGTGCTCGACGCTGGTCGGAGACGATCTGGCCGTCGGTGAACAGATCGACGTAGAACTCCATGGCTTCGGCGGCACTCTGACCACGCGTGGGCTGGAAGGTGAGGAAGATCGATGCGTCCATGACCCGAACATAGCGCGCCACCACGACTGAAAACGTCGCCCACAGCACCCTCCGAGGGCAATATGCCCTCGGACACCTCTCAGGACGATGTTTTCAGCAGGCGCGCGGACAACGGGCCACCTAGACCGCGGCTCGCTCGTCGCACGCTACGCAGGCATGGGTCGGCGAGGGGTGGACGTGCGGAGTGGTCGCCCGGCCGGAGCGGATGGTCGCGAAGGCGATGAATCCACCGATGACGCAGGCGACTCCGGAGATGAGCATGGCCTTGCCGAAACCGTCGCCGAGGGGTTCGCCGGGGCCGGCACTGATGCCGGCGACGACCGGCAGTACGGCAACCGCGAGAAGCGAGGCGAGACGCGCGACGGCGTTGTTGACGCCGGAGGCGATACCGGATCGACTCTGGTCGACGGCGCCGAGTGCGGCGGCGGTCAGAGGAGCGACGGTGACGGTCATGCCGATACCGAACAGCACGACGGCGGGCAGCACCGCGGCGAGATAGCTTGCGCCGGGCTCGATCCGGACCATCAGCGCGAGTCCCGCTCCGGCGATCATGGGCCCGATGGTCATCGGGATCCGGGGGCCGATGCGTTGGGCGATGCGTCCGGATGTGGAGGCGCCGAACAGCATGATGACGGTGCTCGGCAGGGTGGCGAGGCCTGCTTCGAGCGCCGAATAGCCCATGCTCTGCTGCAGTTGCAGGGCCAGCAGGAAGAGTGCTCCACCGAGCGCCGCATAGACCACCAGTGTCGTGAGGTTGGCGCCGGTGAACTGCGACGACCGGAACAACGACAGCGGCAGAAGCGGATTGGCGACACGACTCTCGATGATCACGAAGGCCACCAGCGACACCACACCGATCACCCCGGCGACGATCGGCTCAGCGGACCACTCCTGTGCGGGTCCCTCGATCAACGCGTAGATCACCCCGCTGAGTCCGAGGGTGATCGTGACCATCCCTGCGATGTCGAGACGTCCGGTCACATCGTCGGCACGCGACTCGGGGACGTGCCGCAGCGTGATCGCGATGGCACCGAGAGCCAATGGCACGCTGAGGAAGAACGCCCAGCGCCAGGACACCGAATCGACCAGCCACCCGCCGACGAAGGGGCCCAGAGCACTTGTCGCGCCGGACATTCCGGCCCAGATGCCAATAGCCTGTCCGCGGTCCTCCTCGGCGATCTCCGCATCGATCAGCGCGAGGCTGCCCGGGACGACGGCTGCCGCGCCGATCCCCTGCACGATGCGGGCGGCGATCAGCCAGCCCTCGGTCTGCGCCAGTCCGCACCCCATCGTCGCGATGGCGAAGAGCACCAGACCCCAGACGAACACGCGGCGACGCCCATACCGGTCACCGGCCGCTCCGCCGGCGAGGAGCAGGGCACTCAGGGTGAGCATGTACCCGTCGAGCACCCACTGCTGCCCGCGCAGACCGGTGTCGAGATCCCGCGCGATCGCGGGTAGGGCGACATTGACGACGGTGCCGTCGAGGAATGCCACGCCCGAGCCGAGCACCGCGGCGGCGATCAGCCAGCGGCCGGTACTCGACGTCGCCCGAATCCCGGAAACCATGCCTCACTGTAACCGTGCCCGCATCGCACCACCCGGGTCGCGCGCACGGGCCACACCCGCCGTTGAGGGCTACTGGGGCGGAAGCGAGTCCAGTGGCGCCTGCAATCCCCAGGTGCGGCCGTCGGGGTCGGTCACCGATGTCATGGCGGTTCCGAAATGCGTTTCGGCGAACGGCGCGGCACCCATCGACGCGGTGTCGAAGGACGCCGCGTCCTTGACCGCGAGCACCGGCTGGACCGTCGGCTCGCGATCGGCGGGAATCTCCGCGACGAACAGCGACGGCCCCGTCTTCGACGTGAATTGTCCTGACCGATGGTTTGTTTCGAACTCGAGGTCGTAGCCCAGATGCTGGAAGAACGCGACGGATTTGTCCCAGTCATGCGTCTCGATGAAGACCTGCGTGATTCCGTCCGTGCTCTCGATGCCGTAGTCGGCCATGCCGGCTCCCTTCTCATCCTCGGATGGAATCCAGGATGCCAGAGGAGATGCCCGCGATCAGATCAGCGTCGACCAGTAATCCCAGAACTCGATTCCGATCAGGACCACGATGATCAGGTACCAGAGGATCAGGATCAGCACATGACTGTGCGCGAAGGCCCGCGCGACCAGCGATCGGGCGGTGAGTCCGGAGGCGTGCACGTTGCGGATGGTCACGTACAGGAACATCGGGATCGTCACGGCCCACACGACCATGCAGTACGGACAGAGCGCACCGATGTAGTAGAGGCTCGAGATGATCAGCCAGTGGATGAACACCACGGCAAGGGTCACACCGATCTGCAGTCCACCCCAGAACCACGCCGCGGGACGGGCCTTCGCGAACAGCATCATGCCGAAGGTGATGGCCACGGCGAAGCCGGCAATACCCAGCAGCGGGTTGGGGAAGCCGAACAGCCCGGCCTGCCATCGCGCCATGACCGAACCACAACTCAGCACCGGATTGATGCTGCAGGACGGCACATACTCCGGGTCGGCGGCGAGTTTGAACTTCTCCACGGTGAGCACGAAGGAACCGACGAATCCGACGGCGCCGCACACGACCAGCACCCAGGCGGCGATCCGGTTCCACGACTCGATGTACGCGGGCCAGGCGTCGACCTCGTCGGGCTCGGCCGTCGCATCGGCGGCCTCGACATCCCGGGGCTCGGCGGTCTCGGCACTCGTCATGTGTCAGCTCACTCGCGTTTCGGCAGCAGTCGTGGACGTCGCCATGCTACCGCCCGATCCTGAGGCTTCGACCAGGGCCGATGGACCTAGGACGGTGGTGAGATGGCACACGTACCCGTGGAGCCGGGCAGCCGGAAGCGGTTGGTCGCGATCCATTCATAGGCGCGGTCGGCGACCTGCCGGATCACCGGCAGCCGATAGATGCCGAGCGGCAGCCCGGTGCCGAGCGCGGCGCCCAGCGCTGCGGCGATGGCGCCGGCACCGCGATGGCGTTCACCGTCGGGAGCGATCGCCCAGGACGCTTCGGACGCCTGATCCATGGTCACACCGAAGGACTCGGGCGCGCCGGGATCCTGGAGGCGAATCGACTCGACCCGGTTCTTGCGGTCCAGCCTGTTCAGCACGTTCAGGCATTTCTGGCAGAAACCGCAATCACCGTCGTACAACAGGCGCAGCTGTTCCATGCCCCCAGTCTCCACGGGTCAGGCAACGGTGTCCAGGCGCCCCTTGTCGGCTCCTCGGTAGCGGTGGCTGAATGCCACCGGGTCGGTGAGATCGATGCCCAGCCGGCTGGTGACGAGGCGTAATTCCCGTTGCGCGACAATCCGTTCCGACCCCAGCAAGCCCATCGAGCGGGCAAGTTCGCGCGACCGCACCACGGGCCGGGCGAGGTCGACCACGTGATGCAACAACGGAGCGCCGCGCAAGCCCATGGCGGAGGCGACGTCGTCGTCGGCGACCCAGCGCGTGGACACTGCGTGGAACAGTGCTCGCATGAACGGCCCGGACATCGTCTGGACAGCACCGCCGAGAGGACGAGGTAACCCGAGGTCAGCTCGGTAGCCATCGTTCATCAATGCACGGACCAGTACCTTCGACTCGGCGTCCGGGCGCATGCGGAACGCCCTGGCGATGTCATGGATCTGCCTCGCATCGTCGAAGTCCGCGGGCAATCGATGCTCCTGGACTCCGAGCACCCAGCCGATCCAGCGCCACAGATGGGTGATGGCCTCCAGGTCGGCGGACGAATAGCGCACACCGAGATCCTTGGCGACCTCCAGCGGCAGCACCAGGAATCCGGCGGTCACGGTGAACTGTGAATAGGTCTGATTGATGGGTACGCCCCACTCGGCGTCGTCCCACTCGCCCGATGCACGAAGGTGATGGCGAACCATGGCGTGCACCAGGCGAATTCGCACGGTTTCCACCCATCCGGGTGCTCCCGGCCGCATGAGATCCGGGGCGGTCGCGAGGGTGACCCAGCGGGCGGTCGCCTGCACCCGGTCCCAGGTCCCGTCCGTCAACCGCCCGGTCTGGACCAACGGCCGGATGAATCCCCGCGCCTGATAGCCGTAGATGAGCGACTGATACAGCGTGCTCGACTGCAACGAGCCGAACCGCCACCACGCCTGGGCACCGGCCCGGGCCATCGCCGGGTCGAACCAGGCGGGCGGCGTCCGCACGCTGTCCAGGAAAGCACTCAGTGCGGGCGGCGACACCGTGGCGCACGCGGGGTCCTCGAGGAGCCCGACGATCTGATTCCAGGTACAGCCGTCGTCGCCGAACATTTCGTCGATGACGGCGTCTGCGAGTGTGTCTCCGCAGTTCAGGCCGACCGCCATGGCATCGACCCGGTCGGGATACCGCGCTCGGACCGTGGCCCAGTTGCGGGCCCCCGTGATCGCCTCGGCGCGAGACGCGGTCATCGCTTCGTTCATAAAAGACATGGTGTCTTTTATGCGTTCGAGCGTCAAGAAGGCGCGTCGCCCGCACCCGAGAATCCGGACCACACCAAATCCGTCAGATGGTCGACGAGTTCGTCCCGCGCCATCGTCCGCGAGCGAGTCCACCACCCGACACCACCGGCGATACCGCCGATCAAGAAATGCGCCCACGCCTGCGCCCCGGACGCATCGCGGTTCCGCAGACGGAAGCCGGCGCGCAGGATATCGGCGAGCGCGACCGCGATGGGACCCGATGCGCCGGCCTGAGGTGCGTCGATCCGGCCACCGAGCAGGCCGGCGACCTTCGGGTCGTCGTCGAACCAGGCCGCAAGGATCTCCACACTCGCGCGTGTCTGTGCCCGCGGATCGGTCACCTCGTCGGGAATACGGGCGAGCCGCTCGATGATCTTCATCGAATGCCGGTGCGCCAGAGCGTGAATCAGCGCTTCCCGATCCTCGAAGGCCGCATAGACGGCCGAACGCGTCAGGTGCGCCTCGGCCGCGATATCAGCCAGGCTCACGTCCGGACCCGATGTCCGGACGGCACGTTCGGCGGCGTCGAGCAACTCCGCGCGCCGCTCCGCCGGGTCCACGGGCGGTCCGGGCGGGCGCCCACGACCACGTCGCGCGTCGGACATCGATCACCTCCGCGGCATCAGCCAGAGGCACACGTTACCGGCTCGGTCAGTCACCACGAAGCATCGACCGGATATCCGTCTTGAGGATCTTCCCCACCTTCGACCTCGGCAGATCGTCCCAGATCTCTAATTGTTTGGGCGCCTTCACGCTGCCCACACGCTCCTTGACGAAGGCGATCAGTTCGTCGGGCGAGGCACTGCGTCCCGAACGCAGCTGGACGACGGCCGTCACCCGTTCACCCCATTTGTCGTCGGGCAGTCCGATCACCGCGCTGTCCTTCACCGCCGGATGCTCGTACAGCGCTTGCTCGACCTCGGCCGAGTAGACGTTGAATCCGCCCGTGATGATCATGTCCTTCGCGCGGTCGACGACGAACAGATACCCGTCCACGTCGAGGTACCCGATGTCTCCGGTGTGATGCCATCCGAAGGCCGACACCTCGGCCGTGGCGTCCGGATTCTCGTGATAGCCGTCCATCACCAGTGGTCCGCGGACGACGATCTCGCCCCGCTCACCCGTCGGGAGCAGCGATCCGTCCTCGGCCATGATCGCCACCATGGTCAGCGGGGTCGGTCGCCCGGCCGACGACAGGCGGTCGGTGGCGATCGACCCGTCCGGCCGGAAATGATCGGCAGGTGCCAGGGTGGCGATCATGTTGGGCGCTTCGGTCTGTCCGAACAACTGGCCGAGCACCGGCCCGATCCGGGTCAGCGCCTCGGTGAGCCGCGCAGGCGACATGGGTGCCGCCCCGTACCAGAGACATCGCAGGGAGGACAGGTCGGTGTCGTCCAGATCAGGATGATCGAGAACGCCGTAGATCACCGTCGGCGGCAGGAACGCATGGGTGATGCTGCGACTTTCGATGAGCCGCAGGAACTCTCCGATATCCGGTGCAGGCATGATCACCACCTCGCCACCCAGACTGAGAATGGGGAAGGTCAGCACTCCCGCCGAATGGGTCAGCGGCGCAAGCGCCAGATACCGCGGCCGGTCACCGAACGGATAACTCATCAGCGCCAGCGCCGTCGACGTCATCATGTTCGCCTCGGTGAGTCGAACCCCCTTGGGCCGACCCGTGGTACCGCCGGTGCCGGCAAGCATGGCCAGGCCCGCCGCCGGGCGCCGATCGGGGTCAGGCACCCGGCGGCAGGATTCGAGCCAGTCCGCGAACGGCGTGGAGCCCTCCACGTCACCGTCCAGGCAGACCAGCGTGCTCAACTGTGGAAGATCGTCGCGGATACGCGCGACGAGTTCCGCGAACTTCTTCTGGAAGAACAGAAATCGGCATCCGAACAACTCGAAGAGCTGACGATTCTCGTGCGCCTCGTTCCGGGGATTCACCGGACACCACACGGCACCCGCACGGGAGATCCCGAAGACGCACGTCAATGCCAGCGGATCGTTGGCGGAGAGCACGGCCACCCGGTCTCCGGCCTCGACCCCCGACGCCTGGAGCGCACCCGCGATCCGTACCGAAAGATCGTGCACCTCACCGTAGGTCTGCGTCCGGTCCCCCATCGTCAGACACGGACGATCCGGGCCGAGAGACGCGCCCTTGTCGAGATAGTCGGAGAGCCGCATCAGTGATGGATCTCGAAGACGGGATCGAGGACGAGACCGAAGGACCGTAGGACTCCGAGCAGTTCGCGATGCCCGAAAGCCGTACAGCTGGAAATGAATCCGACGGCCTTCGGCAGAGACTGGAGCAACACCGACGCGGCGTAGGCGTTGAGCAGGCCGGTCTGCTTGTAGTTGCAGTTGCCGTGGATCACGCAGTGCGCCCGCCCCAGCGGCCCGGACGCGTACACCGAATCGAGGGAGGTGTTGATCCGCGGGTTCTCTCGCGGCGGCATCTCACTGCGCACCTGCCCCGCGGTCGCGTCGATGATCTCGTACTTCTCGGCGTCCGACTTGCCGTCCATCTGTTCCAGTGCGGCAGCGACGATCTGGGGCACACCGAGCATCAGCGGCCGATTCTGCACTCCACCGAGGGCACGGACATTGGCCACGCGCGGATCATTCTTGAACCAGACCGGATGGGACGTACCGCCCCAGGGCAGGGCCAGACCGAGCTCGTGCTGACCGGGCACCACCAGTTCGTAGATACCGGCGTCCGGATCCCATTCGGCATACTCGTTCTGCTCCAGGTAATAGGCCTTGGCGAAGGCTGCGTTGGTGAGGATCGTGTTGGTCGAGGCGACAGTCGGGTGGCCCTTCCAGAAGACCTCGATGTCGAGGGTGTCCAGTCCGGGATGCTCGAGGCAGATCTGCGCCGCGATTTCCCCGATCGAATACATCTGTGCCAGACCGGGAGTCAGCACCAGGTTCTTCGCCGCGAAGTCGGCGCCGTACTGCGTCTCGCAGTCGATCATCCAGTTCTGTTCGCCGTTGGTGTCGGTGTAGTGGGCACCGATCTCCAGACAGGCGGCAACGACCTCGTGGCCGTAGCGGGCAAACGGACCGACGGTGTTCAGTACGACCTCCGCACCACGAAAGGCTTCGGTCAGCGCTTCGGTGGTGTGCTCGACCTCGGCGGTCTCGTACTCGACGGTGTCGATTCCGGGCACCGCCGCAACGGCTTCGGCCACCCGCTTGCCGTCCCGGCCGGCGGCCAGAAACGGAATGTTGTACTCGCGCAGGTATTCACAGATCAGGCGGCCGGTGTATCCGGACGCTCCATAGACGACGACTCGTTTGTCGGTGGGCACAGCTCTACTCCTGTTGTCGTGGACGATGTTCGGTGCTGGACGATGTTCGGTGCTGAACGATGTCGGGGTGGGTCACATACCCATGCCGCCGTCGACCGGGAGGCCGGCGCCGGTGATGAACTTGGCGGCATCCGATGCGAGAAAGACCACGGCATCGGCCATGTCGTCGACCTGCCCGAGGCGCCCGAGTGGAGTCAGTTCGGCAACCGCACCGGCGGCGGCCTCCGGTGAGGGGAACAGTCCCAGCGCAGCAGTTTCGACGGCCAGTTTGTTGCCCATCGCGGTCGGGGTGAGGGCGGGGTAGATGGAGTTCACCCGCACGCCGTAACCGAGCTTCCCGGATTCCGCTGCCGCCACCCGGGTCAGGCGATCGATACCGGATTTCGTCGCCGAGTACAGGGCGATGCCGGGGAAGGCGATGGTCGCGGCCACGGACGCGATGTTGACGACGGCACCCCCGTTGCCCGCCGCGCCGTCCGGTCGCATTGCCCGGAATGCGTGCTTGATACCGAGGGCCGTACCGATCACGTTGACATCGAGCATCGTCCGCGCCGCCTCGGCGTCGAGGTCGATGAGCAGATTGGTGACCTCGATACCGGCGTTGTTCACCACGATGTCGAGTCCGCCGAGTGCGTCGATCACCGCCGCGACCGCAACCTCCCACTGGTCGTCACTGGTCACGTCGAGCGGGACGAACTCCGCTTTCGCTCCGGTCGACCGCAGGACCTCGACGGTCTGCTCGCCCTCCTCCCGCTTGATGTCGGCGACCGCGACTGCGGCACCCGCCTCGACGAGTGCGTGAGCCATTCCGGCTCCCAGCCCCTGTGCACCTCCGGTCACCAGTGCGGTCCGGCCGGTCAGGTCATAGCTGGTCATGGGCGTCTCCCCGTCGTAATGAGTGGTCTGGATCACACCGTAGAGCGTCGTCTTGACAGTCGTCAAGAAAAATCTTGACAGTCGTCTGAAAAATACGGACGGTCTAGACTCGTGAGATGTCAACGAGCGGGCGAAAGGAGGGGGCCGGGGTGCAGACCGTAACCCGCGGTGGCCGGCGCAGCGTGGCCGACAAGTTCGACGCGCGACGCACCGAACTCGCCGTTGCCACCCTGCATACGCTCGCCGAACTCGGTTACGCACGCACCAGCCTGCGCGAAATCGCCCAGAACTCCGAATACTCACATGGCGTGCTGCACTACTACTTCTCCGACAAACTCGACCTGATCACGCATGCGGTACGGCAGTACGAAGCCGTCTGCGTGACGCGCTACGACGAGGTCGTCGCGCAGGCACAGAGTGCCGGAGAGTTGCGAGACATGTTCTCCGACACCTTCTTCGAGACGCTCGTCGGCGACACCGCATTGCATCGACTCTGGTACGACCTCCGCAACCAGAGCCTGTTCGATGAGTCCTTTCGCGACGACGTGATGGAGATCGACACCAACCGCGAGGCGATGATCTGGCGGGTCGTCTCCCGTTTCGCCGAGCTGAGTGATCAACCGATGACCGTGGACTCCGCCACTGCCTACGTCACCGTCGACGGACTGTTCCAGCGCGGCCTGATGCAGCACATCGCAGGCCACAGCGAACTTCTCACCGGACTGCGGGAGCAGTTGCGCGCCGCATTCGAGGTGTTCATCACTCAGCCCGGGAAGCCGTAGTCGACTCCGGTCAGCTCGACCCCTGTGTCCCACAATCTCTTTCCGAGAACCGGATCGAAGGTGCGCGGCGCGGGCAGGATCAGTTCGGGTGGACCCGCCAGCCCTCTGCGGCCCACCGGACCGAAGTACTGCCCGCCGATCACCGACGGATCGGTGGCGGCCCGCAGACTCGGGAGTGCCCCCTCCGGGCCGTCCATGATGAAGGTGCGACGAATCCATCGCAGCGACGGTGTGGTGAAAAGCCAACTGAGAAGCCGGTTCTGATTCCGCATCACTCCACTGTGCGTGGCGCCGGGATGAGCCATCACCGAGATCACCCGGGCTGGCTGTCCGGTCAATCGGCGCTGCAGTTCGACACCCCAGACCATCTGCGCGAGCTTCGCCCGCGCGTAGGCCTTCGCCGGATGGAATGATCGCTCCATCGCCAGGTCGCCGAAGTCGACCTCACCGGCCCGGTGCACCGTGCTGCCGACGGTCACCACCCGCGCCGCATCCGCCTCGCACAGCTGCTCGATCAGCAGTCCGGTCAACGCGAAGTGTCCGAGAAAGCTTGTGCCGAAGTCCATCTCGAAACCGTCGGCGGTCAGTTCACGCTGTCCCGCCATCACCCCGGCATTGTTCACCAGGACATCGACGCGCGGATGGTCGCGCCGGATCGCGTCCGCGGCCCGGTGTACCGATGCCAGTTCCGCCAGGTCGAGCCGCACCACGTCGAGCTGCGCTCCGGGGACGCTCCGCGCGATGTCGTCCCGTGCCGATTCCGCCGACCGGGTGTTCCGGCACGCGAGCACCACCCCCGCACCCAGACGGGCGAGATGCCGGGCCGTCTCCAGCCCCACACCCGAATTCGCACCGGTGACCACGGCTGTCCGGCCGGCCATCGACGGTGCGTCGTCGGCCGACCATCCCTTCCTCGTCACGAGGCCCGGACACCGGTGTCGGAGGCCTCTTTCCCGCGCCAGGTGCCGGCGAGATCGTCGAGGGGAACGTCGAGCGCGCCCGCCAACCCGACCACCGTGCCGAATGCGGGGGACGGCATGCGCCCGGACTCGATCTTGCGCAGGGTCTCCGGGGAGATCCCCGCGCACCGCGCCACATCGTCGAGCGTGCGGGTTCCGCGGCGTTCACGCAGCAGCGCACCCAAACGGCGTCCCGCTGCGATCTGCTCGGGAGACAAGGGCAATCGGACCATGCCACAAACGTAGTGGACGAGGTGGTATTTTCATACCTGACCGGTATAGAAATACCGGTCGACGAAGGACCGGAGGAACACACGTGGTCGAGATCAAGACACCGGCCGAGATCGACAACATGGCAGTGACCGGGGCGTTCCTGGCGGACGTCCTCGACGACCTGTCGGAACGCGCGGCCGTCGGCGTCGACGTTCTGGACCTCGAAGACCGCGCACGGACGATGCTGACGGAGCGCGGAGCCCTCTCCTGCTATTGGGACTACTCACCGTCGTTCGGACGAGGGCCGTTCCGGAACGTCATCTGTCTGTCGGTGAACGACGCCGTACTGCACGGATTGCCCACCGATCACGTGCTCGCCGACGGCGACGTGCTGACCATGGACATCGCGGTGTCCATCGACGGATGGGTCGCGGACACCGCGCGGACCATCATCGTGGGCACTGCCGCCCCGGAGGACGAGCGGCTCGTGCGAGCCACCCGCGTCGCACTCGACCGGGCGATCGCGGCGGCACAGCCGGGTGGCCGCCTCGGCGACATCTCCTTCGCAATCGGTTCCGTCGCAGACGAATTCGGATATCCCGTCAATCTGGAGTATGGCGGACACGGCCTCGGCCGCACGATGCACGAAGACCCGCACGTCCCCAACCGGGGACGTGCGGGTCGAGGAATGCGCCTGGTTCCCGGGCTCACCCTGGCGCTCGAACCGTGGTTCGCACGCACCACCGACCGGATCGTGCACGACCCCGACCGGTGGACGTTACGGTCCGCCGACGGGTCGAACGCCGCCCACTCCGAGCACACCATCGCGATCACCGAGGCGGGTCCCCGCGTTCTGACCGTTCGCGCGTAGCGGCTCTCCACGTCCGAGCTATCGGCATATCGACAGATCAGCCGGCCACAGCACCCGCGGGCTCGGCTGCCGAGGTGAAGCTTCCGGCCGGGGTGAAGCGTCCCAGCACATCCTCCGCGGGTTCGCCGGCGACCGCACCGATGAAGGCCAGCACGTCCTCGCGGGTCTTCAGGGTCAACAGCGGATTCGGGTCCGACAGCAAGCCGAACAGGGCCGACGCGATGTCGGTGTTCACGGCCGCGGCAGGGAAGGCCAGCTCCAGATGCGTGGCGTACTCGGGATCGCCCAGGAAGAGTCGGGTGACCTCCACCGAGGCGTGGCCGCGGCGTTCCCAGTGCTTCTCGAACTGATCGGCCAGCCACTGCGAGGTGAACGGGCCGTCATGGGCCGCGGCCGCCTTCACCAGCTCCGCGGTCTGGATCAGCGTGTTCGCGGCCCCCTGTCCGGCCACCGGGTCGACCGCGATGGCGGTGTCACCGAGCGCTGCCACCGGATGACCGCCACGCGTCGTGGCGACGGCCTGCCGCACCGTCGGGGTGACCGCACCCTTGAGCCACGACACCGGATCCGACTCGATCACCTGCAGCTTCTCGATGACCGGGGCGTCTTCGGGGAAGTACTCGGTGAAGATGTCGAGAATCGTCTGTCGTGCCGATGCCGCGTCGGTGACGTCGTCGAGCTTGGGCGCCCAGGCGCCATCGAGCTTCGCGAAGACGATGAACGACCAGGTCGCGCCCGCATCCTTGTGCAGGAACGGCCCGCCGTAGATCTCGCCGTTCTCCCCGTCGAGGTTGAAGAACGACTGCGATCCACCGTCACGGTTGCGGTAGGCGAAGGAATCCGGCCCGTGATCGACGCCCTGCAGCGTCACCTGCAGCAGCTTGCGCTGCGGGCTTCGATAGGCCGAGCGCGACTCGTCGACCGGGAACAGCGCCGACAATCCGCCCTTGCCGGTGGCCACCAGCGTCAGATCATGCGATGCGGCGATCTCGTCGAGACTTTCCGGATCGACCTGGCCGACCACGAATCGCCCACCCCGTTCCTCGAAGCGCGCGAGGCGATCGTCGGCGCGCAGCCGCAGATCGACGGATTGGGCGCCATAGCCGAAGTCGGGGTTGAACTCGAGCACGTCGGCGCGCTCATCACCGCTGCCCGATTTGAGGCGCGCGCTGATACCGGTGGAGGTCCCGATCTCGTAGAGATCCTCGATGATCTCCGCATCCCATTCCCGCGGCTTGCCGAAGAGCACGCCGACGCCGGTCGGAGGAACCTTGTCGCGCAACGATTCCCGATCCCGGTCGCTGTACAGCGTGACGTCGAAGCCCGCGTCGACGAAGCCCAGCGCCGCACTGGCACCACCGATGCCCGCACCGATGATCGCGACCGACCGCTGCTGTCCCTGATCTGCCATATCCCCTGCTTTCCCGATCAGGCAAACCCCCGACCGTTGTGTCCGTCCGGCCGTCGGCCGGTACTTCGGGGAGCCAGCGTGCCGCCGACGGACGGATCGCAGAAGGGTTATGTGCCACGTGCACATATTTAGCGTCCAAGTACGATCGCAGCCTGTGAACCCGACTGTCTCCACCGCCGCCACCGGGGCCACGTCGGGTTACCGCCACGATCTCGACGGCCTGCGCGGCATCGCCATCGCCCTGGTCGCGATCTTCCATGTGTGGTTCGGCCGGGTGTCCGGCGGCGTCGACGTCTTCCTCACGCTGTCGGGCTACTTCTTCGTCGCATCGCTGCTCAAACATGTCCTGGCGACGCGATCCCCCGAGGTCGGATGGCGGACGGCCATCGACCCGTGGCCCCGCCTGTCACGCCTCCTGCGTCGCCTGCTGCCCGCACTGCTGCTCGTCCTCGCGGTGTGCACGGCCCTGATCGCGCTGATCATGCCGAAGACCCGCTGGGGTCAGCTCGCCTCCGAGGTACAGGCCAGCGCGCTGTATTACCAGAACTGGCACCTGGCGTTCGAATCCCAGGACTATCAGGCCGCCGATTCGGCGAACAGCCCGCTGCAGCACCTGTGGTCGATGTCGATGCAGGGACAGTTCTTCCTGCTGACCCTGCTGTGTGCGCTCGCGCTCGGTGGCCTGCTCAAGTTGCTCGCAGGCAGTATCGAGGCGCTCCGACGGCCGTCGGTGATCCGCATGATCGTCGGTGGTTCGCTGCTGGCCGTGACCCTGGTGTCCTTCGCGTGGGCGAATTACCGGCACGGGGTCAATCAGCCGTTCAATTACTACGACACGGTGGCCCGGTTGTGGGAGCCGCTCGCCGGTGGCCTGCTCGCGGTCTGGATGCCGCGCGTTCCCCTCCGCGCGTGGCTCCGCAACCTCCTCGGACTGCTCGCTCTCGGGCTCATCATCTCGTGCGGCTGGTGGATCGAAGGTGTCCAGGAGTATCCCGGTGCGCTCGCCCTGGTCCCGGTGGGCGCAACCCTGCTGCTCATCTGGACGGGTGCGGCCGCCAGCGCACCCGCCGACACCGGCCCCGGACTCGTCAGCCGCGTCCTCGCACACCCGCGACTGGTCTGGCTGGGTTCCATCGCCTACGCCCTGTACCTGTGGCACTGGCCGCTGCTGATCTTCTACCTGGCCTGGCGCTACCAGGACGACGTGAACTGGTTCGAGGGCACGATCATCCTCGCGGTCTCGGTCGTCCTCGCCTGGATCACCACCCGGTTCGTCGAGACACCGCTGCGTGCGGGCCGCGGCGCCACCGCCTCGCGCCCACATCGCCGCGCGCTCGTCGCCTCCATCGTCGTCGCGACCCTGGTCGCCGGCGGCACCGTCGGCATCTGGCAGTACCGGGCGGCCACGGCAACGGTGAACACCGAGAACCTCGATCCGCGGTTGTATCCGGGAGCGCGGGCCTTCCTCGACAACGCGCCGGTGCCGAAGGTCGACCCGCAGCCCAGTCCCGAGGTGGTCGACAAGGACTGGCCGATCACCTCCTACGACTCGATCATCAGCGGCTGGAAGGACCCGTCGATCAAGGTCGGCGTCTACGGCGACAAGAACGCCGCCCGCACGATCGCCCTCGTCGGCGGCTCCCATGCCGAGTACTGGATCACCGCGCTCGACGACATCGGCAAACGGCGCGGATTCAAGGTCACGACCTATCTCAAGGTGGGTTGTGCGCTCACCACCAGCCACGTGTTCGTCTGGTTCGGGCAGAAGTACTACCAGTGCAACGACTGGTCACGACGCGTCATGGACCGCCTGGCCGTCGACAAACCCGACGTGGTGTTCACCAACTCGACACGGCCGGTGGAGGGCAAGGGCACCGGGGACTTCGTGCCGGTCGACTATCAGGAGATCTTCGCGCAGTTCCGGGAGCGTGACCAGAAGGTGATCGCGGTCCGTGACAATCCGTGGGCGCACGGCCAGCGCAAACCGCCGGAATGTCTGGCCGAGGGCAAGAAACCCCACGTATGCGGCGTGAAACAGGACCTGTCACTGGCACCGACCGATCCCGCCGCCGCCATCGCCGACCGGTTCCCCAACATGACGTTCCTCGACTACACGGAGGCCATGTGCCGGGACGGCTACTGTCCGGCAGTGGTCGGGAACATCCTCGTCTGGCACGACTATCACCACCTGTCGGCGACCTTCGTGCGCAGCCTGATCCCGGCCGTCGAGGCCGACCTGCAGCGTGCCCTTCGCTGGTGGTGAGCGAGACGTGGTCACACCGGTCGTCTCAGGCTGCCCCAAGGTTCGGCTGCTATCTTGTTTCGGACCCGACGACCGGAATGACTGACACGCACGTATGACCACGATCACATCGGATCGACGCGGCGGCACATCGGAATCCGCGCTCACCGCCACCGCGCCGGCATCGTCGGCGGCCGCTCGCGGCCCCGTCCGTCGCGCATACCTGCATCATCTCGATCTGATCCGGATGACCACGTTCTCCTTGGTCATCTTCGTGCACTGCCTCACCATGACCACCGACGAATTCGGTAGCGTCGCGGTGAATTCGACGTCGCTGCTCATGCACGTCACACGTAACATGTTCTTCGCGCTCACCGGCTTCGTCTTGATGTACCAGAACTTCGACAAGTCGAACTTCGACACGATCGGCTTCTGGCGCAAGCGAATCGGGCTGGTGATCTGGCCATACCTCGCGTGGTCGTTCATCTACTGGGTGGTTCAGGCGATGTGGGCCAACGGACGTCTGATGGACGTGCCGATGAACCTCGACGAGTTCTTCCACCTCGCGATCTGGGGACTGTCGGGGTTCCAGATGTACTTCCTGTTCGTCATGCTGCAGGTGTATCTGCTGTTCCCCCTTGTCCTTTGGCTCATCCGGGCGACGGCAGGACATCATGCCGCGCTGCTCGCGGTGAGTCTCGTCGCGCAACTCGGCATCACCCTGACGATCACGTACTGGCAGCCGTCCCCGCCGATCGCCGAGTACTGGTGGCACCACTACGCGACCTTCGTTCCCTACCAGTTCTCGATCCTGTACGGCGCCGTCGCCGCGGTGCACCGTGAGGCGATCGGAAAGTGGTTGCGCGGCAAGGGATGGCTGCTGTTCGGCGCACTGCTGGTGACCGGCTCGATCGCGGTCGGCAGTTACCTGGCAGGTATTCACTGGGCCGGAAAGCCGGTGCACGACAACAACTCCGCGTTCTTCCCCACCCTGCTGCCCTTCCTGGTCGTCGCGATCGCCTGCCTGTATGCCGCCGCGCTGCGATGGGGCGAGGACTGGCGGACGTACACCCCGCGTTTCGCACGCGTCGTCAGCTATGCCTCGAATCGATCGTTCAGCGTCTTCCTCGTGCACGTGATGGTGCTGTTCTTCCTGCTGCGGCCGCAGTCCGGCGACCGCCCCTGGCTGGTTGCCTCCCTGGGGCAGCCGTGGGGCACGCTCGTCACCTACGTGCTGACCCTCGCCGGGTCGTTGCTGATCGTGGAGATCCTGCGCCGCCTGCCCGGTTCCAAGTACCTGACCGGGCGTGAACGTCTGCCCGTCAGACTACCGTTTCGCCGTGTCACGACCTGATTAGTCCACTCGTGTGAACCCGTTCGCCGACCCTTGTAACGAATCGGACTCCCCGGTAGACATAACCCCCAACTAGACCATTGGCGGGGGGCCAATTCCGGGGGGAACGATGACAGCAGGGCGCCTGGTGACTGCACGCGTATTCGCGCTCGCGGTGGCCGTCTTCGGATTGGCGTATATCGGTTGGCGCTGGTCGGACTCCATCAACTGGGCGGCCTGGTGGATCGCAATACCGCTGGTGATCGCCGAAACGTACAGCCTGAGCGAGTCCGTGCTGTTCGCCTTCCTCTCCTGGCGGGCCCGGCGACGTCCGCCGCCACCCGAACCCCGCCCGGACATCAGCGTCGACGTGTTCATCACGACCTACAACGAGCCCCTCGACATGGTGCTCACCACCGCCGTCGCGGCACGCGACATGCGCTATCCCCACAACACGTGGATTCTCGACGACGGGGACCGGCCCGAATTCCGCGCGGCCGCCGAACGCATCGGCGTCGGCTACCTCGATCGGGGCCCGGACTGGGATGGTCACTCACGGTTCGCGAAGGCCGGCAACATCAACAACGCGCTGTTCCGGACGTCCGGCGAACTCATCGCCATTCTCGACGCCGACCAGATTCCGGACCCCGCCTTCCTCGAACACACCATCGGCTACTTCGATGACGAGTCGGTGGCGTTCGTCCAGACGCCGCAGCACTTCTGGAATCTCCCCGACAACGATCCCCTCGGTTGCCGCGCGGATCTCTTCTACGGCCCGATCCAGCAGGGCAAGGACGGCTGGGACGCCGCCTTCTTCTGTGGCTCCAACGCGGTGCTGCGGCGCGAGGCTTTGATGACCCTGGGCGTACGGCGGTACGCGCACGATGCCTCGGGTGAGCTGCGTTCCCGCCTTCGCGACGCCCGGATCCTGCTGTCCGACAAGGCCCGCAACGCACCGAAGGCGGGCAAGGTGGCCTGGCGCGAAGCACTCGACGTGGTGGCCGCCGCCGACCGGCACGCGCGCCGGGGCGAGGTGCTCTCCGACATCAGCATCGACCTGCGACGACGCTTCGACGAGATCGCCGCGCACTATCGCCTGTGGTCCTGCGACGTGGAAACCCTGGAGTCGATCGCCGAGTCCGTCGAGGTGTCGCGTATCGATCAGGCACTCGCCATCCACCCCGTCGACATCTCCACGGTCACCGAGGACATGGCGACCGCGATGCACCTGCACGGCGATGGCTGGCGCAGCGTCTACCATCACGAAGTCCTGGTGAACGGTCTTGCGCCGGAAGACCTTCGGACGATGCTCGGACAGCGGCGGCGCTGGGCAGCCGGCACCATGCAGGTGTTCTTCACGCGCAATCCGCTGTTCGTCCGCGGTTTGTCGCTGCCCCAGCGCATCATGTACCTCTCGACGATGACCTCCTACCTCAGCGGATTCTCCGCCGTGGTGTATATCGTCGCGCCCCTGGTCTTCCTGACGTCCGGGGTCTTCCCCGTCGACGCGGAGCCGCTCGAGTTCGCCCTGCGCTTCCTGCCGTTCTTCGTAGCCTGCCAGGTCCTGCAGCTCGTGACCGGGCACGGCAGCCGCGGGCTATGGCGCGGCCAGCAGTACGCCTTCGCACTGTTCCCGACGTGGATCGCCGCAACGCTGTCCGCCGCCGGGGCCGCATTCTTCGGTCGGTCCCTCGAGTTCTCCGTGACCCCCAAGGATCGCACCGCCGACGCACGCGCCGACTATTCGCCGGTTCGACTCCAGATCCTCGTGATGGCCGCACTCGCGGCCGCGGCCGTGTACGGGGTGTACCGGGCTCTCTCGGGCCACGCACCGGCGGCCCCCACCTACGTCTCCCTGATCTGGGTGGCCATCGACATCGCGCTCCTGAGCGTGGTCGTCCAGGCCGCCCGGTATCGCGGATATGCCCCCACTCCGCCTGCCACCACCACGATCATCGAGGAGGAACGTTGCCCGGTTCCCTTGTCGCTCTCCCCGACTCCGACGCCGTCGTCACACTCACCGCTCGTGCCCGGCTCGACGGCACCTCCGCGCTGACCGCCGATGTCGCACGGGTGGCCACGGAAGCCACCGAGCTGATCCTCCTCGACGGCTCCGAGGTCGAATACGCCACCGCGGCCGGTATGGCCGAACTCATCCATGCGCTGCGCAAGGCGCGACGGCATCGGTCCGACCTCCGGGTCTTCGGCGCGTCGGCACCACTGCATGACGTCCACACCGAGCTGGATCTGCATCGGGTCATCCCGCTCTACAGCGATCGCGTGTCCGCGATGTCACGGAACCGGCTTATTCTGCAGCGCAACGTTTCCCGTGAACGACCGCGATCCACTGCGATCCAACCGGCTCGCGCCGCGGTGACGGTCGGGCCGTGGCGCGCGATGATGCCGGTGCGCGCATACGCGTGATCACCGGCCGACGACGGACCGGAACGCCTCGGCACTCTCGTCGTTCGAGTCGAAGCGCCAGTCGCGTTCCTTGTCGACCTGGAACCAGATGAATCCGGCGATCCCGGGGCCGTCCACGAGCTCGGCAAACGCATTGAGCCAGTGCGCTTTCCGCGTCGGATCCGGATCGTCGGCGCATCCCACCTCGGTGATCAGCACCGACGATCGGCCCGTCAGATCGGCCAGACGGGCCAGCGACGAACCGAAGACATCGGCCGGCTCGGTCCACCGGTGGCCGTCGATGTCTCCCCAGTTGTAGCCGTCGATCCCGACGACGTCGACCTGATCGTCCCCCGGATACGCGTCCTCGAAACCGGCGACCCCACCTGCGATGATGTTCGGCGCCCAGACGAACACGACGTCATCGCCACCGGCCGAACGGATACGAGACCGCATGTGGCACCAGGCATCTCGATAGTCCCGGGCGGTGTTCCCGTTGACACCGACCGCCCACGGATACCAATCACCGTTCATCTCGTGGGCGAACCGGACGAGCACCGGGCCCCCGAACTCCGCGAATGCGGCCCCCCAGCGGTCGAGATCATCGTCGTGGTCGCCGTCGGCGATACGCCGCAGTGCGTAATCGGGCTGTGCCACACCGTCGCCCGGCCGCCACGGCTCCACGCTGACCATCGGCGTCGCACCGGAGTCACGTATCAGTGCCCACTCGGATACGGGCGCCGGCTCGCCCAGTGCGACGAATCGGTGAATCCATCGGGGTGCGGAATGCGCGGTCGCCGCGAGTCGATCGATTGCGGCCGAATCGAGTTCGGGCAGAAATGCACCCCACCGGACGTCACTCATCGCCGTAGCTCCGTCGACAGCATCGCCCTATCCGGCTTCCGGGTCCGCCCCGAACGTGGGATGGCCGACACCTCGACGATCCGGTCCGGTTGTGCGGCACGGTCGATGAGATCGTCCAGCGCGGCCCGAACACGACCTATCGCTGCAGGATCGTCGACGACCAATGCCAGTATCACCTCGGGTTCACCGATTATCTCCGGATCACCGGGGGCACCGTCCGCGCCACCCACACCCACCAGGGCACACTCTCGGACACCGTCGATGGCCGAGATCAACGGCTCGTAGAGTCCGGGGTAGATATTCGTGGCACCACGGATGATCATGTCCTTGCTGCGGCCGATCAGGGCGAGACCGTGTCCGGTGTCGACGGCCAGGTCGCCGGTGGCGACCTCGTCCACGGTGGTCACCGTGCCGTCGACGGGCGACAGATATCCGGCGCACAGCGCGGCGCCGGAGACATGAAGTTCGCCGTCGTCGACGCGGATACCGACGCCGGTGACGATGCTGCCCAGCGGATCTCCCGGTCCGGTCCACCCGAGCTTGTCCGTTCCCGTGGCGACGGCGATGGGCACCAGTTCGGTCATGCCGTAGATCGCGTAGAGGTCGGCGGCCGGAAGTGCATTGCGCACCAAGCTCGCCAGCCCGGGCGTCACCGGTGCACCGCCGCACAGGACGGCACTCAATGCGGGCGGGGGCGCGGACAATCGATCGAGAACATCAGGAAGTTCACCGGGCACGACGAAGGCGTGGGTGATATCGCTGCGGCCGTTCAGGATTCGCGCCATCGACGCCGGTCCGGCATGGGTGGACAGTCCCAGGCGCGGCAACACCCAGCGTGCACCGGCGAGCAACGTGGGGAGGCCGATCATCGCCTGATCGGTCAGCACCACCGCGGTCGGGTCGATATGCAGGGCTTCGGCGCCCGCGTGGAAGCCGGCGAACAAGGATTCCTGGGTGTGCACCACTCCGCGCGGAGTGGTCGTGGTACCCGAGGTGAAAACCACCAGGGCCTCGCCGGGTAGCGGTTGTGCCGTGGACTCGCCGACTGGAACGAGAGCGTGTCCGGTGCCGACGTCGTGCGTTGAGACCGATGTGCGCGGAACCCCGGGAAGCCGGGGCCCGGATCGGATATGGGCTAGATCGAGCGATGCGAGGTGGGGCAGCGTGAGTCCGGCGCGTCGGGCGAGCGCACCGATCGGGCCACAGGCGCCTGCCGCGTAGACCAGCGACTCGACGGCTGCGACGCTCGGACGGGCACACCGGACCCGGGAATCGAACAGGGCCGGACTCATCCCGGGATCGGCGAACACGATGGAACCACCGGTGGCCAGTGCCCCGGCCAGGAAGATCATCGAGTCCGGCGCGGGCCGGATCGAGAACAGCATCCGGTGCCCCGGGCCGAATCCACTGTGCTCCAAGGTCCGCGCGACCCGGCGGATTCGCGCGCCGACCTCCCGGTAGGTGTGCACGTCACGTCCCGAGAGCTCGATGGCCGGACGGTCGGCGTATCTATCGCACGCATCCAGGAGAGCATCGGTCAACGGGGTCAACGGATATCCACCACCTCGGGACGGTAGCGATGGTCGGCGTACCACCCCAGCGTTCGGATCACACCCCACGCACGGGCCCGCCGGGCCGACACCCGTACGCGCACGTCGCGTCGGGTGGCGTACTCGGTGGTGATGGTGCGGACCGCGTTGACCAGCGCACGGTCCTCGTGCAGATCTTCGATGCGGGTGCGCGGGAATCCTCCACTGCGTTCGTACAATTCGGCGGTGATCGCCATGTTGCAGCCGGCCGTCATCATGTACGGACCGAGATACTGCGGGCCACGGTTGCCCGGTCGCAGCTTGCCGAACCAGGCGGCCACCTCCACCAGGCTCAACAGGAATCCGGCGGTGATCCGGGAGTAGTCCTCGTCGGGCCGGGGCAGCATCTGACCGGCGATCAATCGGACGCCGTCGTCGAATCCACGCCGGACGGAACGGATCCAGTCCCGCTCCGGAATGCAGTCCGCGTCGGTACGCGCGAGGTGAGTCGCCCCCTGCGAGATCGCGTACCGCATACCGGTGTCCGCTGCTGCACCGGTGCCCTTCTCCTCCTCGACGATCACCGTGATCGACATCATCGGATGCGCCCGGGCGAAGTTCCGCACCAGTTCGGTCGTCAGATCGGTGGACGCGTTGTCCGCCACCACGATCCGGAAGTCGTCGTCGTCCTGGGCAGCGAGTCCGTCCAGGACGCCGGAGATCCAGTCCTCCTCGTTGTAAGCCGGGACCACCACCCACAGGCCGGTCATCGCTTAGCCGCCAAGGCCGCTGTTCCGCCGATCGATTCGACCCACTCACGCATCGCGACGATCCCGTCGTCGCGGGAAATCGTCGGTTCGAAGCCCAGGTCGCGTCGAGCGGCGCCGATGTCATAGGTGGTGGAACGGGTCAGGAGCGCAACGGTATACGGCGACACCGGCGGTGTGCGGTCGCCGGCGAGCACCGGCAGGCGCCAGACGACATCCGCGACTCGCGCGACGGCGGCGATCACCCCGGCGGGGATCCGTGGACCGGGAGCAGGCAGCTTGAAGATCATAGCCATCTCCCGGATCGTCGGCCAGATGTCCACGGGCTCGGCGTCGGTGACGAAATACGCACGGCCGTCGACGATCTCCGCCGGAGCGTCCAGTGCGGACACCGACACATCGACGCAGTGATCGATGTAGCAGAGCGACGACCACACCGGATGCCCCGGATCGAGGTTCGGGAGGCGGCCGTGGGCGAGCCGGTCGAGCAGCGTGGCGATCGGTCCTCGGCGGTCTCCCGGTCCCCACACGGCTCGCGGTCGGAGCGCGCAGCGGACCATCGCCGAATCATGGTGTAGAACAGCCTGTTCGGCAGCGGCTTTCGTGGCGGAGTAGTGGTTCACGAAATGATCCGGGTACGGCGCGGATTCGTCGATGTCGAGGCGATCACCGTCGCCCGGCGCCATGAACGCGCTCGGCGAGGAGACGAACACGAAGCGCTCCACCTCGGCGGCGGCCGCGGAATCGAGGAGGGCCGAAGTGCCGTCCAGGTTCACCGCGCGATACGGATCGAGCGGTCCGGCATCGCCGAGATGAGCGGCGGCGTGGCAGATCGTCGTGACACCCCGTACCGCCGGGGTGAGCGTGTCGGGGTCGGTGAGGTCACCGACAACCAGTTCCGCTCCCGCCGAATCCAATTCGCGGGCGGTCGTCGCGGACGGATCCCTAATCAGCACCCGCACCGACCGCCCGTCGGCGAGGAGACGACGCGCGACCGCTCCGCCGACGAACCCGGTGGCGCCGGTGACCAGGATCGTCATCCGGCCCCCAACGACACGTTCACGGCCACGGCCTCCGGCCCACCGCCGGCTGCGAGCAGCGTCACCCGATCGGCACCCGCCGCACGGGCCGCCAGCAGGGCCGTGATCGGACCCGCCGTATGCGTATCGACATCCGAACGGAAAACCCTCTGTGCACCAGGGATTGTGACGCCATCGGGTAGGGCGGCGGCGATGTCCGGCAGAGGGTCAACGCGCCCGAGCACGTCGTCGACGAGGGCCTGCAACAACTCCGGCGGTGTCGGCGTCACCGTGATGCTGCGGCGGCCCGCGGCGCCCACTTCCGGAATCATGGCGTATCCCACCGGGGCGCCGTCGCCGGAGGATGCCGCACCGCGTAGCGGTCCGATGCCGTGCCCGCCGGTGCCGAGGATCATGGCCGCACCGACGGGCGCATAGGGGAAGTCCGGCGATCGGTCGGCGTGGTCGCCTCCCGGATGTGCGTCTGACGCGGTGATGAGAACCGTCGACGCCTCGGTGGCCAGAAGGGCAGAACCCACCGAGATCGCCACCGGCACACCGCATGCGCCGTTCATCAGGTCGAAGGAGTACATCCGATGATCGCCGCGAGCGTAGTCGAGGCCGATCCCCATCCGCTTCTGGATGAGGGCGGCGACCGCGGGTTCGACGATGTTGTCGTCGCGGTACACCCCGACGTGGATCAGAACGTCGACGGCACCTCCGTCCAGTCCCGCATCAGTCAGGGCGGCGGCCCCGGCACGTGCGGCCAGGTCGATGGCGGACGAGCCGTCACGAACCGTGGCCAGTCCACGGACCGTCACCGCGTCGACGGCAGGACCGGTCGCGCTGCGCATGATCTCCGGCGCGGTCATCGCTGCACCAGCCCCGTCATCGTGGTGGACACGAAGCCGCCGACGACCCCGCTGGCCGCGGGCACCAGCAACACCCGCGAACCCGGCGGAATCCCCTTGTCCCGCAGGTACTGCGCGAGCACCAGCAGGTGCGAGGTGGATGCGGTGTTGGCGTGGTCGGCGAGGATGTTCAGGTGTGGCGGCATCGGTGTGTCGAATTCACGTTCGGCGATCGTCTGGACGAAGGCGATCCCCGGCGCACTCACCTGGTGGTGGACCATCACGTCGTAATTCTCGTCGGCGAAGGTACTGCCGCGCGCATCCAGGAAATCCCGGTGATGATCCATCCACAGCAGGTACCGGGATTCGTTGTGCATCGTGCGATTGTCGGTGTACAGCGCGACTCCCGGACGCTGATCGCTCGGCATGCCCAGGCAGGCCTCGGCGAACTCGGCTGCGGTGAACAACTCGATGTACTCGATCCGGTCGCCCGGATCGGTCGACTCGTCGAGAATCGCGGCACTCGCCGCGTCACCGACGGTCAGCGACGCGAATTGCGGATCGTAGGGCAGGGAGATCTCGGCGATCGCGGTCTCCGAGATCGGAGTGATGTCCTCGCCGCTCACCACCAGTCCGCGCCGCGCGGTGCCCGCCCGGATCATCGCGTCGAGGATCTTGATGCCGGTCAGCACTCCCGCGCAGGCGTTGGTGACATCGAAGTGCAGCGCCGACGACGCCCCGATCTCCTGACAGATCCGCAGCGCCAATGACGGTTCGAGGGTGAAACAGCCGGGCTCCACGGTCCGGGTGATCGAACAGGAGATGACGACGTCCAGGTCGGCCGCGCCGTACGCCGACCCGTCGAGCGCATCCCGGGCGGCGCGGACCGCGAGATCCAGGGAGGACGTGCCGGCGACGTGCCGGTTGGCGATACCGGTGATGGCCTCGATGTCGAGCGAGACCTCGTCCGGGAGCCGGTCCAGCAATTCGGCCGTGGACACCGTGCGTTCCGGCACGTACGCACCGATCGATTCGATCCGGGAGAACTGGTTCATGCGCTCAAAGTAGCCGGTCGGGACACCGGATCCGTGAGTAAATTCCCTCGATCGGACGACCGCTACTACTCACCCCCGCCGACGATCACACCCAGCAGTGCCCGGGGATTGGCCAGTAGGTTCTCCCGCAGATGATTGCGCAGGATCGTCGCCGACGGACAGTCGCACTCCGCACGCACGCCCGTGGCATCGACGCCTGCGGCGCGGCACAGCGCGATCGCCCGCCCGAGATGGAAATCCTGGGTCACCAGGACCGCGGTCCGTACGTGCCGGTCGCGCACACCGGCACAGGTGGCAGCGGTATCGATACCCGCCCCGTCATCGACGATCGCCGACGTGGGCACCCCGCGGGCCTCGAGATACGCACGCATCACCGCGGGCTCGTCGCCGGCCGTCGCAGAACCGTTCCCGGAGTTGATGATTCGATCAACGCGCCCGGTCCGGTAGAGCGCGAGGGCGGTGTCCAGACGACCACGCACGGGATCGCCCGGCTCCCCGTCGCGCACCAGCGACCCGAACACCACCACCGTCGAATGCGCGGGTACCGCACCGGCATCCAGCGAGCGGCCGGCCGCGGACGCGTACACCCAGGTGGCGGCAACCGTGATCACCAGCTCGACGATGACAAGCCCGATCACCACCACGCGCGACACCGGATGCACCGTCCCACGGTACGACCTGAACGGACAGGTGAACGTGGTCCTTTCGACCCGCTTTGACGCAATCGGCCGCGAGCCGGCGACAGGCACCCGATACTGAGGGGCCAAGCCGGGCCCGCTGCTGCCCGGCGGAGCCGTACCGAGGGGAGGATCGCCAATGCCCTACATGCCGATCACCGAATCCATGTTCCTGGTCGCCGAGACACGCGAACAGCCCATGCACGTCGGGGGCCTGCAGTTGTTCGTACCGCGCGAGGGACAGTCGGCCACCGACCTCGCCGAGGAGATCTTCGAAACGTTTCACGGCAGCACCGACGTGCGCAAGCTCTTCCGCAAGCGCCCCGCGTCACCGGTGAATCTGCTCGGCAATCTCGCCTGGTCCCACGACGACGAGATCGACTTCGACTATCACGTCCGCCGCACCGTGCTGCCCCGTCCGGGACGGATTCGTGAACTGCTGCAATATGTGTCGCTCAATCACAGCGCGCTGCTGGACCGCAACCGTCCGATGTGGGAGGTCCACATCATCGAGGGTCTCGAGGACGGCCGGGTGGCCATCTACTGCAAGATCCATCACTCGCTGGTCGACGGGGTGTCGGCGCTGCGACTGCTGGAGAACATGCTGTCACCCGATCCGGACGACCGCTCCGGGACGGCGCCGTGGGATCCCGAGCTGGTGCGACGGCGACGCACGAACGCACCCGGCACGGACGCCCCCGATGAAAGCGGTGGGCTGCTGTCCGGGATCGTCGGTGCGGCCGGGCAGGCCGCGGGGGTCGCGCGACAGGTCGTCGGCGCGGGGCCCGCAGCCGCGAAGATCGCATGGAAGGCGTTCACCGACGACGAGTTCGCCGCACCACTGACGCCGGCACCGCGCACCATCCTCGACGTCCCGATCGGCAGCGCCCGGCGATTCGCCGCCCAGCAGTGGCCACTGGCGCGCCTGCGTGCCGTCAGTACCGAACTCGGCATCACCCTCAACGACGTGATCGTCGCGATGGTGGCCGGAGCGATGCGGTCGTACCTCATCGACCGGGACGCCCTGCCGGACGCACCACTGATCGCCGCCCTCCCGGTCTCGATGCATACCTCGGGGTCGTCGGTGGAGGGCAACGCGATCACCGCGATCCTGGCCAACCTCGCCACCGATCAACCCGACGCCGAACGGCGCCTCGCCACCGTCGTCGCCTCCACCCGCAAGGCCAAGCAGGTCATCCGCGGCCTCGGACCGCTGCAGGCGCTGATGTTCGGCGCCGCCGCCATCGCCCCGCTCGCCTTCGCGACGGTGCCGGGCTTCGTCCGCTACACGCCGCCGCAGTTCAACCTGATGATCAGCAATGTGCCCGGACCGTCGGTCGACCTGTACTGGAACGGGGCGCGCCTCGACGGGTCCTATCCGGTCTCGATCGCGATGGAGGGCAGCGCGGTGAACGTGACGGTCACCACGACGGCCGACCAGGTGAACTTCGGGATCATCGGCGCGCGTAAGGAATTGCCCAGCTTGCAGCGCATTCTGACCCACCTGGACACCGCCCTCGAGGAACTCGAGAAGATTGCCCAAATATCTGACTAGACAGTAAGTTACTGGTGAGTATTATTTGGGGTACAAAGACCTACCGGGCGTCGAGCGTTAGTTAGGTCAGCCTTGGCAGCGTGACGCGCCTGCGAGGAACTACGGTTACCTGCAGTACACGTCGGCCCACGTGCGCTCAGCCCTGCACGGACGACCTAGAGGAAAGGCCGGTACGCACCCGTGACTCCCTTGACCGTGACCCTGGGAACCATCGGCATTGTGCTCAGCATCTTCTGCTGGGTGATGTTCTTCCGGGGCATCTTCCGACTCGTTCGCAGCATCGCGATCGGCGAGAAGGTCGACAACAAACGCTTCTGGCCCGTCATCCCCCGCTTCATGCACATGATGAAGGAATTCCTCATCCACACCCGGATGGTGAAGTTCCCGCTCGTCGGTGTCATGCACTGGCTGGTGATGATCGGCTTCCTCGGCGGCTTCCTGCTGTTCTTCGAGGCCTACGGACAGTCGATCAATCCGGAGTTCCACTGGCCGTTCTTCGGCGACTCCTTCGCCTGGCACCTCTGGGACGAACTGCTCGGCATCGGCACCGTCGTCGGCATCGTGACGCTGATCATCATCCGCCAGCTGAACCATCCGCGGGTGCCCGCGCGTCTGTCACGCTTCTCGGGCTCCCGCTTCATCCCCGCCTACACGATCGAGGCCATCGTCCTCATCGAGGGCCTGGGCATGATCTTCGTGAAGGCCGGCAAGATCGCGACCTATCACCACAGCAATGCGGGTTCGGACTTCTTCACCATGCAGGTGGCCAAGCTGCTCCCGGCGAGCCCGAACATGGTCGGCATCTTCGCCCTGATCAAACTGCTCTCGGGCAGCCTGTTCCTGTTCCTCGTCGGCACGCACCTCAACTGGGGTGTTGCGTGGCACCGCTTCTCGGCCTTCTTCAACATCTATCTGAAGCGCGAGCAGGACGGCAGCGTGGCGCTCGGCGCACTGTCGCCGATGCTGTCCAACGGCAAGGTCCTGACCATGGAGAACGCCGACCCGGACGTCGATTCGTTCGGTGCGGGCAAGATCCAGGACTTCTCCTGGAAGGGCTGGCTGGACTTCACCACCTGTACCGAATGTGGTCGTTGCCAGAGCCAGTGCCCGGCCTGGAACACCGGAAAGCCGTTGTCGCCCAAGCTGCTCATCATGTCCCTGCGCGACAACGCCCAGGGCAGTGCTCCCTACCTCCTGGCCGGTGGCCGCACCGACATGGCCGGCGACGAGACCGGATTGGTCGACGCCGACGGAAACGTGCTGGAGGACAAGCTCAACGCGATCCCCGAGGAAGCGCGCGCCCAGGCGTCGCGCAGGCTCGTCGGCGAGAGCGCCGGTTCCGGCGCGCTGCCCGACGGTGATCTCGGCGCGGTCATCGACACCGAGACCCTGTGGAGCTGCACCACCTGTGGTGCCTGCGTCGAGCAGTGCCCGGTGGACATCGAGCACATCGACCACATCGTCGACATGCGCCGCTACCAGGTGCTCATCGAGTCGGACTTCCCGTCCGAGCTCGCCGGGCTCTTCAAGAACCTGGAGAACAAGGGCAACCCGTGGGGCCAGGCCTCGGCGGCGCGCAGCAGCTGGATCGACGAGATGGACATCGAGATCCCGGTCTACGGCCAGGACGTCGACTCCTTCGAGGGCTTCGAGTATCTCTTCTGGGTCGGCTGTGCCGGCGCCTTCGAGGACCGCGCGAAGAAGACCACCAAGGCCGTCGCCGAACTCCTCGACGTCGCCGCGGTCAACTTCCTGGTGCTCGGCCAGGGCGAGACCTGTACCGGCGACTCGGCTCGCCGCGCGGGCAATGAGTTCCTGTTCCAGATGCTCGCCCAGCAGAACATCGAGACCTTCGACGACCTGTTCGGCACCGCGCCGCAGCAGCCGAAGAAGATCGTCGTGACCTGTGCACACTGCTTCAACACCATCAACAACGAGTACCCGCAGGTCGGCGGCGATCGCGGCACCTTCGAGGTCGTCCACCACACCCAGCTGCTGAACAAGCTGGTGCGGGAGAAGCGGCTCGTCCCGGTCGCACCGGTCGGCGGCGAGAGCGTCACCTACCACGACCCGTGCTACCTGGGCCGTCACAACCACATCTATGAGGCACCGCGCGACCTGATGAAGGCCGCGGGCTCGCAGGTCACCGAGATGCCGCGGCACGGCACCCGGTCCATGTGCTGTGGTGCCGGTGGCGCGCGCATGTGGATGGAGGAGCAGCTCGGCAAGCGCATCAACATCGACCGCGTCGACGAGGCGCTCGACACGCTCGGCGTCGACACCTCGACCAAGGGCGAAGCGGATGCACCGACCAAGGTCGCGACCGGCTGCCCGTTCTGCCGCGTGATGCTGACCGACGGCGTCACCGCCCGCACCAGCGGCACCGAGGCCGAGGACACCGTGCAGGTCGTCGACGTGGCACAGCTCCTGCTGGAGTCCGTGCGTCGTGGCGCTCCCGAGGTCAAGCGGGGCGGACGGTTCCTGGGTCCGGCTTCGGTGGCCGCCGCGGCTGCCGCGGCCGCACCGGCCGAGGAGAAAACCGAAGAGAAGGCTGCCCCCGAGGCCGCCGCACCCGCAGCCGCGGCATCCGGTGGCGTGACACCGAAGCCGAAGGTCGGCCTGGGCATGAAGGGCGGCAAGAAGCCGGGCGGCGCCGCGAAGGCCGAGGCACCGGCCACCGACACCGCGACCGCACCGCCCGCCGAGAAGAAGCCCGCCGCCAAGGGATTCGGCATGGCCCCGGGCAAGAAGCCCGGTGCCGCAGCGGGTTCCGCGGCAGCAGCGGCCCCCGCCGCCGAGGCTCCCGCCACCGAGACCCCGGCCGCAACCGCCGAGACCACCGAGGCGAAACCGGCGAAGGCCAAGGGATTCGGCATGGCCGCAGGCAAGAAGCCGGGCGCGAAGGCCCCGGGTGCCGGCACCCAGCCGGCTGCCTCGGCGCCGGCCGCCGAGCCCGAAACCGCTTCGGCGGCACCGGCTCCGGAGGCAGGTTCGGCGTCAGCCACGACCGAGGCGACACCCGCCAAGGCCAAGGGATTCGGCATGGCCGCGGGCAAGAAGCGTCCGGGCGCCGCCGCGTCGGCACCGGCCGCACCCGCGTCCACTCCGGCTCCGGCCCCGGCACAGGGGGCTCCCGCGGACGAGGCTCCCGCCGAGACCGCGACCACGGAGACCACCGAGGCCGCCGCATCCGAGGAGACGGCGACCACCGGCACCTCCGCGGCGACGACCGAGGCGAAGCCCGCCAAGGCCAAGGGATTCGGCATGGCGGCGGGTAAGGCCCGTCCCGGCTCCGCGCCGAACATCACCCGACGCGAACCGGCGGCGACGCCGGACGAGTCGGCACCCGAGGCACCGGCATCCACTGAGGCCCCGGCACCCACCGAGGCCCCGGCACCCGCCGAACCCGAGGCGACGGCACCGGAGCCCGAGGCATCCGAGCCCGCCGCTACCGACGGCGCCGCACCCGAGTCCACCGGCAACACCGGCGCGGTGACCGAGGCGGGCACCAGCAAGGCGAAGGGCTTCGGGATCGCCGCGGGCAAGAAGCGCCCCGGCGGAAAGTAAAAGACAAGAGAGGGTCGCAGCCCAGCGCAAAACCTGTTTGCGCTGGGCTGCGACAATTGAACCCGTGAGCAGACCGCACGTATCGCACCAGAATCTGAACCTCCGGCCACTCGAGCAGTCCGAAAAGCTGCAGAACGTGTGCTACGAGATCCGCGGACCGGTGCACGCCCACGCGGCGCGGCTGGAATCCGAGGGCCATCGGATCATGAAGCTGAACATCGGCAATCCGGCCCTGTTCGGCTTCGAAGCGCCCGACGTCATCATGCGCGACATGATCCACGCACTGCCCTACTCCCAGGGCTATTCGGAGTCGGCCGGTGTGCTGTCGGCCCGTCGCGCAGTCGTCACCCGGTACGAATTGATCCCGGATTTCCCGTACTTCGACGTCGACGACGTCATCCTGGGCAATGGTGTGTCCGAGCTGATCACCATGACGATGCAGGCCCTTCTCAACGACGGCGACGAGGTGCTGATCCCGGCACCCGACTATCCGCTGTGGACGGCCATGACCACCCTCGCCGGTGGCACCCCGGTGCACTACCGCTGCGACGAGGACAACGGCTGGAATCCGGATATCGCCGACATCGCCGCGAAGATCACGCCGCGTACCAAGGCGATCGTCATCATCAACCCGAACAATCCGACCGGTGCGGTCTACTCGCGCGAGGTGCTCGAACAGCTCGTCGCACTGGCCCGGGAGCATTCGCTGCTCATCCTCGCCGACGAGATCTACGACAAGATCCTCTACGACGACGCCAAGCACATCAACGTCGCCTCGCTGGCACCCGATCTGCTGTGCCTGACCTTCAACGGATTGTCGAAGGCGTACCGCGTCTGCGGTTACCGCGCCGGCTGGGTGGTACTGACCGGCCCGAAGGAGCACGCGCGCGGCTTCATCGAGGGTCTGGGCATCCTCGCATCGACCCGGCTCTGCGCGAATGTGCCGGGCCAGCATGCCATTCAGGTCGCGCTCGGCGGATATCAGAGCATCGACGCACTCGTCGCCCCCGGTGGGCGGCTCTACGAGCAGCGCAACGTCACGGCGAAGAAGCTGAACGAGATCCCGGGTGTGAGCTGCGTTGAGCCGATGGGCGCGCTGTACGCCTTCCCGCGCCTCGATCCCGAGGTCCACGAGATCCACGACGACGAGTTGTTCGTCCAGGATCTGTTGCTGCAGGAGAAGATCCTCGTGGTGCAGGGCACCGGTTTCAACCTCGACGACCACAATCACTTCCGGATCGTGACGCTCCCCTGGGCGCGTGATCTGGAGGAGGCCATCGAACGGATCGGCAACTTCCTGTCGTCGTATCGGCAGTAGCCGTCAGGTGTGCGGATCGCCACCGCCGAGCAGTCCGTCGATGACGGTGCGGGCGGTGGCGATCGCCGTATCGTCCCCCATGCGTGCGCCCGTGTTGGCCGCGGCGATCACGGCGTTGAGCGTGAACGCCACCGTGTGCGCGTCCCGGTCCGCCAGCTCACCGGCCGCCTGCGCGGTTCGGATCTCCTTCTCCAGCAACGACATCCAGTCCTGATTGTCGGCCTGCAGCGCATCCCGCACCGGGCCGGACCGACTGTCGAACTCGGCTGTCGTGGCCACGCGGAAGCAGCCGCCCGAGAAGACCGGTTCCGCGATGTAGCGCAACCAGTTGTCGATCCAGGCACGTAACCGCGGCATGCCCTTCGGTTCGTCCCAGGCCGGCTGCACGACATGCTCGACGAACACCTCGCGGGCCGACTGCACCGCGGCCAGCTGCAGCTTCTCCTTGGTGCCGAACAGGGTGGCGACGCCACTCTTGCTGATGCCGAGATCGGCGGCCAGGCGGCCGAGGCTCAGGCCCGTCAGCCCCTCGGCGGACGCCACGTCGGCGGCATGGCGAGCAATGCTCGCCCGGGCCTTTGCCCCCTTGATCAATCGCTGATCGGACGTCGTCGTCACGTCGTTCACCCCTTCATCGTGGCATGTGGACCTTGCCAAGTCGAACGATCGGTCGTACTGTCAATCAAACCGAACGATCGTACGTACTTATTCCTACGGATCATCGAAGGACCTCTCATGACCGAGATCTCGGAGCGGGACACCACCGCGCCGCCCAGCAGTTCCGTTCCCCGATCGGCCCGGCTGTCCCTCGCGGTCGCGTGCGGGGCAGCATTTCTCGCCTTCCTCGACCTCTCCGTGGTCAACATCGCCTTCCCGGCCATCGCCCGGGATTTCACCGCCCGGGATTCCACCACCGTCACGACGGCGACGCTCACCTGGATCGTCAGCGGGTACGCGGTCGCCTTCGCCGCACTGCTCACCCCGGCCGGACGGATCGCCGACACTCTGGGGCGTCGACGCGTATTCCTCTGGGCGCTGGCCGGATTCGGGCTCACCTCCATCCTGTGCGCGCTCGCACCCGATCCCGACCTGCTCATCGCCGCCCGCGTCCTGCAGGGGGCGACGGCCGCACTGATGGTTCCGGCCGGACTCGGACTCGTCCTGACCGTCACCGCACCCGAACGCATCGGGACGTCCATCGCTGCGTGGACCGCAGCGGGCGGGTTCGCCGCCGCGGTGGGCCCCGCCATCGGTGGCGCACTCGTCGAATGGTTCGGCTGGCGGTCGGTCTTCGTCGTCAACGCCCCCGTCGCCCTGATCCTCCTGGCACTCTGCCTGACCACCCCGGCCGACCGGCCCGGCGGCCGCGAACGTGGACTGCCCGACTGGCTCGGCACCGCGGCCACGGCACTGGGGATCGGCGCGATCGTCGCCGCGGTCACCGAAGGCCAGCAGTGGCAGTGGGATTCGTGGCGGACGAGCACCGTCGGCGTCATCGGCGTGCTCCTTCTGGGGTTCGCGCTACAACGCTCGCGCCGGCACCCCAACCCCGCCATCGCGGTCGGCCTGTGGCGTCATCGCGGCTACGCGCTGACCAACCTCGCCTCATTCGTCTTCGGTGCCGCGATGTTCGCGTGGCTGCTCGCCGGACCGCTGTGGCTGGCGGAGATCTGGCATTACTCGGTGCTCGAGTCGGCCGGGGCATTGACCGTCGGTGCGGTCGCCTCGATGGTCACCGCGGTGATTGGTGGCCGGATGCCGGTGTCCGGACAACGTGCCGTCGCGGTCGTCGGCGCGCTGATGTTCGCGGCTGCCGCGCTGTACATGAGCACCGATGTTTTCGGCCACGAGCCCGCCCTCCGGGCCGGATGGATTCCGGCCGGCGTACTCGGCGGCGGCGGTATCGGGCTCATCGTCACCTCCCTCGGCGCGGCGGCGGCCCGCGCACTACCGCCTCAGCAATTCGCCACGGGCGTCGGCATGAATCTGACCGCTCGCCAGACCGGAGGCGCGCTGGGCGTCGCAGTCCTGGCCGCCATCCTCGCCACCGACGCGGGCGCATCGCTGTCCGCTTTCCACACCGCCTTCGCGGTCTCCGCCGGTATCGCGGCCCTGGCCGCACTGACCGCCGCCATTCCCCACCGAGCAAAGGAACTCCGATGACCACGACGACACCCCTCACCGAGGCCGAGGATCCGATGGTGCTCACGCCCGATCGAGAGGCCCTGGTGTTCCTGCCGTGGCGTCGACTCGCGGTGGTCGGTGACTCGATCGCCGCGGGCATCGGCGACCCCTGGCCCGGATATGCCGATCGTTCCTGGGCCGATCGCGTCGCCGACGATCTCCGGTCGACACACCCTGATCTCGCCTATCTCAACACCGGTGTGGTCGGTGCGACCATCGGTGACGTCCGGGCCGGGCAACTCCCAGCGGTACTCGACTTCGACCCCGACCTGGTGCACCTGTGCTGTGGCGGCAACGACCTGTTTCTCCACGGCGCCGATCTGAGCTCGGTCGAACGTGACCTCGACGACCTGTGCACCGACCTGACCGCGAACGGTGCCCGATTGTCGATGTTCACCCTGGCCGACGCCTTCACCGGACCGATGATCGCCCTGCGGCCACAGTTCAGTGCCTTCGCCGACATCGTTCGCCGGGTGGCGGCCGCACACGACGCGATCCTCACCGAGTTCTGGGCTCATCCCGCACGCCTGCGCGACAGCTGGCTGAGCACCGACCGCATCCATCTCACCCGGGCCGGACATGCCGTCGTCGCCGGCGAGGTCACGGCTTCCCTGGCACGGTTCTCGGCGGCCGTCGACTGACCCCCGGGTTGCCGTGACCGGCCGTCACACGTAAATCTTCACTTTTGCTGTGACGGTTGGTAACGTCTATCCCCGTTCGATCTGGTCGGAGGGGAGCGCGACGGTGCAGTGGCACAAGCATGAGGTCACCAACAACGGCATCACACTGGCCGTATTCGAGCCCGACGGTCCGGGACGCGAGGGGTCGCCCCGGGCCACCGTGCTCCTGGTGCACGGCTGGCCCGACACCCATCACCTCTGGAGTCACGTCGCGCCCGCCCTGGCCGAGGACTTCCGGGTTGTCGCACTGGACTGTCGCGGCTTCGGCGAGAGCGACCGCCCCGAGGGTGACGCGCCGTACAGGTTGTCCGAACTGGCCGACGACCTGTACGCGGTGGCCGCGTCGATCAGCCCGGACGCACCCGTTCACCTGATCGCCCACGACTGGGGGTCGGTGCAGGCCTGGGAGGCCGTGACCCGGCCCGATGCGAGTGAGCGTTTCGCATCCTTCGTCTCGGTGTCCGGACCCAATCTCGATTATCTGGGCGAGTGGGCACGACGCATGATCACGCGTCCGACGCCCCGCAACATCGGCCACGCACTGTCACAGATCGCATCGTCGGCCTATACCGCGTTCTTCCAGCTGCCGGTACTGCCCAGACTCTTCTTCTCCGCAACCGGCTCGCCCGCGGTCTGGCGTGAATTCCTGTACCGCGTGGAGGGCACCCCGAAGGAGAACGTGGTCGTCGGCGACACCCTGCGCGCCGACATGATCTCGGGACTTCGTCTGTACCGCGCCAACATTCGCCCGAAGCTGGGTCGTCCCGATCCGCGGCCGACGACCGTTCCGGTCCTCGAGATCATCAACGAACGCGACATCGCTCTGCGGCCCGCGATCTTCGACCACACCCACACCCATGCGCAGCGTCTCTGGCGGCGGAGCACGCCGACCGGACACTGGCTGCCCTATACGCAGCCCGACTATCTGGCCGGTATCGCACGGAGCTTCATCCTCGATCAGATCGGTGACACACCCGCCGGTTCCGCGGACGACGTCTCCCGGCTGCGCCTCATCGGCTCGCCGAAGGCGTTGTCCGGCAAGCTCGCCGTCATCACCGGAGCGGGTAGCGGCATCGGCAGGCAGACCGCCTACGCGCTCGCCGAACAGGGCTGCGCGCTCGTGCTCGCCGACATCGACGAGGCAGGCGCCGAGACCACCGCCCGCGAATGCCGGGCATCCGGCACCGAGGCCACGGTGTACCGGCTCGACGTCTCCGACACCGACGCCGTCACCGCGTTCGCGGAGACCGTGCGGCAGCGTCACGGTGTCGCCGACATCGTCATCAATAACGCGGGCGTCGGGCTGGCCGGTGGTTCGCTCGACGCCACCGACGAACAGATCGACCGACTGCTCGACATCAACCTGCGCGGCGTCATCTCCGGCAGCCGGGCCTTCGGCAAGCAGATGGTCGAACGCGGATTGGGCGGTCACATCGTGAATCTCGCCTCCGCCGCGGCCTTCACCCCGCAGCGCGGCCTGGGGGTGTACGCGGCCGCGAAGGCAGGCGTCCTGCTGTTCTCCGAGTCGCTGCGCGCCGAACTGGCCGAACACCGGATCGGCGTCTCCGCCATCTGCCCGGGCATCGTCGACACGAACATCGTGGGCGCGACCCCGATCGCCGGCTTCGACGACCCGGAAACCGAAGCGGCCGAACGTGATCGCCTGGACCGCATGTACCAGAAGCGCGGTTTCACCCCGGACCGCGTGGCCAAGGACATCGTCGCCGCCATCATCGGCGACAAAGCGGTCGTCCCGGTCACCCCGGAGGCGAAGATCGGCTACCGCGTGTACCGGTTCACGCCGTGGCTGTCCCGGATGGCCGCCCGCCAGAAGATCACTCGAAACTGACAGGGGGACAACAACATGACTTCAGCCGCACACGCGCACACCGATCCCGGTCCCGTCGAACTGCATGCGCGGAACGTCTCCTTCGACTGGTCCGAGACGCCGCTGCACTGGATTCCGGGACATCCGGTCCCGTCGCATGTGGTGAGTGTGCTCAATCTCCTTCTGCCCGAAGGTGAACGCTGGTTCGTCCAGACCTTCAACGAGGCGTTGCCCCTCGTCAAGGACGAGAAACTGGCCGCGACCATGCGTGGGTTCATCGGGCAGGAGGCGATGCACGCCGAGGCGCACGAGCATGTGCTGTGGGAATTCCTCAAGGCCCACGGCATCGACCCCAGCCCGTTCATCCGGCAGGCCGAGTGGCTGTTCCGGAAGATCCTGGGCCCCATGACGACCGGCTCGGCATCCGCACGCCGGAAGCATCTCGTGGAGCGCCTCTGGCTCATCGCCGCGATCGAGCATTACACCGCGATCCTCGGCGACTTCGCCCTCAACAACCGCTGGGCCGAGGTCGGCGCCGAGCCGACGATGCGCGATCTCTTCGTCTGGCACGGGGCCGAAGAGGTGGAGCACCGGGCGGTGGCCCACGAGGTCGCCGTCTACTTCGGTGACAGCTACCTGCGCCGCGGGCGCTCGATGCTGGTCGTCCTGCCCGCCCTCCTGTTCGTCATCTACCGGGGTCTGCGCTTCATCGTGAAGAACGATCCGTCGATGTCGTACAACCTGGCGCAGGTCCAGCTCCGCTACTGGCGTGGCGTCCGTGCCGGGGTGCTGCCGTCGATGCGCAGCATCATCTTCAACACCTTCAGCTACTTCCGGCCGGGCTTCCACCCCGACGAGATCGGCGACACCGCACAGGCGGTGGCCTATCTGGCATCGTCACCCGCCGCCCGTAACGCGGAGTGAGAGCCCGACGCCGATGAATCAGCGCGCACATCCGCACACCACGTCGATGCGCACGCCACCGCCGCACCTGTACGGCCGGTGGCAGCGTGATCCCGCCCTCGTCACCGCGACCCTCGCGGCGAAGGTCTGGCTTCGGCTGTGGCGCCCCCTGGCGCCCCTGCGCCCCATCGCCACGGACGAGGGCATCACCGAACTCCGGGTGATTGGTCGTGAGGTGGTGGCCGAGGACGAGAACGTCGTCGCACTGACCTTCGCGGCCCCGAACGGCGAGACGCTCGAACGCTGGTATCCCGGAGCGCATCTGGATCTGCTGCTGCCGTCCGGCCGGATGCGCGAGTACTCGCTGTGCGGCGATCCGGCCGACCAGCACACCTACCGCATCGCGGTGCGCCGCATCCCCGACGGCGGCGGCGGTTCCGTCGAGGTGCACGACACCATCGGCGTCGGCGACACGGTACGGATCAAGGGACCCCGCAACGCCTTTCCTCTCGCGCTCCCGGGACACGGCTCCCCGGCGACGAAGCTCCGGTTCGTCGCCGCGGGTATCGGCATCACACCGATCCTGCCGATGCTGGCCGTCGCCGAACGCTTCGGGCTCGACTGGTCGATGATCTACACCGGCCGCACTCCCGATTCCATCCCGTTCCGCGACGAGGTCGCACGCTACGGCGACAAGGTCACCATCCGCACCGACGACGACTCGGGCCTGCCGTCGATGGCCGAACTCCTCGGCCCCGCCGACCCGGAAACCGGCAGGGCCCCAGCGGGTCTCGCGGTGTACTGCTGCGGCCCGGTGCCGATGCTGGAGCATCTTCGCCGGCACCTGGGCGACCGCGCGGACATCGAACTGCACTACGAACGTTTCAGTCCGCCCCCGGTGGAGAACGGGAGCCCGTTCACGGTGACACTCACCTCCACCGGCGAACGGGTCCCGGTGGCCGCGGACGAGTCGGCGCTCGCCGCGATCCGGCGGGTCATGCCGTCCGTCCCGTACTCGTGCCAGCAGGGCTTCTGCGGTACCTGCAAGGTGCGTTCGATATCCGGTGAGGTCGATCATCGCGACAACATCCTCACCGAACCGGAGCGTGAGGCCGGCTATCTGCTGACCTGTGTATCACGCTGTGCCGGCGGGGATCTCACCCTCGACCTGTGAGTCGGTCTGCTCCTCGGGCGCCTGCTCGACGGGGTCCGGCCGGGTGGGCAGTCCGCGCAGCAGCCAGAACGCGCACACCGCGCCGACGGCGGTGATGACCACCGACGCCCAGACCGCCTGGTGCAGGCCGTCCATGAAGACCTGACGCACGGCCAGGCGAATACCGTCCGCGAACTGCGCGGGCGCACGGTCGGCGACCTCCACGCCCGCCATCACCGATTGCTGCGCGATCTCCCGGACGTCGCGGGGCAGCCCCAGCGACGACAACCTGTCCCCCACCCCGGATACGTATACCGACGTGAGGATCGATCCGAGCACGGCGACACCGAAGGTCCCGCCGATCTCGCGGGTGGTGTCGTTGACGGCCGACCCCGCGCCTGCCTGCTCCGGTCGCAGCGCGGCCATGATGACGTCGGTGCACGGACCCGAGATGAACGCCAGCCCGGCGGCCATCAGGGACATCGACCAGATGATCAGTCCCCAATAGGTGGATTCCGTGGACGCGAATTCGACGAGGGCGAATCCCCCCGACATCAGCAGCGCGCCGGCGACTGCCGTCGGACGCGGTCCGAAGCGGTGCGACAAGGCCATCGCCACCGGCGACAACGCGGCCATCACCAGGGCGAACGGCAGGGTTCGCACACCGGCGCCCAACGGTCCGTAGCCCTTGACCGCCTGGAAGAACTGGGTGATGAGGAAGATGAAGCCGAACAGTGCGAAGAACGCCAGGCTGATCATGCCCGCGGCGGTTGCGAAGTGCCGGTTGGCGAACAACCGGACGTCCAGGATCGGATGATCGATGCGGAGCTGTCGCCGGACGAAGACGGCGAGAAGGAGTGCGGCGACGACGAATCCGAGGATCGTCCAGCGGTCGCTCCAGCCCCGGTGCGGGCCTTCGATGACCGAGTAGGTGAGCAGTCCGAGTCCGGCGGCCGACAGCAACAGACCCGGGAAATCGAAAGGTCCCACACCGTCCGGGCGGGTGGCCGGCACGACCAGGGCGATGGCGACCAGCGCCGCCGCACCGATGGGCAGATTGACCCAGAACACCGCGGGCCAGGAGAAGTGCTCCAGCAGCCAGCCGCCGAGCACCGGGCCGATGGCGACGGCGACACCGGAGGTGGCCGCCCAGATGCCGACGGCCGCACCGCGTTGCCGGGGATCGGTGAACAGATGGACGATGATCGCCAGCGTCGCCGGGAAGACCAGCGCCGCGAAGACACCCAATCCCGCACGCGCGCCGATCAATTGGCTGAGTTCCTGCGCCGACGCGGCGAGCGCGGAGACCGCCATGAAGCCGACGATGCCGGTGACGAGCATCCGGCGATGGCCGAATCGGTCGCCGAGGTAGCCACCGGTCAGCAGCAGGCCGGCGAACACCAGCGTGTAGGCGTCGACGATCCACTGCAGGCCGGAAATGCCGGCATCCAGTTCACGCGCCATCGTGGGCAGTGCGACGTTGACGATGGTGTTGTCCACCATCACCAGCAGTTCGGCGAAGCAGAGAGCACCCAGGGCCACCCACTTGTTCGATTCGGACATGACGAATCCTCTTGTCGGCGTATCGGATCAGTTCGAAGATAGGACGTTGATCTACATCAGTAGCACGTTGTTCTACACAAGAAGAACATCGTTCTAGTAGATTGTCAATATGCCCGCCGCACGATCACGCACACCACGAAGCGCCCCCGCAGGCCGCACCCCGGCCACCGAGGTGCGCGCCGCCCTCCTGGCCGCGGGACGTCGACTCGTCGAGCGGGACGGCGTCTCCGCCCTGACCGTTCGCGCCGTGGCGGCCGAGGCCGGGGTGGCCCCGATGGGCGTGTACAACCACTTCGACGGCAAGGTCGGATTGTTGAATGCGGTTGTCTCCGATGGCTTTACCGAGTTCGCCCAGGCCATCGCGGCGGATGACGCGGACGCCGTCACGAGGCTGACGAACAGTGGGCGCAACTATCGTGCGTTCGCCCTGACGTACCCGACGCTCTACTCGCTGATGTTCTCCGCCGAGTGCGAGGCCGACGAGGCGGCCGCCGGGAGCGCATTCGACACGCTCGTCGAGATCGTCCGCTACGGACAGGCCGCCGGGGTGATCCGCGCGGGCGATCCGGTCACCTACGCCGCCGAGATCTGGTCCTGCGTGCACGGCGCGGTGGCGCTCGAACTCGCGGGAGCCTATCCGCCGTTCATCGATTCGGCGGAGGTCTACGAGAACATCCTCGGACTGGTCGCACGCGGAATGTCATGATCTCGTACTAATTTCACGATCCCGCAGTACTGCGCATGTGCCTCCGTAAATCTGAAACAATGTGGCAATGACCGAGTACCGCATCGACGACCTGGCTCGGGAGGCGGGAACCACGACCCGCAATGTGCGCGGTTATCAGGACCGCGGGCTTCTTCCCCGGCCGTTGCGTCGCGGGCGGATCGCGATCTACACCGAAGCACACCTGTCACGGCTCAGGATCATCAATGACCTGCTCGGCAGGGGTTTCACCATCCGGCACATCTCCGATTTCCTGCGCGGTCTGCAGCGCGGTGACGATCTGGTGGACATCCTCGGGCTGCGCGATGTGGTCACCGAGAAGTGGTCGAGCAGCCGGTCATCCACCATGTCGGCGGCCGAATTGACCGAACTCCTTCATCTCGAAGGACCGGAGCATTTCGAGAAGCTCACCGGCTTCGGCCTGATCGAGCCCGAGGAGGGGACCGATCCGGTGCGGTACCGGATCCTGGACCAGGAGACGGTCGACGCCTACGGCCGCCTGATCGCCCGCGGGTTGTCGCTGACCCGCATACTCGACGTACACAGTCGCCTCGACGTCGACATGGCCAGCGCCGCAAACACATTGATCTCGGCCGGTCGACGGGCGTTCGCGGAGGACCGCGCCGATGGCTGGCTGCCCAAGACCTCGGCCGAATCCGACAGCGCGGCCGATCTGCTCGGCGATCTACGCAAGGCGGGTGCGGTGTCGGTCCACAACGCTCTCGACCGTGCGCTGGACCGGGAGATGAGCCGTCAGCTCACCGAATATCTGGGCAACTCGGATTCCGACTGCGAACCCGTCTGACCTCTGCGTCCGCCCGGATCAGGGCAGCCTGATGGGCGGCAGTCCGGGGATCGGGTTCGGGATGGTGCGCGGCCGTGGCTTGGCGCGCGGACGCGGGGCGCGCCGATACGTGCCTCCGTCGGACTGCTGGGGCTGCTGCGTGGCCACCGGAGGCGGCGGGGGCGGCGGTGTGTACCGCAGCGCCGGCTTGCGGGCCTGCGCGTTCTCCACCGGATCAGCGTATTCGGGTGTCGACGTCGCCGGGGGTGCGGCGACGGACGCGGGGGCCGACGAGGTTGCCGCGGCCCGCGTGGTGGACGGTTCGTCGTCACCGCCGACGGCGAACACCGTGGCCGTGACGATGAGGGCGAGAGCAGCGGCCAGCGCGATCCCGATCAGTCCGCGACGACCCGGACGCCACTTCTTCCATTCGAGGTGCGGCTGCCGTTTGACGATGGCGCCACCCGTCGTGCGTGACGCGGCACTCGTGGCCGGGCTCGTTCCCCAGCTTCCGGTGGCATCCGACTGTCCGGAACCGAACGACGACAGCGGTGCGGGTACGAATGCCTCGGGAGCTGCGCTCCGCGATGGCGGGCTGGTGCGCTCCGGCGTGTGCCGCGACGTCCCCGCGGTGCCGTTGACCAGCGACGGATCGGTGTTGATGTAACCGGCATTGATGACCGATGCGTTGAGCACCTCGGTGTGCACCACATCGGCCTTCATCACCTCGGTGCGGACGACCTCGGTCTTGAACACATCGGCGTCGAGGCGGTCGGCGTCGCCGCGTGCGCGCACGACGGAATCCCCGTCGCCACCGGTCGAGATGCGGGTCGTCTCCGAACCGCTTCCCGCACTCCAGGAATCGTCGGCCCAGGCGTCCTCCGCGCCGTCCTCGTCGATCAGGTCGTCGTCGCGCTCGTCGGCGTCGGCGACGGTGTCCTCGGCGGCGGGCTCGGCCGTGACCGGGTCGGCACGCAGTGATTGCGCCATCCGGGAGACGAAGTCGGTCTCGACCGTCTCCGGACCGTTCCGCGACGACCTGGTGGTCGTGGCGGCCGGCGGCTCCGGCGTCGCGACGGGTGTCGGCTCGGGTTCCGGGGCGCTCGCACCGGCCGAGCGGGTCACCGACGGCGAGACGGCGGCGGCACGGGTGATCGCCGGGCCGCCGGAGTTCGCACGGACGACCGATGCCCGGATGGCGGGTTCGGCCGGACGTTCGCGAACGGGATCGGGCGCGGTCTGCGTGACGCCGTGCGCGACCGGTTCGATCGCGATGACGGGCAGGCCCGCGGTCTGGGTCAGGACCGCGGCGAAACCCGGCCAGATCTGGTGGCGGGGACCGAGAATGATCGATGACACCGTCTCGGGTGAGGCGGCCGCGGCCTCGAGTGCGTACTGCACGGCGATGGCCGCGGTCGACGCGGTGGCCACATCGAGATCGCGGCGGGCCACCCGGAAGAACTTCACATGGTCTCGGCCCATGATGAAGGTGCCGTCGAGGGTGGCCAGACGTGCACGGCCGCGGCCCGCGAGGTCGAGTAGTTCCTTCGCCCACGCCTCGGTGGTCGGCTGATCGACGCGGCCGGTGCGCACCAGATGGTCGGAGAGCTGATGATCGAGCACCGACGGACGGATGGTGGTGACCAGGTGATCGTCGAGTGCGAGTCCGTCGGCGGAGTCGATGGTGACGATGCGCAGGCCGTCGTCACGCAGGTCGAGAAAGAGGAACGGACGATCGTTCGGGATCCCGCGGCCGAGTTGGCGGCGGGCGATGTCGGCGAGCTCGGCCGGGCCGAGTGGGCGCTCGTCAGCACCGGTCGACGGCACTACCGGCCCATCAACCCCCGATTCGTCATCGGTCATCCCGTCGGATGCCTTTCGTCCATGTCGCTCCCCCCGAGAAACCCCCGGCTGCGTTTACAGGTGATCCGCACCACTGCCCCACAGAGGTGCTCAGGGTTACCAAGCTAGCACGGCTCAGCGGGTCGCCGACTGTGACGTAGGTGCCATTACGACGGCCGAATGACCTGCTTCGGAAGCGTCACCGGTGACCGGAAAGTTGCGTACAGGAACACCCGTCGCCCGCATCGGACCGCCGATCGAATGGAATGCCCAGCCGGCGTCCAGCCACGCCGACGGCGCCAGGCACCGACGCCCGTCCACGATCACCTTGCCGCGCACGACCGCGGACAATTCGTCGGGCACCATGTGGACGAACTCGGCCCATTCCGTGGCCACGACGACGACGTCGGCCTGCTCACACGCCTCGGAGACACTCGACGCATAGGAGAGCATCGGGTACATGCGCCGCGAATTGTCCATGGCCTTCGGATCGAAGACCGTGACCGAGGCGCCGCGCAGCGCCAGCTGACCGGCGACGTTGAGCGCGGGCGAATCCCGGACGTCGTCGCTCTCCGGCTTGAATGCTGCACCGAGGATGGCGATGTTGGCGCCGAGCACCTCTCCGCCGTTGGCCTCCGAGACGAGATCGACCATGGCGGTGCGCCTGCGCATGTTGATGGAATCGACCTCCCGCAGGAACCGCAGGGCATGCTCCGCGCCCACCTCGTCGGCACGGGCCATGAAGCCACGGATGTCCTTGGGCAGGCAGCCGCCGCCGAAACCGAGACCTGCGTTGAGGAATCGGCGACCGATCCGCTGGTCGTAGCCGATGGCGTCGGCCAGTGTCGACACGTCCGCACCGACGATCTCGCAGATCTCGCTGATGGCGTTGATGAAGGAGATCTTCGTGGCGAGGAACGAGTTCGCCGACGCCTTCACCAGTTCGGCGGTCGCCCAGTCCGTGCGGATCAGCGGCACCCCGGCGTCGAGGATGTCGCGGTAAATCTCCGCGGTCACCTGGTCGGCGATGCTGTTGGGGTCCTCCGGGTCGCGACCGAGCACCAGCCGGTCGGGTTCGAGGGTGTCCTCGACGGCGAAGCCCTCACGCAGGAACTCCGGGCTCCAGGCCACCTCGACCCGGGTGCCGGGTGCGGCCAGCACGTCGATGCGCTGCGCGAGCGCGGCCGCCGTGCCGACCGGAACGGTGGATTTGCCGATCAGCAGGTGTTCGCCGCGCAGCAGCGGCGTGAGTGAGTCGACGGCGGCCTCGACGTGCCGCAGGTCGGCGCCGTATCCGCGGGGCTGCTGCGGGGTGCCGACACCGAGGAAGTGCACCGTCGCGAAGGCCGCGACCTCGCGGTAGTCGGTAGTGAAGCGGAGACGCCCGGCAGCGATGTTGCGGCGCAACACATCCGCGAGTCCGGGCTCGAAGAACGGCACCTCACCGTCCTGCAGACGACGCACCTTCTCTCCGTCGACATCGACACCGAGCACGTCGTGGCCGAGTTCGGCCATGCACGCCGCGTGGGTCGCACCGAGGTAACCGCAGCCGATCACTGTGAGCTTCATGTCTCAGTGAGTACGCGCGGTTTCCTGCGTGCCGGGAACGTCGACGTGGCGGAACCGGTGCCGGATGGTGAACGGCACCCGATGACGTTACGGCTTGGTGAAATTCAGGTAGGCCTTGGACGGCGTCGGCCCGCGCTGCCCCTGATATTTGGAGCCGACCGACGCACTGCCGTACGGATTCTCGGCCGGGCTCGACAGTTTGATGAGGCAGAGTTGCCCGATCTTCATCCCGGGCCACAGCGTGATCGGCAGGTTCGCCACGTTCGACAGCTCGAGCGTGATGTGCCCGGAGAATCCGGGATCGATGAATCCCGCGGTCGAATGCGTGAGCAGACCGAGACGGCCGAGCGACGACTTGCCCTCCAGCCTGCCGGCCAGATCGTCGGGCAGGCTGCACACCTCGAGCGTCGACCCGAGGACGAACTCACCCGGATGCAGGACGAAGGGCTCGCCCTCGGCGGGCTCGACGAGGCTCGTCAGGTCGTCCTGTCGCTGAGCGGGGTCGATATGCGTGTACTTGGTGTTGTTGAAGACGCGGAACAGGCCGTCCAGACGCACATCGACGCTCGACGGCTGGACCAGCGCCGGATCGTAGGGGTCCAGGGCAAGGCTGCCGTCGTCGATGGCCGCGCGGATGTCACGATCGGAGAGCAACACGGGGTCGAGATTATCGGACTCCGGTCATCGGACGGCGGTCGCGTACACCAGTCCCCCGTCCTGCGGGATCATCGTGACGTTGCGGTGGCGCGCACGTTCGGCGGGCTCGGTGGTGGTCCGCAGATCGACGCGTCGCAGGATCTCGCCGACGACCGTCTTCAGTTCGGCCATCGCCAGTGGTGCGCCGAGGCATCGGCGGATACCGCCCCCGAAGGGCATCAGCTCGTGCGGATTGGGGCGCACGCCGAGGAAGCGCTCGGGCTCGAAGGCGAAGGGACGCGGGTACAGGTCGTCGCGGTGATGCAGCAGCAGGATGCTGATGAGCGCGGTCATCCCGGACTCGATGTAGGTGTTGCCGAATTGCCACGGCTCCAACAGATGTCGCGCGACAATCGGCACCACCGGACGCGACCGCATCGACTCGTTGAGCAGGGCGTCGAGATAGTCGGTGTCGTCGGCCCGCACCGCGTCCCGCGCGTCGCGGTACACGTCGGGTGTGCGCGTCAGGCGTTCGAAGGTCCAGGAGATCTGGTTCGCGGTGGTCTCGTGGCCGGCAAGCAGCAATGTCATCAGTTCGTCGCGAATCTCCCTGTCCGACAACGGCTGACCGTTGTCGGTGCGGGCGGACAGGAGCAACGCCATGATGTCGTCGCGCGATTCGGCGTCATCGGCGGCGCGGCGTTCGGCGAGCACCCGCATGACCTTCCGGTCGATCCGCCGCAGCAGGAGCTTGAGCGGTCCCATGGGGTCTTCGCGTCTCGCGTTGGCGAGTTGATTGGCGGTCGCGATCGGGGTCGTCGACATGCGAAGCAGGAACAGGATGTCCTTGCGCATCGCCCGTTCCGCGGCGGTCGCGTCCCGGGGATCGGGCAGCCCGAAGATGGCGGCCATGATGATGTCGAGGGTGATGCGTTGCGTGAGGTCACCGAGCCGGATCGTCTCGCCGACCGGCCAGTCGCGCAGCGCCGCGTCGGTCGCGCGGTCGATGCTGTCCTGATAGGCGGCGATGGCGCGACCGTGGAATCGCGGCAACAGCAGTGCCCGCTGCTTGCGGTGCCGCTCGCCGATCGACGTCAGCACGGATTCACCACCGACGATCGGCCGGAGCGGCGACTGGTGTGTCGCCGACGGTGCGACCGTCTCGTCGGCCGTCATGATCGATTTGATGTAGTCGGGCTTGTAGACCACGACCACGGGGCCGGGGCCGCCGGCCAGTGCGTAGTGCAGCACCTCCCGACCGCGCATGGCGTCGGCGAACAATGTGTCGCCTTGTCGCTGAACGAAATTCAGCGATGTCGAGAAGCTGCCCAGCGGGCGGAACCGCTTGGGTGGCACCATCGCCACCGGGCCCGCGCCGTCGGTGGCGATGCCGATTCCCGACGAGGCATGGGCGGGCGCGTGATACCAGTGGTCCGTGCGGATTCCCCGCCGGACCGCGGACCCCCGAATGGTGGTTGTCATCGACTACACCTCCCCGTCGAGGATAGAACGCCTGTCGAGCCCCCGACGGCCCTTCCTTCCCGACGGGCGAACGCGGCATCGAACTCCCGAGCCCGGTAATCCATGTCGTGCCCCTTCGGATCATGCAGGAGCCACAGCATGACCCCGATGGCGAGGAGCGCCGAGACGATGATGAACATGATGTCCTCCTCTGGTGGATGACATCGACGCTAGAGGCCTCATCGCTCCAGGTCAGCGGCCTACGGGAGGTACTGTAAGACCGTCCGGAGGTGGAGTGGGAATCCACCCGTGGGCGGACGAATCGACGGCCGGGCAGGGCTAGGATCGCAGGATGAACTGGGTCATCGACAAGTGCCGCCAGTTCTTCGCACTTGTCGGCTATCCGTATCCGCCGATCTACAAGCTGATCGCGGAGCTCGGCCTGGTCGCGTTCATCCTCACCGCCGCGGTGCAGCGGATCGTTTCCGGATTGTCCGGGTGGGATTGGCTGCTGGTCGTCGCCGCCGTGAGCCTCGGCGTCTGGCCGCTGATCGTGGGCTTCGTCGTCATCAGACCGCCGCTGATGGTGTTCTTCCCGGTGTTCATCATCGGGTGTGTCGTCCTGTTCTGGACGATGCCGGTGGAGGCCGATTCGTCACCGATGATCCTGGTCGTCGCCGTCACCATGCAGGTCGCGATCGTCTCGCCCCGCCAGGGGCTGGGGTACCTGGCCGCATTCGCCGGTGCCGCGGTCGCGGGCGCGGTGTTCCACACCACCGAGCAGGGCTGGCTGTTCGTCTTCATGGTGCTGTTCGGCGCCGCGGTCGGTCAGCTGATGCGGGTGCAGCTGAAGGCATCCCAGGCCGCGCAACGCGAGCGGGAACAGCAGATCATCGTCGATCGGGCCGGTATCGCCGGGGAGGTGCACGATGTGGTCGCGCACTCGCTGAGCATCGTGCTGCTCAACGTGACGGCGGCACGCCGGGCGCTCGAATCCGGCGGCGACGGACTCATCGATCCCGCCGACGTCGGCGACGCGCGGGACGCTCTCCGGGACGCCGAGGAGCAGGGCCGCGTCGCGATGGATGATGTGCGCCGCACCGTGGCGCTGCTACGTTCCGACGACGCCGGGTCGGCCCCACAACCGGGTTTCGACGACATCGACGACCTGATCGCGGGCTTCCGCCGCGCCGGATCCGTCGTGGTGCCGGATATCCGTCGCCCCGCCGAAGCATTAAGTCGGACAACGGAACTCGCCGTGTACCGGGTGATCCAGGAGTCGCTGACCAATGCGTCGAAACATGCGGCAGGCGCACCGGTGTCGGTGACCGCGAAGAGCGCCGACGGTCGTTACACGGTGCGGATCTGCAATCCTGCCGACCCGAACGCCCGCACGCAGAGTGGCGGTTTCGGCCTGAACGGTATGGCGGATCGGGTGCGAAACGCCGACGGCACCCTGCGGACGGAGTTCGTCGATCGAACATGGTGTGTCATCGCGGAATTCGGTGCGGCATGACCGACGATCTCGTTCGCGTACTGCTCGTCGACGACCAGGACCTCGTCCGGTCGGGTCTTCGGCGGATACTGCGCCGCAAGGACGGATTCGAGATCGTCGCCGAATGCGCCGACGGCGACGAAGTGCCCGGCGCCCTCGCGGCGTCGGCGCCGGATGTGATCGTGATGGATCTTCGGATGAAGCGGGTCAGCGGCATGGAGGCCACCCGCAGACTCCGCGCCGCCGACACCGATGATCGGTGCGGCCCACCGGTTCTCGTTCTCACGACGTTCCACGACGAAGAGTTGCTCTCCGAGGCCCTCCGCGCCGGCGCCGCCGGCTTCGTCCTGAAGGATTCCCCCGCCGAAGAACTCATCCGCGCCGTTCGCCTCGTCGCCGACGGTGAATCCGTCCTCGATCCGGCCGTCACCGCGCACGTCCTCGACACGTACCGCACGACCTCGCCCGCCGCCTCCGACTCCCGCACCCTCGACCGCCTGACCGCCCGCGAACTGACCGTCCTCGAACTGATCGGCCGCGGCCTCACCAACGACGAGATCGCAGGTGAGCTCGTCATCTCCGTCGTCACCGTCAAGAGCCACGTCGGCAAGATCTTCCGCGCCCTCGGCGTCCGCGACCGCGCCGCCGCCGTCGTCTTCGCCTTCGACCACGGCATCGTCACCCCGCGCGGCCACTGACCGCACGTCACCGCCCCGCCCTGGCTGCGGCTTTGCTACTGTGGCCTTCGCGGGCTCGCCCCGCACGCCGATGTAGTTCAATGGCAGAACATCAGCTTCCCAAGCTGAATACGCGGGTTCGATTCCCGTCATCGGCTCAGATCGTTACGAGCTGGGTCTACTTTTCTCGAGTTCGTGATCCGCGATGGCAGCTGTGCGAGGACGACGGCACCTAACACTGCCGCGGCCCCCACAATCTGGAGCGACGACAACTTCTGGTTAAGAACGGCATACCCGAGAGTCATTGCGACAACTGGACTGACCAGAGACAAGCAGGAGACAGCGAACGCGGGAAGTCGCTCGATGCCACGAAACCAGAGCACATAGGCAAGCAGCGCGCCGAATAGCCCCAGATAGGTATATCCGCCGACGTTCTCCGCGTTCAGTTGGTGCGGTAAGCCTTCGGTACCGAGTGCAAGCGGCAGCAGGATCAACCCACCGATCGTCAGCTGCCAGCCGGTGAACGCCGATCCGCTGACACCCGCCGGCCGCCCCCATCTCTTCGTCAGCACTATCCCGGTCGCCATACAGGCGGCGCCACACAGGCCCGCGATAACACCCGTCGAATCAAGATGAGCCTGAGGCCCTGCCACCATCAACCCGACTCCGGCAAGACCCACAAGACATGCCCCGACGTGGTGTGCGCGAACTCCCACCCCAAGGAACATCGAAGATAGTGCCAGCACCAGAAGAGGCTGAATCGCCATGACCACCGCGGCCACTCCGCCCGGAAGATGGTACGCCGCGACGAACAAGCAGTAGAAGAACGCACCGATGTTGAGGAAACCGAGCACTAGCGTGCGCCACCACCACAGTCCGCACGGCGGGACCCGAGCGCCCGCAAGCAGAATGAGCCCCGCTGGCAGAGCACGCAAAGTAGCCGCAAGGAGTGGGCGGTCCGGAGGCAGAAACGCCGTCGTAACGAGATAGGTGCTACCCCAGATCGCTGGCGCCAGCACTGTCGCCGCCGAGTCCTTCAGAACGCGGTTGCCGTTCAACGATGACCGATGGTCTCGGCATGTGCCGCAGCGAGTCGACCGCCGACCTTCGCCGTGCTGATCAGCACGGCCATGTTGGCCCGAGCTGAGCGACCTGCCGTCGCGCTGTCTACCGCTCGCATCACGTATTTGGTCACCGCCTGGCCATGTACGCCGTCGCGCTCTGCGGCGTCAAGGGCATCCGCGATCGCCAGATCTACTTCCCGGCCGTCAATTGCATCCTCGGCCGGGACCGGAGTAGTGATGACGAACGCACCAGGGTTGCGCAGCGCCCAATGACTCTCGATGGCCGAAGCGATCACCGAGTCGTCGTCCAGCCGGGCTGGGCTGCGGTGGCCGCTTGAAATACAGTAGAACGCGGGAAAATCATCCGACCGATACGAAACGACCGGCACACACTGGGTCTCCAGGTACTCAAGCGTCAATCCGAGGTCCAGGAACTTCTTGCCGCCCGCGCACACGACCGCAACCCTTGACCGGGTCAACTGGATGAGGTCGGACGACACGTCCATACTCTTATCGGCGCCTCGATGCACTCCTCCGAGGCCGGCGGACGCGAAGAAGCGAATCCCCGCAAGTTCCGCGGCGATCATCGAGGACGCCACGGTGAGAGCCCCCATTCGACCTTGCGCCAGAACCACAGACATATCTCTACTACTGACCTTCGGGATGTTCGAGGTTGAGGCAAATTTCTCGATGCCGGCGTCATCTAAACCGACGAGAATCTGGCCATCGGCAACAGCGACTGTCGCGGGCACGGATCCACCATCACGAACCGCCTCCTCTACTCTTCTCGCCGTTGCGGCGTTGTCCGGATAGGGGAGACCGTGGGTGATGACATTGGACTCCAGGGCCACGATCGGAGATCCTTCGTTGAGCGCGTCGGACACTTCTTCACTCAACCGAATCGGCACATCGCCCGGAGTTTTACTCGCCTTCATCGGCCTGCCACGATTCCGGGTCCATAATTCGGCACTTTACTCAGAATGTTTTTTCGATTGATAATCTCGGGAATATACACTGTTTCGTTCCAAAGCTCCTTTTCTATCGACTCTATAGCTATCGAAACTACACCCTCATCACAGCCGAACGCGTTACTCACCGCTTTGGTTAAGTCGGAGACGAGTTGGCTTTGTTGAGCACCGCTTAGCGACTTCGGCAGATGCTTCACATTCACGTGCGGCATAATCAACTCCTTACGGTCATCGATCATGCGGGACAGGAGTGCGGCCAGATCTGAAACGCCACTCTTCAAAATCGAATAGTGATCGGAATCCAATTCAGCAACCGATGGCGGAAACACTGAATATCCCGCGCTCCGATCCAGGAAGGAGTAGTCGTCGCCGCGCGCCTTCACGATCGACACCGGCGCGGCGATTCGCCGATCCGATAACTCGCGAAACGTATAATTGAACTCAAAGGTAATTTCGACTATCCGCATGATTCGCCGAATCATCTCGAGGTCAAGATGGGTGAAGTTGACATCAATGAAACGAGCGAAGCTCACGTCATCTACCGACTCGCGCAAGCATTGATCGAGCAATTCACCTGCGATTGACCCAGCAAAGACGGAAAACATGATCGTGACAAACGCGCGGTTACGGTAGTCAGCAACATGTTCTTCGTTGCCACCTCCGCAGCCGATCTTCGGAGACCCTGGTGCGATCAGAACAACATGTTCGACTTCTTCACCCAATTGCTCCAACTGGTACGCAGCCTCGAAGGCGACCCGGGCCCCGAAGGAGTACCCCCATAACATGTATGGGCCACTAGGCTGCATCTCGCGAATGAGACGTATATCCTCGGACGCCATGTCCTGGATCGTGCTGAACGGCACCTCACCTTCATTCACCCCGAGCGCCTGAACACCGTAGAAGGGGCGGTCGCCCCCTAACGAATCTGCCAATTGCCGGAGACTCATCGGATATCCACCAAGTCCGGGCCAGCAAAATATCGGCCTGCCCACTCTCGATTCCCGAAGCGGCACCAAACGAGACGAATCACTTCTGTCGGCGTTGATCCGAAGGGCAAGTTTCTCAATGGTCGGCTGGCGGAACAGGATTTGAAGCGGGAGGGTCGCATCCATCTGCCTGTTCAGCATATTGATCAACCTGACAGCGATCAGAGAGTTTCCTCCAATTGCAAAGAAATCATCGTGAACCGAAACCGAATCAATCTTCATCACAGACTTCCAGATGTCAGCGATGCGTCTCTCGGTGAGTGTGCGTGGGGGGATGATTGCCCTTAGACTATTCCGCACATCCGTCTTCGAAGACGCCAAGAGCGCCGCATTGTCGATCTTTCCATTTGCCGATTTGGGCAGTTCATCGAAGATCACGACCTTATTCGGGATCATATAGTCAGGCAACGATTTAACAAGGTCATCCCGAATCATTTCAGCCGGCCCCCGCATATGCACAACGTCCTCGTTCATACCCTCATGGGCACGCTGCTCATCGCTCACGCGACCACCCACAAAGAAGTAGGAGGGGCCAGAGGCCCGCCCGAGCGCCCCGAGGATCTTGTCGATCCGAGAAGCCGAAGGTAGCGGTGAACCTGTCTTGGAACTGTATCCAGATGACATGAATCCGAGGCCCGAGTTGTTCATCGATATCCGCTGCAAGGTGCGACCTAGGTCTATATATTGCCTCCACTCCTCGGATGTCCTGCTGATGACCGAAATCCCGATTCCGGCCCTGTCGTACACCGCTTGATTGATCGCAATAACGTCGTTTCGCTGAATCAATTCGGAGGATACGTACCGCAGGCTTCCTTCGCTGTAGATATACTGGCCGGGCTCCAGATCGACGACTCCACCCGGATGAACCTGGAGGTAGATCTCAGTTTCTTCGACATCCGGATCGCGATAAGGTACCAATTCGAAAGACCCGCAGTAGTGATCGTCGTAGTTTACATCGAGGCTGCTCTTTACTCCTGGCTCATGTCCGATACCAAGAATGCTGAGGCCGTAGCGCGGCATAACGTCCTCAAGCAGGCCAACCATATGCCCCGTCTCGATCTCGAGAACTTCCTTGATATTTGTCACGTAGACTGACTCAATTGCTCGCACTTTCCCCAAGAAGTGCAGTTTGATACTCAATTCGGACGAACCTGCAAGTTGATTAACCAGAACTATTTCGTGTCGGACCGGATCGAAGTAGTAGACACCAGGGATCAAGTCCTGAAATCCGGATATCTCAACATAGAGTTGGGTCGCATAGAGCGACCCCGGCGACGCGTAACCGTACTTGGGCAGAAGTCGCTCACTACTGGAGTGCGGTCCTAGGAATCGCAGGAGCTCACCGAGTTCGCCGAAGCCGATCTCACTGATGTCTCGACTTCCATCGGCGGACGGCGTTCGCCGCAACGTGTCGAGGATTTCTGCCTGGGAGACCTTCCCGCCTCCGTAGAACCGGTAGGTCTTGCGGGCGAATGCCTGTCGGCGCTGGAAGTTGGTCGCCGACTTCCCCGGCAGCTTGACGACGGGCTTACCGGCCGTTTCTTCCGGTGCGCGCAAACCGCCGTTTGATAACTGTGCCCGCACCTGGAGCCTGCTCGCCTTCGACTGATGGTGTGCCCCATGGTCTCCCTGATCCATGAGTACGGCTTCCTTCGAGTTCAGCTCTACACAGGCGATCAGATTCTGGTAGTCCGATTCGTGGTCAGCCTTCACGACCACGGCAGAGCGCCTGACCCAGTCGTGGGTCTCGATCGCCAACCGAATCTCGTCGAGTTCGACACGGTAACCACGTAGTTTGACCTGATTGTCGAGACGACCGACCACATAGAACGTTTCCGCGGTCCGGAAGGCCAGATCACCGGTCTTGTACAGCCGCTCATTCCAGGGAGGGCTGTTTACGAAACGCTCGGCTGTGAGCTCCGTCCTGCGTAAGTAGCCTCGCGCGAGTTGTATACCCCCGATGTGCAACTCGCCCCGTTCGCCCTCCGCAACCTCATTGAGCTGTTCGTCGAGTATGCGGTACCACGTACCGTCGACAGGCAAACCTATGGGAACCGCATTCGCCAGTGGCACAAGATTGTCGGCGGTCACTTCGAAGGACGAGGAATTGATCGTCGTCTCCGTCGGTCCGTATAAGTTGACCAGTCTGCACCGAGGCAGGATCTCCAGACACTGGGCCGCAAGCGCTTTCGACAGCAACTCACCTCCGGTGAATATCTGCGTCAGCGATGTGCACGAAGGCATTTCGTCACTGTCGAGCAGAGCCTGCAGGAGGGTCGGCACACATTGCAGCGTGGTCACGCCGTGCCCCTTGACCGTCTCGATGAGTTGCTCGGTATCACGATGAATTCCCGGCCTCCCCATGATCACTGTGGCACCGCACGCGACGGCCAGGATCTCCCACTGGGCAGCATCGAAGCTCATCGGCGTCTTCTGCAGGACACGTGTCTCGCGACTCAGTCCGTGCTTCGACGCAAGCCACCTCATCTGGCTCACCACACTTCGGTGTTCGATCATCACCCCCTTCGGCCTACCCGTACTACCCGAGGTGTAGATGACATACGCCAGATCAGTCGGGGCCGACCGCGCCGCCGCCCGTGGGAAACCTGCCGCGTCGTCTCGTGTGACGACCGTGGTCCCCTCAGGTGCCAAGGTTGATAGTCGGTCAGCCAACTCGGGCTGTGTCACGATCACCGATGCTGCCGTGTCTCTGATCATGTACCGCAACCGCTCGTCCGGATACTCTGGAGACAATGGAACGTACGCAGCGCCTGCGAAGAGCACCCCCCAGACGCCGACCATCAGATTCTGTGACGACTCGACGAACAGTCCGACACAGTCGTCGGTCTCCACGCCAAGATGTTCCAAATAGCCTGAAAGAGCCGAACTGCCACCGATCAGCTCGTTGAAAGTGAGATCGCCATCTTCGGATACCACTGCGATCGCGTCCGCATGATTCCCTGCCACATCGGCAAGCATCCCGGGCAGACTTTCGGACGGATAAACAGGCACCTCGACACGTGATTGCATCTGTTCTCCTATAGAATATTTACGGCGACGCCTGATGGCACGCCGCGGCCGCCGTTCCATACTTCACCGCAGTGGCTATCTCGACCATCCTGCGGGTTTGATGGGAGATGGCGAGAAGATTGTCCTCCGTCACCTTCTCCGCAAGCCTTCCCGGAACCGCCTGCCTCCCCGAGACAGAGCTGACTCCGTAAGGATTACCGTTACTTGGCGCTGTCTGAATATCGTGTGTAACTCCTGGTGGAACGATGATTCCGCCCCAGTGGTAGAACACATTGTTGAGCGAGAGAATCACTGACTCCTGTCCGCCATGTGGAGCACCGGTGGAGGTAAATGACGAAACGACTTTTCCAGCGATCCCGCCACGCGCATTCAACGGCCACGCCAGCTCGATAAAGTGCTTCAGTGGCGCCGCAATGAGTCCAAAACGTCCTGGACTACCAAGCAGAATCGAATCGGCCCAATCAAGATCGTCTACCGTGGCTACGGGAACATCTTTCATCGCCTCCGAATTCTCGCTCCAGGCTTTCGTCCACTCAGTGAACGACGGTGCCAACGAGTCGGTCACGTACTCCTGCACGCGGTGCATACGTACCTCCGCACCCACGGCCTCGCCCGAACGCGCGGCAGCTTCGGCAAGCTTATGAACATTACCGGTTCCCGAGTAGTAGATAATGGCAAGTCTAGTTGGCTCGATAGCCGCGTTTGACATCGTAATCATTCTCCTAGCCCGTTTCTCCTGTTTTCGGTTCGATACGACCAGGTCCCACGAAATCAAGTGAGCGCGTCAGTTCCAAAATAACGATCGCCAAAGTCTCCTATCCCCGGTTGCATGTATGCGTCCTCGTTGAGTCGTTCCTCGATGGATGATGTCACCATCTGAACTCTCGGATAACGCGCGTGAACGACTGCTATGCCTTCCGGCGCCGAAAGCAGGTTAACGAAGACGATGTGTTCTTCAGGCACTCCTCGATCGAGGAGGACCTCGATGGCGGCAAGTGCGGTGCCACCGGTGGCAAGCATTGGATCTAGCAACAGGACATGCCGGTCCGCGATGTCCAGTGGCAGTGCCGAATAATACAAATGAGGCAGCTTCGTGATTCTGTCCCGCTGAATCAGGATCTTTCCAATGCGGATCGACGGTGCGATGGCACGTAACTCCGCCTCCATGCTCTCGCCGGCGCGGGCGATCGACACACCACACACTTGTGGACTCGTTCGGAGGCCTGAGTAGGTGTGCCCAACCGGAGTCCGAACGTCGAATTGTTCGAACGGCACCAGTTCCAAACCGGCCTCCACCAACTGCCTGATTATTCTTCCCGAATTCAAAACGAACTTGTCTCGGCTTACCTCGATGTCGCGTATAACCGTGTGCAAGGCACGCAACTGCTTCGTCTGCGGCAGAAGATGTACCGGATGGCCTTTCGACGTCATATTTGTCATCGAACTCTCCTACGCGCTCGCAGCTATCCGGGCGAATGCTTGCCGCGCTTCCTCGACAAACTTCCGGACCTCAGTTCGATCTTTGCGTCCGTTCGCCGGATCTTCCAGGCCGGTGTGAGCATCCACCGCAGCCGGCCGGACTCTCTCTATCGCCGCTGCAACATTGTCGGCGCGCAGACCGCCAGCCAGCATCAGCGGTCGGGGCGACATTCGAACCAGTTCCGCGCTGATGTCCCAGTCGTGTACCAATCCTGTTGCCCCCTTCGCGCCGGTGGCCGGATTGAATGTATCGGTGATGAACATATCGACGTAGGCGGCAGACTCATGAACGACCGTCTTCAATTCTTCGACGTTGTCCGACGCAACGACAAGGCTCTTGAGTAGGAACAGGTCCGGCGCGATCGTTCGCAGCCGTCGCAATTCCTCGCGCGTCACTTCTCCGTGCAACTGCACCGCGGTAACACCGAGTTCTTCGCAGAAGGCTTTGATTTCATTGGCGTCGTCCAGGTAAGTAATCAACACGCCCTTGTTGTGTGGTTGAAGCGATTCGATGATTTCCCTTGCCTCGGCTTCGGACAAATCTTCGTTCTTGGCAGGCAATCGGAGTGCAAATCCGAGCCAGTCCGCTCCTTCTTCAACAATGAGGTTCGCCTCTTCCTGATCGATGACACCGGCCACCTGAATGAGGTGTTCCATAGGAACTCCTTCCGATCCTCGTCTTGGTTAGGTATTTTTCAGCTCTTTTACGACCAGTTGGGCAACAACCGCCGCGGACGCCGGGTTCTGACCTGTGATGACGCGCTGGTCGACCTCGGTATTGGCAACGAAATTCGGTGCCTTGCTGTGCAATGCGCCGCGCTCCGTCAAGCGATCCTCGAGGAGAAACGGCATGGTAGAAACCAGACCGAGAGACTCTTCCTCCTCATTGCTGAAAGACGTAAGACGTTTTCCCTCTATGAGGTATGTGCCATCCGGGAGTCGTAAATCAAGTAGTGCCGCCGGCCCATGGCACACTGCTGATACAATTCCTCCCCTCTGGTATATTCCTTCAGCCAGTCGCGCCAACTCGGATGACTTCGGAAAGTCCCACATCGCTCCATGCCCGCCGACGTAAAAGATTGCCGAATACGGTGCCGGCGAGACATCGGCGGCGGCCGCGGTCGCTTTGAGCTTCGCCTGTATCGTCTCGTCGGCCAGGAACGCCGCCACGGACGGGTCATTCTCTTCGCCCTCGAACACGACGGGCGGGGGCGTTCCACCGAGCACCGAGACGAAATCGACGTCATGTCCTGATGCCGCAAATACGTCGTAGGGGTGCGCAGCCTCGGAGACACTGTAGCCCGTCGGCGCGCCGGTATCGCCTAGTTCATCATGACTACTGACAGCAAGAAGAATTTTTGACATCGCAACTCCTACGTTGTCGATTCTTTACGGCTTCTGAATGAACTCTTGAATGACCTTTACTGCCTCATCGGGCTTTTCGAACAAGACCATATGGCCGCTGTCGAACTCGAAGTACGTGGCATTCTTGATCGAACTACTCAATTCACGCGAGTGGTGGGTCGGCACTGCGGCATCGGGGTTACAGCCGATCACCAGGGTCTCGGCTTGGATGTTGCCGACCAGATCACGGATATCCGTTCGTGCCAGGAGTTCCAACTGCCGGATCCGACCACTCGACGGGCTCAGTTCCGCACCCATTTCGTCAACCTGATCCAGGTCAGGAAGGCTGTTGATATATGAGGGACTGAAAGCCGTGGTGGTCAGGACGCGTCCGAACGCAAGCGGATCGTGGCGCTGACTGAGCGTGAGCCTGATCAGGTTCTGCATATAGGCGTCGGTCTTCACCAGCCCCCCGATCGGGATCAGCCGTCGCACCTGCTCCGGATAGAGTGCCGCGACAGCCGCCACGACGGCACCTCCGAGGGAAAAGCCGGCCAGATCGACCGGCTGGTCGCCGAGGTCCGCGATGATCGCCGAAACCTCCTCGGCGAGTTGCCGTATGGTCAGATCGCTACCGTCATCGATGGCCGCTTCGCTCCCCGAGAGGTCCGGTACAACTACCGTGCGGTGCTCGGAGAACTTCTCCACTAGATGTCCGAACGCGCTTTCGCCCCCCTTGCCGACACCGTGGACGAGAACGAGAATCGGTCCGGCCCCGGCGACCGTGTACTCGATCTGTGAGCCGCCGACATTGATTTTTGTCATTTCGTACCTTTCATCGTAGTTGTCTTCAGTATTTGTTCTTGGGCAAAGACGCGGTTGCCTCGGCCTGTGGGGTTTTACGCTGTCCACGGATACCGCTATGGCAATAGTTCAATCTCGTAACCTATTGCCACAGCGTGGGCGGACGTTCGGGCACCCAGTTTCCGACGGACCGAACATGAGTGATGTTTGACTGTACGGACAGTTATGTATAAGCGATCAGAAATCTCGGCGTTTGTGAATCCGCCGGCCACCAATCGTAGAACCTCGAGTTCTCGTTGCGTTAGCAGCATGGCTTCGCGTCTGTATCTGATCCGTTCGTTAATCAGCATCGTCCCCCCCTCTCTCTCAATCGGTATTTGGACAGTTCTGCTCAATCGATAGACTGCGGCGCGTCAGTAATGTTGCGTCTGGTCAGGTTGCGATTCGACCCGGTTATCTAAATGTTCAACTGAACGACCGGTGGACGGTTTAGTGGTTTATCACCAGTGCGATGCATACGACACTATCGCGTCCTGACAACTAGCACATTGTCCTATCGGACGAGGCCAAACGAACTACGCTATTGTTATGTCCAAATTGCGAACCTCGACGCAAACGTAATCACAAGCCAACCTATTCCAAGATATTGGTCGCTACCCAAGAGTTTCCGACAAGTTAACTCTCCGACTTGTGCGCTTTGTTTTAAATTGACGCTATCTGTCCATACAAGAATTGCCGCTGATGCTCTGCATCAGCGGCAATTTGCGGTGCCATGCTTCTTTGGTCAGAAGATCTCGTACCCCGGGGTCATCACCCCACGCGGATCGTACATTTCCCTGGCTTCGACAAACCTTTGCCACTCGGGACCGAAGTGTCTACACCAGTCATCGGCGGACATCGGAAACGCGCTGACTGGATTGAGAGTCCCACCCGCGTCTCGAATTCGTTCATATATTTCCCGATTGCCCCGGACCATCGCGGCCGCGGTCTCCGCGCAATCATCCGCAGGGAAGCGCATCAGGTTGAAAGCATAGGCCAAGTCGTCCTCCGGCATCCGGAAGAGCGGACTCTGTACGGCGGACCTGACGAGCGGCGCAAGCAGAACACGACCGTTGGCGCCTAGATCGTCCGGCGTCAGGATCTCCAACTCTGCGGATAACACTGACGACGCTGCGCTCGCTCCGACGAAGGTGAACAGCCACGGGTGCGGGTAAGTCCACTCCTCGTTCGAGCGCAGTCGTTCTTCAAAAGGTGCGAATCGGTTCGCGTACTCACGGAAACCCACTGTGACGGCGCTGACCCGTTGGCCCGACAGCCCTCGAAGCATGCGCTCCTCGTCAATCTCCGCCTCGTCCATCAGTGACGTCGAGCCGTCGATCATGTACGTCCATTGTCCCTGCGCATCGGCAACCACTGACCCCTGCACGTAGTCCCAGCGACCTTCGGCCACAAGGGTCTGCTGGTCAGCGAGCATGGATGGGAGGTCAGGGTAGGACTGCTGATAGCGTCGCACCGCTACCGGTGCGGGCTCGAGCTTGATGGTTGCACGCGTGATGATCCCGATCTGCCCAAGACCTGCCCGCACAGCGTCGAAAAGACGAGGCTCACGGTCGGCTGAGCACGTGACGATATCGCCAGTGCCGGTGACGAGTTCGAGTTCGAGCACTGTGTCGCTCTGCACTCCCGAGCTCCAACTGGTTCCGCCGACCCCTCCGATCGAGATCGTCCCGCCGACGGACAGTTCGAGGTACTCCGTCAGAACAGGTGGCGCCTGCCCCGTGGGGATGGTCGCATCAAGAACGTCGCTCCACTTCGCCCCGGCGTCCACCACGATTCGTCCGGGGGCAACGTCGTGGATGGTGTTATGGCAGGACATGTCGATGACCACGCCGTCATCGACCTGCGATCGGCCGTATACCGAGTGACGTTCGCCCTGGGCGGCCAGGTGTTTCCCCTCGTCCCCCATCCATCTCACAACGGAGGCGATGTCCTGGATCGAATGTGGCCGCAGCACGGCCGCCGGCAAGCGGTGGACAACGTGCCCAAAATCGACGGCAGCACGAGTGAGCACAGCCTTGTCCGTCAGCAGATCGCCCTCCAGATGAGGCGGCGTCATCCTGTCAACTTCCGTCGGCTCATCAGCGACCGTCGTCCCTTTATCCTTCGCCATCGGACCCGTAGCTCCGCAGTTCGATGACGTTCCCATCCGGATCATTGATGTACACCGACTCTGCTGAACCTCGCGCACCGAACCGACGTGCGGGGCGATCGGTCACGTGCCCAGGCAGCGATTCTGTCACTTCTCGCCAGTCCTCCGGAGATACCACGAGGCAGAAATGGTCGATATTCACTTCTCCTCGGTCTCCCTCGAAGAGGTCAATAATCGTACTCTCATTGATTCGCACCGAGGGGAAAGAGACCTTACCGGCGCGCCATTCATCGACTCTTTCACCTTCGAGTCCTAGAACCTCGGAATAGAATTTCAGTGACCGTTCCACATCGCTGACCCTGATGACCAAATGGTCGAAATCAATTATTCGCACTGGAATCTCCTCTGCAGATCAAGCGTTCACTCGCTGGTGACCAGTGCGCTGTCGGCCGCCGGTTTGCCAACGTCCGACTTGCGACGAGTATTCAACGCGACCAGCAGCGCCGCCGCTGTCAGTCCTGCCGCGAGCCAGACGACACTCGAGATCCCCAGATTGTTGACGAACAGTCCACCTATAAGTGCTCCGAGAGCGATCGAGATATTATATGCCATGGTGTTCAGTGACATTGCCGCCTCAAATGTATCTGGAGCAGCACCAAGCATCATATTGACCTGGCACAGATTTGCGGCGCCGAAGGAGAACCCCCACAGAGCCAGCGAAACGGTCAATCCCACGACGTTACTTCCGATAGCAAGAAGCAGCATCATCGAGATCACGAGTCCAGTACACGCGAGCACAAAGGTTGCCTTCAGATGCTTCTCAACAGTATTTCCGGCAACGAAGTTTCCAATGGCTCCCCCAACACCGAATACGATCAGTAATGTGGTGATCATTGCGGCTGATATAGATGCCCGATCCTCCATGAACGGACGAATGAAGGTATATGCGGCGAAGTGTCCGAGCACGTACAGAGTGACCGTGAAGATCACGACCCGTAGCCGTACATTCGTCAGTGGCAATAGGATGACTTCTCGCACCGAGACCGTATTCTCCGACGGCAGCGACGGTACCAGTGCGAATACGGCGACGAAGACCGCAGCACTCAACGCGGCCCAGATGAGAAAAGTCACGTGCCATGAGCTGATGCTTTCGAGGTAGGTGCCCAACGGCATACCCACGACAGTGGCGATCGACATGCCGGACAGCACGACGGCCGCGGCCTTGCTCGCCTGCCGCTCAGGAACTAGGCGCATGGCCATACTGACTCCGATCGCCCAGAACATGCCGTGTGCGAAACCCATGATCAATCGAGTGACCAGCATGACCGGGAAGTTCGGTGCGATCGCGGTGACGAGATTTCCGATGGCCAGAATCGCTAGGAGAACACATAGGAGCGTGTGCCTATTGACTTTCCTGCTCCAGGCCACCAAGAAGGGAACACCAATACCGGCGGACAGGCCGTATAACGTGACCATCACGCCGACAACCCCCACCGACACACTCAGACTCGCACTCACAGGCGTCAGTAGCCCTATCGGCATGAGTTCGGTCGTGACGAAGATGAAAAGGCTTGCGGTAATCGCGGCCACTCCAAGCCAGGGCTTGATATTCGACCGTTCTTGACTACGTTGAGTGAGCATCACATTCCTTACTGTCCAGGGGCAGCGAGATTCAGTCGAAGACTGCCTCGCGGTCACGATTTCGTTTGAGTTCGAAGAATCCATCGGTACCAACCACGGCGAGTACGCCATCCCATAGACGGCCCGCCGCCTCGCCGCGTGGAATTGGAGTGACGACCGGGCCGAAGAATGCAAGCGGGGGCCCGTCACCCGTCGGTACATGAAGAACAGGAGTACCTACTTCGGCACCCACTGGGTCCATCCCGGCATGGTGACTCGCGCGCAATGGAGCGTCGTAACCGGGATCGTCTGCCGCATCAATAAGACTCGCCGGCAATCCGGCCCGGTGAAGCGCGGCTGACATCATTTCTTGGCCCAGGCCAGCCTCTTCCTCATGGATCAGCTTTCCCATCTCAGTGAAGAGCGGACGCAAGGTTTCATTTCCGTGAGACTGTTCGGCTGCGATGCACACCCGAACCGGCCCCCAGCCTTCAATCATTCCGCGCTTGTATTTATCGGGTACTTCACGCCCTTCATTGAGCACTGAGAGACTCATCACGTGGAAGCTTGTTCGCACGGGACGAATGCGCTCTACCTCAAGTAGCCATCTCGATGTGATCCATGCCCATGGGCAGCGGGGATCGAACCACATGTCAAGGTCCAAGATCGGAGGATTCATATGTCCATCGTCGCCGCGCATGATCTATGAGTCCAATACATGTTTGTCACAGCTTCTATGCTGATGCACGATAGATACGTGGAACTACAGCAAATGCGTTACGTTGTCGCGGTCGCGGAGACGAACAGCTTCACCAGAGCAGCCGAACAGTGCCTGGTGGTGCAATCCGCGCTCAGTCATCAGGTCGCACGCCTCGAGCGTGAGATCGGTGCACGACTGTTCGAGCGGACGAGCCGACGCGTAAGGCTCACCGCTGCAGGCGCTGCGTTCTTGCCGGCGGCCCGCGAATGCCTCGCTGCCGCCGAACGCGCGACTGTCGACGTCGCCGCCGCCATCGGAGTGATTCGTGGACGACTTGCTGTGGGGCTTATCCCTACACTCGCGGCAATCGATATCCCCGCAGTGCTACGCGAATACCGAATCGAACACCCGGACGTCCGGATCGTCCTGCGTGTTGGCGCCAGTGAAAGCCTGATCGAGCAGGTGAAGGACGGGACGATCGAGGTCGCGTTTCTCGGGTTGCCGGTCGGCGCACGCCCCGACGGCGTCAATGTGCGAGAACTCGCCCGCGACAAGTTGGTTGCGGTCGTTGCGCCCGATCATCCGTTGGCGAACGAGGAGGTGACAACCCTTGACCGACTCTCGTCCGAGGTCTTCGTAGACCTGCCCGAGAAGACCGCCGGCCGTGAGCAGTCCGACCAAGCGTTCTCCGCAGCCGGGTTGACTCGAGACGTGGCGTTCGAGGTCACTACTGTCGACTTCATCATGGCCCGCCTGATCCGGCAGGGTCTGGCCGTCGGCATGTTGCCGTCCGCATACGTCTCTCAGCTCACCGGCGTGACTACGATCGAGGTCGCCGACGCACCGGACCGTATTGAATACGTGATCTGGAATCGCACGAGTTCGCCTGCGGCAGCAGCTTTCCTGGACGGACTGAGTATCTCGTCATCCACTCAGCCGATTGAGCCAGCATCACCCACATAACAGGATCTCCACTTCAGGCCGAGACCGCTTGCGCCAGTTGCCGTCCGATGGCATCGATCCGGCTGGGGCTCAACTTGATGAACGGCTGAATGATCAGCGACATGGGTGCGCCGCCGGGCTCGTCCGGTGGCACCGGAACCGAGATGGTGGACACGGGAATCTCTGTGGCCGAATCCATTTCGTGCGCCGTGACATCGACCGTCACCAGTTCCGCATAAGCCTTGACGACCCCGGCGGAGATCTCGTCGCCGCCGGGGGCCGCGCCCATAGCCCGCAGTGCCGCATACACCTGAACCAGAGGGCGACTCAAGCGTTCGACGACATAGCCGCGCTCGCGCACCGTCTCGAGAACCTCATCCATCCGGTGACGCAGAGCGTCGGTGCCGCTCGGCAGTGCCGACAACCAGTGCTCGCGAGTCTCGTCGTCCGCCCAGGCGACGTACTCCCGTCCGAACGGGGCGACAAAGGGCAGTCGCATTCCGGCGACGGTGGCAGTAGTGCCGACGGGTTCGACGGTCTCGACGATCGCGAGAGAGTTCTCGTGAAGAGCCGCCAGGCACAACGGCATACCGATCTCGTCGGCCAACCGGCGCATCACCGGCCGGTAGCGATGGACCGGCGTCGCACCGGCGACCAGCATCGACGCGAAACGATCACCGAGTGAGTAGCGGGTGTCCCGCCGTTGCGCCCACCCATAGGCCACGAGGGTTCGCAGAATCGCGTGCCCCGTGGCGCGGGTGATCGACAGATCCCGGCACGCCTCACTGAGAGTGAACGCGGCACGCGGATCCCGGCTCAGCAGTTCCATCATCCCGATGACCCGCGCCGTCGGCGGTGACGCGCCTTGCGCTGCCTGCCGCGTATGCGCGGTCGCCTCTACATCCCCCGGCTCTTGACGACTCATGCAGACATACCTACAGTGCTTCCGAATTTTCAACAACCCCGTTCGAATAGTCGAAAGGCACCCATGACGGACACACTGGCCATCGACGACCTACGGGACCCCGTCCTCACCGATTTTCAGCGCCAGGTCCTCGACCACACGGAATCGCGGACGGTCGAACTCGACGCCGACCGGATCCTCGACAAGGCGCGCCGGATCACCGGCCTCGACGACCTCGCGGCCGACGACGGTCTCCGGGAACGCCTCGATCGGCACCTGGAAGCCATCGACGCCGACACCGACCTGACTCAGCTGAACCGCCTGACGTTGCGCAATCGGGTCACCCGGCTGCTGAGCAACCGGCTGCGACTCAACGAACTGCTGCGTCTGCACCCGGAAATCGAGGACATCCAACTCGCGCCGCCGATCGTGGTGGTCGGCCTCCCGCGTACCGGGACCACCCACCTGGTGAACCTCATCGCCGCCGACCCGGCGCGACGGTGCCTGCCGTACTGGGAGAGCCAGGAGCCGATCCCGATTCCCGGCGAAGGTCCGGGCCCCGACGGACTGGACCCGCGCTACCTGCGAGCCCGGGCAGAACACCAGATCGTCGCCGACACCGCACCGCTGACCGCGGCCATGCACGACCGGTTCCCCGAAGCCATCGAGGAGGAGTGCGAACTCCTCGACCTGGACTTCGCCGGCTACACACTGGAATGGCATGCGCGAGTGCCGAAATGGCGTGACTACTACCTCACGCTCGACCACGATCAGCACTACCGCTACCTGGAGAAGGTCCTCAAGGCCTTGACCTTCCTGCGCGGCCCGGCCGCCTGGGTGCTGAAGACCCCGCAGCACAGCGAACATCTCGGCCCCCTGATGCGTACCTTTCCCGACGCCGTCGTCGCATTCACCCATCGCGACCCGGCCGCCGTGCTGCAGTCGGCGATCACGATGCTCGCCTACGGCGACCGGATGCGCCGGACGTCCATCGATCCCGAAGGCCTCGCCGCCTACTGGTCCGATCGCATCGAGCAGATGCTCCGAACCTGCGTGAACGACCGTGATCTCGTGCCTGCCGAGCGCAGCGTGGATATCGGCTTCCACGAACTGAACAATCGCGAGATCGAGATCGTCACCGATCTTTACCGACGCGGAGGTATCGAGATGCCGCAGGCCACCGTCGACGCCCTGACCGGCTACCTATCCGACAACCCGCGCGGCAAACACGGACGCATGCAGTACCGGCTCGCCGATGATTTCGGTGTCTCCCCCTCCGCTCTCCGGGAACGTTTCGGCTTCTACTTCGACAGGTTCGACGTTCGCGTCGAGGACATTCCGGAGGCCGGCGCATGAGTACGGATCGCTACGACGTCGGGAACAGAGGGATCTGGCGGAACCGTCCGGGCGCCGACGCGATCACGGCAACCTGCCAGGACGCGGCCGTCGAGGTGGCTCCGGACGTGTGGGAGGCGCAGGGACTCTCGAATTCCTACCTGCTCACCACCTCCGAGGGGCGCGTGGTGATCAACGCGGGCATGGGCTTCGAAGGGCCGGTGCGACGACAGCTGTTCGACGCCGTCGACGATTCGCCGATCCGGTATCTCATTCTGACGCAAGGACATTTCGATCACGTGGGCGGTACGTGGGCGCTCACCGACGACACGACGCAGATCGTGCGCCAGGCGCAGTGGGAGCAGTGGAACACCGACAACGAACGTCTCGGCGCCTTCCGCGCCTCGAACTCCGCATTCGCCTGGGCCGACAAGGTGAACGACGGCATCGCACACCTCCGGCAGCGCCTCGGCAGCTCACGCTGGGAGCAGAGCACGCCGGGAGCCGACATCGTCGTCGACGACACACTGTCGCTGACCGTCGGGGAACGCACCCTGGAGTTGATCGCGGCGCCGGGCGGAGAAACTACCGATGGCCTGGTGGTGTGGCTGCCGGAGGAGAGTGTGTGCCTGTGCGGCAATGCTTTCGGCGCACTCTTCGGCCATGTCCCCAACCTGGTCACCATGCGAGGAGACCGCTACCGCGATCCGCTGGAGGTGATCGCGACCATCGAGCGTATCCGCGCGCTCACCCCGGAGACCCTGGTGACCGGTCACTTCGAGCCCATCTACGGGGCCGATGTCATCGCTCGTGAACTCGACCGGCTTCGTGACGGCGTGGCATACATTCACGACGAGACCCTGCGAGGTATGAACGCGGGCAAGACAGTTCAGCAACTCATGCGTGAGATCACGCTGCCCGATCACCTCGATCTGGGCGAGGGCTACGGTAAGGTCGCCTGGAACGTGCGCGCCGTCTGGGAGATGTACGCGGGCTGGTTCCACCATCGGACGACCACCGAGTTGTACCCCTTCCATCACAGCGACGCCGCGGCAGACCTCGTGGATCTCGTTGGCGCGCATGCTCTCGCCGACCGGGCACGGGCGGCGTTGGAGGACGGTGATCCGCCACGGGCCGTACATCTCGCCGAGATCGTGCTGGCCGTCGAACCCGACCACACCGAAGCCCGCGATGTCAGCCGGTCCGCCCACCAGCGCCTGGCCGAATCGAGCACCAACTTCTGGGAATCGGCATGGCTGACAACGCGCATCGAGGAGCTGTCGTGACCGCAACCAACAGCGTCCGTTTCGATTTCGACGGCGCCACCGCACTGGTGACCGGCGGAACCAGCGGCATCGGCCATGCGACGGCCCGCCTCCTGAGCGCTGCCGGCGCGTCGGTGACCGTGACCGGAACCAGAACGGCGGCAACCGACTACGACGTCGACCTCACCGGTCTCCACTACCGCCGGATGACCGCCGATGAACCTTCGGGAATCGACGACCTGGCAGCCTCCTTCGATGCGCTCGACATCCTCGTCAACTGTGCGGGCGCCAACTTCCCCGGCGGACTGGACGAGTCCACCGCCGAGGGGTTCGCGGCGTCGGTGCAACTCAACCTGCTGGCACCGTATCGGCTAACGGTCGCACTGCATGCCGCACTTGCGGCGTCCACGATGACGGGCGGCGCCAGCGTGGTGAATCTGGCATCGCATTCGGCCTTCCGTGCGGTGCCCCTGGTACCGGGGTACGCGTCGGCGAAGGCGGGGACGGTGGCGATGACCCAGAATCTGGCAGCGAAGTGGGCCCGCGACGGCATACGGGTCAACGCGGTGGCCCCGGGCCTCATCGACACACCCATGACCGCGCCCATGACCGCGTTCCCGGAGATGGTGGAGAATGAGATATCTCTGATTCCGTTGCGCCGCATGGGCACCCCGGAGGAGATCGCGAATGCGATCGCGTTCCTCGGCTCCAGCGGATCGGCCTACACCACAGGATCGGTCGTACACCTCGACGGCGGGAGACAAACACTATGACGGACGACGCGACGACACGCCGTGCGCGGATTCACGGCCCCGCCGATCTCCGGGTCGACGACATCGCCTCCACCGAAGTACCTGCGCGTGGCGCTCTTGTCGACGTCGCCGCCTGCGGGATCTGTGGCAGCGACCTCACGTACCTTTCATTCGGCGGCAACGGTATGACAACGGGCCCCATGGATCTCGGACATGAGGTGTCCGGGACGATCCGCTCCGTGGGCGGTGAGGTGACCGGCTTCGCCCCGGGCGACCGCGTGGTGATCTACCCCGGCGACGATCGGACCGGCCGAATCGGCAACGGCGCCCCCGGCGGGGGTCTCGCGGATGTGCTCCAGGTGACCGATGCGCAGGTCCAGTTACGTCACATCCCGGACGATCTGCCGCTGAACATCGCCTTCCTCGCCGAACCCCTCGCGGTCGGGATGCACGCGGTCGAGCAGTGCGACGTGGCTCCGGATGATCAGGTGGCCGTATTCGGCTGCGGGCCGATCGGTTTGGCGGCCATCGCCACACTGGCCGACCGCGGCGTAGGGGGCATCGTCGGCATCGATCCGTCGAAGACCCGGCGCGACCTGGCCCGCGCGCTCGGTGCGAGCGCCACCATCGACCCGACCACCGACGACGTGTGGAGCGAACTCGAGCGCGCACACGGCTCGGCACCCGCGATGTTCGGTACCCACGTCGCTGCCACCACCGGGTTCATCGAGGCGACCGGAGTCAACTCGGTACTCACCGACATCATCGACCGATGCGGCAAAGGCGCCACGATATCGGTGGTCGCACTGCATTTCGAACCGGCCCCGGTCAGCTTTCTCCAGGTGCTGATGAAGGAGCTGACCATCCGCGGATCCATGGAATACCCGGAACGCTTCGACGATGCCATCGACCTGCTGAGCCGACGTGATCTGTCCGCAATGGTCACTCATCGGTTCGATCTCGACCACCTCGACGAGGCCGTCGACATGCTCCGCAACTCGCGCGAGTGCGGAAAGATCGCGGTCACACCGACTATCTGACCGTCCTCCGGCGACCCCTCACCTCAGCCTGCGACACATGCCTTTTCGCGGCTGAGCCGCACGGCGAGCGCCCAGGCGAGCAGGACGATCGCCGTGACGGCGAGGAGCGGTTGCACCGGGGCGAAGTACTGCATCGCGCCGGTGTACCCGAGAACCACAAGCACGAGTTTGTTGCAGACCGGGCAGCCGACGGCGAAGAAGGTGACGACGGCGCCCGCCATCCCGAATCGGGACGCGCGACGATCCTCGGTCTGATTGTCGCGGCGGGCCACGTAGGTGGCGGCAACCAGCCCGGCGAGGATCGACGTCACGATGAGGACCGGCCACGCCCATGCGGTGGTGGGGATCTCGCGACCGAAGAACGGGGTGGGGATCATCGCCGTCGGTACCGCGGTCACGACGACGGTCAGCGCGGCGACACCCACCGCGACGAGCCATCGGCGGGCGGGCCAGTCGGCAGGCGATCGCCAGAAGTCGCGGGCGGGCATCAGATTGTCGAAGCGTGCCACGTCAGACCACCTCTCGCACAGCATCATCGGATTCCGGAGTTCGGCGCCGCATCCACCACCAGCCACCGAGTGCGGCGAGAACGACGAGGGCCGCCAACACGAACCACAGGTCGGATACGCCGCTCGACCAGGTCACCAGCTTCGACTCCGCTTCGTACTGCGTACCGATGGAGACGATGCCGCCCAGTGATGCCGTGCCGTCACTCAGGAGCAGGAGAACACCGATACCGATGGAGAGCAGACCGGCGATCACCATCGTGACGGTATTGCGCCACGGCCCGATCGAGATCTCCCTCGGCCGGACGATCGCACGGATGCGGGTGCCGAACCGCTGCCACACCATCGCAAGGACGAACAGGGGCACCACCATTCCCAGCGCGTACAGCGCGAGGACCACCGCACCGTAGGCGGCCTGCCCTCCGACGGCGGCCACCATCAGCACCGAACCGAGGATCGGACCGGAACATGCACCGGCGACGGCATACACCGCACCGAGCGCGAAAACCGATGCGACAGAGGCACGGTCGGTACCGGGATCGTCGGTGCGGCTCAGTCCGGGGATGGGCAGCCCCGATATCTGCCACAGGCCCAACACGATCACGACGACCGCCGCACCGACGATCAGCAGATGACGGTTGGTGGTGAGCAACGAACCGAAGGCGCCGGCGAACACGCCGAGCGGGATGAGCGTGGCGGCCAGGCCGGCGTAGAAGACGGCGGTGCGGCCGATGAGGGCACGCGGATTGGTGAACGCGTATGCGAAGAACGCGGGCAGCAGCATCACCGAACACGGACTCAGGAGAGTGAGGATTCCACCGAGAAACGCTCCCGCATAACCGATGTCCATGTCAGCCTTCGCCGCTGAGCTTCGCGAGTTCCTTGTCGATGGCGTCACGGAAGGCCTCGATCGGCTGCGCACCGAAGAGCGGCGTCGAACCGATCAGGAATGCCGGTGTGCCCTGTGCACCAAGGGAACCCGCTTCGCGCGCGTCGGTGTCGACGGCAGCCCGCAGTTCCGGATTGTCGAGGTCCTTGGTGAATCGATCGAGATCGGGCACCCCGACCTTCTTCGCCCAGCCCAGCACCCGCTCACGGTCGATCTTCAGGTGCCCGCGTTCGGGAGCGTCCGCGTAGACCGCTTCGTGATACTCCCAGAACTTGCCCTGCTCGCCCGCCGCTCGGGCCGCCATGGCGCCCAGCAGCGATTCCGGTCCGAACACCGGCAGGTCACGTCGCTCGTAGCGGAGCTTGCCGGACTGGACGTAGTCGCTGATCAGCTTCGGGAGCGTATTCCGGGCGAAGACCCCGCAGAACGGGCAGCGATAGTCCGAGTACTCCACCATGACGAGAGGCGCACTCGCCCGGCCCAGCGCGGTAACGTCTTTCGCGTCGCGACGCGCTACGCCGTACTTGTCCTCGGCCTGGGCTCCGGCCGGAATCGCACCGGCGCCGGGCTTGTCGGCGTCTCCCCCGGAGTCGCGGGTGGTCACGGCGATGACACCGATGAGGACGAGAACGACGGCGACAACACCCGCGATGACGAGTGGCCGCTTGGCGGATGCCTTCATGCGGACTACGGTACGAAATGTATATACATTCAGCAAGGAGTGCAGCGTGACGCCTCGATGGAGGGTGATCTCCACCGAACTCGAACGCCGTCTGCGTGACGGCGACTACGCCGACGGCTTCCCCGGTGAGCTGGCATTGTGCGCGGAGTTCGACGTCAGCCGCGGCACGATCCGCCAGGCGTTGCGCCCGCTCCGCGAACGCGGGTTGGTGACGGCCGGCCGCGGGCGGCGACCGCACGTCGTCGACACCGCGGGCAGCGAGTCCTTCGGCCCCCTCTACAGCCTGCATGAGGCCATCCGCGCGACCGGCGCCGAGCAGTTCTCCGATGTGCTGAGTCAGACGATCGGCGAATTCCCGGATATCGCAGAGCTTCTCGGGCTGCCCCTCGATACCCGCCTGTTCCATGTCATGCGCGTCCGCATGGTCGACGACGTCCCGTTCGCCGTCGACCGGGTGTGGATCGACGCCGGGGTCGCGGGACCATTGGTCGACGAAGATCTGACCCGCTCGGGTATCTACGAGCGGCTCCGCGACGTGTGCGGCGTGGAGTTGGAGGGCGGCACCGAGCGCACCTGGGCGGTCACGGCGTCCGACGACCTCGCCACCCACCTGCGGATCTCCCCCGGCGACGCCGTGCTGCGTACCCGGCGCATGGGATGCCTCAGCGGACGACCCGTCGAGTTCCGCGACACCCTGGCCGCCGGCTCGCGCATGACGCTCATCCACGAGTTCGGTGATCGCAGCGCCCTGGTCGATTGCGGCCGGAAGGCCGGCCCCCCGGCCGATCTGCCCCTCGAGTTTCCCTGACCGACAAGCCCGCGTTCCGCGGAACGCGACACATAACCACATCGAGGCCACCTGACCTGCACGAAGGGCACTCCGACGTCCGTGCAGCCCCCGCTCCACAACTTGCGATTGCCCGCAATGCCCGATTGAGTGGTCGTTAGCCCGCCAAACAACCGGCGGGGCAACGGCAACATCGAGGAGCGAGAAGTATGCGGAAGACGAAGCAGATCGCGGCCGGAATCGTGGTCGCAGCGGCGAGCGCGGGCGCAGTGCTGATGGGCGCGGGCGAGGCCTCGGCCTGGCAGTCCGGCAAGACGCTCGCACCGAAGGGATCTGTCGTCGACGGCGATCTCGTGGTGAAGATCAAGAACAACCGCGGCGAAGACCTCGAGTGCACCGTCCGCACCTACGCCGGCGACAAGGCACCCGTGGTGCAGACCATCGCCGACCTCGGCAACATCCTGAACCGCCTGACCCCGGGTGAGGATGACTTCGACGAGGCCGCCACCAAGTTCGCCGAGACGCTGCCGTTCCTGGGCAAGCCGCTGGCGAAGTCCGACGTCGAGATCAAGAAGGGCAAGTCCGGCGAGGTCACCTACGAGAAGGCCAAGGGCGAGGAGTTCGCCGTGTGGACGACCTGCAACGCCGACAAGGTCGACGACACCGATCACACGGGCATCGTCGTCAAGAGCTGACCGGATCTCCGAAGGCCGCCAACAACATTCGGGCGGCAGTGTCGATGAGGCGCGACCGATCGGCCCGTGGTGGACGCAGCAGAGCGATCCGCAGACACAGGCTGGCGGTCGCGCCCATCGTCATGAAGACCAAATCGTCGATGGCCGAGTCGTCGAGATCCGGCCGTAGCCGGGTCGGCAGGATGCGCGCCAGCGGCAGCAGCGGCCCCTCGACCTCGGCCCAGGCATCCCCCAGTTCCACGGACTGAGCACTCGACGCGGCGCGCAACACGGCGGCATGCTTCTCGAAGGCCTCCGTCAACGTCTCCACGACGATCACCATCGCGTCCATCGGCTCGTCCCGATCCATCGCGCGGCCGATGCCGCCCGCCAGCGCCGCGGTGATGTCGTGAACGGCCCGCAGGCGCAGTTCTTCGACGATCGCGTCGATATCCGCGAAGTACCGGTAGACCGTGCCGATACTGACGTGCGCCTGTTCCGCGAGCTGCGACGTCGTCGGCACACCCGATCGTCGCGCGAGAAGAGCGACCGCAGACATGAGCAAGTGTTCTCGCATCTCTCGCCCACGCTGCTGACTCGGCGCTCGACGAACTCCGTGACCTTTGGGTTTAGTTCCACGCGCGGGGCTCATAAAAAGTGAATAGTAGGTGAGAATCCTTCGTGTTTCCATGGTTGTATGGTTCGTCAGTCTCCCCGTGACCTGGTCAATGCCGATCTCGCGCGCGAACGGTTCGGCACCGTCGGTGATGAATGGCTGGACCAGATGTGGGCCGCGGATCCCCTGGCCGATGCCGTGGTGGACGACGTGTTCACCGGCTCCTCGGCAACGGCAGCGGTGCGCGACGCACTCGCCGGCGGCATCGATGCGGTTCCCGATGCCCCCGACTCGCTGTGTGAACTCTTCTCCTTTCTCGACGCCGAACCGGACTGGCTCGATCACGCCCGCCTCGATCGTGCGGCCGACGCCCTGGTCCGGCATACCGCCGCGCTCGGCATCGTGCTGGGCGCGGCCTCCCTGGTACGCGGGGCGGGCAACACCATCGCGGGCAAGCCGCTGGCCGTCACGGGACGGTACGTGTCGCAACCGGCGATTCGTTCGGTCGAGGTCGGCGAATGGCTGAGCCAGGTTCTCACCCCCGGCGGGATGCGCAGGGACGGCGGCGGATTCGCCTACACGGTGCGGGTACGGCTGATCCATGCTCATGTGCGGAAGATGCTGTGGCACAGCGGCTCCTGGGACGAGGACGCCTGGGGAGTGCCGATTCCGCAGCCGTACATGGCATTCACGATGGCCGAGTTCGGACACATCGCCATCGAGGCGATGGGGCGACTCGGTGTGCGCTTCTCCCCCGACGAACTCGACGACATCTATCACCTCTGGCGCTACGTCGGACACGTCATCGGAATGGACGAGGCGCTGAATCCGCGAAGCGAAGCCGACCACATCCGGATCGAACAGCTCTATCGGCTGACATCGCCGGGGCCCGGCCCCGATGACCGTGATTTCGTCGTCGCCCTCACCGACGATTACCTGATTCCCGAACTGACGGAAGCACTTTCCGGTCCGCTCGCCGTGCGCCGACTGGTGGCTGGGAGAGTGATGAGCGGTCTACAGCGGGTCTTCATCGGCGACGACGACGCCGACGCGCTCGGCATCGCCGACGGACCGGACAAGTATGTGCTCGAACGGATCGGCCCCGCGCTGTCGGTGATACAGCCGCTGCGTCGGCTGGTCTTCGGCGGGCGTGAGCGGCTCACCGAGCGCGCCTATCGCCACCGCGATGCCGAAATGGCGCGTATGCGAACGAAATACGGCCTCACCCACGATCTGGTGGACGCCGCTCCCGAACACGTGGCGGCACGGTGACGTCCATGCGCTGTGTCGTGGTGGGAGGTGGTCTCGCCGGGTTGGCATCCGCGGTGTGGCTGTCCGAGGCCGGACAGCAGGTGGCGCTGCTCGAACGACGCGGTTCGCTCGGCGGCCGCACAATCGCGATGCCGCAGACCGCCGTTGACGACGTGCCCGACAACGGTCAGCACGTCTTCGCGAGCGGCTACCAGCATCTGATGCGCTACCTCGACAGTGTGGGCACCCGCGAGCATGTGCGCTTCCCGGGACAGATGACGATCCGGATGCCGGGCGGTGACAGCCGCCGCAGCGGCTTCGGCGGTCTCGCAGGGCTTCGGGCAGCGCTCGGCGACCTGCCCGGCGTGACCGGTCCGGACCGGCTGCGCACCGCACGGGCACAGACCACCCTGATCCGGCACGCCCTGCGACAACCCGCGTGGCTGGACGAGGTCACCGCCGACGAATGGTTCCGGCGGATCGGTATGCCGGAGTCGGCGCGGGCCGCACTGTGGGACGGCATCGTCATCGGCCTGACCGGCGACAAACCCGACATCTCCTCGGCCAAGGTGCCCGCCGATCTGCTGGTCACCGGAATCCGGCGGGCTCTGGCCACCCGGACCCCGGTCTCCATCGGCTACCCCGCGGTCGATCTGGACACACTCTTCATCGACGGCGCGGAGAAGGTGTTCGCGAATCAGGGTGTGGATGTACGGCATCGGGCGGTTGTCCGGTCGGTCGACGTCGACGACGGGGCGGTGACGGGTGTGACCCTGGCCGACGGTGAGCGGGTGCCGGCCGACGCCGTGGTGTGCGCCGTCCCGGTGTGGAGCATCCGGGGTCTGCTCGATCAGGTACCGGGACATGAGGGGATCTACGCGGCCGTCGACAATCTCACGCCGGTGCCCATCGTCAGCGTCAACCTCTATCTCGACGGCCCGATCGGGATGACCGACTGGGGCGAGATCCTGTACGGCGGTGAGGGTGTGCTCGAACAGGTATGGGATCGCCAGCGCATGCACGACCGCGATCCGTCCCGGCATCACTTCTATTCGACGACGGTCTCCGCGGCGTATGACCTCATCGGCAAGTCCAACGCGGAAATCACCGACATCCAGATGGCGATGCTGCGCCGCTATTACCCGGCTGCCGCGGACGTCCGCGTCATCCACAGTCACGTGGTCCGGATGCCGAAATCCACTTTCGCGCAACGACCCGGCACGGCGGGCATCCGTCCGGATCAGCGCACCGCGGTACGCGGCCTGGCGCTCGCCGGGGACTGGACTCGCACCGACTGGACCACCACGATGGAGGGCGCCTGTCAGAGCGCGGCACGGGCCGTCGACATCGTGCTGGAACACGGGCGATCCGCGCGGATACAGAACCGCAATCTCTAGGTAGCGGCTCCGTAGCGGGCGGGCGGTGTCATGAGAGGCAGTCATTCCTCTCTGGCAAGGGATCTCCGCTCATGCGTCATGGTGACATCTCCTCGAAGGATCAGCAGGTGCTCATGGCCAAGGCGATGGCCTGGGCCAACAACGTGTACGTCGCAGTGGCCAACGCGGCCGGATTCGACGGTGTCTATTCGTATTTCGGCCATTCCGCGATCATCGGCTTCGACGGCCGCACCCTGGGTGAGACGGGTGAGGAGGAGTACGGCATCCAGTACGCGCAGTTGTCGGTGTCGGCGATCCGCGACGCCCGGAGGAACGACCAGTCGCAGAATCATCTGTTCAAACTCCTGCACCGGGGTTACACGGGTGTGCATGCCGCGGGTGACGGCGACAAGGGTGTGGCCGAGTGCCCCTTCGACTTCTACCGCCTGTGGGTCACCGACGCCGAACTCGCGCGCAAGCAGGTGGAGTCGTTCACCCGGGATACCGTCGGGGTTGCGGACTGCCCGGTCGGCTCATTGCCAACCGAGAAGACCGGCGAGGCTTGATGTTTGCCACCGACGCCACCGGAGATGTCCGTGGCAGTGTGGACGCTGCCAGCACCAGGGCGAGCGCCGCGAGTCCACTCGGCAACAGGTAGCCGATCGCGACGGAGTGGCCGGTGGTGACGCCGTCGACCTTCGCCAGCGTCATCACGGTGACCACGGTCGCCGCACCGATGGCCGACCACAGCTGCGAATTCGTGTTCAGCACAGTGGTTCCCGACGGCACCTCGGCATCGGGCAGGCGTTTCGTCGAGGTCGCGATCAGCGGCATCATCGTGGCGCCCGCGCCCAGACCGATGAACAGGCAGACCGCGGCCACGATCCGGTAGTCCGCACCGACCGCCACACACCAGGCCAGTCCGGCGTATCCGATGAGGGCCGAGGAGATCCCGGTCAGCACGATCGGACGGATCGGAATCCGGTCGGCCAGGCGGGTACCCACCTGCAGGGCGATCGCACTGAGTAATGCCTGACCGATGGTCAGCGTACCGGCGAGCGTCGCCGACCCGCCCCGAACCTGCTGCACATAGACCGGCAGCACGAGCATGGAACCGAAATACGCTGCGGTGAACGGCGCCAGGACCATCAGCGCCGACCACATCGGCCTGCGACTCACCAGCCGGAGATTCAGCAGCGGCGCCGGAGTCGCCAACGAGCGGCGCACGAAGTAGACGATCAGCGCGACCGCCGCGATCCCGGCAGCGATCGCGAGGCCGGTCGGACGGCCGGCGTCGGCGATCCTCGTCATCGCGAAGACGAGCAGAGCGGCGCCGGGAGACAGTGCCAACAGACCCCGAACGTCGAGCGGGGCCCGCGCCGTCGCCGTACTGGACGGAAAGTACCTCAGTGCCAACAGGATTGCCGCCGCCCCGATCGGCAGGTTGATGGCGAACAGCGCCCGCCATCCGATCGAGTCGACGATGACCCCGCCCAGCGTGGGTCCGAGCACCGGACCGACGAAGAGCGGCAGACCGAAGATCGCCATCACCCGGCCCCGATGTTCTTCGTCGACAGATCGCATCACGATCGTCATGCCGATCGGCGCGAGCAAACCGCCACCCATCCCCTGCAGGGCGCGAAACGCTATGAGGCTCTCGATGTTCCATGCCGCAGCGGCCAGCCCGGAGCCTGTTACGAAGACGACGAGAGCCAGCAGGTAGGCGCGCTTGTCACCGAGTCTCGTGATGCACCATGCCGAAATGGGCATCACCGCGACGAGGGTCAGTGTATAGGCGGTGGTCACCCATTGGACGGTCGGCAACCCGGCCTCGAAGGCGGTGGACAGGCTCGGCAATGCGATGGCGGTGACGGTGACGTCGAACATCACCATCAGACTGCCCAGGGCGACGATGCCGGCGATCAGTCGTGAACGTGGTGTCATGCCGACCGATCCTCCAAGTTCAAGCTAACTTGAAGTCAAGTACTTCGTGCCAACGAATCGTCCAGGGCACCCAATTGTTCGGGCGTGACCGCCCGCAGGACCGCCAGGGTCGCGGTGACCGCGAGTTCGCAGGCGATGTCGACGTCGGCGTTGTCGACGATCAGTGCCTGATAGGCGACATGCCTGCTGATGCCCAGCAGGGTTGCGGCCAGGGTGTCGGCGCTCGCGCCGATCGTCGCACCGCGGCTCGCGTAGTTCTGCCGCAGCCGCTCGGCCACGCGGGGCTCGAGGACGGCGTGCATCTGCCGGCCCGGCTGCTCGGCTCCCTGCCGATGCCCGAGAAGCAGGCGGAAGCCCTCCGGGTTGGCCCTGGCGTACTCGAACATCGACTCGACCGCATAGCGGGCGCGGGCCCCGAACGGCATGTTCTCGCTGCGGTCGTAGGCGGCGAGCATGTAGTCGGTGAACGCATCGAGTTCCCGGTCGATGACGGTGTCCACCAGGGCGTCCCGCTTGCCGAAATGAGCGTAGAGAGTCACTCGGGAGGTACCGCCGCGCTCGGCGATCTGATCCATGGTGGCCGCGTCGGCACCGGTCTCGACGATCACCGAACGTGCGGCATCGAGCAACTGGGCATCACTCGGGCGGTTCCGTGTGCTGCGGGACCGCGCGACGTGCCTCCGCTCGGTCTCCGCCACGCCCTCACTCCTTTAGCCGTCCGAAGTATGCCGCCTCGACCGTATCGCGCCCGGCCCGGAGTTCCGCAGCGGAGCCCTCCAGCGCAACCCTTCCGTGATGCAGGACGATCGCCGAGTCCGCGATCCCGAGCGCCAGATCGATGTGCTGTTCGACCAGCACGACGGCCATCCGCTCACGGTCGGCGATCCCACGCAGACGCGGGAGCAGATCCTGCACGGCGATCGGCGACAACCCGAGGCTCATCTCGTCGATCAACAGCACCGACGGCTTGGTGAGCAGGGCTTTCGCCAGCGCGAGCATCTGCTGCTCTCCTCCGGAGAGGTTGCCGCAGCGCCGGGACCGCATGGTCGTCAGCTTCGGGAAGTACTCGTAGACCATCTCCAGCGAATTGCCGCCCGTGCGGCGGGCCAGCCGCAGATTGTCGGCGACGGACAGTCGATGGAAGAGCCCCCGCGTATCGGGCACCAGCGTCACGCCACGACGGGCGTTGCGTTCGATGCGCGAATCGATCGGACTTCCGAGAGCCGACACGGAACCGCTCATCAACGGCAGCGCGCCCACGGCGGCGAGCAGCGTCGTGGTCTTCCCCGCGCCGTTGGGTCCGAGCAGCGCGAGGATCTCGCCGGGCGCCACGGACGCGGAGAAGTCGCGGACCGCGGGCACGCCCCCGTATCCGACGCTGACGCCCTTCCAGGCCAGGACCGCGGTATCCACGTGCTGATCTCCCATCACTGCCTGACCTCCTGTCACCGGGCCTCCACCTCCGGGCTGCCCAGATAGGCGGCGACCACCGCCGGATCGTCCCGGATCTCCGACGGGGTGCCCGCCGCGATCACCTTCCCGAAATCGAGCACGTACAGGCGATCGCAGACGTCGAGCACCAGCGACATGTCGTGATCGATGAGCAGGACACCGACCCCGGACGCTGCGATGCGCCGGAGTTCGGCGCCGAATTCGACGCTCTCGTGGGTGTCCAGTCCGGCCGCCGGTTCGTCGAGGAGGACGAGCCTGGTCCCGCCGACGAGGGCGCGGGCAACGCCCACGAGTTTCTGCTGCCCGAGGGTCAGCTCACCGGGCTTGCGGTCGGCGACACCGTCGAGTCCCACGATCGCCAACGCATCGTCGATCGTCGTCCGCGGCGGTGGCGATCCGCTGATCACGTCCCGCACCAGAGCGCGGAGGCCCACGGGCTGCACCGCTACCGCAAGATTCTGCGCGACAGTCAGATCCGCGAACAGCTCACCCGCCTGCCAGGTTCGTGCCATGCCGGCGTTGCGACGTCGGTGCGGGCTTGCCGACGACAACGAGACATCACCGAGGAAGACATCACCGGTGGCCTTCGTGAAGCCGGTGACGGCGTCGACGAAGGTCGTCTTGCCCGCGCCGTTGGGGCCGATGAGACCGACGATCTCGCCTGCCGCGACATCGATGTCGATGGTGTCGTTGGCGGTGACGCCGCCGTAGCGCACCGACAATCCGCGCGTCCGGAGCAACGGCTCCGCGATCCCGGTGTCAGGCATGGGCGACCTCTCTCTCCACGGGAGCGGTTCTCCGCTGCCGGATCTGTTCGACGGCATGCGCGATCGCGCCGGACACACCGACCGGATTCAGGACGGCCATCAGCAACAGCAGACCGGCCGCGATCAACTCGTAGTACTCGCCGAGTTCCAGTGTCTCGTTGAGGAATACGTAGCCGACGCCGAGCGGCCCGATGACGCCGGCGAGGAAGGCGCCCCACACCGAGGTGATCCCGTTGACGTAGGTCATCGCGAGAACCGTGAGACCGATCATCACCGTGAACGAACCGGCGGACAGCTGGCCGCGGCTGTACCCGATGAGACAGCCGCCCACGCCGGCCAGGAAGGCCGACAGTGCGAAGCCCAGCAGTTTGGTTGCGGCGACATTGATTCCGACGGACGCGGCCGCTCGTTCGTTGGATCGGACGGCGAGGAAGGCACGGCCCGTCGACCCGGCCATGAACCGCATCACCACCAGGGTCGCGAGGGCGACGACGGTGAGCACCATGAGCGAGAACTCGATGGTGACCAGGTTCGTGCCGTCCCGGATTCCGAGGTCGAGGCCGAACAGCGACGGGTCCTCGATGAGATTGCCCTCGAAGGCGGTGATCGACGGATTGTTGAACACGAAGCTCTGAATGGCCAGTGCGGCAGCAAGAGTCACGACCGCGAGTTGAGCGCCGCGAATCCGGAGCGCCGGGATGCCGACGAGGATGCCGAACGCCGTCGCGATGAGTGCCGCGAGCAGGATGCTGAACGGGAACGGCACACCCCAGTTGACCGTGAGCTTCGACAACGCGAAGCCCGCGGTCCCGGCGAAAGCCATACTCGCCAGGGAGATCTGCCCCAGGTAGCCGGTGAGCAAGACCAGCGACAACGCGATGAGCGACAGGATGATCGACGTGACGACGCCGAAACGCCAACTCCCCGAGGTCAACAGGATCGCGGCGACGACCGCGGCGATCATCAGCACCGTCGGCAAGGGCCGGATACGTGGGATGCGCACTTCCGGCATCTTGACCTCACCGAGCGAACCGCGCGACGGGATGCGCCCGCCGAGCAGGAACAGTGCGACCACCACGACCACGAAGGGCAGGGCGTCGCCGAGTCCGTTCTGCGCCCACTCCGGCCACCAGTCCTTGGTGGTCAGCCACGTGATGACGGCCTGAAAAGAACCGAGGAGAAGTCCTGCGGCACAGGCGATACCGAATGACGACAGGCGCCCGACGAGCGCGACGGCGAGAGCCGGGATGACGAAGAACGTGTACGTGGTGACATTGAGGCCGATGGTGAAGCCGCCGAGGATCACGATCAGACCGGTGGCCGCGCCCGTGAGTGCCCAGACGATCGCGGCCAGCCGGTCGGGCGAGTACCCGGACAGGCGCGCGGCCAGTTCGTCCTCGGAGCCGGCGCGGGTCGCCACACCCAGCGTCGTCAGGCGGAAGTAGGCCCACAGCATGGCCGCCACTCCGATCGCGACACCCGCGAGGATCAGGTCCGACACGTTGATCACGGCACCGGCGAGAGTCAGCGTCGAATCCGGCAGGATCGGCTCGGCCAGAAGGCTTTCGGTGTCGAAGCGCAACTGGACGAGCGCGGCCAGGAAGAGCATGAGACCGACGGACGCCACCACCTGCGCGAGCACCGGCGCATGCCGTAGCGGGCGGAAGATGAGCACATGCGCGAGCAGCGCCCACACGACCGAGGAGAGGACACCGATCACGATGGCCGCCACCATGGGTGCGCCGTCGTCACCGAAGATCGGCAGGGAACCGATGGGCAGGATGAGATGACCGTCGGTGCGCAGGGCCGCGACCGTGTAGACGGCCCAGAGTCCCAGCACCCCCTGGGCGAAGTTGATGATGCCGGTGGCCGCGTAGACACCGACGAGAGATGAGGCCATGACCGCGTAGACCGCGCCGGTCGACAGGCCCAGGAAGACGAACTGCAGGAACTGGCCCATGGCGCAACCCCTTCACTCGTGGCGTGAGACGCCAGGGCGGGACGTGGAGATGTGGGGCCGGGGGATCGTCGCGGTCACGACGACCCTCCCGGCCCCGGTGGAACTGCCGAGCGATGACGGCTTACGCGGCGCCCGGAATGAGCTTCAGCACTTGCGGATTCGGGGTGATGAACCCGCCTCCGACCGGCTTGGTCGTCTTGTCACCGGTGACCTCGAAGAGCAACATCTCGGTGGTGCAGTTCGGTGAGGTGGCCTTGCCGCAGTTGAGCTTCGGACCGAGGAAGCTCTGGAACTCGGTGAGGCCCTTCAGCCCGGCGAGCACCTTGGGTCCGGTGAACTCCGTGACCTTGGCGTGGTTGAGGCCGTTGACGAAGTCGACCAGGATCGCGAAGGTCCCGTACGCGTAGAAGCCACGGGCCTCGCCGGCGTCATCGACGTACTTCTGGGCGATGTCCAGATTCGGCTTCACCTCCGCGGGAGCCGATTCCTTGGCGGGCGGCTGCCACATCGGCGAATAGGTCTGCGCACCGACGGCCTGCGCCCCCAGCTTGTCGATGAACTCGGTGCACGCGGCCAGGAAGACGGTGTTCTTGTATCCGACCGACCGCAGCGACTGCGTCAGTTTGGTGCATGTGTTGTCATTCGGCGACGTCATCAGACCTGCCGCATCGGGCGATCCATCGGCCAGCGTGGTCGCCAGGGCGGTGAAGTTCGGTCCGGTCGGCGGGTAGTAGATGCTCTTGACGTCGATACCCAACTGCTTGCCGAGCGGGGTCAGTAGCGTGTCGAACACCTGATGTGCCTGCGGCAGATCGGCATTCGCCAGCGTCAGCGACTTCTTCCCGGCAGCCTTCAGGGACTGCAGGAACCCGATGAGGAATGCTGCCGGCGGTGGTCCGAAGTAGACACGATTGGCCGGCGAGGCACCGGTGGCCGTGTTGAACGGAATCTGGCCGATGAGCGGAATGCTCGCCGACGTGAGAATCGGTACGGCGGACTGTGATTCGGAGTTGTACGCGTCGATCGCGGCGACGACGCCCGCCTGGACGAACTGGTTGGCGCAGGAGATCGTCGATTCGGGTGCCGTCTGGTCGATGCCGCAGTCGACGATCTCGATCGGCCGACCGTTGAGGCCACCGAGCGAGTTGTTGATGTAGGTGACCGCGGCGTCCTTACCGGTGGTCACGCTCGCCACCGGCGCAGGCCCCTTCGACGGGTTGAACAGACCGATCTTGATCGGATCACCGGCCGCCTTGACGCCACTCTCCTCGACGGCCGTGCTGCCGCCGCCACTCGAGTCGTCGCTGCTACATGAGACGACCGAGAGCACACACGCCACGGCGGCTGCCGCCGCGACGATTCGCCCTGTAGTCCTACGCATTCCCTACGCCTTTCTGACGATGCCCGGGCACGACTGATCAGCCCGCATGGGGCGTGATCTCTTCGGGTTCACGGGGGAGACACCGGACACGGAATTGCGCCCGACCAGCCAGATCGCGGAACTGTGATCTGTGCCACCCGAAAATTAGCCGCAGCCTTACAGAGGTGTCAAGCTAATCGGGAAAATTCGGACACACTACTGGTCAGGCCACTAGACTCGCACTTTTGACACGACTTTCACCAGTACGTACGAGACCCCCGACTGATCCTGTGCCGGCTGCGCGACACGGACCTCGTCGACGTCGAGCACGTAGGTGAAGCCGGGGCGATAATCGAAGCCCCGGATGCCGGTGTACAGCGGCTGCCACCCGGTGTCCTTGCCGAACTTCACGTTCAGGCACCTCATCGGGCCGACGCCGACACAGTCGATCTTCTGCGGCGCGACGACGATACGTTGCGGCGTCATCGGCGATTCCGCCTCCGCAGTGCCGGCTCCCGACGCACTCAACGCGGCGACGGCGACGAGCAGACCGGCGAACGGTGCGGATACGAGCTTCTTCATGATGTCCTCCTGACGGGGTCGGATACTTCACCCTGTCCATGTCCCGGAGGTCAAAGTTCTTACGCCGCAACACCTGAGAGTTTCCTCAACGCGGCGGGCCGAAGGTCAGCCAGTCGCGGTCGCCGCTCGACCGGGGCCCCGTCCCGCCGTTGACCAGGCCCGGCACCACCGACTCGAACCGGATGTCGAGCCGGGTGTACTGCGCGAGCCGGAGGCCCACCGGCCGTGCTCCACTCGCGGTCGCCCGCACGGCGTACCGGCGGGCGGCGATGTCGACGATCCCGTCGGCGGTGGCCTCGCTGCTCCCCCACCCCGACCATCGGAGGTCGTCGATGCGGTACCGGCCACCCGCACATGCGGTGTCGACGGAATCCGGCCCGCGAGCCGACGTCGACGGAAGACAGGCCGATAGCGTTCCCGCGGAGAGGATTTCGGACTTCACGGTGTACTGGTCGAGATCCTCGGCGCCGAGCACGGATCCGTCCCGGCGGTCGAAGATCAGCGTCGGGCCCGACTCACCCTGCCGGATCCGCACCGCATCGCCGTCGACGGTGGCCGCGAGATCCGGCTGCTCCGCGATCAGCCGATACAGGGACGCGACCGTGGCTCGTGGAACGGCCGCCGCCAGGAGCAGCTGAACGGCCGAGCCGAAGATCGGCAGGCCGGTGTCCGCCCGTCCGAGCACCGCCCCGACGGTCTGCGGTGTCTGTGGCCCATCGAGCAACGCGGACAACGGGATCGACGCTCGCCCGATCAGGAACTCCAGCGGCACGCGGGGCACCGGATCACGGATGTCCTCGGTGAGCGGCGGCCTGCCGGATGCCACCCACAAACGATGCGCCGCCGGGTCGGTGAACATCGGATCACCTGTTCGGGAGTCCCGGTCGACACCGTCCGGATATGCCGCGGTGTCCATGACGGTGACCGGAGAGTACGCGCCGAATTGCGACTCCTGAATCGGAGACACCAACCGCACCTGCTGTACGGCAACACCATTCGATGAGACAGCACCCGCGGGCCAGGCCGGATTACCGGCGGCGGCCCCGGCGGCGGCCGCGAGTAGCTCGTCCGGACGCGGGGATCGGTCCGCACCGGGCCCGGCCAGGACACCGATGCCGATCGCCAGCACCGCGACCAGGGTTGCCGCGACGGCCGCGATGACCGGCGGCTGCCATCGATGTCGCCGATCGGTCGGCACCGCCCCGGAATGCTCACGGAGCCGGGCCCGGACGCGCCTGCGTGACCGCGGGTCGACGGGCGAATCCGACGCCACCGGATTGGCGGCGCGCAGGGCCGCCATCAGTTCGTCGTCGGTCACGGTTCACCCACCTCCAGCAGTGCGGCCAGCCGGCCCCGGGCCCGCGACAACCGGACCGCGGCGGTCCCGGGCGAGCAGCCGAGCGCGGTGCCCAGTTCGGCGCCACTCAGACCCTCCCACGCGGCCAGTTGCAGGACCTCGCGATCGGCCTCCCCGAGCCGGGCCAGCGCGCCGGTGATGTGATCGACGCCGACGAACTCGTCGGCCGCGCCGGCGACCGGGGCAGTCCGCCGATCGATCAGCGCCGTGGTCAGCGAACTACTGCGTGCGAGCGCGCGATAGTGCTCGGACACCACGTTCCGCGCGAAACCGTAGAGCCATGGACGCCAGTCGGCGTCGTCGAGTTCCAGGTCGCCCGCGCGGTATCGATTCCACGACCGCATGAACACCTCCGCCACCAGATCCTCGACGTCGGAGGACGCTGCCCGGCGCCGCATGTATCGATGGATGTCGTCATGGCAGTGCTCGAATGCGTCATCGAACGCAGCACGAAGCGCATCGCCGACCCCCGCTCGGCCCAGCCAACCGACCGCCACCACCTCCGCAGCGCCTGCGACGATTCCCGGTCGATCGCCGCACCCTTACCGGTCATGACAGAACGTGGGCGAATATTACTGCCCTGCGACGAGAACTTCCCGGTCACCGGATCTGGTCCGACCAGTTGACCAGTGTCCGTCGAGACGCTACCGTCACCGCCATGGCATTGGAGCCGGTCGTCCGGCAATCGGTGGCGGACCAGGTGTTCGACCAGGTACTCGATGGCGTGCTGGCGGGCGACATGCCTGCCGGGACGGCCCTGCCCGGTGAACGCCGGCTGGCCGAGGTCTTCGGTGTGTCCCGTCCGGCCGTCCGGGAAGCACTGCAGCGGATGGCGCAGACCGGCCTGGTCCAGGTACGGCACGGTGGCGCGACCGTGGTCCGGGACATCCGGCGGCACGCGGGTCTGGACCTGCTGCCCCGGCTCCTGGTCCGTGCCGGACAGCTCGACGTCGCGGTGGCCCGTAGCGCCATCGAGGCCCGCACCTCCGTCGCACCTGCCATCGCGGCGCTGGCCGCGCGGCGTCAGGACCCGGGCACCGCGGAGGCACTCGCGTCGGCGATCCGACGTCTCGAGACCATCGACGAATCGGTGGCGTGGCAGATCGGTGTCCTCGATTTCTGGGACGCGATCGTCGACGGCGCCGATTCGATCGTGTTCCGCCTGATGTTCAACAGTCTGCGCGCGGTGTACGAACCCGCATTGACTCTGCTCGCCGGAGTCCTCGACGACGAAGTCGGACAACTGGATTCCTACCGGGAACTCGCCTCGGCCATCTCCCGCGGGGACGACGACGCGGCCCATCGGGGCGCAGAACAGGTACTCGCGCCCACGCATCGGTCGTTGATGTCGGCACTGGTCGACGTGGAGGAAACACCATGACCCACAACGATACTCAACGACGCAGGAGCCGGTCGCTGCGCGACGTACTCGCCGAGTTCCTGCGCTATCCGAGCCCCTATCTGCTCGCGGTGGCGTTGGCGGCAGCGATCACCGCCCGTATCCTCATCGGCGGCGGTTCGTGGTGGGAGCTCGTTATCCCCGGCGTCCTTCTCGCACTGCTTCCCTTGGTGGAGTGGGTCTTTCACATCGTGGTCCTCCACTGGCGGCCACGTTCGCTGCTCGGCCTGCGAATCGACCCACTGCTGTCACGCAAGCACCGTGAACATCACGCCGATCCGACAGACGTGCCGCTGATCTTCATCCCCTGGCAGACCCAACTGTGGCTGATGATCATGTTCGTCGGACTGTCGTGGCTGGTGACACCGACGTGGCCGGCAATGTTCACGATGCTCGTATCGGTCTATGTCCTGCTGACCGGGTATGAGTGGACGCACTTCCTGATGCACCGCGACTACCGCCCACGATCACGCTGGTATCGCATGGCCTGGCGCAATCACCGTCTGCACCACTACAAGAACGAGCACTACTGGTTCGCGGTCACCACCGCCGGAACCGTCGATCGCCCGCTGCGCACCTACCCGGATCCGGGCGAGGTCCCCACGTCACCGACCGTCAAGAAGCTGCACGCGGCCCCGTAGTCAGCGCTTGCCGCGGTACACGAAGTGACCGACCTGGTGATACGAAATCCGCTCGGCCACACGTGATCCGGTTCGTCGTAGACCGCTGTAGACACGGGCATCGCGTCCGATCACCACCCGTACACGACCCTTGAGCGTCGCCTCGATGATGCGATGGGCGGCCTTGCCCGCATCCATCGCGAACCCTTTGGCCAGCGCCTCCGGCGTGCCGAGACGCCGGGCGCTGGCACGGACCAGATCGGTCCAGATGGTGCCGGGAATGACGGTGGTGGCGGTGACCTTCGACCTCGTGCCGCGAAGATCCTGCGCCAGACCGTAACCGAAGAGTGCGACGGCGGCCTTCGACGCACCGTAGATCGCCGCACCGGGCACGGGAACGAGAGCCGACAGACTCGACGTCAGCAGCACGACACCACCATTCGGGCGTTCCTGCAGATGCGGCAGGAACGCGCGCGTCATCCACACCGTGCCGTAGAAGTTCACGGTCATCAGCTTCTCGATGCGTTCGTCGGTGACCTCCCCGACGGTCTCGAACTCCTGCGGGATGCCCGCGATGTTGAACAGTCCGTCGACCCGGCCGTGCCGCGCCAGCACCACATCGGGAAATGCCGCGACCGCCGATCGGTCCGAGACGTCGAGCCGGTGTGCCGAGAATCGATCACGGTCACTCACCAGAGCGCCGGTCTCGGCGAGACCCACCTCGTTCAGGTCGGCGCCGACGACGATTCCGCCACGCTCCACGAGTTCGATCGCGACCCGACGACCGATCCCATTGCCGGCTCCGGTGACCACGAAGACATTTCCCTCAACACGCACCCCGTCATCCTAGAGTCAACGGCCGCAGGAACTCTCCGGTAACCGAGATCGCGGCATCTGAGGAGTCCCCGTCGACGACCAGCGTCGCGAACGCCAGGTCGCCGACGATTCCGGCGAACCAACCGTGCGACCGCGAGTTGTCCCCGTACTCGGCGGTGCCCGTCTTGCCGCCCAGTCCGGGCACCGACCGCAGTGCCGTCGCGGTGCCTGCGGTCACGGTCTGACGCATCATCGACCGGATGTCACCGACCACCTCGGGCGACAGGGTGACAACAGGTGCATCCATGGTCGTGCGCTGGCCCGCCAGAAATGACGGCGAGGCCGTGCGCCCGCGAGCCAGACTGGCCTCGGCGACCGCCAGACCGAACGGACTCGCCGTGATGGTGCCCTGGCCGATGCCGTTCTCCACCCGGAGAGCCGGACTGTTCGCGGGTGGCACCCGCCCCGTCACGGTGGTCAGTCCGGGGATCACGTAGTCGACGCCGATGCCCATCGCCCGGGCGGCCGCGGGTAACGACCCGGCGGGCAGCCGATTCGCGAGCGCACCCATGGTGGTGTTGCAGGAATGTGCGAATGCCGTTGTCAGGGAGACCGTTCCGAGGTCGAAGGAGTCCTCGTTCGGTATGGTTCGCCCCTCGATGGTGGACGTCCCCGGACAGTTGACCCGCGACTCGGCGGACACGATCCGCGCGTCGAGGGCGGCCGACGTGGTGACGGTCTTGAACGTGGATCCCGGCGGATACATCCCGGTGAGGCCGATGGGTCCGATGGCGTCGGCGGCCCGGTTCTGCGCAACGGCCACGATGCCGCCACTCGACGGTTCGATCGCGACGATCGCGGCCGCGCGGCGAGTTCCGTCGACCGCACGCTGCGCGCTCACCTGGATGTCCCGGTCGATCGTGGTGCGGACGGGCGCCGTCGGCGCGGGACTCCGCTGTTCCAGCACGTCCGTCGGCGTTCCGTCGGCATCGACCAGGCTCACCGACCATCCGGCTGTCGCGTCCACCGCTGTGCGCCATTCCTTTTCAAGATTGCCGAAGGCCGGTGACCGCAATGCGCGTGTCGCGGTCAGCAGAGCGCCCTGCTCACTGACGGTGACCCCGGGGATCTCCCGCACCGCTGCCTCGACCGTGCGGAAATCCCTGTCGCGCAATCGGATCGGTTCGCCACCGGTCACCGAGGGGTCGACGCGCCGTAACACCGACGCCAGCCGGTCGACGTTGTTCCGATGTGCGGCGTCGAGATCGACCACATGAATCGTCTGCCACGTCATGAGCGGAACACCGTGCCGATCGACGACCGGGGTGCGGTAGCTCTTGTCGTCGCTGAACACGAAGGTGTTTCCGGCCCGCAGTTGTGGATGCAGAACGGTGGGCGACCAGTCGACGCGCCACCCGGACCCGGTCTCGCGCATCCGCACGGTCGATTGATACTCCACCGTGCGGCCGCCGCCCAGATCCCAGCGGTGATCCAGTGTTCCGGTGACCTGCTTGTCGTCGACGATCTTCGGCGAGACCGACAGGCGCGCCGAGGAGCCCATGCCCTCGAACATCGAGGTGATCGCGGCCTGCGCGGCTGCGGTGTCCCCGGTCTGCCCCGCGGCTCCGGCGGCATCCTTGCGGGCCAGCGCCGACGCGAATCGGGTCAGCCCGTCGTCGGGAGAATCCGAACGCAGAAAGCACCCGGTCGAGATGAACAGAATCAGCACACAGCCCGGCACGAGCCTGATCAGATGTCGCACCGCAGCAGACAAGCAGGGCGGGTCGCACCCGGACAAGGTCGCGACATCTGTCGCACCGATAGCGATCCGCTATCGGGCCAGTTCATCGCACCTTCGCTGCCCGCTTCACCGGTCGTGCGGGCGACGCAGTCCGGTCACGATGAGACGTGCGGCCCGACCCATCGCCCGATCCACCTCGGGCAGTGCGGGGTCCGGACGGGCGCTCTTGGTGAAGACCGCGACGGCCACCGGGTATTCGTCGGCGAACTCGATGACCGCGATCTCGTTGCGGATAGCGGCGAGCGAGCCGGTCTTCCCGGCGACCGACACATAGCGGGACGGGAACCCCGAGGCGATCCGGCTCGTGAAGACCTGTGCGCGCATCGTGGACCGGATCTGCGCGCACGCCTCCGGGGAGGCGGCCGTATCCGACCAGATCGACGCCAGCAGGGTCGTGCAGTCCCGCGCCGTCCCCGCGCTCGAATATGCGGCGTCGTATGCGGTGACCTCGCCGTCGATGTCCGGGTCCGCCAGGGCGGCGAAGGCCTCGTCGACGGTCCGGGTCCCGGTGTCCCGGCGGATCTGCTCGTGCACCTCCCGCATTCCGCCGATCACACGCGTCCGGTCGAGCCCCAGCGTCGCGAGGTCAGAGGCCAGTTGGTCCAGCCCGACGCGGCCGAGGATCACGTCGGCCGCGACATTGTCGGAGACCGTCATCATCGAGGTGGCCAGATCACGCCAGCTGAGGGTTACGGGGTCGCTGAAGAGCGCGAGACCGGTCGGGCCGACGACACTGGCTCGCGGGTCCACGCGCACCGTCTCGGACAGGTCGATCTCACCGCGGTCACTCAACCGATGCAGCGACACCAGCAGAACAGCTTTGTATACCGATGCCAGCACCACCGGAGTGTCGGCGGCGTAATCGAATTCGGGACCGCCCGGCGCGAACGACCTCGCGTGGACCCACGCCGCGCAACCGGCGTCGGCGAAGATGCCCGCGACGCCGGCCGAGATGTCGTCATGCACGATGCCGTCGCTCCCGTCCCAGCTTCCACAACGCATCGGCGAGGTGTTCGGCCGCCTCGTCGTGCTCACCGGGTGAGCGGATGACCCGGACACGCAGATCGGTGACGTCGGGCGCCGGCGTCACGACCGCGATCCCCGGTATCCCCACGAATCGCGCTGCCGCGGAGGACAATCCGAAGCCGGTTCCGGATGCGACGGCCGCCACGAGTTCGTCGTCGGATGCCAGCGCCGACATTCGCGGATCCAGACCGGACGCCCGCAATCCGTCGAGGAGCTGGTCGTGCCCGGGCGGATTCCAGGAACGTGGCGGATGGTGGAACGTGAGATCGTCGAGCTGGCGGAGCATCGGTCGTGTTGCGTGGGCCACCGGATGGGACGCGGGAACCAGGACCGAGCGGGGCAACCGGGTGATCGGTCCGGCGGACAGGTTTCCGACCACCGCCGGATGCTCGATGACGGCCAGGTCGAGCACTCCGGACTCCACCTGACCGATCAAACCGATCGTCGGTGCCGTCGACAGTCGTTGTGGCGACACGGCATCCGCGAGGCGGCTGGCGCAGGCCGCGGCACCCAGCGGACCGAGCTGCGGCGGCGCGCCCCAGCGGAGCACGTCGGCGTGCGCCGCGAGTCGTCGTGCCTCGCCGTTCAGCCGGGCGGCGTCATCGATGAGCAGCCGCGCCCGTGGCAGAAGTTCCCGGCCGGCGGCCGTCGGTTCCGCTCCCCGCGACGTCCGCCGGATGAGCTCGATCCCCCATTCCTTCTCCAGACGCCGAAGACCTTGTGACACAGGCGGCTGCGTCATCTCCAGCCGAGCCGCGGCATCGCCGAAATGTCCCTCCTCGGCGACCGCGACGAAGAACCGGAGATACCTGATGAGATCCATGCTCATGTCAGCGACTCCAGGTGGTGACGCACCACCCGGCGCACGGTGCGTGGCGGGTCGGTACGGCCGACGAGGAGGTGGACGGCCATGCCGTCGATGAGGGCATGCAGGCGGATGGCCTCCAGGTCGAGGTCGGCGGAGGTCACCACACCGTGATCGGCCAGGTCCCCGAGCACGCCGCGGCACAGTGCACGCAGACCGTCGTGCGCCTCCTGCGCGACGGCGGCCAGCGCGGGGTGGCCGACGGCGTCGGAGACCAGAGCGAGATTGACATGCATCTCCACGCGACGCTCGTCGTCGAATGGCAGCACTTCGGCGAGCACGGCCTCCGCACGGCGCAGCGGATCGCGGATCGACCGGTGCGCGGACACCCGTTCGGCGACCCGGGTGTAGATCAGCCGCATCGAGAATTCCAGCATCTGCTCCTTGGACGCGAACAGATGACGGAGCGATCCGGCGGAGATCCCGGCCTCGGCCGCCACATCCCGGATCGAGATGCCCGAAACGCCGTCGCGCAACACGATCCGCCAGAGCGCTTCGGCTATCTCGGCCCGCCGCGCGTCCCGATCGATCAGTTTCGGCATTGACCCAATGTAGCCCAGGTGTGCTACCTTAGCCCAGTTGCTAGCACGACCGTGTTACTTAATAGTTCTTGGCGTCCGAGCAGAGGACAACCCGAATGACCAGCAGCACACGCTTTGTGGCTCTCGACGTCCTGCGCGGCGTGGCCATCCTCGGCACTCTGGCCACCAATATCTGGATCTTCACCAACCCGGAAGGCATGGTCGGCTACCTGCGGGAGGCCCACCCGCCTGCCGGATTCTGGGAGCCGGTGCAGGCCGTCGCCCAGCAGCTGGCGCAGGGCAAATTTCTCGGGCTGCTGACCGTGATGTTCGGAATCGGGCTCGCCATCCAGCAGCGTTCCGCGCATCGTCGCGGCGAACGCTGGCCCGGGGCCTACCCGTGGCGCGCCCTGCTCCTCTTCGTCGACGGAGCCGTGAACTACGTGCTGTTCACCGAATTCGATGTCCTCATGGGCTACGCGGTGACCGGACTGATCGTCGCGTATCTGCTCACGTGGCGGGTACGCCGCCAGTGGATCGCCGTCGCGGTCGCCGCGACCGTTCACGTGGCCATTCTGATCCTGATCGTCGGCGCGGTGGGCTTCCGATCGCCGGACGACACCGGGTCACCATTGAACCCGAATCCCTACGCCGACGGTTCCTTCGTCGAACTGGCGGCCTTCCGGATCGAGCACTCCGCACTGTTCCGCGCCGAGGTGGTGGCCATCCTGCCGATGTCCGTCGCCCTCTTCCTGATCGGAGCGGCGCTGCTGCGGCACGGCATCCTGGAACCGCGTGGTGCCACGCTGCGACGGTGGCTGATGATCGTCGGATTCGGCGTCGCGGTCCCGCTGGACGTTCTCGCCGGACGTTTCGGCGGGGGTGGCGGATTGATCCTGGGGCGGTATGGCTTCGCGCCGGTCGTAGCGCTCGGCCTGCTCGCGGCGATCGCCGCCCGATATGCCCGCGGGCGCGCTCCAGGCGCGATCGGCAATGCCCTGACTCCGATCGGCCGCACCGCGCTGAGCTGCTACGTCCTCCAGAACGCGATCGCAGGTGCGGTCTGCTACGGATGGGGACTCGGCCTCGCCGGACGACTCGACGAGAACACCCTGGTCCCCGCGACGATCGCGCTGTTCGTGGCGATCAGCGCGTTTCTGATGGTGATCACCCGCCTCTGGCTGTCCCGGTTCGATCGCGGGCCGCTGGAGTGGCTCTGGCACGCCGGATACCTGCGTCTGCGTCGGCTCACCGACCGACATTCGGAGAGTCCCGCCTCCCCCGAACAGGTGAAAGTTGGACACTGTACGGGTGACGATCGAGCGTGAGGACCCGGCATACCTGTCGGATCAGTTGCTCACATACCTCGGCAACAAGCGCATGCTCCTCCCCGTCATCGACCATGCGGCGGCCACCGTGGCCGAACGGATCGGCGGGCCGTTCTCCGCACTCGACGCCTTCTCCGGCGGCGGTGTCGTCTCGCGACTGCTGAAGTCCCGGTCGCAGTTGATCGTCGCCAACGACCTCGAGGACTACGCGCGGGTCATGAGCCGGTGCTACCTCACCAACCGGTCCGACGTCGACATCGATCGTCTCCGGGCCGCCGTCGACGACCTCAACCGCCGGGTCGACGCGGGCTACGCGGTCGACGGATTCATCGAAGAACTCTATGCGCCACAGGATGATTCCCGCATACAGCCCGGCGAGCGGGTGTTCTACACCCGCGACAACGCGCGGCGACTCGACGCCTATGCCACCCTCATCCACCGGTTCGACGACGACCTGCGGAATCTGCTGCTCGGTCCCCTGCTGTCGGCAGCCTCGGTGCACGCCAACACATCCGGCGTGTTCAAGGGCTTCTACAAGGACAAGAACACCGGGCTCGGACATTTCGGCGGTGCCGGGCAGCACGCATTGAGCCGCATCCTCGGCACGATCCGGTTGCGGTTGCCGGTCCTCAGCCGCCACGATGCCCGTTCACTGACGTTGCAGATCGACGCCAATGCGCTGCCCGGACGGATCGGCCCGATGGACGTGGCCTACCTCGATCCGCCGTACAACCAGCATCCGTACTCATCCAACTACTTCATGCTCAACCTGATCGCCGACTATCGACGCCCCTCCGAGGTCAGTCCGATATCGGGGATACCGGTGGACTGGAACAGGTCTCGCTACAACAAGCGCACCGCGTCGGCTCCCCTGATCGAGTCGTTGGTCAACGATCTGGACGCCCGCTTTCTCATCGTGTCCTTCAACGACGAGGGCTTCATCTCACCCGAGGAGATGTTCGCGATTCTCGGCTCGGTGGGTATCGTGACCGAGTTCCAGGTGCGCCACAACACCTTTCGCGGCAGTCGCAATCTACGCAACCGCAACACCCATGTCACCGAACATCTGTTTCTCGTCGAGAAACAGTGACACTCACCCCTTCTCGGCAGCGTGACGTAGCCCCGAACGCAACCGGCGGAGCGCGCCCATATGCCACGCCGTGATCGTCCATACGACGAGCACGAACGGCAGAATGGAGACCAGCAGCCACGCGCGGGTGCCGCGCGGCACCACATCCCGGATGATGTCGGCCCGCGCGACGCCGTCGACCTCCGCAGGCAACCAGTCCGACAACAGCGTCCGGGTCAGCGCCACCGGCTCGAAGGGCCCCACCGTGGCCGCGAGATAGAAGGAGACGGAGGTGATGATCAGCGCGCCGACCCACGCGATCACCTTCACATGCGAACCGAGGATATCCGCCGCCGTCCGAACGGCTTCCGCGATGAACGCGATCACCAGGGCCAGCAGCATGCAGGCCACCTGGGCGGTCAGCAACCCCTCGAGCACGGGGGTCGCCTGATCGGAGGATTGCATACGGGGCAAACCGATGGCGAGTGACACCAGCCCGGAGATGAACGCCACGAGCGTGACCTTCGCGGTCATGTCCACGATGCGGGAGAAGGACGCGCGCACCGCCTGTTCGGTCGCATAACTCGCCATACGCGGGCTCACCCGGTAGACGATCAGCACACTCATCCCGGCGAGGACGATGGCGACCAGCCACGTGATGGTCGTGGTACACACGGCGGCCAGCGCGAAGGAACCCACGACCGGACCGAACAGGACGTTGTCGCCGGTATCGGTGATCCGCGTGCCGACGACCGGCAGCAGCCCCACGATCAATATGACCAGACCGGCCACCAGAAGCGGACCGGAGAACTCGGTGATGTCGGACGGATCCAGGTCGGGGTCCCGTCCCCGGATGATGCGCCACTCCGTCGCGATCACCCGCCGGGCACCGAGCGCCCATCTCGTCCGTTTTGCGTGCGGAGTCACGCATTGACTATACGGAGAATCAGCTCTCCGAGATGCGCAAGCCGTCCCATTCGTGGTCGTGCATGAATCCCTCGGCCAGCCCCACCCGATACTTCAGGCAGCTACGCAGGATGCCCAGGTACGCGACGGGCAGCAGGATGAACGGGCGCTCGTCACCCTTGTGCTTGATGACGTCGGACGCGGCCCGGAAGTCCCGGACGAACTGCCTCAACGAGCGGTTGCCGCGAGACTCCTTGCGCCATCCGTAGAGCAGCATGCCGAGCGCGATCATCTTGTTCACGTCGGGACCAGGTGTGATCACCTCGTCGTTCTCGGCGAAAAATGCCCGATCCACCCGATCCTCGTCGGTGAACATCATGATCCCGCTCGTCGCGCGCGGGTTGCATTCGATGGTGAACAGACCGCGTTCGGGATGATCGATGAAGTCGAAACCGATCTGCCCGGTGAAGTTCATCTCCCGGACGAATTCGGTGATCCATTCGTTGATGCCCGGATGATCGACGGGCCGGAAGTTCAGACAGGAACTGCCGTCGATCGCGTAGTCGACCGGATATGTCGCATGTGCGTAGATCGTGCCCTCATGACAGACCGAATACGTGCAGTAATTCTTGCCGGACAACCACTCCTGGGCGATCCAGGGGTTGCGCGGATCGAACTCGAGCCAGTCCAGACTCTCGCCGGGCAGCATCTTGTGCACCTTCTGCGATCCCCGCGAGTAGCACTGCTTGAGAGCGAACGGCGTGGTGAAATCCAGCGCGGCCGCATCCTCGGCATTCGCCACCAGCGCGAACTTCAGGGTCTGAATCTGCTTGTCGGACAGCAGTTTCTGGAAGTCGTACTTGTTGTGCAGAGTGTTCTCGGTATCGAAGTCCGACAGGAACAGCGTGCACTCCGGCGGGAAGATGTCGACCATCATCGACAGGATGTCGGTCTCCTCGTGGATCGGGATGACCATGTCGATCTTCTCGTCGGCGACGATCTTCGCCAGCGCGTGGCAGTACGCCCGGGGCTCGAAGGTCGGCGGTGGCACCTTGTGGAACGACGCCGTCGCATTGGACAGGCGACTCACGCCGATCGGGATGCTGTCGGTGATGGTCACCCGATGGCCCGCGGCGTGCAGCAACCGCGCCAGATTCAGGGTGAGGAAGGACCGTCCGAACGTGATCAAAACTCGCTTGCGCGTCGAAGCTCCCACTTATCAGAGTGTAGGGAGACCGCTTGCGTGTTCCTAATCAAATCCTGAGAAATGCGGAATACGTATCCGATCGGGAGCGTTGGACGTTCCAATTCTGTCGTACCCACATGGTTGAGTAACCGCAGGTGACGCGACAGCTGAGACGAAGCCGGGTGACGTGGCGGCCGTGGCCGGGTCGGGGAGGTGTGAGCGATGTTTGTGATCGGTGTCATAGCGGCGTGTTTGGCGGCCGTCGCATACGGCATGTCCACGGTCCTCCGCGCGCTCGGCGCCCGGCGGGTGGCCACCGAGGCCCGTGAGGTCGGCACCGAGGCAGATCTGACGAACGCCGCGGGCGGCCCCACCATGAAGTCGACGATGTCGACGATCGCGGACCCGGCCTTCATCCTCGGCACGGTCCTGGTGGTCATCGGTTTCGCCGGCGGCGCACTCGCGGCCCGCTTCCTCCCGCTCTTCCTCTCCCAGACGATCGTGTCGGCGAACCTCGTGGTGACCGCCTTGCTGGGCACCATCATGCTGAACATCGCACTCCACACGCGGGACTGGATCGCGATCTGGCTCGTGGTGCTGTCACTGTGTCTGCTCGGGCTGTCGTCGTCGCACAAGACCGGCGGCGGCAACAGCGCGGTGTTCCACTGGGAGCTCTTCATCGCGACGCTCGGACTGTGCGCGTTCGGACTATTCGGCGTCTACCGCCTCGGCAAGCACGCGGCGATCGTCGGCGGCGCCGTCGCGGGTCTGCTGTTCGGTGTCATCGCGATCGCTGTCCGCATCCTCGACGGTGTGCAGCCCTTCGATCTGGTCACCCTGCTGACCGATCCGGCCGCCTGGACCATCGCGGTGGCCGGTGCGGTCGGGTTCTTCGTCCAGACCGTCGCCCTCCAACTCGGCGCGGTCAATGGAGTCACGGCCGTCCTGGTCGTCGGCGAGACGGCAGGACCGAGCCTGGTAGGCGTCATGTTCCTGGGCGACACCGCCGAGCCCGGACTGGCCTGGCTGGCGATCGTCGGGTTCATCGGTTCGGTCGTCGGCGCGATTCTGGTGGCCTGGTACGGCAGCGGCGATCCGGATCACTTCGGTGAGGCGCCTCCGCAGAAGGGCGGCTGGCGTCGCGGCCGTGTCGACGAGGATCCGACCGCGCAGGTCGACGGCGATGCGGCCACTCAGCCGGAGTCGTCGGCGGACTCACGCATCACCGGCGACATCCTGTTGCCCCGCCGCGATCAGCAGTGCACCGATCGCGAACGTCACTGACGGATCAGGAATCCGCGGTACCGCGTACGAGGATGTCCGCGATCTCCGCCCGATCGGTGATGTCGAGTTTCGTGCATGCCCGGTAGATGTGACCTTCGACGGTGCGCACCGACAGGTACAGCCGCTCGGCGATGTCCTTGTTCGACAGCCCGGCCGCGACGAGATTGGCGACCTCCCGCTCGCGCGAGGTGAGGGGAAGCGGTTGCGCGGCGGTCACCAGGGCGGGTGAGCGGAGGCCACCGCCCTCGGCGGCGAGCCGGTTGGCGACGGCGGCCGACGCGACCGTGGCCGACCGACTGCCCGCACGCTCGTGCAGGACACTGGCCTGCGCGGCGCTGTCGGCGGCCGACAGCGCGTACCCGAGCTTCTCGAATTCGCTTGCGCAGACGTCCAATTCGACCGCGTCATGCTCGGCGTGGGCACGTGCGTGCCGCGCGTAGAGTGCCGCGAGCGGCCCGTCGATCTGCTCCGCCAACTCGGTCAGCCGCGCCACGGTACCGTCGTCGCCGAATCGCGCGGCGGTGTGCAGAGCCTCCGCCTCCACGGCGAACTGTCCCGAAGCGCGCGCGTCGGCGGCTGCCTGTCGCGCCGTACGGACCGCCTCCGTCAGCATGCCGGCGGACGCCTGCTGCCAGGAACGAGCGATGCCCAGGAGTGGACCGAAAACTGCCACGTGATCGCCGTACCGTGCCTGGGCCGCCGACATGGCCTGCGCGGCCGGCTCGGCCCGGCCGAGCACACTGCGCGCCTGCACCAGATAGAAGCGGGCCGGGTAATTCCACGACTCCGCGGACTGCCCGCTGTCCAGACTGGCGAGCGTCTGCTCCATCCGACGCTCCACCTGCTGCACCTGCCCGCGCGCGAGTTCCACTGCGGACCTGAGGATTCCGGCCATCGCCCAGCCCAGATACTGACCGGCGTTGGAGAACTTCACGTAGCGCTCGGCCGCCGCGGTCGCGTCGTCGAGACGGCCCGTGAGGGTGAGTGCCAGGATCTCGCCCAGGCCCGTCGGGAATCGGAGCAGACCGTCGGTCGACACCTCGGCGGCACGCGCGCGGATCGCGAGATCGGCGACCTCGTCGCCCCGCCCGGCCAGTGCACGAGACAGGCTGCCACCGAAGACCGCCCACTCCACTGCCCACGGGAGGGGATTCTCCGCGGTCAGCACCTCGTCCGACAGTGCGATGGCATCGTCGAGCCGGTTCTCGAACAGCGCCCCCGCGGACGCGATGCCCTGCACGATCAGCCGCAGGTTCGGGTCGGTGACGCGCTCGGTCATCAAGCTCAGCACCTCGTTGGCGCGGTGCGCATCGCCCAAGGCCCAGAACAGGTTTCCGAACCGCTGGCCACCCCAACGGATGAGTTCGATCTCGTTGAGGTCGTCGGCGCGGAAGGACTTCAGTACCGCGTCGGCCTCCTCGGCGGCGCCCTGCCACATCAACGATCGCGCGAGCATCTCGGCGGCGTCCAGGCCACCGCCGTCGGCGACGGCGGCGCGGGCGAACCGTTCGCCCATCGGCACGTTCGCGAGCATGAGCGCATCGCGCGCGGCGGCGCTCATGAGTTCGCCGTTGGGTTCCACGTCGCTCTCGAGCGTGAGGTCCGCGAGGCGGATACGTTCGGCGGGGCTGTTCACCTCGCGGTTGCGCAGCGCGGTGACCAGCTTGCCGCGTAACCGCCGCGACGACACCAGACCGAGGCGGTGCCGGATGACCCCACCGAACAGCGGGTGGTTGTAGCGCACCGACAATCGGCGGCCGTCGCGGAAAATGCGGACGAGTCCGTCGATCTCGGCCTGCTCGACGGCCTCCTCGCCGGCCAGCTCGGTCATCACGTCGAGGTCCAGCGGCTCACACAGAGTCAGGTACTTGAGAACCTTGAGCACCGAATCGTCGAGCTGTTCGATACGGCCTTCCAGCAGCGACGCCAGCTCGGATGTGATGGCGGCCTGTCCGCGCAGCTGCCAGACCCCGTTCACCTGACGCAACGTGTCGGCCTGCCGGGCACCCTCCACCAGATGGCGCAGGAAGAGCGCGTTGCCGCCGGACGCCTCCCACATGAGGTCCGCCGACAATCCTTCGAGCTGGCCGCCGAGGACCGACTCGATCAGGTCGACACTCTGCTCCTTGCTGAACGGCGACAACGTGATCCGGGTGAGGTGATTGTCCTTCCACAGCGAGGTCACGGCGTCCGGCACGGTCTCGCCGCTGCGCACGGTCGCGACGATGTGCACGGCCCGGTCGATGGCCAACTGATGCAGCAGGGTCGCGGACAGTTCGTCGAGCAGATGTGCGTCGTCGACGCCGACGATCACCTTGCCGTCGGACAGCAGCGATTCGCGTGCGGCGGCCAGGTAGGTGACCGGATCACTGGACGTGGCCGGACCGACCAGATGGGCGAACACACCGAGCGGAATGGACCGCGCCGATTCGGTACCCGCGACCCAGCGCACGCCTGTTTCCAGCGTGGCGGTCACGTGGCGAGCCAGGGTCGTCTTGCCCACCCCGGAGTCGCCGGTCAGGACGACACCGCAACTCGCGCTTCCGCCGGTGAGCGCTTCGCGGATGATTCGGTATTCCTCCGCACGCTCCACCAGCGGCCAATTCGATGGCATACCGTGAATTCTAGTCCCTGCCGAATTCGTCAGGCATCGCGGCGTTGCACAACCAGGATGCCAATGCCGAAAATCACGATCGCAAAGATCACTATATAAGTTAGCGAACCATAGATATTCCAGTGAAAGTCGACCGCGCTTTCCGTTCCGTCACCGGACAGAAACCTGCTCGCATTCTCGAACGGCAGAAATGGCGCAATGTGATTTCCGATGCGCGGCAACACCTTCAGGATGTTCTCGATGGCCAGAATCCACAGCAGGACGATGACGATGGCACCCGCGGTCTGCCGCACGATGGCGCCCACACCCACCGCGATCACCACGTAGAGCATCACGATCAGCGGAGTGCCCCAGATCTGGCGGATGACATCGCCGTTCCCGAAATCGATATTCATGATGTCGCCACCGGTCACCTTTGCGATGAGCAGACACAGCAGCACCAGGAACAGCGTCACCACACCGCCGAGCAACGCATACACAATGGCCTTCGCCACCAGCACCTGCGGGCGCTTGGGGACCGCCTGAAAGGTGGTCCGGATGGTTCCGAATCGGTATTCGCTGGTCACCGCGATGACACCCATGATCATCAGCACCAGGCCGCCGAACAGGTTGATCCCGACCAGTGCGGCCGACGCCGATTCGGCGGGGGTGAACGGCGCGCCGTCGAGCGATCTCGTCGACACGCCGACGATCGCGGCGAAACCGAGACCGAGAACCACGACGATCCCGACGCACCAATAGGGCGAACGAGTGGAGAGCAGTTTGATGCGCTCGGCATTGATCGACGGAATCACTGCCCGCCCTCCCCTCGGTACTGCACGGCGCCGGCCGTCATCGACATGAACACTTCCTCCAGTGAGGCGGTGGTGCTGGACAATTCGTGGAGGACGAGTCCCGCACGCGCGGCGATGTCACCCACCTGATCGGTGACGACGTCGGCGACCGACAGGAACGGCTGTCCGTCCTGACCGGTGCCCGGCGTGACCCGCAGTCCGGCCTCGGCGAGGACCTGGTGCAGGGCGGGCAGTTGGGGACTCCGCACGCGAACCGACCGTGCGGCCTGCGCGGTGAACTCCGCCACCGAGCAGTCGGCGATGAGCCTGCCGCGGCCGATCACCACCAGGTGATCGGCGGTCAGGGACATCTCGGTGAGCAGGTGACTGGACACCAGGACGGTGCGGCCCTCGGCGGCCAGGCTGCGCATGAAGCCGCGAATCCAGACGATGCCCTCGGGGTCGAGACCGTTCACCGGCTCGTCGAACAGCAACGTGCCCGGATCACCGAGCAACGCGCCGGCCAGTCCCAGCCGCTGGGACATGCCCAGCGAGAAGCCGCCCGCACGTTTGTTCGCGACCTGGGTGAGCCCGACCATCTCCAGGACCTCGTCGACCCGGGATTCGGGGATTCGGCTCGCCGCGGCCATCCACCGCAGATGGGACCGCGCACTCCGGTTCGGATGCACCCAGCGGGCGTCGAGGAGTGCACCGACCTGCCGCAGCGGGTTCTCGAGGTCGGCGTACGCCTGGCCGTTGATGGTCGCGGTGCCCGCCGTCGGCCGGTCCAGCCCGAGCATCATGCGCATCGTGGTGGACTTGCCCGCACCGTTCGGTCCGAGGAAGCCGGTCACCAGACCGGGCCGCACATCGAAGGTCAGGCTGTCGACGGCGCGGACCCGTCCGAAGTCCTTCGTCAGATTCTCGACTCTGATCACGCCACGACCCTATCGTTGCCGTGTCCGGTTCTTCAGCGCTCCGGTGACGACGCGCGTGCCCAGAACCGTTTCGGTATGCGTCCAGCACCGTGTGCGGCCCGCCCGGCCAGCACCGCGTGCCGCATGGCGAGGGCCATCCGTTCGGGGTCGTCGGCGCGGGTCACGGCCGACGCCAGCAATACGGCGTCGCAGCCCAGCTCCATCGCCAGCGCGGCATCGCTGGCGGTACCGATACCCGCGTCGAGGACGACCGGAACCCGGGCGGCATCGACGATCATCTCGATGTTGTGCGGATTGGCGATGCCCAGACCGGTGCCGATGGGCGAGCCGAGCGGCATCACCGCAGCCACCCCGGCATCCTGGAGCCGCGCGGCGAGCACCGGATCGTCGTTGGTGTAGGCGAGGACCGCGAATCCGTCGTCGACGAGCTGCCGGGCCGCGGTCAGCAACTCGACGGGATCGGGCAGCAGCGTCCGCTCGTCGGCGACGACCTCGAGTTTCACCCAGTGTGTTTCGACGGCCTCCCGCGCCAGTTGCGCGGTCAGCACGGCCTCCGCCGTGGTGTGGCAACCCGCGGTGTTCGGCAGGATCGCGATGTCGAGACGGCGCAGGAGGTCGATCATCCCGGTGCGCGAGGTCGGACTGACTCGACGGAGCGCGACGGTGGTGAGCTCGGTTCCGGAGGCGACCAGAGCACGTTCCAGCACAGCGAGATTCGCGATTCCACCGGTGCCCATGATGAGTCGGGAGCCGAAGGTGCGGTCCGCGATGCGGAGCGGGTCGGATGCGGTCATCGTGCTCACCCGCCCTGGACAGCGGTGACGATCTCCACGGTCGAATCGTTGTCCAGCAAGCGATTCCAGCCACCGCGCGGGACCACCTCGCCGTCGAGGGCGATGGCGATCCCCCGGTCCGGCAGGCCGAGGGCCGTCACCAGGTCGGCCACCGACGACCCCGGCGCCATCGGGGTAGCCTCTCCGTTCACGATGAGATTCAGCACGGGATGTCTCCTTTCCGCGGGGCGGGTGGGGTAGCGAGGGTCGGGTCGTCGAGGAGTGCCAGTACGGCATCGGCGGTGTACGGCGCCAACAGGATTCCGTTGCGCCCGTGCCCGGTGGCGATCACGGTCCGGTCGTCGAGCCGGCGAATGACGGGCAGACCGTCGGCCGAACAGGGGCGGGCACCGGCACCCGCTTCGACGAGCTCGTAGGTGCGCAATCCGGGCATGAGTTCGGTCGCATCGGCGAGCAGATCGGCGACACCGCCCACCTCCGGACTGCCGACCGTGCCGTCGTACGGCTCGTATTGTGTTGCGCCGACGACCACTCCGTCATGCCGGGGCACCAGGTAGACGGCTCGTCCGTCGATGCGTCCGCGGATCACCCGGGACGGCGGCGGCACCGACCATCGGGTTGCTCGCAGTCGCAGGATCTCCCCCTTCGCCGGATACAGGCCGAGATCGGGAACCAGCGGGCCGGAGCCGAGACCGGCCGCCACCACGACCTGATCCGCGCCGATGTCAGCGACATCGTCGATCCGGCGGTCCACGACCTCGGCACCGGCATCGGACAGCGCCGTGCGCAGTCTGTCGATCAACAGCCGATTGTCCACGGCCCCTTCACCGTTCACGAGATGACCGCTGTGCACCCGCGGGCCGAGCGACGGCTCCAGCTCCCGGGCCTCGGCCGCACCGACCGCGCGGAGATCGTGCCGGGCCCGCGGATGCTGCGCCCAGACGAACTCCGCGAGGCCCGCGAAATGCGCGGCGTCGGCCGCGGTGGCCGCGACGAACAGCGAGTCCGTCGCCGCCATGACCGACGGTTCTCCCAGTCGCGCAACAAGATCCGGCCACCGGCGCACGGACGCCACGGAGAGTTCGAGAAGTGCGTCCTCGCCGGGCAGACCTTCGCCGAGAGAGCCGAGCATCCCGGCGGCCACCCAGCCGGCGCGGTCGCCGGACGGATCGTCGAACACCGTGACCGCGCGTCCGGCGTCCACGGCGGCCAGCGCGCACGTCAGGCCGATGACCCCGCCTCCGACGACGGCGAGCGTTTCCATCTGCTGTCCTTCCTTCGCCGGCATTACCCGGATCAGGTCAAACGGTCAGCGGCGGCGTCCGCACTCTCAGCCCGGCGTACCCCCGGGCTCCCGTGTCTCCGCCAACCAGCCTAGCGTTGCGCAGGTGACCGTCCCACGAGACCCGATCCGCGAACGCCTCGGCACCGCCCGGCTCTACCTGTGCACCGACGCGCGCCGCGATCCCGCCGATCCGGGTGGGCAACGGCTGCTGGACTTCGTCGAACAGGCGGTCGCGGGCGGCGTCGACATCGTGCAGATCCGCGACAAGAGCGAGGACTTCGAGGCCCGTGAGGAATTGGCACTGCTGGCGCGACTGCGCGAGGTGACCGACCGGCACGGCGCCCTGCTCGCGGTGAACGATCGCGCCGACATCGCCGCACTGTCCGGGGCCGACGTCCTGCACGTCGGGCAGGGCGATCTGACCCCGGCCGACGCACGCCGGATCGTCGGACCGGATGTCGTCATCGGCCTGTCGACGCATGACGAGGAGCAGATGCGCGCCGCCGAGGCCGACGGCGAGGTCGACTACTTTTGCGTCGGACCGTGCTGGCCGACGCCCACGAAACCCGGACGCAGCGCCCCCGGACTCGGCCTGGTGTCGGCGGCCGCCGCGACCGGCACCGGCAAACCCTGGTTCGCCATCGGCGGCATCGACCCCCAGCGGCTGCCTGAGGTCGTCGCCGCCGGAGCGGAACGGATCGTCGTGGTGCGGGCCATCACCGCCGCCGACGACCCGGCCGCCGCGGCCTCGGCGTTGCGCGCCGCCGTCGCCGGTTGATCACTTGTCGACGAAGGTCACCACGTCGTCGAGGTCGGCACGCGAGGTCCGGAACCCGTTGATGGGGGCGTCGGTGTCGGCGTAACCGAAGGAGATACCCGCGACGATGTGGCGATCCTCCGGGATACCGAGATGTTCGTGCAGCACAGGCGAATACGACGCCAGCGCCGCCTGCGGCGAGGCGCCGAGCCCGAGAGCCTGCGCGGCCAGGAGGAACGTTCCGATGTAGAGCCCGGTATCCACCGCACCGTAGGTGCCCAGAGACGGAGCGGTCGTCACGATCGCGACGTGCGGGGCGTCGAAGAGCTCGAAATTGCGGCGCATCTGGGCGAGCCGGCCGGCATGGTCGTCGCGTGCGATCCCCGCGGTCTCGTACAGCTGGAACCCGCACTCGCGGCGACGGTCGCGGTACACACCCTCGTATCCGGGCGGCCACGCGATGTCGGACCCGATCGCGCCACCGCCGTCGACATGCTCGAGCAGAGCCTTGCGGAGTCGTTCGGTTCCCTCGCCCTCGGTAACGACGACCTGCCACGGCTGCGTGTTGCACCACGAGGGCGTCCGCTGCGCGAGCCGCAACAGACGTTCGATGTCGGCGCGCGGTACCGGATCGGGCCGGAACTGCCTGCATGTCCAGCGTTCGGACAGGATCCGTTCGAGTGCCGCAAACGGGGTCGTCGTCATCGGGTCTCCTCTGTTAGTGTGGTCGGATCATGTCACGCACGCTGAGCAAGCTCGTAACCCGCCGCAGCGGGGTCTGATTCGACCGACCCCCCGCTGCGGGGTCGTTGCGCGCTCTTTCGTCGGTCATCATTTTTCGACCGAAACGACATTCAGACGATGCACACACTTCATTCAGCCCGACCATCCTGGCCTTGTGACACACCACAGGGCAGCCGATCCGCGTCGAGTTCCCGCGACCCGTTCGCCACGCGGTTCGGGTGCGCCCTTCCCCGAGGCATTCGTGAGGAGGCATCCGGCATGACCTGGCAAGGATTCGCCGACGAATACGCCCCCAGCGGCTCCATCCGCCTGGGTTCCTGGACCGTCGAACCCGACCGCGAAGACCTAATCACCTGCCGCGCGACCATCGCCTACGCCGACCGCATCATGTCGTTGCAGGCCCAGTCCACCGGACCGATCGGCGCGATGACGTCAATGCTCCACGAGATCGGCGCACCGGTGCAGATCGTCAGCCTGCACCAGCGGAACGTCGAGGGCGCGATCACCACGTTCCTGCTCTGCGAGCGCGACAATCGCCAGTGCTGGGCCTACGGCAACGGCGCCACCGGCGACGAGGCCAACATCAACGCACTCATCGCGGGCGCCAATCGTCTGAGCGAGTGATCCCGCGGATCATTCGCTGCTGATCGACGTGAGACGGGCGAGCAGTCCCGGCCACGCGCCCTCGAAGGCCGGGTGCAGCGGGAGTGCGATCACCTCGGCCTCCGGCACCCAGCGAAGTTCTGCGGACTCACCGTTGGCCACGGTCTCCAGCGGTGCGTCGACCTCCGCGATCACCGTCGTATAGGACCAGCCGCTGGGCGCCTCATGCGTGACGATCGTCGCGACGACCCGCAATTCCTCGTGACCGATGCCGGCTTCCTCGCCCGCCTCGCGGACGGCGGTGTCGACCGCACTCTCATGGGAGTCACGCGCGCCGCCCGGCAGCGCCCAGGTGCCGCCCTGATGCGACCACACGGCCCGGTGCTGGAGCAGCACCGACATCGTGCCGTCCGCCAGTGGCGCTCGCAGCAGCAGACCGGCCGCGCCGTGCCGTCCCCAATAGCGAGAACCATCCGGGTCGATGACCCAACCATCGCCGTCTCCGCGCACTCCGCCTCCGATCGCTGCGCCTCCACGGTAGGGCAACGACTCCGCGACTGGCCACCATTCACGCACGCGGAACACCCAAGATCACGAACCGGACACGGGCTCTTACATCGCGCACCACACCGCAGGTGAGGGATAGGGTGAAAACGATCCCAGAAGACGAAACGTGTGACCCGTCCGAGACGACAGAGAAGGTATGGCCGTGAACGTGACGCCGGTATCAGCCGGCACTCGAGGCCGCCGCCAACTCGTTCCATCGACACCGCACCATCGAGGGGATTCCGGCCGTGACGCATGAGGCCTCGCCGATGCGCAGCGCGTTGACACGCGCGGGCCGCAGTATGCGAGCCGGGCCGACGTCACCACCCATTCGCCAGATCCTCGCCGACCGCCGTGAACTGATGAGCGGCGCCCGCGAACGTACCCAGTCGCCGTTGACGACCCTGCGACATTATTCGGTGACCAGCCCCGGAAAACTGGTGCTGATGCTGCTGGCACTGGCCATCGCCTGTGTCGGCACCGGACTGTACGCATCGTCGTCGCTGGAGAATCGCACGCAGACCCTGCGTGAGCTGATCACCACCACCGAGCCGCTCGCCGAGGCGTCGCAGGTGCTCTACAGTTCGCTGTCCATCGCCGACGCCTCCGCGAACTCGGCGTTCATCGCCGGCGGTCTCGAACCCGCGCAACTACGCACGCGCTATTCCGACGCCATGGCCACCGCGTCCGCAGCACTCGTGACGGCGGCGGGCGGGACCGAACGTGAAGCGAGCCAGGAGATCCGGGAGAGTGTCGCCGACGATCTGCAGATCCTGGCCGTCGACATCCCGGTCTACTCCGGTCTGATCGAAACCGCTCGCGTGAACAATCGCCTCGGCAACCCCGTCGGGTCGTCGTATCTGGGGCAGGCGTCGGCACTCATGCAGGACACGATTCTGCCTGCGGCGCAGCGTCTGTACGAGCGACGGTCGATGGCCATCGCCGATCCGCAGCGGGCACTGACCGTACCTCCGTGGGGCGTATACGTCGTACTTCTGCTCGTCATCGCCGCGCTGGTGCTGGCCAACCGCTACCTGGCCCGCCGGACCCGGCGGAAGTTCAACATCGGTCTGCTCTGCGCATTCGTGGCCGTGGGCGGTGGTGCGATCTGGCTGCTCGTCTCCGGACTGACCTCGGTCGCCGCCACGAACGGTGCGCGCACCGACGGTGCCGATCCTCTCCGGGAACTCACCAGCGCCCGCATCCTCACCCAGCAGGCACGTTCCGCGCAGACCCTGTCGCTGGTCCGCCGCGGGGACCAGGGCAACCTGGAGAAGACCTTCACCGACTCGACCGACCAGATCGACGCGATCCTCACCAGACTGGAAAAGAACCGCCGCGACTCCGGAGCCGTCTCGGACCGGGACCTGCGCACCGCCACCGATGAATTGAACCGGTGGCGCGATCTCGACGGCCGGGTCCGGGAGAAGATGCGGACCGGCGACTTCGCCGGTGCGGGTGTCCTGTCCGTCGGCGACGGGGCGGGCACGACGGCGCGCGCGTACTCCGAGCTCGACGATGCGCTCGTGGACGCCATCACCGACACCCGCACCTCCTTCCGCGACGACATCAACACCGCGCAACGCGTCCTCGGCTTCACCGGCACCGGCATCCTGATGCTGACGCTCTTCGCGGCCGCCGCCGTGGTCGTCGGCCTCATCCCGCGCATCCGGGAGTACCGATGACGCACCGGAGAACGTTTGCGCGCCGCGGGCTGCCGGCAGTCCTCTGCGCGGTGCTCGTCGCCCTGTGTGCCGGCTGCGTGTTCCCGGCCCCCGAGTCCAGGCCACCGGTCGCCTCCGCCGATCGTCCGCTACCCCCCGGCGTCGAAACCGATGTGCCCCGCGAGCCCGCGCCGTCGTCGGAGAACTGCGACGCCATCACCAGTCTGCGACCGCCGGGCACGATGCCGGACGCGGGCAAGATGCCGCCGACCACCACGATGGGGCAGATCCTCGGACGCGGACGGTTGATCGTCGGCCTCGACATCGGCAGCAACCTGTTCAGCTTCCGCGACCCCATCACCGGCGACATCCAGGGCTTCGACGTGGATATCGCACGCGCCGTCGCCAAGGCCATCTTCGGCTCACCCGACCGCATCGAATACAGCGTCCTCAGTTCCGCCGAACGCGTCCAAGCACTCAAGGACCGCACCGTCGACATCGTCGTGAAGACCATGAGCATCACCTGCTCGCGCAGCGACACCATCGCCTATTCAGCGCCGTATTACATTGCATCGCAACGCATCATGGCTATCCGCGACTCGAATATCAAAGGCCCCGACAACCTGGCGAACAAACGCGTATGTGCGGCCCGCGGCTCCACGTCGATCGGGCGCATCCAGTCGATCGCGCCGCGAGCCCGGATGATCACCACCACGACCTGGGCCGACTGCCTGGTCCTCATGCAGCAGGGACAGGCCGACGCGGTGTCCACCGACGACGCGATCCTCGCCGGGCTCGCCGAACAGGATCCGTGGGTGCAGGTGGTCGGCCCGAGCCTGGGGGCGGAGTATTACGGGGTCGGGATCCCGAAGGGACAGGACGACATGGTCCGATTCGTGAACGGTGTCCTCTCGCAGGTGCGCGCGAGCGGTGAATGGCAGCAGATGTACAACCGGTGGCTGACCATCCTCGGCCCCGGCGCCGGCCCACCACTACCGACGTATCGGGACTGATGACGATGGAGGCCGACGTCAACAAGCAGGACAACCCGTCCGATCCGGGCACCCAGGCGGTGAGCCGCGAAGACCTGTGCGCCGACGATCCGGACGTGGGCACCCAGGCCGCGGTACCCGACGTGGGGACGCAGGCCGCGGACTTCGATCCGGGTACCCAGGCGGCGGTGCCCGATCTCGGCACCCAGGCGGCGGAGTTCGATCCGGGCACGCAGGGGGTTTCGCCGGTGCTGCGCGACCTGTCGACGGATAGGGTGTCGGGCCGTTCCGGTCCGACGATCCAGACCGGTGTGACCGCGGCGACCGCACGCGGCAAGCGGCTCATACCGTCGAAGCGTTCCCGTGTGCACGATCGGCGACTGGGCAGCGGCCTCGTCGAGATGCCGAAGATCATCGACACCGAGCCCGACGACGCGGTCCTCACCGATCCGATCATCCCCGAGCGCAAACGGAACTGCTGGAAGTGCGGAAAACCCTTGGGCCGCACCAACGGTCCCGGCAAGGGGCCGATCGCCGGAGAGTGCCCGCACTGCGGTGCACGGTACTCCTTCGTCCCCGGTCTGAAGCCCGGCACGGTGGTCGCCGACCAGTACGAGATCACCGGTGCCATCGCCCACGGCGGCCTCGGATGGATCTATCTCGCCATCGACCACAACGTGTCCGAACGTCCGGTGGTCCTGAAGGGTTTGCTGAACTCGTCGGACGCCGAGGCGCAGGCCGTGGCGCTCGCCGAACGCCAGTTCCTGGCATCGGTGAATCACCCGGGCATCGTGAAGATCTACAACTTCGTCGAGTACGCGGCCGATTACGACGCGCCCTTCGGCTACATCGTGATGGAGTACGTCGGCGGACAGACACTGAAGCAGCTCACCACCGACGACGCGGGCAAACCCGAGCTGATGTCCATCGAGACGGCGATGGCCTACATGCTGGAAGTCCTTCCGGCCGTTGGTTATCTGCATTCGGTCGGCCTGGTCTACAACGACGTCAAACCCGACAACATCATGGTCAGCAGCGACGAGGTGAAGTTGATCGACCTCGGTGCGGTGTCGCCCATCAACGGCTACGGACATCTGTACGGCACACCGGGTTTCCAGGCTCCGGAGATCGTGAAGACCGGCCCGCAGATCGCCACCGACATCTACAGCATCGGCCGCACCCTGGCCGCCCTCACCATCGACATGCCCAAGGCCGGCGGACGATTGCTCGACGGTCTGCCCGACGCGTCGAGCACCCCGATCCTCGCCGACAATCCGTCGTTCCATCTGCTGCTGCAGCGCGCGACCGCCGAGGATCCCGCCGAGCGGTTCGCGTCCACCGACGAAATGTCCACGCAGGTGCTGAATGTGCTGCGGGAGGTCGTCGCCGCGCACACCGGTGTGCCGCGACCGTCGATGTCCACGGTGTTCACGCCGCAGCGCTCGACCTTCGGCACCGATCTGATGCTGGCGCCTGTCGACGGGTTCTACGATCCCGGGCAGGCCGCGTTCTACGATCCGGTGGACATCGCGCGCGCTCTTCCCCTGCCGCTCGTCGATCCGACGGATCCGGCTGCGGGACTGCTCAGTTCGGCCGCACTGTCCGATCCCCGCCAGACCCTCGACTCCATCCACGCCGCCCGCGCCGACGGCTTCTCCTCACTGTTCGACGCCCCCAGCGACAATCCGCACCCGTCGCTCGAGATCGATCTGGCGGAGGCCCGCGCGCATCTGGAGCTCGACGACGTGGACACCGCGCTCAACCTGCTGCGGGAGGTATCGGTGCACCACGGGGATTCGTGGCGCCTGCACTGGTATCTCGCGATCTGCGCACTGATGAACGACGAACCCGAACTGGCCCACGAACGGTTCAGCGAAGTACTCGGTGCGATGCCGGGCGAGGTCGCCCCCAAACTGGCCGTCGCCGGAACCGCCGAACTGATCGGCCGCTGGCTGTCCACCGAGAACACCTCGGCCGCCGCACACAGCAAACGCATCACGGCGCTGTACGACTCGGCCCGTCACCACTATCACGACCTGTGGCTCACCGACCACGGCATCGTCACCGCGGCCTTCGGGCTCGCCCGCCTGGCCGTCGCGGCCGGCGACATCCGCGGCGCCATCGAACCACTCGACGAGGTGCCCGCCACCAGTCGCCACTACAACACCGCGCGAGCCACCTCGATCATCGCGCTCATCCACGGCCGCAACCCCGCCGACGTGACCCGCGAACAGGTCGTCGAGGCGGCGCTCCGCGTCTCCCGATACCCCGACGGTGATCCGCGCAAACAACGACTGCTGCTGATCGTCCTCGGCGGCGCCCTCGGCTGGGTGCACGCCCATCCCGACGTCGACACCGGCTCCACCAAGATCCTCGGCTACCCGTTCACCGAACCCGGGCTCCGCATGGGCACCGAGCAATCCCTCCGCGCTCTGGCCCGCCAGACCCGCCTCAACCGCGCCAACCGCTTCCTACTCGTCGACCTCGCGAACTTCGTCCGGCCGGACTCGCTGTTCTGACGGCTGTCCGAGGAAGATCCGCCACACAAAATTCCCCGGAGAGCGTGGCCGACTGGATAATCCAGTCGGTGTGGCTGTACGGGGAAGAATTTGTGGGCAGGCATGGGTACAGCGCTGGAACACAAAGAATCCCCGCACTCGTGAGTGCGGGGATTCCGTGGTGCGCCCGTAGGGATTCGAACCCCAAACCTCTTGATCCGTAGTCAAGTGCTCTATCCGTTGAGCTACGGGCGCGTGCTATTCAGTTGTACCTCCGCGGTCGGAGACCGCCGGGTCGGCGGAGGCGAGAGGATTTGAACCTCCGGTCCCGTTTTAGCGAGACAATTCATTAGCAGTGAATCCCATTCGGCCGCTCTGGCACGCCTCCTGACGGAAGTCCTTTCGAACCGCCGAAGCGAAAGATTACACACCCTCGCGCCGCGGAAGCAAACCACGTGGACAGCGGGTGCGTGCGGACGGGTTTGGCGACGTCACGGGCACGGTCCTACTGTTGACGGGTGACGTTGCGCATCCGCCCCGACCTCGACGACCTGCCCGCCTACGTGCCGGGGAAGACCTTCCCGGGTGCCGTGAAGCTGGCCAGCAACGAGGTCGTCGACGGACCGCTGCCCAGCGTGCGGGACGCCATCGCGGAGGCCGCCGCGGGCCTCAACCGGTACCCGGACAACGCCATGGTCGATCTGACGGCCGAACTGGCGAAGAAGCACGGGGTGACCGAAGATCGCATCCAGGTCGGCTGCGGCTCGGTGAGCCTGTGCCAGAACCTGATCACCATCACGGCCGGGCCAGGCGACGAGGTGCTGTTCGGCTGGCGGTCGTTCGAGACGTATCCGCTCGCGACGCGTGTCGCGGGCGCGACGCCCGTGCAGATTCCGCTCACCGACGATCAGGTCTTCGACCTGCCCGCGATGGCCGATGCGATCACCGAGCGGACCCGGCTGATCTTCGTCTGCAATCCCAACAACCCGACGGGCACCGTCGTCACCGCCGACGATCTGCGCGCCTTCCTGCAGCGCGTGCCGTCCGACGTGCTGGTGGCGCTCGACGAGGCGTACTTCGAGTACGTCCGGCCCACCGAGGAGCAGGCGTACGACGCCGACGAACTGATCCGCGAGTTCCGGAACGTCGTCGTGCTGCGCACCTTCTCCAAGGCATACGGCCTGGCCGGTCTGCGCGTGGGATACGCCATCGCGGACCCGCAGGTGATCGTGGCGCTCGGCAAGGTCCACGTGCCGTTCTCGGTGAACACCCTCGCGCAGCGCGCGGCCATCGCCAGCCTCGATGCCGCCGACGAACTCCTCGCCCGCACCGACGCGGTCGTTGCCGAACGTGCCCGCGTCACCGACCGTCTGCGGGAGCTCGGTTTCCGGGTGCCGGATTCACAGGCCAATTTCGTGTGGCTGGATCTCGGCGACGATGCCGCGGGCTTCGGCGCGCACTGCACCGAGAGCGGCGTCATCGTGCGACCTTTCGCGGGGGACGGCGTACGGGTGACCGTCACCGACCGCACGGAGAACGACGTGTTCCTCGCGGCGGCGGAGGCGTGGGCCGCGCAGAACTAGAGGCCGCGCGCGATGGTGCGCCAGGCAACCGGCAGGTCACGCTCCCAGTACGCCCAGGTGTGGGTACCGATCAGCCGGAAGCCGTCGGTGAAGCGCACCTGATTCGCGCGGAGCGTGCCGGCGAATTCCAGTGAGCACCGCCAGGCGCCGAGCTCCAGTGCCGAACCAGCGGCGGTGACGGCCTGCTTGGGACCGTCCTCCGGGTCGCTCGGTGCGGTCAGATCCAGCGGGCCGACGGCTCCGGACCCGGCCGACAGGAAGATGTTCTTCCCGCGCAGCTTGTCGAGATGCTGGCTCGGATCGTGGGCATCCCACTCGGCCGAACCGAACGGACCCCACATGTTGGTGGCGTCGCCGCCGCTCTTCGCGACGGTGGTGCGCACATAGCTTTCGTTCACCGGACCGGACACCTGCGGGCAACCGCTCAGGGACGCGATTCCGGTGTAGAGCGACGGATGACGCATGGCGAGGGTGAACGCGGACTGACCACCCATCGACAGTCCGATGATGGCGTTGCGGCCGGTGCCGTCGAAGCGGCGATCGATCAACGGGGGCAGTTCCTTGGCCAGGAAGGTCTCCCACTGCGGCTTGCCCAGCTTCGGATCCTTCTTCACCCAGTTCGTATAGAAGCTGCCCGCGCCACCGGCAGGCAGCACCACGTTGACGTTCTTGTCGGCGAAGAATCGACCCGCGCGGCCCTTGGTGATCCAGTCGCTCACGTTCTGGCCGGCGTCGGCACCGTCGAGCAGGTACACGGTCGGCCGCGGTCCGCCGCCATACTGCGGGGTCAGCACGGATACCTTCGTTTTGCCGCCCATGGACGGCGAGTCCACCCAAACGTCGGTCCGCAGTGGGCTGAGCTTCACCGACTTCGAGATCTGTGCGACCTTCACCCGGCCGGGTGCGGCATTCGCCACCGACGGCACCGCAGCGCACAACGACGCCACGGCGAACGCGGCCACCGCCGACCGCCACTGAGACATGCGCATATCTGTTTTGCACCACCCGGGAATCCGCCCCCGCAGGGACCTCGAACGCCTCCCAGGGTACTGATGAGTAGGTTTCCCGGAAACTCGAAAGCGCGGTCGGTTGACCGGATCGGGTCACGATTGGGTGAAAGTCCCGGATGGAGGCAACGACGATGAGTGCAGGATCACTGACCGAGGACGGCTTCGCCTTCGTCGCGCAGGTGGGGGTTCGCTGGTCGGACATGGACGCGTTCGGCCACATCAATCACGCCCGGATGGTGACGCTGATGGAGGAGGCACGCATCCAGTGGCTGATGAGTGCGGGCGAGGAGTACGCACCGCTGATCACCAGCGCCATGATCGTGCACGTCGAGATCCGCTATCAGCGGCAACTGCGGCATTCGGATTCCCCGCTGCAGATCGGCATGTGGATCACCGCGTCGCGGTCGGTGGACTTCACCATCGGCTACGAGATCCGGGCCGCGGGCGACGATCCGTCGACGAAACCCGCATGCGTGGCGAGCACCCAGATGGCCGTCGTCGACGTGGAGGCACACACCCTGCGGCGGCTCACCGCCACCGAGAAGGACTATCTGCGGTCCTGGACGCGCTGACCCGACCGGTCAGGAGCGCTCGTAGCGTTCCGGCAGCTGCCGTGTATACGCCCCCGGACCGATACGGGCGATGTTGCCCTGCAACACATCCCGATACAGCCGCAGCTGCTCCTCACCGCTGCGCACCTGCTCTTTGAGGCGAATCGCATTGTCGCGCGAGATCTCGCGATCACCCGAGCGGGCGATCAAGTGATCGATGCGCTCGTCGATCGTCGACGCGCGGTCGTATTCGGCCAGCACCCGCAGTTCCACGGCGGCGGACTCGACGACATGCGCGACCTCACCGAGGGCCTGCACCCGATCGATGAGTTCGGTCCACACGGGTCGCAGCGTGGTCTCGCGCTTGTCGATGCTCTCGGCGAAGGACCGGTCGAAGCCGCCGTTGCGACGGGCGCGGTCGAGGTCGATCCGCACCGCACGCAGCGCGATGACGTCGGCGCTGATCTCGGCCAGCTCGGCGTGCAGGTTGACCTGGGTGCGCTGGACCTCGAAGTGATCGGAACGCCACGCCGGGTTCCGCATGATGCGGTCGTAGTAGTGACCGGCCAGGAAGAGCAGCGTCTCGTAGCCGTCGGCGAAGACCGCGCCCCGTGACGGTGCCGGAGTGGTCGGAGCGGGCTCCTCCGCCGGAGGCGGGGTCAGGATCTGGCTCGCCCACTGCCCGGCCTGCGGATATCCCGACCGGCTGGCGAACTGTCCGACGACGCCCGCGATGCGATCCATGGCGACCGTACCGGCCCGGCGCATGTATCCGGAGGTATTGACGTTGGGGGTCGGGGTGCATGTCAGGCCGGCGAAGAGCCGTTCCCGTTCCTCGACCTCCAGGTAGGTGTTCTCGCGACGCTCACGCCGGATGGCCCGGGTTCCGCCGGGGAAGACCCCCTTGCCGGTCACCACGACCTTGCGGGCTTCCTCCCGCTTGCGCACCAGGCCGTTGAGGCGATTACGCATCACCGCGGCCACCACGCCGGGAACCATCGGACCGGCGAGCTGATGTTCGATCTGCGCCACCGCCCGCTGCAGGCGGCGAAGGTCACCGAAACCGTTGGGCAGCACCGGGATCGGCAGTCCGGTGGAGATCCTGCGCACCACGATCGACCGGCCGGACGGCGTCAGGAATCCCGAACCGATCAGGATCGCGGCGACGTCGGAGAGTTCGGGACGTTCCCCGGGCAGGCACGCCTCGTCACACCAGGCGCGGATCTGTGCGCTGCTGGTGGTCTGTTCCCCCATACGGGTCTTCCGGTCGTCGACCATCGGGTGTGCCTCGATTCCTCCCAGAACTGCTCCTCCGATGCTACCTGCGCGTCCCGACCACCTCGGGCCGTCGCGGACGCCAGAGCGGTGCCGTCGCCCGGTGCAGCAGCCACGCGATCGGCGTGCTCACCACCATCGTCACCACGAAGGCGACGGCCATCGACCCACTGAACACCCGGTAGTCGAGCACGTCCATGGCGATCTCCAGCACCAGGACGTGGACGAGGAAGAACTCGTAGGAGATCTCACCGAACCACACCATCGGCCGGCTGCCGCACCAGCGCGCCCACCAGTCGCGCCGGTCACCGACGACCAGCGGCCCGATCATGGCGATCACCACGACCAGGTACAGCAGATGCTTGACGATCGTCGCCGAGGCCGTCGTCGGGGTGATGGTCGGTTCGCCCGCGATCGACGTCGCCGAGAGCAGGAACGCGGCCAGGGCGACGATCATCGACGGCGTGGCGGGCCACCGGCGGATCAGTCGAGTGCACACGGCCAGCAGCATGCCGCCGACGAACCATCCGAAGAAGGCGGGCGGCCACAACCGGGCGGTCGGGTCGATGCCGTCGCTGCCCGCGATCACCAGCGACCAGACCGGCGACACGAGCAGCAGCGCGCCGAGTCCGACGATCAGCAGGTCCGGACGCCATCGCCGACGGCACAGCGCGACACACAGCAGCCACGCGAGGGGCGGCAGCACCAGGTAGTAGGCGACCTCCGCCGTCAGGCTCCACATCTGGGTGAGTCCCGAATGCAGGTACCCCGCACCGTAGACCTGGGTCAGCGTCATCGACCGCAGGAAACCGGACCAGCCACCACCCGTGTCGACGGCGTCGGCCGGCTCGTACAGCCCGAAGAGGAAGTAGACGGCGATGACAGTGATCCAGTACGCGGGCAGGATGCGTCGCGCGCGATGCAGGAGATAGCGGGTTGTCGACGGTGCCGGGCGATCGTCGGCGAGCGCGGTCACCCATGGCCGGAAGAGCAGATACCCGGACAGTACGAAGAACAGCGCGACGCCGATCTCGAATCGCGCGAGGAGCCGTCCGACGAAATCGTCGGTGTAATGGCCGGTCCAGAATGCCGCGTGGGTCAGGCACACCGAGAGTGCCGCGATGGTCCGGATACCGGTGAGGGACGGTATCCGTGCGGCCATCCTGCGATGATGCCATCGGCGCCGATGGCACGATGAGGTGCATGGCGGAAGTTATTCGCGGGCAGGTGTGGGAACACGGCAAGCCGGTCGACGGCTTTCATATCGGCATGCTCGCCGGATGCATCGACAATCCCGATCAACTCGTCTGGGCAGATCTCGAGTGCCCCACGCGGGAGAGTCTCCAGAAGCTGGCCGATGCGCTGCACCTCAGTCCGTTCGCGGTGGAGGACACCGTGGCCGTCGCCGAACGCGTGAAGACGGTGACCTACGCCCACCACACCTTCATGACGGTGTATGCGATCAGCATCGACGACGTGGAGAACGGCACAGAGTCCCCCACCGACCCCGAAGCGGTCGAGAACGTGGATGTCGACCCCAAGCACACCCTCGCCGGACGTAAGGCGAAGCTCTTTGACCTGCACCGCATTTCGATCTTCGTCAAGAAGAACGCCCTGATCACCGTACGGATGCACACCGGTTTCGACATGGATACCGTCGTTCGCCGGTGGAAGGACATCGGCGGCGAACAGTACGGCGTCGGCGCCCTGCTGCACGGCCTGCTCGACGTGATCGTCGACGGCCAGTTCGACGCCGTGCAGGTACTCGACGACAAGATGGAGAACCTGGAAACCCTGCTGTTCGACGACAATCCGAGCACCGCCCGGGCTCTGCAGCGCGAAACCTATGACCTGCGAAAGGATCTCGTGCTGTTACGGCGCGTGGTGCTACCCATGCGCGAGGTGATCGCCGGCATCCAGCGACGCAGATTCGAGAACAACGCACCGGCGGAGCTCGATCCGAATTTCTCCGACCTCTACGACCATGCGATGCGCGCCGCGGAGTGGACGGAATCGTTGCGGGACATGGTGGCCACGGTCTTCGAGACAAACCTGTCCCTCGCCGACGCACGCCTGAACACCGTCATGAAGAAGCTCACGTCCTGGGCGGCGATCATCGCCGTGCCCACCGCGATCACCGGCTTCTACGGTCAGAACGTCCCCTATCCCGGGTTCTCCGAGACGGCCGGATTCATCACCAGTTCGGTGTTGATCATCGTTCTGGTCGCCCTCCTCTACGTCAGCTTCCGGCGACGGGATTGGCTGTAGGTCGGATCAACTCGTCGGATCGACCAGTGTGTCCCGCAGCTCCCGTATCCGTTGCTCCGCTTCGTCGAGTCCGGGCTGTTCGATCGGGAAGTGTCCACACCCGGTGAGCAGCACGGTATCCACGGGTCCTGCGATCCGATCGGCGAACCGCAGGGAGAGTTCGGCCGGGGTCCAGTCGTCGGCATCCGGGTGCAGGAGGATCACCTGCGGGCCCGCGTAGCGTTCGGGTGGCGGCGGCTCGTGACCGAGGAGGTCGACGATCAGCCGTAGGGGCAGACTCGCCCCTGCTCCGAGCGGATCGTCGGCGCACATCCGGGACAGCTCCGGATTCTTGCTCATCCGGTTGATGGGCGCAAAGGCTTTGACGGGCAATCGCATTCGACCGACAACGGGCACCAGCGGTCGGAGTAGCGGCGTGAGACGGGCCATCCAGCCGTATCGCACGGCGTGACGTGCCACCTCGGGATCACCGGCGAAGTCCGGCAAACATGTCGCGACGACCGCCGCGGTACGACCGGTCCGGTGCGCGACCTCGTAGGCGAGCATCCCACCCAAGCTGGCCCCGAACAGCACCAGGGGCCGCGGATCCCGGTCGGTCTCGTCGACGACCAGGTCGTGGAGGAGGTCGACCCAGTCGCGATACCGGACCCGCCCCGGATACCGCACGTCGGTGTGTCCGTAGAGCGGAAGGTCCGGCGCGAGAACCTCACAGTTCTCCGACGCGAGGATCGCCGCGAGCGGCCACACCAGTCCGCTGTGCCCGCCCGCGCCGTGGATGAGCATCACGCGCAGGGGCGCATCCGGCCGGCGGGCCCGCGCGATGTGGACATCGACCGGCCCCGGCGGCCGCGCAGACGACCGCTGCCAGTGCCACCGAGTGGACTCCGGTTCGATCGTCTGCGCGACCGAGCGCCACGGCTCGGGCAGGAAGCGGGAGTACGCATTCGATGTCATGCCTCCAGCCTCGACGGCATCGGAAAGCCGCACAACTCGCATTCTGCGTAGCATCCGGTCATGCGGAAAACCCCTCGCCAGCAGCGGTCCTCGTTCACCGTCGACGTGATCGTCGAAGCCGCTACTCGCCTTCTCGGGAAAGAGGGTCGATCGCTGACCACCAACCGGATCGCCGCGTTGGCAGGCACGTCGATCGGATCGGTGTATCAGTACTTCGGAAGCAAGCAGGCCATTGTCAATGAGATCGCGCTCCGCCACCTCGCCGATGCCGAGCGCGAGTTGAGCGACGTCCTGGAACGCAATCCACCCGGGACACGCCCGTGGCGGGAGGTACTCGACGAGGTGATCGCGGTGTCGGTCGCCGCGAACCGAACACACGGATCAGCACACGGTCTGCTTCGGCATCTCGTGGATTCGGCTCCGCTCATCACCCGATACGAACAGTTCCTGGCGGGGATAGCGGAACGGTTCGCCGAATACCTGGTCGTCGACGGGTGGCATCCGGATGATGCCGCGACGGCCGCTGGTCTCACGATTGCCACCATCGACGCCCAGGTTCATCTCCTGGTCCGATCCGACCTCGACAACTCGGCGATCGCGGCACAGATCACCGCATTCGTCGCCGGCGCCCTGACGTCGCTTGCACCCCGAACCAGTTTTGACACAGATCACTGATGACGGTAACCATGATCCAGATCACGGCGTGCACGGGTTGAGGGACCTTCGTCGTGACGGGCAGGGGTCGGGGGGACACGCCTCCAGGCACGTGCACATAACTGGAGGTCGGGAATGCGTCAGTGGTCGCGTCGCATCTGGGTGATCGTCTCATTGATCGCCGTGATGTCGTTGAGTGTCGTTGTCGTCCCACCGGCCGACGCCGCACCGATACCGCTCAATCCGCCCGCCTGGACATCGACGCAGACCTCGGCGAAGCAGCGATATCCCGGCATCGCGGTCATCCCGAGTGTGAAGATCCGGATGTCCGACGGGACCGTGCTCACCGCGGACGTCTATCGCCCGGCCAATGCCGCCGGACGGGCGACGGCCGACAGAAATCCGGTCATCGTGAATATGACGCCGTACAGCAAACTGCTGTCGATGATCGCCGTGGGTGCGACCAACATCCCGCATCTGTCGAAACCTCTCCTGGACTTTCTCGCCTCGTTCAACCTGTCGGGCACACCGATCTCCGGCATGGAGCGCTTGCTCAAGGTCGCGAACGGAGGACTGGTCAGTTCGTTCTCCGTCGACCCGAATCTCGTTCGGAGCGGTTACACCCAGGTCGTCGTCGACGTACGCGGTACCGGTGGGTCGCAAGGAGTATGGGACGTCTTCGGTAACCGCGAGCAGCAGGACACCCTCGAGGTTCTCGAATGGGCCCGCACCCGAGGCTATTCCAACGGCAAGCTCGGCATGAGCGGTTACTCGTACTCGGCGATCAATCAGATGCAGGCCGCCGCGAAGCAGCCCAGGGGACTCGAGGCCATCTTCCCCGGCGCACCGATGACCGACATCGTCGCCGATGTCGTGGCGCCCGGATCAGGTTATGGCGCAGGCTTTCTCGCACTGTGGCTGTTTGCCGTCAACGCCGTGAAGGTCGTCCCCGACCTTCCCGCGCTGCTGCGCGGCGAGTTCGACGTCAGGTGGCTGATCGACCGGATCAACAACCCGGCGGTGTTCGGGCGCGAATATCTCGAAGGGCTTGCGGCCCCGAGCACCTCGACGCTGCGCGGCCGTTCCGCCGAGATCGTCACGGTGAACTCGGTCTACCGCAAGGCGCTCTACACCGACGCGTCGAAGATCCGCATTCCGACCTTCGTCACCGGCGGCTGGAACGATCTGTTCACCAACATGGAGTGGCGTGCTCTCGATCAGCTGACGGGCCTGCGCCCTGAGAAGAAGAAGCTCGTGATGAGTACGGGTGAACACATCACCAACGGGTGGGATCTGGGCACCAAGCGGAATCAGCCGCCCGCCATGGGCGTGTTCCAGCGAGCCTGGTTCGACAAGTGGCTCAAGGGAATCGACAACGGGGTCGACCGGTACCCGAATGCGACGAGCCACCCGCTCGGCAGTGGGCGCTGGGTGCAGTCCGCGACGATGCCCCGTTCCGGGCAGGAGCATCGTCGTCTCTATCTCACACCGCGACGGTCGGGTACGTCACCGACCTCGGTGAAGGACGGAACGCTCGCGCGTTCGGCACCGATCACCGCCGCGAAATGGACTGTGGCGCCAGGGATCACCACCCTCTGCTCGGCGGACACGAATCGGGACCAGACGGGATTCCTGAGCCCACTCGATTTCTGCGTCAAGGACAATCGCATCGCCGAACGCGGCGCGCTCACATTCACCTCGCCGGCGGTCCGCACCACGACGACCGTGAACGGTCCGCTCAACTTGCACCTTCGGACGCAGGTCGACGCCAAGGACGGCTTCTATGCCGCCGTCGTCTCCGACGTCGCACCCAACGGTGTGTCGACGCCGATCAGCACCGGGTCGATGACCGTGTCGATCCGCAACCAGATGGTCAAGGCGCAGACCGGTTACGCGCCGAACGGTGATGTGGTGGACCCGATCTACGCACTGGATGCCTTCCATCGGGACACCGTCCGGCCGGGAGCCGCACAGTTCCTCGACATCGGCCTCCTCGGCACGGATGCCGTCCTTCGGCCCGGACATCGCCTGCGGGTAAGCGTGTATGCGTTCAACGCGCCCCGCGCGGTCAGCTTCGGGCCCATCACGCACGACACCGGGCTCAAACCCGAACATGTGCTGTTGGACCCGGACAATCCGAGCTGGCTGCAGGTGCCCAGCGACCGCCCGATCGGCGGTTAGCGCGGTTCGCACTCAGTCCGAGACCAGTAAGCGGACCACGGTCCGGAATGAATCGGCACTCCGTGCGTTCCTATGAACATGGCTCATGTCGAATTCGGTCTGGACACTTTCGGCGGCGTCACCAACGACTCCCGGGGCAAGCCGCTGCCCCACCCACAAGTGATTCGCAATCTGATCGACGACGCGGTCGTCGCAGACCAGGCGGGTCTCGACTTCTTCGGTGTCGGCGAGCATCATCGCCCCGACTTCGCGGTATCGAGCCCGGAGATGGTGCTGGCGGCGATCGCGTCACGCACCGAGAACATCCGTCTCGGTTCCACCGTCACGGTGCTCAGCTCCGACGACCCGGTACGCGTCTTCGAACGGTTCGCCACACTGGACGCCGTGTCGAACGGTCGTGCCGAGATCGTCGCGGGCCGTGGCTCGTTCACCGAGTCGTTCCCGTTGTTCGGCTACGACCTGAGCGACTACGAGGTGCTGTTCGAGGAGAAGCTCGCACTGCTGTCCGAACTACTCGCGGAGGAGCCGGTCACCTGGCAGGGCAGCACCCGCGCGCCGCTGCGCGATCAGCGGGTCTTCCCGACCACTGCCGACGGCGTCCGCGCCTGGGTCGGTGTCGGCGGCAGTCCCGAATCGGTCGTGCGCACCGCGCGGTACGGATTCGGGCTGTTCCTCGCGATCATCGGCGGGCCCGCCGAGCGGTTCGTCCCGTACATCGACCTGTTCAAACGCGCCCTGCAGGAATTCGGTCACGAATCACGGCCGATCGCCGTGCACTCCCCCGGGCTCGTCGCCGAAACCGACGACCGGGCACGCGAACTCGTCTACCCCGGCTGGCTGGCGATGCGCACGCGGATGGTCAGCGAACGCGGCTGGCCCGCTCCGGCAACCGGCGACTTCGAACGCGAGATCGAGACCGGTTCGCTGTACCTCGGCTCCCCGGAAACGGTGGCGACGAAGATCGCGGGCACCGTCACGACGCTCGGTGTCGACCGTTTCGACTTCAAGTACGACCAGAACGTCGAACACGCCGACCAACTGAACTCCGTGAGGCTCTACGGCGAGAAGGTCGTCCCGATGGTGAAGGACATGCTGAGCTAGCCCACGGCCTTCACCGGGTGACGGCCCTGGATCACCAGGCGCTGATGACGTAGCTGCCGTGAATCGGTAAGTCCGGCCGCGGATTCCACTGCTGCAGGAAGTACGACCACCCGAGCCACACGCCCGGTGCGATCTGCCGGAACTCGTGATAGCTCACCGGCATTCCGAGCGAGTCGCGCGAGAAGTCGATCGTCCAGGCCGGTTTGCCGTCGACGTACGAGGTGCCCGGCACCAGCGGACCGCCGGCGTCGCGACCGCCGATGGTGTAGTTCTTGTACACCCACTGGCGGCGCGGTCCATCGGTGAAGGTCAGCGAGTCACCGAGGATCTGCTCCGACGTCGACCACGCCCGGCCGAGCGGATACGGGATCAGCTCTCCGACGACGGTGACCGCGGGCAATATCCAGAAGCGCTGTCGGCCAACCGGAGCCGCTCCCCGCTCCGCCCTCAGGAAGAGTGCGTCGGACTGTTCGGGCGTGCAGTGGAACCGCAAGGAATCCACGGTCACCGACGGCTTCGCCGGGTCGACGACGCACCGGCCGTCGGGGCGCAGCGGATTGTGGTCGTGCGGGGCGGCCGTCGCGATGCCCCCACTCACCGTCACCGAAAGCGTCATCGCCACAGCGATCATCACCACGCGGACAAATCTGCCGGACAGGACATCTCGTAACGGCAACGGACGACTCCTCCATGTCATTCGTGAAGCCCCCGCCGGTCACGACCAGATTATCGACTAGTACCTACAAGGGTGTACGTCGTCGGCCACGAAATGGCAACCGGTACCTCAATTGCCGACGACCTGCCGCCGGGCGTTGAAGTCCAGAATCGCTTTGCCGACCGGACGGGGCAGGCGGGAGACGATGTCGATCAGCTTCGCGTCCGCGCCGATGGTGACCCGGGGCTTGTCCTTCTCCACCGCCTCGAGGATCACCTGCGCCGCCCGTTCCGGGGTCGTGCGTGAGGACGCCTGGAAATCGCGGTGCGCCTTCTCCTGATCCTGCGCGACCGCTCCGGCCGAGATGTGGGCGCGGGCGTTCTTGACGATGTTGGTCTTGATCCCACCGGGATGCACGGTGGTGGCCGACACCGGATGGCCGGATGCCTCCAGTTCCAGACGGAGTGCGTCGGTGAAGCCGCGCACCCCGAATTTGGCTGCGTTGTATGCGGATTGGGTGGGCACGGCGATGAGCCCGAACACGCTGGAGACGTTCACGACATGTCCGTCACTGCTCGCGATCAGGTGCGGCAGAAAGGCTTTGGTGCCGTGGATGACGCCCCACAGGTTGATCCCGATGATCCACTCGAGGTCGTCCCAGTGCGCCGCCTCTACCGTGGTGGCCAGTGCGACACCGGCGTTGTTGACGATCAGGTTGACGTGACCGAAGTCGGCGCGAGTGGTGTCCGCCCACTCGTACACCGCTGCACGATCGGCGACGTCGACGGTCCGGCCGATCGCCCGCGTACCGATGCGCTCGCAGATCTCGACGGTCTCGGCGACCCCTGCGGTGTCGACGTCGGACAGGGCCAGCAGCGCACCGCGCTGGGCGAGATTGATGGCGAGCTCGCGGCCGATACCGGAGGCCGCGCCGGTGATGGCGGCGACCTTGCCGTGGAAGTTCTTCATGTGTGCTCCAAGAGGATTGGGAGCCCGGGCGCACTCGAGGGGACTGTGCGCCCGGGCAGTTCGAGGGAGGAAATGCGCTCAGGCGCGCAGTTCGCGCTTGAGGATCTTGCCGGTGGCGGTCATCGGCATACTGTCGACGAATTGGATGGCACGCGGGTATTTGTAGGCGGCCATCCGTTCCTTGCACCAGGCGATGAGTTCGTCCTCCGTGGTCTCGTCGCCGGGTGTCCGGATGATGATCGCCTTGACCTCCTCGCCGTGCGACTCGTGCGGAATGCCGAGGACCGCGACGAGGCTGACGCCCGAATGCGTCATCAGGACTTCTTCCAGCTCACGGGGATACACGTTGAACCCGCCGCGCACGATGAGGTCCTTGGCCCGGTCGATGATGAAGTAGTAGCCGTCGCCGTCCCGGCGGCCGATGTCGCCGGAGCGGAACCACCCGTCCTGAATCACCTCGGCCGTCGCCTCCGGACGCCCCAGATAATGCGACATGACATTGTGTCCACGGATCGCGATCTCACCGGGCTCGCCGTCGGCCACCTCGGTGAAATCGGCTGTGACGAGCTTCATCTCGACGCCCCAGACAGGCTGACCGATGGAGCCGGGCTTCGCCTCGCGGTCCGGGTGATTGAAGCACGCCACCGGGCTGGTCTCGGAAAGCCCGTAGCCTTCGCGGACCTCGATGCCGAAGGTCGCGCGCACCTGCTCGAGGGTCTCCACGGCCAGGGCCGACCCACCGGAGACAGCCATCCGCAGGTTGCCGCTGATCGTCGCCACGTCGACCGCATCGAGATCGGCGTTGAGCAGAGCCCAGTACATCGTCGGGACACCGGCGAAGAACGTGACACTCTCGGCCTCCATGGTGGCCAGCGCGGTCGCCGGATCGAAGCGCGGCACGAGGACCAGGGTCGAGCCCGACCCGAGGCCGGCGTTCATCTGCACGGTCTGGCCGAACGTATGGAACAGCGGCAGGGTGACGAGATGGACGTCGTGATCGACGGTGCCGAACAACCGCTGACAGGTCAGCGCGTTCATCACGATATTGGAATGCGACAGCGCGGCACCCTTGGGCTGTCCGGTGGTGCCGCTCGTGTAGAGCACCACGGCGGTGTCGCCCGGCTCGGTGACCGCCGTGCTGAAGGTCGTCGGCTGACCGGCCAGCGCGGCGCCCAGGGCCGTCGTACCGGGAAATGCGGACTGCCCAGCGGGATCCGCCGTGATGACGAGCATGTCCCGGCACTCGGGGGTGGCCGAGAAGCCCTCATATCCCTCCTGCCCCATCGGCAGCGCGTCGTTGCCCTCGAAGCAGACGTAGGCCTTCGCGCCCGAATCCTTGAGGTGATAGGCGACTTCGTTCCGCTTCAGCAGCACGTTGAGCGGAACGGCCACACCGCCGGCCTTGAGGATGCCGTAGTAGACGATCGGGAACCACGGCAGGTTCGGGCAGCTCAGTGCCACGCGATCACCGCGTTCGATGCCCAGCGAGGTCAGCAGATGCGCGACCTGGGACGCCATGGCGTCGACCTGCGCGTAGGTGAGGCGGACGTCTCCGAGGACCAGGGCGTCCCGGTCGGGAAACCGCCGGGCACTGTCGTCGAGCATGGTGGCGAGATTGAGCATGTCTTTCCTTCGGATATGGTGTCGTACAGGTGATCTCAAGATGTGGGCAGTGCGGCGATTTCGGGGTGATCGAAGGTCCGCGGACCGAAGGACCGGGCGCCGCCCGGGGAGCCGAGGTCGTCGAAGAAACCTGCGTTGATGGGTCCGAAGTTCGCCATCTCGTCGGGTAGGTCGTCGACGTAGAAGATCGCTTCGGTGGGGCAGACGGGTTCACAGGCGCCGCAATCGACGCATTCGTCGGGGTGGATGTAGAGCATCCGGCCGCCTTCGTAGATGCAGTCGACGGGGCATTCGTCGACGCAGGCTCGGTCCTTGATGTCGACGCAGGTCTTGCTGATGACGTAGGTCATGGGTCTCCTTGGAGTGGGTACGGGGATGGGGTTCCGGCGGTGGGGGTTTCGTCTGTTCAGGCGACCGTCCAGGTGTCGCCGGCATGGATGAGGTCATGGAGGGCGGCGTGGCGCTCGAGTTCCCCGGCACCCGCCTCGACGAGCTGCGCGCGGGCCTGATCGTCGTAGGCGGGGCGGTCCACCTGACGGAAGATGCCGATCGGTGACGCGTTGAGGTACCGGGCGTCGGTCAGGCGGGAGATCGCGAAAGCCATTGTCGGGTCCGGATTATGGGCGTCGTGGACGATGATGTCGCCCGCCGGCACATTTAGGGTCGGGACGACCGTGACGCCACCGGTCGCGTTGTCCCGCACCAGGGCTTTGGCGCGGCGGCCGTCGTCGAGGACGGCTCCGAAGGTGATGGGCTCACCGTGGACGAGCGGGATGATCGCGTCGGCCTTGGTGTCCGGGGATTTGAGTGCGTCGAACGCACCGTCGTTGAAGATCGGGCAGTTCTGGTAGATCTCCACCAGTGAGGTGCCGCGGTGCGCGGCCGCGGCGGCGAGCACCCCGGTGAGATGTGTGCGATCGGAGTCGATGGTGCGGGCCACGAACGACGCCTCGGCCCCGAGCGCGAGGGAGACCGGGTTGAACGGGTGATCGAGCGAGCCCATCGGCGTGGACTTGGTGACCTTCCCGGCTTCCGAGGTCGGCGAGTACTGGCCCTTGGTGAGTCCGTAGATCCGGTTGTTGAACAACAGGATCGTCATGTTCACGTTGCGGCGCAACGCATGTATGAGGTGATTGCCCCCGATGGACAGCGCGTCGCCGTCGCCGGTGACGACCCAGACCGACAGGTCGTCGCGGGACGTCGCGATACCGGTCGCGATCGACGGCGCCCGTCCGTGGATCGAGTGCATGCCGTAGGTGTCGAGGTAATACGGGAACCGCGACGAGCAGCCGATGCCGGAAACGAAGACGATGTTCTCTCGACGGAGGCCGAGATCCGGCAGGAAGGACTGGACCGCTTTCAGCACGGCGTAGTCGCCGCAGCCGGGGCACCAGCGCACCTCCTGATCGGAGGTGAATTCCTTGCCGGTCTGGGGCCTCTCGGCGGGCGGGACCATCGCGGTGCCGGAGCGTTCGGGAAAGGGCAGGTTGACGGACATCAGCGTTCTCCTCCGGCGAGTGCGAGTGGCTGCGACACGGAATCATCCACGCCGGCAATGACATCGGTGATCGCCTCGGCCAGCGCGGCAGCCTTCAGCGGCAACCCGTTGACCTGGTGGTAGCCGACCGCGTCGACGAGGAACTCCGCACGCAGCAGGAGCGCCAGCTGTCCCAGGTTCATCTCGGGGACAAGTACCTTGTCGTACCGTGCCAGCACGTCGCCGAGGTCGCTCGGGAACGGATTGAGGTGACGGAGGTGGACATGCGCGACGTCCAGTCCGGCGCGACGGACACGGCGGCAGGCGGCGCCGATGGGACCGTACGTCGAGCCCCAGCCGATGACCAGAACCTTTGCGCCCCGGCCTGTCTCGGCCGACGGATCATCGACTTCGAGCGGTGGGAGGGACCGGGCAATGGCCGCGATCTTCGCCGCCCGGGTACGAACCATGTGGTCATGGTTGGCCGGGTCGTAGGAGATGGCGCCGGTTCCGTCGGCCTTCTCCAGACCGCCTATGCGATGTTCGAGCCCTGCGACACCCGGCGGCGCCCACGGGCGGGCGAGCGTCTCGGGGTCACGGGCGTACGGCAGGAAGCCCACACCGTCGACCGGCTGCGCGAAGCCCGGATCGATCACCGGAAGTGTGTCGGGCTCCGGAATCCGCCACGGCTCCGAACCATTGGCGACGGACCCGTCGGACAGCAGCATCACCGGTGTGCGGTACTCGACCGCGATCCGGCACGCCTCCACCGCCGCGGCGAAGCAGTCGCCGGGTGAGCGGGGCGCGACGATCGGCACGGGGGCCTCCCCGTTCCGGCCGAACATCGCCTGGAGCAGATCGGACTGCTCGGTCTTCGTGGGGAGCCCCGTCGACGGGCCACCCCGCTGGACGTTGACGACGACGAGCGGGAGTTCGGTCATCACCGCCAGGCCGATCGCCTCACCTTTGAGGGCGATACCCGGTCCGGATGTGGTCGTCACGCCGAGATGTCCGGCATAGGACGCACCGATCGCGGCGCCGATACCGGCGATCTCGTCCTCGGCCTGAAAAGTGGTGACACCGAAGGCCTTCTGCTTGCTCAACTCGTGGAGAATGTCGGAGGCCGGGGTGATCGGGTACGAGCCGAGGAACATCGGCAGACCGGACTGAACCGCGCCGGTCACCAGGCCGTAGGCGAGCGCGAGGTTGCCCGAGATGTTTCGGTAGGTACCGGTCGGCATGACGGCGGGTTTGATCTCGTAGGACACCGCGAAGGCCTCGGTGGTCTCGCCGTAATTCCATCCCGCCCGGAACGCCGCGATATTGGCGTCGCGAATGTCGGTGCGGTTGGCGAATTTCTTCGTGAGGAACGTGACGGTCGGCTCAGTGGGGCGGCCGTACATCCACGACAGCAAGCCCAGGGCGAACATGTTCTTCGTGCGCGCGGAGTCTTTGCGGGACAATCCGAATTCGCTCACCGCACCGACGGTCAATGCGGTCAGATCGACCACCGTCAACCGGTGCGTGTCGGCGAGGGCACCGGGGCCGTCGTCGGTCAGCGGATTCGTGTCATAGCCCGCCTTGTCCAGATTGCGCTGGGTGAAGTCGTGGCCGTCGACGATGACCGTCGTGCCCGGGCGCATATCGGCCAGGTTCGCCTTCAGGGCGGCCGGATTCATCGCGACGAGTACGTCGGGAGCGTCACCGGCGGTGAGGATGTCGTGGTCGGCGAAGTGAACCTGGAACGACGAGACCCCCGGCAGGGTGCCCTGCGGTGCGCGGATCTCGGCCGGGAAATTCGGGAACGTCGCGAGATCGTTGCCGAAGGCGGCCGACTCCTGGGTGAACCGGTCGCCGGTCAGTTGCATGCCGTCGCCGGAGTCGCCGGCGAAGCGGATCACGACGCGGTCGAGTTGGTGAACCTGTTTGGCCACGATGTGCCTTTCTGCGGTGTAGGGAGGGGGCGCGGGCACGTTCACGCGCGGCTGAGGGTGGCGGCCCGGGCCGCGCCGCGTTCGGCGGCGAAGACCAGTGCGTCCGCCCGGGAGGTGCGCCGGGCGATCATGGTGCGGTACTTCATCGTGTCGGCGGGCAGATTGAGCAGCAGCGCGCCGGACAGGTGATCGCCGTCGAAAAACAGTGCTGCGGCAGGCGGATCCGCCAGACCGCCCTCAACGACGACGTGGTCGGGGCCGGCGGCACCGACCAACTGCAGCGTGATGTCCGACAGATCCGACCAGAAGTAGGGCACCGTCGCGAAGGGCCGACGATCAGGTCCGAGCAACGCGTTGGCCGCGGCCGCCGCCCCCTGCTCCGCGGCCGCGGTCCAGTTCTGCGTCCGCATGGGCAGACCACCGGTCGCCGCGTTGGGCCAGCGGGCCACATCGCCCGCCGCGAACACATTCGATGGTCCGGCACACAGGAATTCGTCACAGAGGACGCCGTCGGACACGTCGAGACCCGATCCCTGCAACCAGCCGGTGCGTGGGCGGGCGCCGATACCGGCCACCACGACATCGGCGTAGAGCCAACGGCCGTCGTCCAGCACCACCCCACCGACCCGTACCGATCCGCCGGACTCGTTGCTTTCGATGCGGGACACGCCCACACCGCGCAGCACGCGTATGCCGCGCTGCTCCAGCAACAGGCCCACGACGAGCCCGAGTGGGCCGAGGGCACGGCGAAGTGGGATGGTGTCCGCCTCCACGATCGTCACGTCGATGCCACGAGCCGCGGCGGTCGCGGCGACCTCGGAGCCGATGAATCCGCCACCGATGACGACCAGGTTGCGCGCGGTCGCGAGGTCCGCGCGGAGGGCGACCGCGTCCTCGACGGTCCGCAGCCGATGGACGCCGGGCAGTGCGGCGCCGGGGAGTCCGGCGGGCAGCGGCAAAGCCTCGGCGCCGGTGGCGATCACGAGCGCGTCGTAGCGCACTTCCTGGTCGTCGATCCGGAGGACATTGCGGTCGGTGTCGAGTCCGGTGGCCGGGGCGCCGAGTCGCAGATCGACGCCGAGTTCGCCGCGCAGGTCGGATTCGGTGCGATACGTCGACGGCAACCATCTCTCCGCGGTGTCCCCGGCGGCCAGCGCCGCCTTGGACAACGGGGGCCGCTCGTACGGACAGTGCAGTTCGTCGCCGATCAGCGTGATTCGACCGGTATGGCCGCGGCGCCGCGCGGCCTCGACCGCTTTGAGTCCGGCGACGGAGGCACCGACCACGACGAGGTGTTCGGGCGGGTGCGAATGTGTTGTCATGAACGGCATTTCAGGCGATGGTGTTGAGTACGAGGTTGGGGCAGGACGCGGCGGCCTCGCCGACCTCGGCCCGCGCGTCCTCCGGGATCTCGCCCTCCGGAGCGACGACCAGGCCGTCCGCCCCGACCTCGAACCAGTCGGGTGCCATCGACTCGCAGACGCCGAGTCCTGCGCACAGGGGACGATTCACGTTGATTTTCATGGGTTTTCCTTCCGGATCAGGGCTGGGGGAGTAGCGCGGTGGACGGTCGGCGCGCCGCGAGGACGGTGACGGCGAGGGCAAGGACGATCAGCGCGATGCCGACCGCGAAGGCGTCGTGAAATCCGCCGACGAGGGCGTTTGGTGCGCTCGAGCCGGCGTCGGCCGCTCGGCGATTCCCGGCGGTGGACACGGCGGCGAGAACCGCGACGCCGACCGCCGCACCGACCTGCATGGTCGTGTTCGCGAGCCCGCCGACCAGCCCGGCGTCGCCGGGCCGCGCTCCCGACATCGCCAGGACCGACAGGCTGGGCAGCGCCAGCCCCATGCCGATCCCGATGAGGCACATGGCAATTCCGATGGCGGGCAGGTAGTCGGTGGTCGTTCCGGAGCGGGCGAACAACGCCTCCCCCGCGACGAGCACCACCAAACCGAGCGCGAGGGTGCGGTGCGCCCCGAGCCGGGATACCAGACGGCCCGCGAGCGTGAACGCGATCAGCGCGTTGAGCGCCTGGGACGGCAGATAGGCCAGACCGACCTGGAACGGATCGAATCCGCGGACGTCCTGGAAGTACAGGACGCCGAGGAAGGAGATGCCGAACATTCCGGCGAAGGTCAATGCCTGTGCGACATTGGCGGTGACAACATGCTGTTGCCGAAAGATACCCAGCGACAAGGCATTCGGTCGTGTCGCGTCGGACTCTCGACCATCACGGGGCACGAGTCGGCAGGCGGCAAAGGCAGCGGCGATCCCGATCGGCACATTCACCCAGAAGACCCCCTGCCAGCCGAAGACCTGTACCAGCAAGCCGCCCACCAGCAGACCCACCGTGCCTCCGACCGCGGAGGTGCAGGTGTACAGCGCGATCGCCCGGGCCCGCTCGCCGGGCTCCGGATAGAGACCGGCGATCAGCCCGAGGATGACCGCGGAGGTGAATGCGGCACCGGCGCCCTGCACGATCCGCGCACCGACCAGCAGTTCCGGCCCGGTGGCCAGACCGCAGACGAGGGTCGCCGCACTGAATACGACCAGTCCCGTGACGAAGATCCGCCGCCGGCCGAATACGTCGCCGAGGCGTCCCGCGGGCAGAAGCAGGGCACCCAGCGCGATGAGGTACCCATTCAGTACCCAGGCGAGGCCGGATTGATCGACGTCGAGATCGGCGGCGATGGTGGGCAGCGCGACGGTCACGATCTGGGCGTCCAGCACCATCATCAGCATCGGTACGCACAGCACCGCCAGAGCGGCCCCGCGGGCGCGTCCGGTCGCCTCGGGCGGCCGGTATTCGGTCTGCAGAATGTCGTTCATCGCCGACCGGGGGCGTTCGATGCCGCGAGATGATCGCCGATCATCGTGGCCAGTTCGGGCCAGACACCACTCGGCAGATCGTGTCCCAGGCCGGGGATGATGCGCAGGCGCGCGGTGGAAATCGCCCGAGCCGTCGCGTACCCGCCCGACGGCGCCACCATGAGATCGCGGTCGCCGTGGATCACCAGAGTCGGCGCCGCGATCCGGCGCAGTTCGCGGGTGCGGTCCCCGGACGCCAGGATCGCGCCGAGCTGCCGGTTCGTCGCCGCGGCGGCGCCCGGATCGCGCTCGAACGACAGTCGGGCGGTCGCACGGACGGCGGCCTCGTCGAAGGGAAAGCCGGCCGACGCGATGTGGCGCAGTCCGCGCACGGCTCCGTCGGCGGCCTCGGCGGCAGTACGCGGAGGTCGTGCGGTGAGCATGTGCAACCACGTGGACGGTGCTGGCCGGCCGATCTTCGCGGCCCCGGTGGTGGACATGATCGAGGTGAGCGAGGCCACGCGCGTGCCGAAGCGGGCCGCCACCGTCTGGGCGATCATGCCGCCCATCGACACACCGACGAGATGTGCGCGTTCGATACCGAGCGCGTCGAGGAGTCCGACGGTGTCCCGGGCCATGTCGAAGAGCACGTACTGCTCGGGATGATTGCCGCGGAAGACCTGGAGGGTGCTGGGTGTGAAGTCCAGGTGGGTCGAGAGTCCGGCGTCGCGATTGTCGAAGCGGATGACCTGGTGGCCGCGATCGGCCAACAGCCTGCACAGAGCGTCGGGCCAGGAGTGCAGCTGCTGGCTGAGGCCCGCGATCAGGACGACGGGCACGGCGTCGGAGTCACCGATCCGATCGTGTGCGAGCCGGATGCCGCGGCCGACGGGAGTGATGGTTTCGGTCATGATTACCTCGGGTGGGACAGACGAACGAGAGCTGGCGGTACGCTGGCGTACCAGAGCTGGACGTGCGGAATGGATGCGGGCGTGATGGAGATGGCGGAACGAATCGTCGGGGTGGGCCGGTGAGTGAATCAGGATCCGGCGAGGGCGACTTCCGGGATGTCCAGAATCGGCGTCGGGTGCTCCACGGACTGGCCGCGGCGATCCGGGCGCAGGGCTACGACGAGACGACCGTCGCCGATGTCGTGCGCTTCGCCCGGATCTCCCGGCGCACCTTCTACCAGCACTTCGAGCGCCTCGAGGATTGCTATGTCGAGTTGATGCGCACGGAGAACGCGCGCATCGTCGAGGCGATCGCGGGGAGCGTGCTGCCCGGTGCGCCGTGGCGAGAGCAAGCGGTCCGGCTCGTGCGCGCGTGGGTCGCGGCGTCGATGGCCGAGCCGGAACTCGTCCGCGGCTGGGTACGCGAACCGCGCGCCCTCGGCGACGGTGCCCGAGAGGTGCAGCGCGAGATCCTCGACTCCTTCACGGTGCTGCTGCACCAGGTCACCGATGCCGACGACTTCCGCGCCGAGGGCATCGCGCCGCCGTCGCGGCACACCTCGGTCCTGCTGCTCGGCGGCCTGCGTGAGCTGATGGCAACCTCGCTCGAGGACGGCGTGGACGCCGAGACGGTGACGACAGCAGCCGCCGACGCGGCGATCGCGCTCCTGGCGATGGGGTGACATGTTCCGGGCCATGCGTCAGACCCGAACGTCGGCGCCGGTCGATGAACGGCTTCCCGAGAAGGAGAGGTTTGCCTCCTCGACCGGTGCGTCCCGCAGCGTCGCCTTGTCGACGCGATAGCTCATCACCACCTGCCACGGACCCGATGTGCCCGCGCGAGGGAACTCGTTGATGGAGCGCTGAATGTAGCCGGCCTGCAGACCGAGTAACGGAACGGTCTCCATCCCGGGTTCGCGCACCGGGACGAAGGTCGAGTGGCCACGAGCATCCATGTGGGCGATCACCTTGCACAGATACTCGGCGACGAGATCGGCCTTGAGAGTCCACGACGCATTCGTGTAGCCGAGTGTGAAGGCGAAGTTCGGCATCCGCGTCAGCAGCGCTGACTTGTACGCCACCTCCTGACCGGGATCCACGTTCTCACCGTCGACCTCGAAGGTCATCCCTCCGAAGCGCAGCAGGGAGAGCCCGGTCGCGGTGACGATGATGTCGGCGGGCAGTTCCTTGCCCGACTCCAGCCGGATTCCGGTTTCGGTGAACCGCTCGATGCGGTCGGTGACGATCGAGGCGTGTCGTTGACGGATCGCCGCGAAGAGGTCGCCGTCGGGCACCACACACATCCGCTGATCCCACGGGTTGTAGCGCGGATTGAAATGGGTCTCGACGTCGTAGCCGGGCGGCAGCTGCTTCGCGGCACCCTTGAGCACCATCGATCGCACGGTCTCCGGGCGGCGCCGGCAGAACTGATAGAAGGCCGAACCGAATGTGGTGTTCTTGAGCCGGATCAGGCTGTAGGCCCGCTCCTCGCCGAGCCATGCGCGCAGTTTGTTGCCGATCACATCCTGACTCTTGAGCGTCGAGATGTAGGTGGGCGAGCGCTGCAGCATCGTCACGTGCGCGGCGGTCTGCGCCAACGTCGGCACCAGGGTGACCGCAGTGGCACCGCTGCCGATGACCACGATCCGCTTACCCGCGTGGTCCAGGTCGGCCGGCCACTGCTGCGGATGAATGATCTGGCCGCGGAAGTCTTCTGAGCCTTCGAACTCCGGGCTGTGGCCCTCGTCGTAGCGGTAATAGCCACTGCACACGTGCAGCACCGCGCAGGTGTACGTGACGCGCTTCTTGCCGCGCAGCGCGCGAACCGTCCAGCGCGCCTGACCGCTGTCCCAACTCGCGCCGATCACCTTGTGGGAGTATCGGATATGGGCGTCGACCCCGCCCTCCGCGGCCGCCTCACGAATGTAGGCGAGGATGCTCGGACCGTCGGCGATCGCCTTCGGCTGCGTCCACGGCTTGAAGCGATAACCGAGCGTGTGCATGTCGGAGTCTGAGCGAATACCGGGATAGCGGAACAGATCCCAGGTGCCGCCGAGATTTTCCCGGGCCTCGAGGACCGCGTAGGTCTTTCCGGGGAACGTGGCGGCGAACTGGCGTGCGGCGCCGATGCCGGACAGCCCGGCGCCGATCACGAGATAGTCGAAATACTCTGGGGCGCTGGTCATGCGGAGGTCTCCATCTTGGTCGCGGCATCGGACGGCGCCGACACCGCCTCGGCGGCGGGCTCGCTTCCGACGAGGGGGGTCGAGCGTCGATGCACGACGGCGAGTCCACCGTGCTTGGGCGCCCAGGAGATACCGCGGGAATGCCACGGCTCGTCGGGTTCGGTCGTCGGTTCGAGTTCGAAGTCGCGCAACAGGGTTCGCAGTACGACGGTCATTTCCATCTGGGCGAAGGCTGCGCCGATGCATCGACGTACGCCGCCGCCGAAGGGAATCCAGCTGTAGACGTCGGCCTTGGCTCCCACGAACCGGTCCGGATGGAAGGCCTTGGCGTTCGGGAAGAGCTCTTCGTTGTCATGCATCAGGTTGATGCTGGCGAGCACGACCTTCCCCTTGGGCAGGGTCCATCGCCCGAGCTTCGTGTTGTCCTCCCGGGCCCGGCGACCGGTGAAGTCGATGACCGGGCGGATGCGCTGCACCTCGGTGATCGTCGCCGCCCGGAGTGCTCCTTCACCTGCGGCGACCTCGGCTTCGAGCCGGCGCAGGATCTCGGGGTGCCGGCGCAGCCGCTCGACGGCCCAGGCGAGGGTGGTGCCGGTGGTCTCGTGACCGGCGGCCAGCATGGTGACGAGTTCGTCGGCGATGTGACTGCGGGAGATGGCGGTTCCGTCGTCGTAGGTCGACCGCACCATCATGGCGAGCACGTCCGTACGCTCCTCCAATTGATCGTCGGCGAGCGCCTTGTCGATCAGGCGGTCGATGAGGGCGTCGTAGCGGGCGCGCATCCGGCGATACTTACCCCACGGTGCCAGGCCGAACAATTCGACCTGCGGGATCGGCAGTGCGACGAGCATCGACCCGAGTTCGACGACCTCGGGCATGGTGGTGCGCAGCTCGTCGAACTCGTCCCCCTCGGCGCCGAGCACCGCGCGCAGGATCGCGTTCAGGGTGATGTGCATCATCGACTCCATCACCGAAAAAGGCTTGCCCTCAGGCCACTTGGCCATCTCCCGAACGGCCTCCTCCTCGATGATCCGCTCATAGGTGACGAGATTGCGGCCATGGAAGGGCGGCACCAGGAGCTTGCGCTGGCGACGATGATCGGCTCCGTCGCGGGCGAACATCGAGCCCGGCCCGAGGATCTTGCCGAGGTTGGGTTCGATCGGCCCGAAGGCGTCGTCGGCGTTCATGAACAGTTCGCGCACCTCCGCCGGATCGCTGATCACCACGGACTCCCCGTAGATCGGCATCCTCAGCGTGAACGCGGAGCCGTGCTGCTCGGCGAGACGGGCCATGGTGCGACGACGGTCTTTCACCGCCCACCAGGCCTGGACGAATGACGGGGCCCTCGGGCCGGTGGGCAGGTCGATCATGGTCACGGCGCGGCCTTCCTCGAACGGTTGGTACGTTGGCGTACCAGACAGACGGTACGTGAGCGTACCAATTTGTGCAAGGGGTCACATTCACTCCGTGCACGTCATGCGGCCAACACCATGACTGCACGGGCCACAGATTTCTTACGTCATGGCGAGGCCGACTGGATATTCCAGTTCACTTGTCTGTCAGGTGAATTCGGTGTGAGCAGCGCCGGTTGATCGCGGCACCCGACGTGCAGACGTCTGCACTACCGGTTCATCTGATGTGGAGATTCGCTGAGTACTGCCGTCTATCCGAAGCCGGCGGCGATGGCGTCGACCAAGGCGGCGACGGCAGGACGTGCCGTCGAAGCACGGCGGACCACACTGAGTGTCCTGGTGATCTCAGGAGTGGTGTCGCACAGGATGATTTCGTTCCCGCATTCGGGTTGTGACAGATCGGTGACCAGCGCCCACGCAAGCCCCTCGCGGACCAGAGCGAGCGCAGTGGCGAAGTCGTTGACCTGATACGCAATCCGAGGTTCACGCCCCTCCCCTGTCGCGGCCACCAACTCACGCAAGCCCAGTGATGGGTCACTGCCGTCGGCGCACGTGGCCCACGTCGCCTCGGCGAAGGCGCTCGCGGGGACGCGACCGGCCTTCGCGACCGGATCATCGGCAGAAACGGCGACGCGCGCACGCTCGACGTGCACGACCTCGGCGACGAAGCCGCTACCCACTCGGCGCGGCGCGGTACTCCAGGACTCGGCGACCACCAGGTCCAATTCGTCGCGACGCAGCTTTGGCAGCAGGTCCACGGTGTCGGCGTCGATCACCTCCGGACGACTGCGCGGATGCCTGCGGACGAACGCACCGAGGACCGGCGCGAGACTACGCAGGACAGTCCCCGAAGCGCCCAGTCGAATAGGTCCGCTGATCTCGTCGGCCAGCGCCTCGATCTCCGCTTCGGCGGCATGTACCGCCGCTTCGACCTCGCGCGTACCTTCGGCGAGGATGCGTCCTGCGACGGTGAGCCGGATGCCGCGACCATCGCGCTCGACGAGCCGTGTGCCGAGTGTGTTCTCCAGGCGCCGCAGGTGATGTGACACAGCGGGTCCCGTCAGGTGTAACTCCGTTGCCGCAGCCGCGAGACTGCCGTGTTTGGCTACGGCGGCGAACACCCTGAGTCGATCCCACGAATCGATCATTCAGCCAGATTACGCAATACAGCAAGCAAACATCACCTGGACTTACCGAATGATTGTCGGGAAGGTGGAGGCATGGTCGCCCTCACGACTGCCCGCACCGGAACGCTGGCACTACTGGGTGCCGCTCTGTGCCTTGGGTTTTCGTCGATTCTGGTCGAGGCCGCCGACAGTGAGCCCGTCACGGTCGCCATGCTGCGTGCGGGTCTCGCCGCGATCATGTTGCTGCCACTCGCCATCGTCGAGTTCCGGCGGCTGGGCCACCCGCCACGGCGTCAGATTCTTTTCGCAGCGGCAGCCGGCATCGCACTCGGCCTCGACTTCAGTTGCTGGAACATCAGCATCGCCGGCGCGGGCGCCGGAATCGCGACCGTGCTCATCAACGTGCAGATCGTGGTGATGCCGCTGCTGGTGTTCGCTGTCGATCGCGTGCGCCCGCGCCGAACGACCTGGTTCCTGGCGCCACTGATGCTCGTCGGTGTCGCACTGGCGGGCGGACTCCTCAGCCCCGGCTCCGGCACCGCTCCCAGTGCGGTCGGCGTCCTTGCCGGCGTGATCGCCGGTGTCGGCTACACGATCTACCTGTTCCTCATCCGTCGCGGCTCCTCTGATCAGAACCATTGGCCGACAACGGTGCTGACGGTCGCGTGCACGTCCGCGGCAGCGACTGCGGCACTCATCGGCGCGGCGACCGGCACGCTCCGAATGCCAGGCACCCCACGATCATGGCTGCTGATCGTGCTGCTGGCCTTCGCCGGTCAGGTGCTGGCATTCGCTCTGATCAACAAGGGGGTGACGCTCCTTCCCACGCATCTGAGCGGCGTACTCCTCCTGCTTCCATCGGTCTTCGCACTCCCCCTGGCCGCACTCCTGCTCGGCCAGGTGCCGTCGACGACGCAGATCCTCGGATGCCTCCTCATTCTCGGCGGCGCCGCGTTCGTCGCCCGATCACGACCGCACTATCCGGACGACGCCCAACGGGCAACCGCAGCGGCGAAGGCATCGGGTTGATCCACCCACGGATAGTGTCCGCAGTCGTCGATCATCTCGATCGAGCCGTGGGAGAAAATCTTGGCAAGAGCCCGCACCGGCGCGTTGCCGAACAGCAGATCCTCCGCGCCGCCGATGATGTGGACCGGCATCGTCAACGAGCGGATTCGGTCGAAGAGATCCTCGGGCGGTTGAGTGAAGTAGAACGCTCGCATGTGGTGGGGCGATGCCCCTCCGGACGAGTTAGACATCTGGGCCGATCTGCGCTCCCACTGGGCGAAGGCAGTTGTCGTTCCGACCAAATGCGAGCCGCACATACGTTTGTCCAGCAGTCTTCTGAGTCAGGAGGTAAACCGGGTCTGCGGACGTGTCCGCAGGCTGGGCCAGCCTATTCTATTTGTATGTAGATCACACCTGCTTGTCTGATCTGGTCACGCAGATTTGCCTTTCGAGTATCGAGATTGGCGGTCGGAAGCTACCGAGATCCGCTGGCTGTTCGGATAGGCCTATGCGCGCCCGATCATGTCGGGGTGTGAACAATACACCTCGAGCCTTGTCAGTTGATGTCGGTTGCTAACCCTCCCCTGCCCCGCTACGTCAGTTTGGATCGTGCCGTCGTGAAGTCGCAAGCGCAATCCCGGCCTGCCACCCCGGCGCCCAACCGCCCTGCGGCGGAACCACTCCGTCAGCCGACATGTCAGCCATGACCAAGAGCCAGGACACCACAGAGTTCGAGTTCCACATATCGTTGACGACTCCGACATTTCGTCCCCATGTCAGCGACGGGACGTCCCGAACACTGCTGACGAGGGCCTGCGACTTGGTGCGGTCAGTCGTGAGCACTACCGGCCCGCCCACCGCGTAAGACCGGTCGGGGATCGTCCCGTCAGCCCAGCACCGAACCTCGTAGCGAAACAGTCGCCATCGTCCCAAAGCCCGTAGTCCCACGGGTCCGCTGACCGCCACACCGCGGTCCAGTCCTAGGGGTGCACTCCACGCTGGCGCCATCTCGATCACGTATCGCGTGCCGTCGACGAGAGTCACCTCCATGGCGGCGTGAAAAAGTGGACGTGGATCACGCCGAGCCAACCGTGCCTGGATTAGCTCCCACCACCGACTCGTGTGGCGCACAACCCGCCCGCCAGCGCCTACCGGTATCCACCAGAGCACCACTGCCGCCGAAGCGGTCTCATCGATATCCGCCACCGCATCGGCCTCCCGGTCACGTCCTCGGCAGGACCGCCAACTCAGAGCTCCAGTTCAACGGCAATGACATTAGCTGTCGACAAGCGGACAACCATCCGACACCGTCAGAAGCGTCTCAGGCCGTGCCCGAGCAGAACGAGTCCGATTCGGGCGACACCCCGACAGTTCATGTCGTGTCCCTCATCCCGCGCGGACAGCGGTACCACCAAATGCATCAGGAGCACTTAGCTCGCACCCCGTCCTTATAGCGTCACCGCCATCTCCGTAGCTCCAACTTCACTGTTGGAGCGAAACCGCCGGAAGCTACCGAAGCTGATGGGAGCGGCCGATCAGCATGTGTCAAGTCGCCACTTGTTCGACACCAAGGACCACTGAGTCGGCTTACCTTCGAGTTTGGCGTTTGAGTATGGTTGGACAGTTTGCGGGCTGAAGCGCTTTCCGATCGGCATTGTAAAATACTTCCAGCTACCCGGATCCGTGAGTGGTACCCCAGGAATCGCACGAGCCAGTCCGTCGATCGGATTCTTCATTTGGCATCGCGAAGTCAGCAGAGAGTATACATCGCCAGCATTGCCTCGATATGCAGATACATAGAACCGCTTCGCGGTCATCTGTAACAGAACCTGCAGATCCTGATCGGTGAGCTGACCTCTCGAAGGGGCAGCCTGCGCTGCCGGCTCATCGCTTTGAGCCGAGTGGATACCTACAGCCGCAAGAACGATAGCTGAAATTGCCAACACAAGCAGTACGGGTTTAATTAGAGTCGCCAGTTTCGTCGAGGTCATCAGTCTCCCTTTCCTCTAGCCTTGTTGGCGTACGCAAGTAGCCCAAATGTCGAGATAACGATGCTTGCGACTAACCCTTTCGCGAAGCTCTTCAATCCTGCCGAATCTATAGAGAATATCACTGCCGTGTACAAAGCCAGGCTGAGAATGAATGCCGCGAGAACACTCAACAATATCGACACTGCCCTCATCTCACTCGGTCGGCGCCGTCGCTTTAGAATCAGGCTGCCGACTGGGTATATGGCCGCGATCCCAACCACGATCCCGATCACGAAATTTACCTCAACCCCGGTCATCGCTGCCGAACGGCCTGACCCGGAATAATTAGATATGTCTCATTCGGGTCAACGCTCGCTCCGAAAGCACTGTAGGTGATTGCCAGATGCAGCTGGGCACCCTTCGGAAGCTCAGGCGTGTATTTAAAAACTTGATTGAATACGTACTGACAAACCGCCCCGCCGATGAGCCCCGCGACAGGCCCGGCTCGCATCGCCAAGAGAATCAGCCCGCATGCCACTCCACCGGCTAGCGGACCGGCTTCTTTGTAGCTTTCCCACATTTTTTTCGTATTCTCTTCACTAAATGTGTGCCTCCATTGCCTGCACCCAGACACCTTATTGCACAGAATACCAGCTTCAGTGCGGCCTGGCGCTTGCTTGAGAGGTCCTCGTGGCACCGGCACTATCGGTGATGCGCCAGCTGGCGGGATGTCAGTGGGTGCGTGCCCGCCGATGTCTGGCCCGTCTGGTGCGGGGGTCGCGGGTTCGCTGGTCCCACTGGGCGCAGTCACCGACGGCAAAGGCGTGGTCGGCGTTGTCGACGGCCCGGGATCGTGGCACGTATACGGAACCGGGGGTGGAGGCGCTTCAGCAACAGGTTTTCCGTTCGCTGCCGACCACGATGCCGCCCAGGCCGCGTTATAGGTTGCCGTCTCGCGCTTGCAGCGTTCGGCCGGAGTCTCGGCACCAGCGTTGGTATTAATCGCCATCGTAAGGAGCAACGCAACTATCGCGATAAAAATAGCGCTCAGGCGGAAAGCAGGGATCTTGGCCAGGTTCCTTCTTGACATCACTGCCATACCTTTCACAACCACATCCGAGCCGAGTACACGTTGAGAGTGTCGTCGGCAGTCCGGGTGGACACCGAGAAACGAACGATGACGCGTACCGTGGTTGGGCCGACACATCCGTTTACACGCAGATGGACACGCTTGGCGCGAATAGATGCCCGATTCGTGTTTAACGTCTTCTTACCTAGTGAGAACTCGGTGACCTTGCCTGCTCTGAGCCTTGACGAGATCGACGGGCTAAGAGACGCTGATCCGCCAACCGATGCCGACGGAAGTCCACTGATAGTCACACTAGCTGTTGGTCCAATGGATGATCCAAGCCCCAACGTGGCGCCATCGGAAACGTCGACCTGACACCCCACGACTAGAAATTGCTCAACAATCCCAGATAACACCGGCTCGGAAGGTCTGCGTCCTGCGGCTGGAGTAATGAGTGCGCCGACACGAGACGTGATCCATCCCTCTCGGGACGCGAAACTGTTGGCAATATTGGACATCGGGTTGACTATGAGCTCAGATGCTCGCAACTCGAGCTTCCAACCATCGTCAGTGACAGTTTGATCGAACTTTGATGCCAATGGCGTCGGTTTTGCTGACGCTACTCCCATTCCGGCGGTAGCCGGAAGTGCCAATGTCAATGACGAAAGTAGACCTAGAATTACCCGCCGCGTAAAATGCAATGTCCCTCCAGAAGCTGTCTCTATCAGTGCAGCAATCCCGAACGAGTTGGTGTCTGACCGACCCGTGACTCGCGAATTAACCCCGGATGCATTTCTAGTTTCCGGGCTTCCACTATTGCGACTCCGATTAGCTGCGGCTCCGATTAGCCGAAACCATATTGATGACTCAGTTGGTGTGCAACTTCTCAGCCAACTTTGCTATGCCGCTCAACTGTCATTGTGTATACGTTCGGATACATGGGACGGGAACCCCTCGGCTCGAAATGACAGCGTTCCAACCAACAAACACACTCGGGCTTCACGTCCCCGCATAGTCTGCGTAGTTCGTCCAATGATTCAGCGTGGCGGCTTTCTGATGCCAGCTACCAGCGAAAATACCACCGTCCTCCACAAGCATCGCTTCGGCACTCAACTTATTGCGATGATCCTGAATCGACACTTCTGAAGTGGTCGGGGCTGATGCAGCCGCGCCAGCGCGACGTTGATTTCGGGCCATTTCAAGCGCACAGATATCTTACTCAAAGGTATATCCCTTGAATGACAGTATCGGGCATGGCGCGGTCCAGCCTCGAGTCTCGTGGAGTGGCGCAACAACTACAGTCCGCTGGACGTAAATCGCATAGGCGAGAACGCAGTTGAACGATCAGTCGAGTCGCCGGCATTTGCCTGCGGCAATACCGTGAGCGGATGGCGAAAGAAGCGGTGGCCTGCACCCACATGAAGTGCGCGAAGCGCGACCGGGCCGAGCAGATCGCGCTCGATGTCATAACCTCCCGCACCGGTCTGACTTTCAGCCGAGTCTGCGAGGTAGAGCGCCAGGGGGCGGTCCCCGATTTCAGGTCGGCCTGTTCGGCGGTAGCGGTCGAGGTGAAGTGGCTAACGAGCGCTGCGATGCGGTGGCACAACGTCAAGTTGGACGAAGCATTCGATGGAGAACACTTCCACCCGATGCAGTCGTTGCGGGAGACCTGGTTGTTGGTGATGGACACGACCGAGGCCCGCGAGACATGGGGCACGCTCCGAAAGCCGAGGTTCGACACGATGCTGCCTGATCTTGAAGCCGCGCTCGCCCGAATCGAAGCCGAAGGGTCGGGCGGGTTCTGGCGAAACAGTGCGGTGACGGCCGCCGTCGGTTATCCGGTGAGTGGAAGTGCCGTGCCGCCACCGTCGTCCGGTGAGCAACCACTCGGGCCGGGCGTGATCCTGAGTGAAGGCTACGGTGGGGCGCGCTCGACCGATCTCGATATCGACATGGTCGGATTCCTCAACGAGTGGCTGGCGTCGGAACGCGCGACGAATGCGCGAAAGTCGCTGGGTCCCGAAACAGGTCGGCGGATCTTGGCGCTCGTCGCAGACAGTTCCGGTCCAGCGAAGGAGATGATTGCCACGATCCGAGACTCCGAGGTGGCGCCTAGTGCTCCCCTGGAGCTTCCCGACGAGATCGACGAAGTCGTCGTGATCGCGTGGCCACTGCAGGTCGTGCTCACCTTCAGTCCCGCCAAGGGATGGGAACGGGAGCCTCTGCGCCGCTTAGACAGCTCCCGAGATGACTCGCCGGCCTGTAGTAGCTGAGGTTCAGATCGCAATCAGGTTTGATAGCGGTGGAGGTCACCGGAGATGCCAACAGGAACCCGATCCGCCATCGTGAGTGCTCCTACCGACGCCGTTCGTTCCGTACGCGCCCACTGTATGCGGCCAATCCGAAGGTTGAATCACAACCGTGTAATTCGGTTCGGCGTGTCGTCAGCGTGCATTCGACCAAGGTCACTGCTTAAAAGTCACACAGCCGGTCGAGGGAAGCCATCTCGGCGCGATAGGTGGCGAGCGGTCTGCTGCGTCGTACGTGGTTCGAGCGCGCCGCGGCACAACGGGTTCCCTTGTCAGTAACCAGCGAGCGAGACCACGCGACCATGAGTGAACCGTCCTGGGTGAACAGGTCACCGGCGTGGATCACTAACTGCCCTACGACCCGCCGATCACCACAATCACCTGAGTCCGCCCCTCCGCGGCGATGACCGCGATCCCGTCGTAATAGAAGGGCCGCGCGGTGTTGGTGCGATCGGTCCCGGTGACGCTGAACTTCGCCCGCGTCTGCGGCGTGCACGTCACCCACCTCTGCTCACGAGCGACGCCGAGAATCCCCGCGGCGCAATCGAAGTCTTCGAACTCGGAGAACGCGCCGTCAAGTGACGTGCCCGTGTACGCCGCTTGCAGCAAGCGCGGGTCCTCGAACACCGCAGCCGGAGCGTCGTAGAGGAGGTCGTAACCGGGGCGTCCCTGGAATGCCACCGGATGAATCCTCCCCGCTGTGAACCGGAACCCCTCTGGCAATTCGATGTGCCGCTGTTCGATCGCCTGCGCGGCGTCCCCGGCGTCGATGTCGCGGGAGCTGAGGTCCGGGTTGGCGAACGGGTCGCAAGCAGTGAATAGGAGCGCGAACACTGCGCCGATAGACGCCCCGAGTGCACGCCCCAGTCTCATATGGTCACGGTACCGACCGAATTGTGGCGCGATACCCGCTGATCGTATTTCGGCAGGCACTATGAATGGGTCACCGGAACGGAAAGAGAGGCGGCTTCCGGTTGCCCGGAAACCGCCTCTGACCTCAGGCAGCGGAAGCGGAGGGATTTGAACCCCCGGTGGTTTTACCCACGCTCGCTTTCAAGGCGAGTGCATTCGGCCGCTCTGCCACGCTTCCCTGCCGCACAGGCTACTGGAGCGTGCGCGTCAGGCTGTCACCCACCTTGCTGTAGATGTGGTCCAGCGTGCGGACCTCTTCCTCGTCCAGCTGATCGAAGAGCAACTGTCGCACCCGGGCGGAATGTGTCGTGGTCGCCTTGGTGACCACGTCGCGTCCGTCCTGGGTGAGCCGCACGAGGCGGCTACGACCGTCATTCACTTCGGTGAACTGCTCGACGTATCCGAGCGCGACCAGCCGGGCCACCTGACGGCTGATACCGCTACGCGACACCAGTCCCTCCTGCGCCAAGTCCGACATACGCTGCGGTCCGTCTCGCAGGATGTTGATCATCGTGCGGTATTCCGCGTAGCTGACCCCGTCCTCGAGAGTCAGACGCTCGTCGAGAAATCCGACGAGACGCATTGTCTCGACCATCATCGACGACCACACGCGCAGTTCGTCGTCCACCATGCCCTCGGGTACAGGCATATTCCCTCCCCTGTCTCCCCGACCCATCCCGCTCGCCCATGAATCGCATTGGTCCCCAACGCTTTAGGAAGCGATCCCACTGTGCGGCGCCGAACTCCCCCGAACCCCCAGAACTGCGTCGCACAACCGACTCATAAGCGAGTGAAACCGAGTGTAACCAATTGGGAGCAGTTACCGGTAACGGGTTCGTGTGACAGCATCGAAATCATGCGCGCAGTTGTCCACATGGAAGACCTGTCTCTCGGCACCGTGCCCGATCCGGTGGCCGGCCCCGGCGAGGTGGTGATCGATGTCGTCGCGGCCGGCGTGAACCGCGCCGATCTCCTGCAGCGGCGTGGGCTGTATCCGCCCCCGCCCGGCGCCTCGGACATCCTCGGACTGGAGGTGTCCGGGCGCATTTCCGCAGTTGGGGACGATGCGGGAGAGTGGAAGGTGGGCGACGAGGTGTGTGCGCTGCTGGCCGGCGGGGGCTACGCGGAGAAGGTCGCGGTGCCCGCGGTTCAGGTGCTCCCGCGGCCCGACGGGGTCACTCTGGTGGACGCCGCGGCTCTGCCCGAGGTGGCCTGCACGGTCGCCTCCAACCTGCTCGCCACCGCGCACCTGACGGCAGGCGAATTGGTTCTCATTCACGGCGGGTCGAGCGGCATCGGCACGCATGCCATCCAGGTGGCGCACGCACTGGGTGCCCGCGTGGCCGTCACCGCGCGCACCCGGGAGAAGCTGGAACGCTGCAAAGCGCTGGGCGCCGACATCCTGATCGACTACTCGACCGAGGACTTCGTGACCGTGATGCAGGGCGAGGGCGGCGCGAACGTCATCCTCGACATCATGGGCGCCGCCTACCTGCCGCGGAACGTCGACGCGCTCGCCACCGGCGGCCGCCTGGTGATCATCGGCATGCAGGGCGGCGTGAAGGGCGAACTGCCGATCGGCACGCTGATGGGCAAACGCGGCGCGGTGTACGGCACCACGCTGCGGTCCCGGCCGGTGATCGGCCAGGGATCGAAGGCCGATGTCGTCGCGACGACCCGCCACGACACCTGGCCGCTCATCGACGAGGGCAAGGTCCGGCCGATCATCGACTCGACCTTCCCGCTCGCCGAGGCCGCTGCCGCGCAGGCCCGCCTCGACAGCGGCGACGCGATCGGCAAGGTGCTGCTCACCGTCGGGTAACCGGCGTCAGCCGAGTGAGCCCAGCGCACGCACGAGGTGATCGACCTCGTAGGGAGTCGAATACGGTCCGAGTCCGATGGTGACGGCTCCACCGAAGTCCCGCGCGCCCATCCGGTCCAGCGCACGGCTGGGCACGTCGGCGAGGGCGCAGATGCCGTTGCCCGCCAGCCTCCGGACGACACGGTCGGCCGGCACGCCGTCGAAGGTGAAACTGACGACCGGGATGCGGTCCTCCACAGTGCCCACCATGCTGATCTGATTGAGGTGCTGCAGCGTCGTCGTCAGATAGAAGGTGAGGCGCTGGAGGTATTCGTAGACGCCGTCGAGCGCGGTCACGAGTCGCCGCCTCCGTTTGCCGATGGCCGCCTCGTCGAGGTTCGCGAGATGTTCCACGGATGCGACGACCCCGGCCAGCAACGCACCCTGATGCGGTTCGAGTTCCAGTCGTGCCGGGCCGGTGGCGCGTGGATCACTGGAGATGGACCGCAGGGTGTCGATGGTGGACGCGTCGGCGAAGGCCATCGCGGCCACCCGGGGACCACCCCAGCGTTCCGCGGACACCACCACCACATCGGCACCCAGCGCCTTGATGTCCAGCGAAAGATACGGCGCCGCGCTCGTCGCATCGACGACCAGCAGCGCACCCGCGGCGTGCGCTTTCTCGGCGATCGCCCGGACGTCGGTGATCGAACCGAGCGTCGACGACGCCAGGGTCACCGCGACCAGCACGGTGCGCTCGTCGATCAGGTCGTCGTACTGCCAGGCGGGCAACGCCCCGGTCTCCACGTCGATCTCCGCCCACCGGATCTGGCCGCCGAGACGATCGGCCACCCGGAGCCACGGCGCGATGTTGGGTTCGTCGTCCTGCCTGCTGAGGACGACGTTGGCGCCGAGCCAGCGCGTGGGCACGATCGCCTCGGCCAGTCCGCCCACCAACATCGACCGCGACGATCCGAGGACGACGCCGGACGGTTCGGCCGCCACCAGATCGGCGATCGCACGGCGCGCCCCGTCGAGTACTTCGGCCGACGCCTGCGCCGCCGGATACACCCCGCCGGGCGCCGAGGCGAGCCGACGGAAGCCGGCCGACACCGCGCTGGCGACCGAGTCCGGAATCTGCATGCCTGCCTGCGGATCAAGATGAATCCAGCCGTCGCCGAGCGAGGGAAACAGTCCACGCACGTGTGCGACGTCGAAGGCCATGGATGACACCTTAGACGTGGCCTTCGGCCCAACCGGGGCACAATGGGGCTCATGACAGGACCGTTCGGAGGCAAGGACCCGCAAGCAGGCATCCCCGGTGCACCGGCCGGAGACGAGGAACCGATCGTCATCGTCGGGGGTGACACCGCGGCCGACGGCGACGGCGACGACAAGAGCGTTGCCGACATGGTGGAGCAGCCGGCGAAGGTCATGCGTATCGGCACCATGATCAAGCAGCTGCTGGAAGAGGTACGCGCCGCTCCGCTCGACGAGGCCAGCCGCAACCGGCTCCGGGAGATCCACGAATCGTCAATCCGCGAACTCGAGGACGGGCTCGCCCCGGAACTCCGGGAGGAACTCGAACGCCTGGCGCTGCCCTTCACCGACGACGGCACGCCGTCGGATGCCGAACTCCGCATCGCGCAGGCACAGTTGGTCGGCTGGCTCGAAGGTCTGTTCCACGGCATTCAGACCGCGCTGTTCGCTCAACAGATGGCCGCCCGGGCGCAACTCGAACAAATGCGGCAAGGCGCGCTGCCGCCCGGCATGCCCGGCGGGCCGGGACATCAAGGTCCCAGCACCGGCCAGTATCTGTGACCGCCGTGTGTCAGTAAGCTGGCTCCTCGTGTCATCGGTTGTCGACGAAGAAACCCCCGCGCGCCCGGAGGTTTCCGATTCCCGCACCTTCAAACGTGCGTTCCAGGACCTCTCCGAGGGACTGGCGAATCGGGAGCTGTGGCTGCACCTGGGCTGGCAGGACATCAAACAGCGCTACCGGCGCTCCGTGCTGGGCCCGCTGTGGATCACGGTCGCCACCGGTGTCACCGCCGTCGCTATGGGCCTGCTCTACGGCGAGCTGTTCGGCATGGACATCAAGGTCTTCCTGCCGTACGTGGCGCTCGGCTTCATCTTCTGGAACTTCATCCAGAGCTCGATCCTCGACGGCGCCGAGGTGTTCGCGAAGAACGAGGGGTTGATCAAACAGATCCCGGCGCCGGTCAGCGTGCACGTCTACCGGGTGGTGTGGCGGCAGCTGATCATCTTCATGCACAACATCGTCATCATCGTGGCGATCTTCATCATCTTCCCGCCGCATATGACGTGGACACAACTGATGGTGATCCCCGCGTTGATGCTGTTCGTGCTGAACTCGGTGTGGGTGTCCATCGTCTTCGGCATTCTGTCGACCCGCTTCCGCGACATCGGTCAGTTGCTGACCACCGTGGTGCAGCTGGTGTTCTTCATGACGCCGATCATCTGGACCACGCACAGCCTCGGCAAGACCAGCGGCGAGTCGTCGTCGCGACTGAAGCTGGTGGAGATCAACCCGATGTATCACTACCTGGAGATCTCCCGAGGCTCACTGCTGGGCAACGACGTCGCCTTCTATCACTGGGCAATCGTGTTGGGCTGCACCGCCGTCGGCTTCCTGATGGCGCTGCTGGTGATGCGTAACTATCGTGCCCGCGTGGCGTACTGGGTGTAGGGCGGACGACATGGCAACTGGCAAGAGCACCGGCGAGGTCCGGGTCGACACGTGGGACGCCTGCGTCGACTTCCCGATCTTCGACGCGAAGACCCGTTCACTGAAGAAGTCCGTCATCGGGGCGGCCGGCGGCGTCATCGGGTCCACCGACTCGAATGTGGTGGTCGTCGAGGCGCTGAAGGACATCAATCTCCATCTGCGGCACGGAGATCGGATCGGCCTCGTCGGGCACAACGGCGCGGGCAAGTCGACTCTGCTGCGCCTGCTGTCCGGGATCTATGAGCCGACACGCGGCTCCTGCCGTATCCGTGGCCGCGTCGCACCGGTCTTCGACCTCGGCGTCGGCATGGATCCGGAGATCTCCGGCTACGAGAACATCATCATCCGCGGCATGTTCCTGGGCATGAGCCGCAAGGAAATGCTCAAGAAGATCGACGACATCGCGGAGTTCACCGAACTCGGCGACTATCTGCAGATGCCGCTGCGCACCTATTCGACCGGCATGCGGGTCCGTGTCGCGCTCGGCGTGGTGACGAGCATCGACCCCGAGATCCTGATCCTCGACGAGGGTATCGGCGCCGTCGACGCCGAGTTCATGAAGAAGGCCCGCGTCCGCCTGCAAGCTCTGGTCGAGCGCTCAGGAATCCTGGTGTTCGCGAGCCATTCCAACGAATTCCTGGCGCAGCTCTGCGACCGCGCACTGTGGATCGACCATGGCCAGGTTCGCATGGAGGGCGGCATCGAAGAGGTCGTCGAGGCCTACGAGGGTCCGGCCGCGGGCGCGCACGTCCGCAAGGTGCTCGCGGACCTGGAGGCCAAGGAGTCGTGACCACCGAACGGGTCATCGCGGTCGTCGTCACCCACCGTCGCGCGGAGTTGCTGGCCGAGTCGCTGGCCGTGGTCTCGAGTCAGCAGCGCCCCGTCGACCATTTGATCGTCGTGGACAACGCCGACGAACCCCGGGTGGCCGAACTCGTTGCCGCACAGCCCATTCCCACGACGTACCTGGGTTCGCAACGCAACCTCGGCGGCGCGGGCGGCTTCGCGCTGGGCATGCTGCACGCACTCGCCCTCGGTGCCGACTGGGTGTGGTGCGCCGACGATGACGGCCGACCCGACGGCCCGCTCGTCCTCGGGACGCTTCTGGAATGCGCGCAGCGCCACGACCTCGACGAGGTGTCACCGGTCGTCGCCAACATCGACGATCCGGACACCCTGGCCTTCCCGCTGCGGCGCGGATTGACGTGGCGGCGCAAGCGATCCGAGCTCTTCGCCGACGGTGAAGCACACTCCGATGATCTCCTTCCGGGCATCGCATCGCTCTTCAACGGCGCGCTCTTCTCCGCGCGCGCACTCGAATACGTCGGCGTGCCCGATCTGCGACTGTTCTTCCGCGGCGACGAAGTGGAGATCCACCGGCGGCTGCAACGATCCGGACTGCGCTTCGGCACCTGCCTCACCGCCGGCTACCTGCATCCCGACGGCTCCGACGAATTCCGTCCGATCCTCGGCGGCCGCATGCACACTCAATACCCGGACAACGCGACGAAACGGTTCTTCACCTACCGCAACCGCGGCTACCTGATGAGTCAGCCCGGGATGCGTAAGCTACTCCCCCAGGAGTACGCCCGCTTCGGCTGGTATTTCCTTGTGCAGCAACGTGATCCGAAGGGCTTCCTGGAATGGATGCGCCTGCGCGGCCTCGGCCGCCGGGAGCGTTTCCGCCGCCCCTCGGACCGCTGATCGAGTAGGCGCCGAGCGTAGCGAGACCCGTTCTTCGCTGATCGAGTAGGCGCCGAGCGTAGCGAGGCTCCGTATCGAGATCCGCTCCACGGCCGACACGTCAGCGACACAGCACACCGACGATCAGCGCGCAGACGGCCGAGACGACCGCGGCGAGGATCGCGACGACGTTCCAGCCGGACACGATGCCGCCGCCGGTGGCGATCACGCTCGCCACGCTCACGCCGACGGTCGACCCGAGGTAGCGGGCGGTGTTGTTCGCACCCGCCCCCATGGCCGCGCTGTCCACCGGCACGGTGGCCACCGCCTGTCGCGCAAGTCCCGTGTTGAGCAGTCCGGATGCGATGCCGCACAGGAACATTCCGGGCAACAGGCGGACTGTGTTGTCGCCGTCGGACAGGCCTGTGAGCGCCGCCAGACCGATCGCCACTCCGGTCAGGCCGAGCATCAACTGCGTCGCCCCGCTCAACCGCCCGGAGATCCGGACGAACTCCAGCGCGGCCACCGCACTCGTCGCCGACCAGGCGGCAAGGACCGCCGCCGACCTCAGCGTCGACTCGCCGAGCCCCGCGACAATGACGGTGGCGGAGAAGGACATCGCCGATATCACGCCCAGCCCGGTGCCGAAGCCCGCGATCGTCGCACCGAGGAACTGACGGTGACGGAACAGCGACGGATCGACCAGGCGGGCGGTTCCGAGTCGCTGACTGGCGATGAGCGCGACGACCAGGAGGCCCGCGACCAGAAAGAGGATCACCGCAACACGCGGACCCGACGCACGGATCTCCACGATGGCGGCCACCAGCGTGCCCAGCAACGCGGTGAGCAGGATGAAGCCCACGAGGTCGAGCCGCCTCGATGTGGTGACGGTGCGCAGCCCGATCAGCCACCGATTGGCCGCCAGGAGAATCCCCGCGCCGCCTGCCGCCAGTAGCGCGTAGAACCACCGCCAGCCGTCTACGAGGTCGAGAAGACCGGTGAGCAGCGGCCCGAGGGCGATCCCCGCACCCATGGCGACGCTCCAGCCGGTGGCGGTGGTGGCGCGATGCCGGTCATGCGCGGCCACCGCTGCGGTGAGACTCAGTCCGGTCGCGATCAGCCCCGTCGCCCCGAATCCCGCCGCCAGACGCGCCGCGACGAAGACCGGCGTCGTGGTCGCGACCGCGCAGATGATGTTCGCCGCGGTGAAAACTGCGGCACCCCAACGAAAGACACGTAGCGCACCGACCCGGTCGGCCACCGCTCCCGCCACCAGCAGGGTCGCGGCCAGGCCCGCACTCATCGACGCGAGAATCCACGTGGCACCGGCCGGCGAGGCATCGAAGGCACGGGTGAGTGTCACCGCGTTACCGAGCGGCCCCGCATAGGCCAGCATCGAGACGAACGTGCTGACCACGACGATCGTGAGGGTCGCGCGGTAGGTCGATCCACCGGCCACCTCTACAAGTCTGGTCACCAGACCATTCCTATCAGGTTATCGGTCTGATGAACAGACTTGTTGCCGTATCATTTCGTCATGGCTCTGGGATCGGGTTATGAACGGCAAGGATGCTTCCTCGCACGAGCACTGGAGGTCGTCGGCGAACGATGGACCTTGCTGATCGTGCGTGACTGCTTCTACGGTGTCCGCTATTTCAGCGACTTCCTCGCACATCTCGACATCTCACGAGCCGTGCTCACCGAACGCCTGGACACACTCGTCGGCGCGAGCGTGCTCGAACGCCATCCGGTCGGCCGCAGCGTCGAATACCGACTCACCGACGCGGGACTTGCCTTGTGGCCCATCATCTATTCTCTCGGCGTCTGGGGCGAGCGACATCTGCCCGGCGACCATCCCGGACGCCGGTTCAGTCACGTCACCTGCGGTACCGACATCGACGCCGCCGGACGCTGCCCGGCCTGTGGCGCGATCCCGCCCGTCGACGATCTCGTCGTCCGGCCGGCACCCGGACACAACTCCGCCCGCCGTGACGATCCGGTCGCCCGCGTCCTCCACGAACCACACCGCATGCTCACACCGGTTCCCTGACATCTGCGAGTTGGTTCCCGAGCTCGATACGCGCCGAGCGTAGCGAGGCTCCGTATCGAGATCACTCCTGGACAAAACTGAAACGTGTTCTACTCTGTGGTGAGCAGCGCCACCCGCGACCGGAGGAGCACGATGCGGTTCACCTTTGCCGAAGCCATGACGGATCCGAGCTACTACGCGCCGCTGGCGCAGGCGGCGGAGAAGGCCGGGTACGCGGGCTTCACCATCCCGGACTCGGTCGCCTACCCGTACGAGTCGGACTCCACCTACCCGTACACGCCGGACGGCAATCGGGAGTTCCTCGACGGCAAGGACTTCATCGAGACGTTCATCCAGGCCGCCGCGCTGGGTGCGGTGACCGAGACCATCCGCTTCACCCCGTTCGTTCTCAAGCTGCCGATCCGGCCTCCCGCCCTGGTGGCCAAGCAGGCCGCATCCGTTGCCTACCTGACGAATAACCGTCTGGCTCTCGGCGTGGGGACCAGCCCGTGGCCCGAGGACTACGAACTGATGGGCGTCGACTTCGCGCGCCGCGGCAAGCGGATGAACGAATGCATGGACATCATCCGCGGACTCACCACCGGGGAGTACTTCGAGTTCCACGGCGAGTTCTACGACATCGCGAAGACCCGGATGCTGCCCGCACCGACCGAACCGATCCCCCTGCTCGTCGGCGGGCACGCCGATCTCGCCCTGAAACGTGCGGTGGTGCGCGGCGACGGCTGGATGCACGGCGGCGGCCCGCCCGAGGAGCTCGACGCGCTGCTCGACAAGATCGCCGACATCCGCAAGGCCGAGGGCAAGGAGAACGATCCGTTCGAGATCCACGTGATCTCCATGGACGCCTACACCGTCGATGGCTGTAAGCGACTGGAGGACAAGGGCATCACCGACGTGATCGTCGGTTTCCGACTGCCCTACATCATGGGCCCCGACACCGAGCCGCTGCAGAAGAAGATCGATCACCTCAACTGGTACGGCGAGAACGTGATCGCGAAGGTCAATGGGTGATCAGCGGATCTTGAAGATCACCGCGCGCTGCACGACGAAATTGATGACCGTCGCGGTGCCCTGCGCGATGACGTAGGCGATCAGCGAATAGATGAAGCCACCCGGGAACAGGTGGACGAACAGGGCGTACAGGCCGACGTTCACCGCGAAGGTGACCAGATAGAGCACCACCACCGCGGCGAAGCGCGCAGCGCTGGGCTCGGCGCGGAAGGTCCAGCGGCGGTTGATCAGGTAGGCCGTGGTGGTGCCCACGATGAACCCGATCGCCTTGGCCAGCCACGGCGCCAGACCCACCACATCCTGCAGCAGGATCGTGAGACCGAAATCGAGGATGCCGGAGCCCGCACCGGTGATGACGAACCGGATCAGCTGCGTTTTCAGGTCGACATTCGTCGACGCTTCCTCATCGTCGAGGGGCAGCTCCAGCGGCATCGGCGCATGCCGGGTGCGGAAGTCCTCGTGATGGCGCTTGTCCTCATCGGGATCGGGTCGTGACACGCTGCCACCCTAGTCCGCCGACCACCGTGGCCTCAGCTCACCTGGTCACGCAGCCCTCAGAACTCCTCGTCGATATCCGAATCCCGGGCGGCGGCCTCGCCGCGATCGAGGGTGGCGAGGGCAGCCATGTCGTCGGGTTCGAGCACGAAGTCGAACAGGTCGGCGTTCTCCATCTGACGCCCCAGATGCGACGACTTCGGGATCACGCCGATGCCGTTCTGCACCGCCCAGCGCAACGCGATCTGCGTCGGCGACTTCCCGTACCTGCGGGCCAGCTCGATGATGGTCTTCTCGCTGAGCAACCCGTCCTTGCGTCCGGTCGGCCGCCAGGCCTGCGCGTGAATCCCCTTGTCGGTCATGAACTCGCGCAACTCGGTCCGGGCATACGCGGGTGAGCATTGGATCTGATTCACCGACGGCCAGCGTCCGGTCGCGTCGAACAGCATCTGTAGATGATGTTCACGGAAGTTCGACACACCCGCGGTGCGGATGAACCCTTCGTCGAGCAGCGTCAGCAGGGCTTTCCAGGACTCGACGGTGCGGCCCAGCGTCGGGCACGGCCAGTGGATCAGATACACGTCGAGGCGCGGGACGCCGAGCCTACGGGCACTTTCCTTGGCTGCGTTGATGGCCTCGTCGTAGCCCTGGTCGCCGCCGCCGAGTTTGGTCTGGATCACGATGTCGGACACCGGAACACCCGACTCGGCGATCCCCATCCCGGTGCTGAGTTCGTTGCTGTACCTGGTCGCGGTGTCGACCAATCGATAGCCCGCCCGGATCGCCGACGACACGGCGGACACATTCGGCCTGCCCAACATCCCCGAAGTGCCCAAACCGACCAGGGGAATCGATAGACCGTTGTTCAACTCCACTGTTGGGGTGTCCACAAAGCCACCATAAGTCGAGGCTGCGGAATTTCGCTCGTCTTGTTGTCTTCGTTACCCCAATGGATGAAACGGGATGGCCGATTCGGCGCGGGGCTTTTTGCGGCTGGTCTACTCTCGGGATTCATGAGGTCCCGCATCCGTAGCCGGTCGTGGCGGGGTGGTGTGGCCGCGGCCGCGCTCGCCGCAGCGCTGATCGTCGGCACCGGGGCCGCCGCCGCCGCGCCCGAAAGCACCGGCCGTCCGAATTGGTCGGGCCTCGACGTACGCGACTACCGGGGACCGATTCCCTCGCGGCCCGGAACCCTCATGGCGCAGGTGCCGCTGGCACCGTCGCTGTCGCTACCGGGCGCGGCCCGCGCCCTTCGTATCCAGTATTCGACGCCAAACCAGCACGGCCGCATGGCATCCAGCACCGGCGCGGTCTTCATCCCCGCCGGCACGCCACCGCGGGGCGGGTGGCCGGTGATCGCCTGGGCGCACGGCACCACCGGCCTCGGCGACTCGTGCACGCCGTCGGCCCAGCCGCGCAGCGACCGGGACCGCGCCTACCTCGGACACTGGCTCCGGCAGGGCTACGCCGTCGTCGCCACCGACTATGTCGGACTGGGTACTCCGGGCCTGATGAGCTACCTCAACGGTGCATCCGAAGCTCATTCCATCGTCGACTCGGTGAAAGCCGCGCAGCAGTTGGGACTGCCGCTGTCGACGAAGTGGGCGATCGTCGGGCAGTCGCAGGGCGCGGGGGCCGCACTCAACGGTGCGCGTCGTGCCACCGATCTGTCGCGCGGTTCCGGACTCGACTACCGGGGCGTGGTGGCCACCGGGGCGCCCGCGAACATCGAACAGATCATCGCCCTCGGTGGGCCGACATTCCCTCCGGTCACCTTGCCCGCCGGGCTCAACACCTACGCCACCTACATTCTCGCCGGCTTCATCGACGCCCGGCCGGATCTCCGACCGCAGCGCGTACTCAGTCCGGTCGGTGAACGGATCGTCGCGCAGGCCCGTCAGCTCTGCTACCCGGAGATGCGAGCACTGATGAGCGGACGCGATCTCCGCTCACTGTTCCGAGCACCGATCGCGTCGATCCCGGGTATCCGCCCGGCGCTCGTCCAGTACATGGGCACGCCGTTCGCCGGCTACGACCGGCCGATCTTCCTCGGCCAGGGACTCCTCGACACCGATGTGCCCGCCCCGTCGGCGTTGTCGCTCTACGCGCAGATGCGGGCCGCGGGCCAGTCCGTCGATCTGCATGTCTATCCGACGCAGGACCATTCGGGCACCGTCTTGGCGTCGATGCCCGATTCCACGCCCTTCCTCCGGCGACTACTGCGGTAATCATCGATGACCGGTCATGGGTTCGGCGCCGATCACTTCGATGACATCATCATCGGCGCCGGTCACAACGGCCTGACCGCGGCCGCCTACCTGGCACAGGCCGGACGCTCGGTGCTCGTGCTCGAGCGGGCCGATCACGTTGGTGGGGCGTCGGTGTCGGCGATCCCCTTCCCCGGAATGCCCGCGCGTTTGTCGCGCTTCTCGTATCTCGTCTCCCTGATGCCGCGGCGCGTCATCGCCGATCTCGGACTCGACATCCGCCTGATCCGACGCCGCTTCTCCTCCTTCACACCGCTGCCGTCCGACCCGTCGCGCGGCATTCTCGTGGACGCCGAGGACGATATCGTCACCGCCGAATCATTCTGGCGGGCAACCGGATCGGATGACGCATTCGGCGCATGGGAGGACTTCTACGGACGTGCACAGGGCATCGCCGAGCGGATCTTCGCCACCATGACGGAACCGCTCCGAGCCGTCGGCGACCTCTCCGGCCTCCTCGCCGGCGACGAGGCCGCCGCGGAACTGTTCTCGATGCTCACCACACGGCCCCTGGGCGACATCATCTCGGAGTGGTTCGACGACGACGTGGTGCGCGGCATCGTCGCCACCGACGGCCTGATCGGCACGTTCGCCGACCTCACCGAACCCTCACTGCGACAGAACATCTGCTTCCTCTATCACGTGATCGGTGGCGGCACGGGTGACTGGGATGTGCCCGTCGGGGGCATGGGCGCCGTCTCGGGTGCGCTCTACCAGGCCGCGTCCGCCGCCGGCGCCGAGGTCCACACCGGGATTCGGCTCATCGGTGTGGACCCGGACGACGGCACGGTCGAGACGGATCGCGGCACCGTCACGGGGAGGATGATCTACGCCGCCTGTGCGCCACAGATCATCAATCACTACCTCGACGACCCCATCGCCACCGAAAATGACACGCGCGGTGCGCAACTCAAGATCAACCTGCTCCTGGACCGCCTACCGCATCTGCTCGATCCATCGGTATCCCCCGAGGCCGCGTTCTCCGGGACGCTACACATCAACGAGACCTACGATCAGCTCCAGACCGCCTGGCGGCAGGCCGATCACGGCGTGATGCCCGAACTGCCGCCATGCGAGATCTACTGCCACACATTGTCCGACCGATCCATCCTCGGGCCGGAACTCGACGGCAAACACACCCTGACATTGTTCGGCTTGCACACCCCACCGGAGGTCTTCGACGAGCCGGGCGCCGTGGAGCATGCGGTGGGCGCAACCCTGGCGTCGGTGAATTCGATTCTGGCCGAGCCGATCCAGAACGTCATCGCCCACGACGCGAACGGTAATCCGTGCATCGAGATCAAGACGCCTCAGGACCTCGAGGAGACGCTCTGGATGCCCGGCGGTAACATCTTTCACCGCAGCCTGCAGTGGCCGTGGGCGGAGTCCGGTGACGAGGTCGGCGCCTGGGGTGTCGAGACCCGACATCCTCGCCTCCTGCTGTGCGGTGCCGGCGCCCGCCGGGGCGGTGGGGTCAGTGGAATCCCCGGTCACAATGCCGCGGCGAAGACGCTGAGCGAGGAGTGACTCCTTCGGCCTCGACCCACGCTGATCGCGCAGCCTTCTCGCTGATCGAGTAATCGGTGAGCGCAGCGAGCCGATGTATCGAGATCCCCCTGTGGATAACCCTGTGCTGCCGGCTGAGTCGGACATAGACGTGACCGATAGTCGGACCGTGAACGCATATGTCTACATCCTCGAATGCGCCGACGGGAGCTTCTACGTCGGCAGCACCCGCGACATCGAGGCACGGGTCGAGCAGCATTCGAGTGGGACCGGCGCGCGGTATACACGCACCCGCCGGCCGGTGCGGCTCGTCTATCACCGTGAGTTCGAGTCCGTTGCCGAGGCTTTCGCAATGGAGAAGCGCATCCAGGGCTGGTCGCGTGCCAAGAGACTCGCGCTCATCGAGGGGCGCTTCGGCGATCTGCCGCGGTTGTCGCGTAAGAGGTGGTGAGCGCGGGGATCTCGATACGCTGCCTCGCCTGGCGGCTCGGCAGCTACTCGATCAGCGGAGGAAGGTCTCGATCAACGGGGCGCACTTCCGCTGATCGAGTAATCGGTGAGCGTTCGATCAACGGGGCGCACTTCCGCTGATCGAGTAATCGGTGAGCGCAGCGAGCCGATGTATCGAGATCATCCCGCCGTACCGGTAGCGTCACTGCCCGTGACCAACCGATCGGCCGTATGGCCGTTGTACGCAGCCGGTTTCACCACCGCGTTCGGCGCGCACGGCATCGCCGCGAATCTCGGTGGCGAAACGGTCGGCATCGGCGGTTCGCTGCTGTATCTCGGGCTGCTGCTGGCCCTGTACGACGGCGCCGAAGTACTCCTCAAACCGATCTTCGGCACACTGGCCGACCGGATCGGCGCGCGACCGGTGCTGCTCGGCGGACTGATCGGCTTCGCTCTCGCGTCGGCGGTCTTCGTACTCGTCGACGATCCGTCGTGGCTGTGGCTCGCCCGTCTCGGACAGGGCGCGGCGGCCTCGGCGTTCTCCCCCTCGGCGAGTGCGCTCGTGGCGCGCATGACACCGAAGACCAAGCACGGCAAGGCATTCGGCACATACGGGTTCTACAAGAGCATCGGGTACACCCTCGGACCGCTGGTCGGCGGCGCCATCGTGTGGGCAGGCGGGTTGCGCACCTTGTTCATCGTGATGGCGGTCCTGGCGCTGGTGGTCGCGGTGTGGGCGTTCATCGCGGTGCCGCATCTCGCGCCGCTGCCACGGCGGCGTCAGACCGTCGTCGATCTGGCCCGGCGGCTGTCCGAGGGCAGCTTCCTACGGCCCACCACTGCACTCGCACTGTCGACCGCGGCGCTGTCCGTCGGCGTCGGGTTCCTGCCCGTCTCGGGTGCCGCGGCCGGACTCGGCCCGGTCGCCACCGGCGCAGCAGTCTCGGTCCTCGCCCTGTGTGCCGCGATCGCCCAGCCGTGGGCGGGCCGCGCACTCGACGCGGGACGGCTCACCGCGGGGCACGGCGTCGCCGCCGGTCTCGCTCTGACCGGCCTGGGCTTCGCCGGTGCGATGCTCCCCGGGATCGTCGGAGTGCTCGTGGCCGCCGTCCTGGTCGGCATCGGGACCGGTCTGATCACGCCACTGGCCTTTGCCACCCTGGCCGGTTCCACCGAGGAGGGCCGGCTCGGACAGACGATGGGTGCCGCCGAACTGGGCCGCGAGCTCGGCGATGCGGGCGGTCCGCTGTTCGTGGCGAGCTGTGCCGCAGTGGCCACCCTGACCGTCGGCTACGGCGCCCTCGCCGCAGTCATGATTATCGCGGCACCGGTTCTGATCCGCGGAAAAATGAGCTCATCGAACGAGTCGTGATCGGCGGGACAGGTACCCTCATGGGCGATGTCTACTCCAGAGTTGCTGCCGATCACGACCCGCAAGCTCGTGGGCTGGTCCCGCACCACACCGATCACCGGGCACGTCCTGTCCTCGCCGTATCCCGAGGTCATCGCGGAGGCCGTGGCCCGCGTGGCCGACGACAACGCCGACAAGCCCGATCACCTCAAACGCGGCGTGATCGCCCGTGGCCTGGGCCGCTCCTATAACGAGTCCGCCCAGAACACCGGCGGTCTGACCGTCGACATGACGCAGCTCCAGCGCATCTACGCCATCGATCCCGAGACCGCGACCGTCGACCTCGACGCGGGTGTCTCGCTCGACCAGCTGATGCAGGCGGCCCTGCCGTACGGCCTGTGGGTTCCGGTGCTCCCGGGTACCCGCCAAGTGACCATCGGCGGCGCCATCGCCCACGACATCCACGGCAAGAATCACCACAGCCAGGGCTCCTTCGGCAATCACGTCGTCGAGATGCAGCTACTGGTCGCCGACGGTCGCATCCTCACGCTCACCCCGGACGGTTCCGGCGACGATCCGGATGCCTCCCTGTTCTGGGCGACCGTCGCGGGCATCGGCCTCACCGGCATCATCCTGCGCGCGAAGATCCAGATGAAGCGCACCGAGAGCGCCTACTTCATCGCGGACACCGCGCAGACGAACTCCCTGCAGGAGACGATCGACCTGCACCTCGAGGACGGTTTCGAGGATGGATACGAGTACGCGTCGGGCTGGTTCGACACCATCAGCGCGCCGCCGAAGCTCGGTCGCGGCACCTTCTCCCGCGGCAATCTCGCCCGCCTCGACGAACTGCCCGCGAAGTATCAGAAGGATCCGCTGAGCTTCAACAACAAACCGCTCATCAGCTTCCCCGACGTCTTCCCGCGCGGGCTGGCCAACAAGCTGAGCTTCTCGGTCGTCGGCGAGGGCTACTACCGCATGGGCCCGCCCAGCGAGGGCAAGGTCAAGAATTTGGCGCAGTTCTATCACATGCTCGACGTCTTCGGTGACTGGAACAACGCCTACGGCCGCGGTGGCGGGTTCGCGCAGTACCAGTTCATCGTTCCGACCGGGAACGAGACCGAGTTCATCAAACTCATCGAGGACATTCAGGCCTCGGGTCACGTCAGCTTCCTCAATGTGATCAAGCTGTTCGGCGACGGCAACAAGGCGCCGCTCTCCTTCCCGTTCAAGGGCTGGAACGTCTGCCTCGACTTCCCCATCAAGAAGGGGCTCGCGGAGTTCCTCAACGATCTGGACCGTCGGGTGATGGCCATGGGCGGACGCCTCTACACCGCCAAGGACTCCCGGACGTCGGCGGAGAACTTCCACGCCATGTATCCCCGGCTCGGCGAGTGGACCGCGGTGCGCCGCGCCATCGACCCCACCGGCGTCTTCATGTCCGACATGGGCCGCCGCCTCGAACTCGTCTGAGCCTGAACTCGCCTGATACCCAACCGAAAGCGACTACCTCACATGATCAACGCCGTCGGCGCCCCCCAGTCCATCCTCATCCTGGGCGGCAGTTCCGAGATCGGTCTGGCCATCGCCTCCGAGTACCTGCGCCGTGGACCGGCTCGCGTGGTCCTGGCGACCGTGCCCGGCGATCCGACCGCCGCCGCCGCACAGGAGAAGATGAAGCAGGCGGGCGCGAGCAGCGTCGAACTCATCGACTTCGACGCATTGGCCCCCGAGACTCATCCGGCCGTCATCGACAAGGCCTTCGCCGGCGGTGACATCGACATCGCCATCGTGGCGTTCGGTATCCAGCCCGACGACGAGAAGGCCTGGCAGGATCAGAAGACCGCGGTCACCGAGGTCGGAATCAATTACACCGCAGCGGTGTCCGTCGGTGTGCTGCTCGGCGAGAAGCTGAAGGCGCAGGGCTCCGGACAGATCATCGCGATGAGTTCGGTCGCCGGCGAGCGCGTGCGTCGCAGCAACTTCGTCTACGGCTCCACCAAGGCCGGTCTCGACGGCTTCTACCTCGGCCTCGGTGAGGCGTTGCGGCCCTTCGGTGTTCGCGTCCTCGTCGTACGTCCCGGGCAGGTTCGTACGCGTCTCTCCGCGCACGTCGACGAGGCCCCGCTGACCATCGAGAAGGAAGACGTCGGGCGCCTCGCCGTCGCGGCCGCCGACAAGGGCAAGGAAATCGTCTGGGCGCCCGGACCGTTCCGCTTCATCATGATGATCCTGCGCCATATCCCGCGGCCGATCTTCCGCAAGCTCCCGATCTGATCCCGCTCCCGTGACTGACTCGCCACCGTCCACCGCCTCACCGGTCGCGCGGCCATCGGCTGCACGTCGGCACGTACGTGATCTCGCCTGGCTGATCGTCGGCGCCGTTCTGGCGGCTGTCGTCTCGGTCGTCGGGCTCACCGTCATCGATGCCGTCGACTGGCCGGCGTTCAACTCCTCCAACGTGACTCGCGCGGTCACCACGGTCGGGCAGGTCGCCGCGATCATCGTGATGGTCGTCGCGGTGATCCTGTACCGGTACCGGCGCGCGCTCCGCACGGTGAATGTTCTCGCCGTCGCGGCGACCGCCGGCCTGGTGACGGTGACGCTCGGGTTGCCCCTCGGCGCCACGAAGCTCTACTTGTTCGGGCTCTCCGTCGACCAGCAGTTCCGCACCGAGTATCTGACGCGCCTCACCAGCAGCCCGCGGCTCGCGGACATGACCTATCTGGATCTGCCGCCGTTCTATCCGGCCGGCTGGTTCTGGCCCGGTGGACGCTACGCCGCGCTGGCCGGACTACCGGGCTGGGAGGCCTACAAGCCATGGGCGATCATCTCGATGTCGGTCGCCGCCGCCATCGGTGTGCTCCTGTGGAATCGGATGGTCGGACCGGATCGCGGTATCGCGATCGGCCTCGCGATTACCGTTCTCACCCTGATGTTCGCATCGCCGGAACCCTATGCCGCCGTGTTGATTCTGGCCGGTACTCCGATGCTGATCCCGCTGCTGCACGCGTTGCGCGGACGGTCGCGGGCCGCCGACGGACCGGTGGGCGGAATCCGTTCCGGCACGGCGTGGGCGGCGGTCATCGCCTCGGGTGTGTTCATCGGTATCAGTGGGATCTCCTACACGCTGTACACCGGCCTGTTCGCCCTCACGGCGGTCCTCATGGCCCTCTATCTCGCGGTGCAGGCGTGGATCGCCCCCACCAACAAGGCCGTCCCGGACAAGGTCGTGTCGAAGGCCCGGTGGAGTGTCATCGGCGCGATCGCCGCACGCCTCGTCGCCGTGGGCGCCATCTCCGGTCTCGTCTCACTGATCGTGTGGGCGCCGTACCTGTGGGCACGCGCCACCAACGAACCCGCGAGTGGCGGAACGGCCGAACACTATCTGCCCGAACGCGGTTCGATCCTTCCGCTGCCGTTCTTCCAGTTCACGCTGATGGGGCTGCTCACCTTCGTGGGGCTGCTCTGGATTCTGCTGCGCTTCCGGCAGCGGACCATCGCACTCGCGCTGGGCACGACCGTCGTGGCCGTCTACCTGATGTGCCTGTTGTCGATGACGGGCACCGCCATCGGCAGCACGCTGCTGTCGTTCCGCCTCGATCCGGCCCTCAACGCCGTCCTCGCAGCCGCGGGCGTCCTCGGCCTCGCCGACATCTCGCGCTGGCTGGTCAGTCGTTTCGGTGACGTGCGCTTCGCCATCGGCGCGGTGTGCACGGTCGCGGGAATCGCGATGGCGCAGGGTGTTCCCGGCTTCCTGGCCACCGAGATCACCACCGCCTATACCGACACCGACGGCCACGGCGAACGCGCCGACCGCCGTCCGCCGGGTGCCGAATCGTATTTCCCCGAGATCGACCGGCTCGTCCACCAGCAGACCGGCCGCGCCGCGACCGACAACGTGGTCCTCACCGCCGACTACGGATTCCTGTCGATCTACCCGTACTGGGGCTTCCAGGGACTCACCTCGCATTACGCGAACCCGTTGGCGGAGTTCGACAAACGCGCCAAGACCATCGAGGACTGGTCGACGCTGACCACCCCCGACGAACTGGTCACCGCCCTCGACCGAGCACCCTGGAAGCCGCCGAACGTCTTCCTGTTCCGGTACAGCGCCGACGGCTATTCCCTGCGTCTGGCCGAGGACGTGTACCCGAACGATCCGAACGTCAAGCGCTACACCGTGACCTTCGATCGCGCGGTCTTCGACGACCCGCGCTTCATCGTCACCGAGGTCGGACCGTTCGTCCTGGTGGTACGGCGATGATCATCTCGTCCGTACCCACCGGTTCGTCCACGGCTCATCTGGTGCACACCGAGGTCTCGAATTGGATTGTGCTGGAAGAGGGCTCGGACCTCACGCTCATCGACGGCGGCTATCCGGGGCAGGCGCGCGCGGTGGTCGAGTCGATCCGCCAGATCGGCTACCGTCCCGAGGACATCCGGGGTGCGCTGCTCACGCATGCGCACGTCGATCACCTCGGCGGTCTGGTCTCCCTGCATGAGAAGTACGACTTCCCCGTGTACATGGACCCCATCGAGGTCGCGCATGCCCGCCGGGAACTGCTACAGCAGGCGGGCCCCACCGACATCCTGCCGATCGCGTACCAACCACGGGTTCTGCGCTGGCTGGCACGGGTGGCACCGCTGGGCGTGCTGAGCCGCAAGGGGATCGACGACGCCCAGGCCTTCCCGGAGAAACTCGACCTGCCCGGGCGGCCGATGCCCGTCGCCGCACACGGCCACACCGACGGCCACAGCGCCTATCTCGTCGCCGACGGCGGGGCACTGGTCTCCGGCGACGCCCTCATCAGCGGCCATCCGATCTCCTCGATCCATGGTCCGCAATGCACGTCGAACGCCTTCCAGCACGACGTCGCGGCCGCCCGCGCCTCCGTCGAGTCCTTCACAACGCTCGACGCGACCACGCTCTTCCCCGGCCACGGCCCGCGCCACGACGGCCCGGTCGCCGACGCCGCCCGCCGCGCGCTCGAGGTGTCCTGAGGCGCTTGGTCTCGATACGGCGGCTCGCTGCGCTCGCGGCCTACTCGACCAGCGTGGGGACAACGGCAGCCAACTCGACCAGCGTGGGGACGCTCTCGCTGATCGAGGGCTCCGTTACCTCGCTGATCGAGTAGCTGACGAGCCGCCAGGCGAGGCAGCGTATCGAGATCCCCGCTGCGCCTACTCGTCGGCCTCGGCGGCCGATTTGATGCGATCCAGGCGACGATCCCAGCCACGGGCGATGGCGTCGAGGCGGCGGGCGAGCTGACTGAGTCGCGCACCGACCGGTTCGTAGCGCACCTCGCGGCCGACCTTCGTCGCCTCGACGAGGCCGACATCCTCCAGCACGCGAAGATGTTTCGCGATCGCCTGCCGGCTGATCGGCAGACCGTCGGCGAGGGTCGAGGCCGACGCGGGGGCCGACGACAGCGCCACCAGGATCTGCCAGCGGCTGTCGTCGGCGAGCGCCGCGAAGATGTCGATGGGCGCAGCAAGGGATTCAGGCACGGCTGGCCGATTCCGCGAGATGTGAAGCAGCGAGCTCCAATTCGAGAGTCCACCCCTCGCTGTGGTCGTCGAAACGGGAGCGTCGATTCACCTCCGGTTCGTCGAGGGAGGCGAAGCCGCTCTCGGTGACGTGCAGGAGGGTGCCGGATTCCGCCGGGGTCAGCCGGAATTCGACGAGGGTGGAGGAACTGTCCAGATCGTCGGCGTCGATATGCCAGCGGTAGGCCACGTACGTGGGCTCGTCAAGGGTGATGATCCGGAAAGCGAAACGTCCGTGCGTCGGATCCTCGATGTAAGCGATGTCGCCGTCGCGTTCGACGCGATGCTCGGCGATCTCGTTGTCGTTGACGAACCAGCCCGGTTCACTGACCAGCCCCCACACCCGCTCCACGGGTGCGTCGATGGTGATTTCCCGGTCGATCCGGTCGAAGTCGAGTGTCATGATGTCGCCTTTCGCGTGATGGATTGATCTGATGTGCAACCCCATAGTTGCACATCCATCACCTTTATGGCAACCCTACAGTTGCACATCGCGATAGCGGGCCACCCGCCTGCGCTCGAACGGCTTCCACAGTCGGCGTTGGACATACAGCGTCAGCCAGCCCGCCACGATCATCGCGGCCAGGTTCATCAGCAACTGCAGGACCGAGCCGCGTACCTCCGTCCACTGCCCGAATGCCATGCCCAGACCGATGTTGCTGGCGGCGGGAATCGTCGTCACCGAGATGAACACCCCGGACAGCGCCGACGCCCTCGACGAGGTGATCGAGAGGATGCCGGCCACCGCGGCGAGCAGCGCGACGATGAACGACCACCGGTCGGGGGTATAGATGAACGCGGTGTCCGGATGCAGCACCAGATCCTCACGATGCACCCAGCCGATACCGCGCATCAGCAGAGACAAGAGAAAAGTCACCACGATCGCCACCACGAACCCGACGATCAGGGTGCGAATCGCGTTGCCCAGCAGGTTCCATCGACGCATCACCAGTGCGACACCGATCGCGGCGATCGCGCCGAATTCCGGACCCAGCACCATCGCACCGATGGTGAGGATCTGCGAGTCGAGCACGATGCCGATGGCCGCCAGCACGGTCGCCAGGATGATGAAGCCGAGGTAGGTGAAATTGAGCTCCGACTCCAGGTACGCGCGCGTGGCCACCTGCGGCCATACCACGGCGTCGGAGCCGAATCCCGGCGCCCGATGCTCGGCCTCCAGCGCGTGCCTGGAGAGATAGGTGTCGACTTCCTCGATGCGTACCGAACCCTCGACGGGCACCTGGAGTGCACGAAGTTCCTGGATCAGGTCGGTCACCGCTTCGCGGGCGATGTCGAGGACCACGATGTCACCGGGCGGCTTCACCGATGCCCCGCGCATCACACCGACGGCACTGACGGCCTCGTCGTCGCACACGAGCTCAAGAATGTCCTCGGTCTTGTCCGGGGTCGTCGAGATCTCGATATGCAGCACGCGATATCACCCGAGGAGGTCGGCCAGTCTGCGGATCGCGAACTCGTAGCCGCGAATGCCGTAACCGGCGATCACCCCCGACGCGATCGGCGAGACGTAGGAATGATGCCGGAACTCCTCCCGGCGATGCACATTGCTGATGTGCACCTCCATGATCGGGACCTCGGGCACCACCAGCGCATCGGCCAGCGCGACCGATGTGTGCGTCCAGCCGCCGGGGTTGATGACGATGCCGCTGACCCGGCCGCGGGCCTCGTGAATCCAGTCGATCATCTGGCCTTCGTGATTGGTCTGCTCCGCACGTAAACCCAATCCGAGCTCCGCCGCGGTGCGCTCGGCGAGGTCGACCACGTCGGCGAGGGTGTCCGATCCATAGACGTCAGGCTCACGAACCCCGAGCGTGTTGAGATTCGGACCATTGAGCAACAGGACCGGTGGGCGCTCGGATTCCGACATGTCTGTCAGCGTAATCCAGCGTCGGTCCGACGCCCGGAACGCAACCATTACCATGTGTCTTTGTGCCTGCGCAGACGGTTCGGCGAGCCAGGATCGCCGCCATCATCACGGGTCTGCTGGGCTTTGTCATGGCTCTGGCGACCCCCTTCATGCCGGTCCAGCAGACGACCGCGCAGATCTCGTGGCCGCAGGACGGCCGCATCGGTTCCGTCGCCGCGCCACTGATCAGTTACGTACCCATCGACCTGCAGGCATCGGTGCCCTGCTCAGCCATCGAGCAGCTGGGCGACGGAGAATCCACCCTGCTGTCGACGACACCGCGGCAGGCCGAGAAGTCGCCGGAACGCGGACTGTTCATCCGGAAGACCGGTCAGCCCGGCGATCCCGCCGACCGGCAGACCGTCGAGGTCGTGAACCGCAACCTGCCGCTCGTCTCCGCGACGCTGGCCCAGATCCGCGAACAACAGTGCCGCGAGATCGTCGTGCACGCCGATTCGGATGCGGTGACCGCCGAGTTCGTCGGCATGCACAACGACAAGGACGAGCCGCTGACCGGCACGACCGCCGACCGCGAACTGATCGACCCCGATCAGCGGCCCCAGGTCACCGGACTGTTCACCGATCTGTCCGGTCCGGCCGCCGACATGCCCGGCCTCCGCGCGCACGCCACCATCGACTCCCGGTATTCCACCGCACCGACCATCCTCAAGTGGATCGTCCTGATCGTCGGCATCGTGTGCACAGTGCTGTCACTGATGGCGCTGGCCGCGCTCGACTCCACCGACGGCCGGCGTCATCGCCGGTTCCTGCCCGCACGGTGGTGGCGGCTCAACGCCCGCGACTACGTCGTCATCGGGCTGCTGGTCGTCTGGCATTTCGTGGGCCCCAACACCTCCGACGACGGTTATCTGCTGACCATGTCGCGGGTGGCCCAGCACGCGCAGTACACCGCTAACTACTTCCGGTGGTACGGCGCGCCGGAAGCGCCCTTCGGCTGGTACTACGAGATCTTCGGCCTCCTCGGCCACGTCAGTCTGGCCAGCCCGTGGATGCGCCTGCCCGCTCTGCTCTGCGGGATCGGCGTCTGGCTCATCGTCAGCCATGAGGTCCTGCCCCGGCTCGGCCGTGCCGCGATCACCCGCCCGGCGGTCGGCTGGACCGCCGCCTTCGTGTTCCTGGCATCCTGGTTCCCGTTCAACAACGGGCTGCGCCCGGAGCCGATCATCTGCCTGGGCGCCCTGCTGACCTGGTGTTCGGTGGAGCGGGCCATCGCAACCGGGCGTCTCCTGCCCGCGGCGGTCGCCTGCCTCTTCGGTGCGTTCAGCCTCGCCGCAGGACCCACCGGGCTCCTGGCCGTCGCGGCGCTGATCGCGGGAGCGCGGCCGATGATCCTGGCGCTGGTGAAGCGCGCCAAGGTGATCGGTGGCGGGCGATGGGCCTACGTCGCCCTGATCGCCCCGATTCTGGCCGCCGGAACCTTCGTGATCTTCGTGGTGTTCTCGAACCTGACGCTGACGTCCTTCCTCGACGCATCGTCGATGAAGACCGCGCTCGGGCCGTCGCTGCACTGGTACAACGAGATCGACCGCTATTCGTCGCTGTTCGAGTTCTCCGCGAACGGCTCGATCGCGCGACGCTTCGCCGTACTCGCGATGATCCTCGGCCTGGTCGTCTCGGCGGCCATGCTCATCCGCCGCAACCGGATTCCCGGTACCGCGCTCGGACCGTCTCGCCGCATCGTCGCGATCACCTTCGCGTCGCTGGTGTTCCTGATGTTCACCCCCACCAAATGGACCCACCATTTCGGGGTATTCGCCGGACTCGCCGCCGCCCTGGCCGCCATCGCGGCGATCGCGGCCAGCGACGCGGTGATGCAGTCCCGGCGCAACCGGACCCTGTTCGCGGCGCTCGTCCTGTTCACCGCAGGCCTGGCATTCACCGCACCGAACTCCTTCTTCTACTCGTCGGCGTGGGGGATGCCGTGGGGTGTCACGCAGGTGAGCATCGGCATGTCGCTGGCCAACCTGTTCCTCTACGCCTCCCTGCTGTTGTTGTTGCTGGCCCTGTGGTTCCACTTCCGCGAGCCCTTCACCGACGCCTCGGCGCCGCCCGCCGCCCGATCACACGAGCAGTGGTACCAGCGCCTGTGGCGGCCACTCGCCGCGGCACCGCTGGCCTGGGTCTCCGCGGGCATCGTCATCTTCCTGGTGATCACCGCGGTCTTCGCGGGCATCCAGCAGAGCGACTCCTACTCGGTACCCCGCTCCAACCTGGAAGCCCTGTCCGGCAAGGAATGCGGCATGGCCGACAAGGTGTGGGTGGAATCCGATCCGAGCCGATTCCAGCTGACACCGGTCGACGGGTCGATCGCCGACCCGCTCTCCGGACCCACTGTGGCACCGGAGGATTCGGCCCGCTCCGCCACCTCCGGCTTCACCGCCAACGGCGTCCCCTTCGACCTGGACACCACCGCCAGCGAAGGATCCCTCGGCGTACTGGCCGGCGTCGCGGCCGCATCCCCGGACGTGCTGACCGCCAACACCGGTGGCACCGGCGGCGGCCGGTCGTCGACGGCGGGCGTCAACGGCAGCTTCGCCCGCCTCCCGTTCTTCCTCGATCCGGCGAAGACCCCGGTCATGGGCAGCTACTCGACCACCGATCAGGTGCCCGCCCGACTCACCTCCGCCTGGTACGCGTTGCCGTCGGACTTCCGCGATCAGCCACTGCTGACCTTCTCGGTGGCAGGCCTCTTCGACAACCCGAACCTGTTGCTGGAGTACACCATCGACCCGGTCGAGCCGGGCACCCGTGACGATTCGCTGAAGGCCACGGGCAGCACCGAGATGATCGACCCCGGCCCACGCCCGTCGTGGCGCAATGTGCGGGTCACCACGTCGTCGTTGCCGAAGGACGCCACCGCGGTGCGGATCGTCGCCGTGGACGAGAATCTGACGACGGACCGCTTCATCGTGGTCACGCCGCCGCGCCTACCGAAGATGCAGACCCTGCAGGAGGTCGTCGGCCGCGAGGCTCCGACACACGTGGACTGGACCTCGGGTCTGGTGTTCCCCTGCCAGCGTCCGTTCAACCATCGTGACGGCGTGGCCGAGATCCCCAAGTGGCGCATCAAGCCGGGCGCCGACCTCGCCGCCGCCGTGTCCGCATGGCAGGACTCCTTCGGTGGCGGACCGCTCGGCTGGCTCGAGGTGTCGCAGCGCGCCACCGCGATGGCCACCTACCTGCAGGGCGACATCGGCCGCGACTGGGGCTCCCTGGAGCGCTACACGCCGTACGGCGACGTCACCACCCTCGCGGACCTGGAGATCGGCAAGGCCACCCGCAGCGGGCTGTGGAGTCCCGCACCCATCCGGTACTGACGATGACCGACTGCACGCCGGACGGCCGCCGACACCCGGTGCTGGCGGCGCGGTACAGCAGTCACCGATTCGATCCTCGACGTGCCGTCAGTGAGGGCGAGGTCGACGCACTACTGGACGCCGCGCGCTGGGCCCCGTCCGCGGGCAACTCCCAGCCGTGGGGATTCTTTGTCGCACATCGTGGTTCGGCCGATCACGCAGTCGTTTCCCAACGGCTGGCCGGCAGTTCGCGACGCTGGGCCGCCGACGCGGGATTACTGATCGTGACCGCCGCGTATCGTCGCGTCGACGGTGACCCGTCGATGCCCTACTCCGAGTTCGCCGACTACGACCTCGGCCAGGCCGTCGCGCATCTGACCATTCAGGCACAGGTTCTCGGATTGTCGTGCCACCAGTTCCGAGCCTTCGATCTCGACGGGCTCACCGACGACCTGCACCCACGGCCGGGGTGGGACATCGTCTCCATGATCGCCGTCGGCCACGCCCTCGACGAGACCGACGACAACCGGGAACGCCTGTCGGTGACGGATATCCGCACCCGCCCCTGGGGAGCGCCCGGCGGATAGTCCCGCCGCGAGAGTCCACAGCCGTGGACCGCGCTGACAGCGGAGCATTACGCGCTCACCTTTTCCGTCTCTGCTCACTCAACCGGGTGAGCAGAAACGGAATAGGTGAGCGGCTCACCGGCGGGCGCCGGGGTACCCGATACCATCGGAGACCGTGTCCGAGCCCGCTGCCACGCCCCCTGCCACAGGGGCGACCATGACCCGCACCATCGCCGTCATCGCGGGACTGCTCGGCGTCGTCCTGTGCGGAATCACCCCGCTCCTGCCGGTGAAGGCAACCGATGCGTCGTTCAGCTGGCCGCAGGATCAGCAGCTGAGCGCCGAGTCGTCGTCGATCGTGGCTCCATTGATCGCCCAGACCCCGGCGGACCTGCAGATCCGCATCCCGTGCTCGGTGCTCGCCACTCTCCCCGACGACGCCGGGCGCATCCTGGCGACGATGCCCTCGGGCGCGAAGAACGCGAGCAGCAGCGCACTCGTCGTCACCGCCGGACGGGACACGATCAGCGTGTCCTTCCGCAACACCCTGGCCGCGAGCGCCCCACGCGACCGCCTCGGCGACTGCCGGACCCTGCACATCTGGGCGACGCCCGCCGAGGCGGGCGCACAGTTCGAGGGAATCGGTCCGGCGGGCACCCTGCCACCGCAGAAACGCCCACAGGTCGACGGCATCTTCTCGACGCTGAGCACCGACCAGGTGCGGGCGGCCGCGGCCGCCGGACTGCGAGCCGACGTCACCATCGACAACCGCTACGTCAGCTCACCGACGATCCTCAAGCTCATCGTGATGATCCTCGGGGTCATCGCCGTCCTCGTCTCGCTGTTCGCGCTGTTCCTCCTCGACCGGGGTCATGGCCACCACCGGCGTGTCGGCGACCGTCGCACGCTCGCACGCTCACTCATCCCGAGACCCACCGACATCGCGGTCACCGCCGTGCTCCTGGTGTGGACGTTCATCGGCGCCGGAACCGCCGACGACGGCTACATCCTCACCATGGGCCGCGCCGCCGACGCGTCCGGCTACCTCGCGAACTACTACCGCTTCTACGGCATCCCCGAAGCGCCGTTCGACTGGTACTACAGCTTCCTCGCCCACTGGTCGTCGATCTCGCCGTCGATCCTGTGGATGCACATCCCGCCGCTGGTGGCCGGCCTCGTCTCCTGGTACATCCTGAGCCGGATTCTGCTGCCGCGACTCGGCCCCGGCATCAGGAGCAACGCCTGGGCCATCTGGGCGGCCGCTCTCACCTTCCTGGCGTTCTGGCTGCCGTTCAACAGCGGCCTCCGCAGCGAACCGATCATCGTGCTCGGCTCGTTGCTCACGTGGTGGGCCGCCGAACGGGCGATCGCGACACATCGACTACTGCCCGCCGCTGTCGCGGCCATCACCGCGGGATTCACGCTCGCCCTGGCGCCGCACGGGATCATCGCCGTCGCGATCCTCATCGTGTCGGCGCGGCCCATGCTGCGCGTACTGCTGGTTCGTCGCCGACAGACCGGCACACTGCCGCTGGTGGCGCCGCTACTCGCCGCCGGCATGCTGGTGCTGATCCTGGTCTTCCGCGACCAGACCCTGGCCACGGTCGTCGAGGCGATGAAGATCCGCTATCAGGTCGGCCCGGTGATCAGCTGGCATCAGGAGTACATGCGGTATTACTTCCTGTCCGTGGTCACCGACGACGGTGCCCTCACGCGTCGCGTCCCGGTGCTGCTGGTCTTCGCCGGATTGATCGTCACCGTGGCGGTGATGTTGCGCCGCAACCGTATTCGCGGCATCAATCCCGGTCCGACGTGGCGCCTGATCGGTTCCATCGGCGTGACGCTGCTGTTCCTGGTGTTCACCCCGACGAAGTGGACGATCCAGTTCGGGATCTTCGCCGGACTGGGTGCGGCGATCGCCGCCACCGCCACACTCGCCGTCGCGCAGTCGGCGGCCCGCTCGCCGCGAAACCTGACCGTCTTCATGTCCGGCCTATTCTTCGCACTCGCCGCGGCCACTGCGGGCTACAACGCGTGGCCGTTCGTCTACGACTACGGGATCTCCTGGTTCGACCGTGCCCCGGTGCTCGCGGGCAAACCGGTGTCGACGATGTTCCTCGTGCTCGCCGTCGTCACCGCGGCAGTCGCGGTCTGGCAGCACCTGCGCCTCGACTATGTGCAGGGCACGGAGCGCACCGGACGTAAGCGCCGGGCATTCGCGTCCTCGCCGATCGCGATCGTCGCGGCGCTCATGGTCATCGCCGAACTCCTGCTGTTCGCAAAGGCGGCCGTCGCACGACAGCCCGCGATCACCGTGCTGTCGGAGAACCTGAACACGTTGCGCGGCAACCACTGCGGTATGGCCGACGAGGTTCTCGTGGAACAGGATCCGAACGCCGGGATGTTGGCGCCCGCGCGCGGTGGATCGGCCACGGACGCGCTGCGTGGCGACAAACCCGTCGGCTTCACCCCCGACGGCATCCCCGGTGACCTGTCCCCCGAACCCGGCAGCCAGCGACCCGGTCAGATGAATGTATCGGCCAGCGTCGCGCGGCCGTTCGCGATCACCGGCGGACTGGGCGCGGGCACCACCGGCGGCACCGGCCCCCGGACCGTCAATGGCTCGACGGCCGCACTGCCTTTCGGCCTCGATCCGGCGAAGACCCCGGTACTGGGCAGCTACGGTTTCGGCGGCGAGGCACGACTCACCACCTCCTGGTACCAGCTACCCGCCCGTAACGCCTCACCACTGCTCGTGTTCAGCACCGCGGGCGCGGTGTCCACCATCGACACCTTCGGGGTGCGCAACTTCGGTCAGCGTCTGGCCGTGCAGTTCGGAAAGCCGGGCCCGAACGGCGATTTCGAGCAGCTCGGCCCCGACGTGCTGCCCATCGATCCGGGACCGGTCATCACGAACCGACCGTGGCGCAATCTTCGCGTGCCGATGTCCGCCGCACCTCCGGCCGCGACGGCGATGCGATTGTCGTTGCAGGACAACAACCTCGGGCAGTATCAGTTCATCGGGATCACCCCGCCGCGAGCACCGAAGCTGCAGACACTCCAGGAAGTCGTCGGCGAGAACGCTCCGTCGCTGATCGACTTCTCGGTGGCCGCACACTTCCCGTGCCAGCGGGCACTCCGGATCACCAACGGTGTCGCGGAGGTCCCGCGCTGGCGCATCCTCCCCGACTATCCGCTGACCAATTCGCAGTCGAAGACCTGGCAGGCCGGAGTGGACGGCGGCTTGCTGTCGATCTCCGAATCAACGACGTCGGCAAAGGCTGTACCGACGTATCTCAAGGACGACTGGGCGCGGGATTGGGGTGCGCTGGAACGACTCACACCGCTCGTACCCGATGCCGCCGCGGTACGGGTGAGCACACAGGAGGCCACGCGGTGGGGATGGTCGCGAACCGGATCGATCAGGGTGGAGCCGCAATCCGATGACGACTGACACTCCGATGGCAACCAGCAGGACGCGCCGCACCCGTATCGCGCAGATCGTCGCGGTGGTGGCGGGGCTTCTCGGTTTTGTGATGGCACTGATCACGCCGCTTCTGCCGGTGAATCAGACCACCGCGGAACTGAATTGGCCGCAGCAGAAGACCAGCGGGCCGAATCTTGATGTCGCCGCACCGCTGGTGTCGTTCGTGCCGGTCGACATGGACGTCTCGGTGCCCTGCTCGCTGGCGCGTGACCTTCCCCGGGACGGCGGTCTGCTGCTGTCCACCATCCCCGAGGGCGGTCAGGATGCGGCCGCGCGTGCGCTGATGATTCGGGCCACCGACGAATCACTGGTCGTGACCGACCGCGACGTCGTCATCCTCACCACGGATCGTGCTGCGGCACAGGCGAACCCGGATTGCCGGATCGAGTTCTCGGCCGACGGAACCGGTGCACGCGGCCGGATCGTCGGCGTCGGCGGCGACGGACTGCTCACCTTCACCGTCGCCGATCATGAGATGCGCCCGCAGATCGTCGGCGTGTACTCCGATCTGCCCGCCGACGTATCGCGTGACGGACTCCGTCTGCACGCCACCATCGACACCCGTTATGTCAGCACACCCACGCCGCTGAAGGTCGCCGTGATCGTCGTCGGCATCGTGATGACGCTGCTGTCGCTCATCGCGCTCGGCGTGCTCGACCACCGGGACGGCCGCGGACACAAGCGATTCCTGCCCGCGGGCTGGTGGACCATCCGTGGTCCGGATGTCGCGGTCTTCGCGATTCTGGCGTTCTGGTGGTTCGCCGGGGCGAACACCTCCGACGACGGCTACAACTTCGTCGTCGGCCGCATCACCGGTGATGCGGGATACGCCGACAACTACTTCCGCTACTTCGGCGTCCCGCAGGATCCGTTCGGCTGGCATTTCCAGGTCATCTCCGCGATGAGTCATGTGAGTCTCGCGGCTCCGTGGATGCGACTGCCCGCGTTCCTGCTCGGGCTGCTGGGCTGGTGGCTGCTCAGCCGCGAGGTGATCCCCCGTCTCGGTCGCGCGGTGCGCAATTCGACCCCCGCGGTGTGGTCGGCGGCGTTCGTCTTCCTCGCGATCTGGTTGCCGTTCAACAACGGTCTGCGTCCCGAGCCGGCCGAGGCCGTCGGCGCGCTGCTCACCTGGTGCTGCGCGGAACGCGCCATCGCCACGCGCCGGATGCTCCCCTACGCGATCGCGGTGATCGTCGCCGCCTTCACCCTGGCGCTCGCACCCGGTGGCCTGATGGCCGTCGCTGCGCTTCTCGCCGGGATCCGGCCGGTGATCAAGACCATCGTCCGTCGCCGGGCCGAGATCGGGCTGCTGCCCATGGTGATGCCGATCCTCGCGGCGGGAACCGCCGTGCTCTACCAGATCTTCTTCGACCAGCCTCTGATGGCGCTCGTCGCGGGCAACAAGGTCGCCACCGACGTCGGCCCCACACTCGAATGGTGGGAAGAGCCGATCCGCTACTACTACCTGTTGCTGCCGACCGCCGACGGCACCCTGGCGCGCCGCTACGGCATCCTGATGATGATCCTGTGCCTGGTGGTCGTCCTGCTGCGACTGCTGCGCCGCGAGCATCCGAACGGTATTGCCCGGGCACCGATCTGGCGGTTGATCGCGGTCATGCTCGGCACCATGTTCTTCATCGCGTTCACGCCGACCAAGTGGACGCACCACTTCGGTGTCTACGCGGGCATCGCCGCCGCCCTCGCCGCCGCGGCGGGCGCAATGATGGCCCCCGCGATCCTTCGCTCGCGCCGCAATCGGACCTTCTTCGCCGCCGCGGTGCTCGCTGTCACCGCCATCGCCTTCGCCGGTCCCAACGGCTGGTGGTTCGTCGGCGGCTACGGCATCCCGTGGTGGGATCGTCCGCCGGCGATCGCCGGTATCCGCCTGGGCTGGGTGATCATGGCGCTCGCCGTCGCGACCGCACTCGTCGGCCTGTGGTTCCACTTCCGCGACGACTTCGTCGGCGAACGGACCCGTACCGGCCGTACCTCCGGTCTGCTGTCCAAGCTGAAGTTCTCTCCGCTGCCGGTGATCTCGGCGCTCATGGTGCTGTTCATGGTGGCCTCCTTCGCCAAGGCCGCCTACGAGCAGCGGGACAGTTGGTCGTGGCTGAACTCGAACGCGCGCGCCATCGCGGGCAATCCCTGCGCGCTCGCGAACGACGTTCTGGTGGAAGCGGATCCGAATACCGGTCTGCTACAACCCGCACGCCTCGGCAATCGGCCCGCCCCCTCCGCCGGAGCCACGCTCGCGGGTTCACCCCCGTCGGCCGGTTTCACTCCGGAAGGCGTTCCGTCGAAGCTCTCCGTCGATGCGACCGTCGAGGACTCGTCGACGGCGTCCGCCCAGAACACCGCCCAATCCGGTGCGGGCGCAGACGAATCCACTGCCAACAGCTCGTCCGCTCAGGGCGGCACCGGCGGAGGCCGGGGTACGCGCGGCATCAACGGGTCGACCGTTGCGCTGCCGTTCGGTCTCGATCCGGCCCGGGCCCCGGTGCTCGGCAGCTACGGCTCACCGACCGGGACCGGTTCGCTGACCACCGGCTGGTACGGCTTGCCCGCTCGCAGCGACGACGCACCCCTGCTGACGATGGCTGTCGCCGGTTCGGTGGAGGCCGTCGACGGCATCGGTGTGGTCCACGCGGGTCAGAAGGTGACCGTCCAGTTCGGCCGTACCGCGCCGGACGGCAGCGTACGACCCGTCGGCCGGATGTCACCCATCGACATCGGCAAGGCCCCGATCTGGCGTAATCTCCGTTTCCCGCTGGCGGATGCGCCGCCGCGGGCCGACGTGGTGCGCGTGGAGGTCCAGGACACCGCGGGCGCGCCGTCGGAATGGGTGGCGATCACCCCGCCTCGGGTGACTCCGCTGCGCACCCTGAATGATGTTGTCGGACGGACCGATCCGGTGTTCATCGACTGGCTGCCCGGATTCGTCTTCCCCTGCCAGCGGCCGATGCGGGTGAGCAACGGTGTTCTGGAGGTGCCGCGCTGGCGCATCCTGCCCGACGAGGAGGCGACCCGGAAGAACAGCCAGACCTGGATGTCCGGTACCGCGGGCGGTCCCCTCGGCATCACCGAGGCGATGCTCACCCCGACGCTGCTGCCCACCTACCTGCGCAACAACTGGGGCCGTGACTGGGGTGGCCTGCAACGCTTCACCGAGATCAATCCGGCTCCGCCCGCGCAGCTGGAGATCGGCACCGCGACCCGGTCCGGCTTGTTCGATCCGGCTCCCCTCCGGTCGAGCGGCTACTGATCGAGCTCGCGGATGTAGCACAGCATCCGATAGTCGGTGCCGGGTTCGATGTTCACGAAGTGATGCCGCTCGTAGGAGCGCCGGGTGTCGGTGTCGACCTCGTCGACATTGATGTGGATCTCGCCGCCCCCGCGGGCCCGTACCTCCGCGATCATGCGTTCGAGCAGGGCGGTGCCGATCCCCTGATCGCGGAGCGCCGGCACCACGTACAGCTCATCGAGCACCGCGAGCGGACCGTCGCAGTAGATCGTCGGCCGCAGCGTGACCAGGGCGTATCCCGTCGGCTGTGCGGCATCGCCGGCGAACAGGACGAATGCCGCCGGATCAGCCAGCAGCGCACGGTAACGGCGTTCGAGCACCTCGGTCGGAGGTGTCGGCGAGTCGAATTCCTGGTCGAACTCGACCTGTAGGCGCGCGGCGGTCGCCGCGTCCCCCGGTTGTGCGAGCACGATCTGCACGGCCATCTCCCGATCTCCCATCGTTCAGACTATCGCCAAAGGTCGCCATCGATCGGTAACCTATTGAGACACCACGGCGGAGGAGTCTCAATGACGGTCACCTACCAGCATCAGGATGTTCCCCGTGCGGTCCGTCGGCGTCGGCATGTGCGGGTACCGGGCGACCTGATCACCACACTGGGTCCGACCATCGCGGGATCGAACGTCATCATGCAGCTGGCCCACCCGAAGGTCGGCTATGGCGTCCTGGAAAGCCGTGTCGACTCCGGCAGTGCCATCAAGCACCCCATCAAGCGTGCCCGCACCACCGGACTGTTCCTCGCGACCGCGCTCTTCGGCACCGACGACGACCGGGCGTTCGTCCACGAAGCCGTCAAACGCATTCATGGCGAGGTGTATTCGACGGGCGACAGTCCGGTTCGCTACAGCGCCAACGACTCCCGGCTCCAACTGTGGGTGGCGATCTGCCTCGTGAAGTTCTTCGTCGACCAGTACGAACTGCTCTACGGACCGCTCTCGGCCGAGGAACGGGACGATGTGGTGCTCGACGCGCGGTGGCTGGGTACCACCCTCAATGTGCACGAGGGACAGTGGCCGGGCAATTATGCTGCCCTGCTGGAGTATTGGGAAAGTCAGCTACCGGAGATGTCGATCGATCCACCGGTACGTCAACTCCTGCAGGACCTGTCCGACCTCTCCTACCTGAAGATCCGCCTCGGGACTGCGGGCACCGTGCTCCACAAGACCGCGGGCGGCACCCTCGCCTTCCTCATCCGCGGCGGGCTCCCTCCCGAGTTCCGCACCATGATGGGCTGGGAATGGACATCCCGGGATGACAAGCGCTACAACACTATTCTGGCTGCATTCCGTAAGGTCGACCCGGTGACGAATTGGTCGTATCGAGCGCTCATGCACGCCTACCTGCTGGACATGCGCCTTCGCCGACGCCTCGGCCTGCGGGTCTTCTGATCACGGTCGGTGCAATTCAGCGGCGCTGTCGGCCACCAAGATTCCCACAGAAACTCGACTCCACAGCCCAACGAAGTGGATAATCCAGTCGGCCTACCTGTGCGGGGATTTTTTTGTGGGCCACGTCAACGTGCCCGCTGTTCCCACGCCAGATCTGCACGGATCTGGGCCTCAATCTGTTGAGCAACCGATGACGGAACCCGGTATCGGCCGTTTCGCTCACACCACTCGTCAAGCGCATCCCGATACAGGTGTTCAAAACCGTTATCTTGCTGCTGATCTGGGATGCTGTCGGCGATGCGTGCCTCGACTTCTTCCGGCGTCGTGCCCACCGGAGCCCGCAGCGCCGCCCTGATCATCGGCGGGAGTTCCGAATCCATCGTCATCACCTATCTACCGGGCCAACCGGGGATTGATCGTGTCGCGATGACCGACAGCGGCTTCGGCGGGACGTCGCAGCGTTGACGTCGCACTAGTGTCGGCCCTATGTAATCCAGTACCCGCCAGTCGCCGAACACGCTCGCGGACGGAGCATGGGCGGGACCGCTCTGCTCGGTCAGAGGTGACCGCCCTTCTCGCCGATACGTGAAGAACAGTCGACTGTCGGGATCGGAAGTTCCAGGCGCAGTCTGACATATCGCAGCACCTCCGACTTCGGAAGACAAAGGGGCCCAATCTGGCTGACCTTGCGGGTCGGGCTCTGGAAACGGTGCAGCCCACATGAAGGTTGCATGGGGTGCCTCCAACTGCGGGCGAATGTCATCGCTCCACCGAAATCCCCGGTCTGTTGCTGCCTCGTAGCCAGGAAAGTAGGCTCCGGGTCCCAACTGCGCTCGCAGGTAATAGGACTCTGCGATGCCACGAACGAAGGTGCCGTCAGGTGACCGAAGATCCAAGTACGGGGTGCTGAACCAGACGATGGGATAACTCGCCGCGTCGTCCGTCGGCCGGACATGGGGTACGGTCGACGGCGTCCCCGCTTCGCAGCCCGCGCATGTAAGCGCGAGAAGAGCAGCAACCGGGACCGCGCACACCCTGCCGATAAGCGGCCTATCGTATGATTTACGGTTGTGCCGCAGGCGCATTCGGATTCTCCGGCTTCGGGTTGTCGGGTCCTTGCGGCCAGTCCGGACGCCTGAGGCCGCGAGAGTAATCGTCCTCCCAACGGTCCGATATATCACTCATGAACCCCACCCATTCTCGGTCGTTTGCCAGCTTGCCCCAGTCCGGCTGTCCATCGCTGTCGAACCACTGCGGATACCGTGCTGCCACCTCCGGATGCGTGGAGACGTAGCCGGCGAACTGGAAGTACTGATTCACCACGGGATCGTTGAGCTGAGCGATCCACTCCGGGTCATTCCCCCGAAGTGCCCCGTCCGGGCGGACCGGCGCGTCACCGAAGAGCTGGTCGGCGAGCGCTTGCTGCATAGCAGCCGAACCGAGCGCACCGCCGGGTACCAGCCCCAGAGCATCCTTCGTCAGAGTGAAGGCCTGCATTTGGTTGGTGTACAACCGCATTCGCTCGGCGAGCTGACTGTCGTTAAGGTGTTCGACGGCGTGTGCGTTGCCGTCCAGCATTGCCTGGGACAGTTGACCGGCGTCGCGCCCCAGCCATGACTGGTACGGGTCCATGCCGTACATCTCGCCCATGATGTTCTGCCATGTGAAGGCCGCTGAATTGAGCGTGGCCGCAGCAGTGCCGTCGGTGTTGAGCGAGCGGAAGATGTTCTCGAGTTCGCCGGGTTCGAGCCGGTCGGCACCGAAGACCTCGAGTCCCGAGAAGTCGCCGATATAGGGGCTCAGCGTCGTCGCCATGATCCTCGCCAGCTCGGGATTCCGCAGGCCCAGATCACCATTCGTGGCGAGATCACCGGGTGATCCGAGATAGTGCCCGAGTGCACTCGCCGCTTGGTGCGCCCTTGTGGCATCGACGGCGTTCGGCGAACCTGCATCGGCGCCCACCCAGTCGAAGAGCTTATGCAGGCCGGGGTTGTTGCCCGTCCACTCCTGACCGGCCAGCCCATTGAGATGGATACCTGCGTTGTAGTGGCCACCATCGGTGCACGTCACGTTCATATTCGCACCGGTCATGAAGTCGTGGGCGGCAATCTTGTCCGCCGCACCGACGTTCAGCGCGGTGTTCAGAATTCGATCGAACTCGCGCGCATTCACCGAACCACCCGCGCCGTCGCGCGGTGCCTCACCCGCCGCGGCAAGCTCCGACGTTTGCTTCAGCAACCCTCTGTTCACGTCCGAGCCGACTCGCTGTTGTTCGTCGCCCTGCGCCAGGAAGTCCGCGAGTTTCCCGAATTCTCGGGCCCTGGGGACGTGCGGCCCCGCGCCGAGCAACGCTTTCGACAATCCGGACGGATTCTTCTCGACGAGGTTGGACGTCAACAGATCTCGCATAGTCGCGGGCAGCATCGCCATTCCGCCGTGGTCACCCGCGGAGGTGCGCAGACCCGGCATCCCCAGGAGTTGCGTGGCGTTGGCGAGGGAGCCCTGCACCTCACCATGATGCGGCTCGGTGCCCAAGGCCAGAATCTGGTCCATCGTCTTACCGTCGAGCTCATCGGCGATCTCCCGCAGGAAATCGAACTGCCCCTGGGAGATTCGTGCAGGCCGTCCGTGTCGCAGGGCGTCGAGCTGCTCGGGCCGGAGCGTGGCACCCTCCTTCAGGACCTTGCGCTCGAAGGGCGACAACGGCTTTCCATCGGAGAGCTTGCGCGCGATCCGCTCCGCCACCCCGCCACCGAGCGCCGATGCGATGGGCGTCAGTGCTCCGATGTCGGCTCCATGTGCCTTCATGGCAGCGGCACAGCGCGTGTCGGTCTCGTCGAATTCCGAGGCCAACCGGTTCAGGATCGTCGTCGCGGTGCGGGCCTCTTCGGCACGGTCATTCTTGAGCGCCTGCAGTCGCGCCATCGTCTCGGGATTGTTCTGTGACATCGCCTCCGCGAGCCCGTAATTGTAGGCGTCCTTCACCGTCCAGTCGTCGCCCACGTCGAAGCCACCGGCCTCGTACCCCGCAGCCCGCGACTTCAGCCGGCCGGCGATATGGCTCATCGATGTATGACCGCTCGACAGCGTTCCGGCCAGCTTGCCGAACGCATCGCCGACGCGAACGAACTGCGTCCTCTCCCGCACAGCCCGCATCTCCGCGGCGGCACGTGCTTTCCCGGACCAGTCCAGGCCGACGATCGTACGGTGGATGTTCCGTCCATCGCTCTCGACGGCGGCCCCGAGCCGGGACGCGGTGTCGGCGGCGAGCGGCATCTGAGTGAAGTCGATTCCATTCATCTGTGAGCGGGTGGGCCGCATCGCTAGCGCCCCGGCTTCCGGTGGAAATCGCCCATGGCCCGCAGACGTTCGGCGCTCTGCACATCGACACCCCGGTAGTCCTCCGCCGACTGGGCGAGAACAGAACTCCACGTCGACAGTCGTGCCCGAACGATCTCGATCGCCGTCTCCGCCGTGTCTGCGACCTGGGTCATCGCCTGTGCAGTGGCCGTGCCGCCAAGACCTGCGGCACCGCTACGGATACCGTTCGCGTTCGACTGTGAGTCGAGTCCGGAATCGTTGGCCGAGATCTTCTGCCCCGCTGCCCGAAGATCATCTGGATCGACGTGCATCGCACCCCCCGTGAGATTGTCGGCGGCCGCACCTCACGGTGTTCCCGGTCCGCTCGTCGTGGGCGCCATGCAATGCGACAACCAAAATCGATGTCAAGGCCGGACACCTCCCGTCATTCATCCGGCATAGGGTCGGTGTAACGCGCTCGCGCGACGCGGCCGATGTACCGATCACAATCGGGAGGTGGAGCAATGCTCGGAAGACGACCCATCACGTCCGGCACGGTCGCGGTCGCCGCCGCGCTCGCACTGGCCGGATGCACGCAAACCGGAGAGCCGATGGCCACTCCGGACACCGCCACATCGGTGATCACCGTGACCGAGACACCGACCACGACATCAGCACCCCGAGAACCGGAACCCGCTCCCGGGACAACCACGTCCGACGACAATCCCCCGGCGGCGAACTGCTCCACCGACGGGGCCGCGGCCATCGCGGCTGCCGCGGGCCGCATTCCACCGCCACTCTCGAACAACCCCGCCGTGCCCTGGGCATTCGAGGGCACGACGAACTACAACACCTGCAGCGACCTAAGTTATGCGGAACTCGTCACCGAGGGCGCGACGGCATCATCGCCCTATCAGCTGTTGCTCTTCCATCGCGGACGATTTCTCGGCACCGGTACCAAGTGCAACCTCGGATATCAGACGGTGACCGGTTCCACCGGTTCGTCGGTGGACGTCGATTATCGCTATCTCAACCCCGATGACATCAGCGCTCGGCCAACCGGACAGTTCGCTCTCTCGTTCGCGTGGACCGGAACCGGTGTGCAGATGAACGGCACCATCCCGGACCGAGCCCGTGGCAGCCAATGCTGAAGCCGTAGAACAGCTTTGCCTGCCCTTCCAAACAGCGCGAAGCCGCGGGGCAAGGCAGTCCTGCCTTGCTTGCGCCACCCGCCGATCCGCGCTGTAGTGGCTTCATGGTCAACGCACAACCGCACGACGAAGACGTGGTGCCACACCAGCATTCCGCCGAGCCACACGCCGACGGCGGCCTCGCCAATCGCCTGAACTGGCTACGGGCCGGTGTCCTGGGCGCCAACGACGGCATCGTCTCCACCGCGGGCATCGTGGTCGGTGTCGCCGCCGCGACCGTCGACCGGGGACCGATCCTCACCGCAGGCATTGCCGGTCTGGCGGCCGGTGCGGTGTCGATGGCGCTCGGCGAATACGTCTCGGTGAGCACCCAGCGAGACACCGAGAAAGCTCTGCTGGCCAAGGAGCGACGTGAACTCGCCGAACAACCGCACGCCGAGTTCGAAGAGCTCGTCGGACTCTATGAGGCCAAAGGACTGAGCCACGACACGGCGACGACGGTCGCGACGGAACTGACCGAGCACGACGCCTTCGGCGCCCACGTCGACGCGGAGCTCGGCATCGATCCCCACGAGCTCACCAACCCCTGGCAGGCCGCCTTCTCCTCCGCCGTCTCGTTCACCCTCGGTGCTCTGCTCCCGCTGCTCGCGATCCTCCTGCCGCCCGCGGACTGGCGTGTCCCGGTCACCTTCGTCGCGGTGCTCGTCGCACTGGCGCTCACCGGAGCGATCGGCGCGATCGTCGGTGGGTCGCGCCCCTGGCGGCCGACACTCCGCGTCGTCATCGGCGGTGCACTCGCGATGGCCGTCACCTACGCCATCGGCAGCCTGGTCGGCGGCGCCGTCGGCTGACCGTCCACAGACGACACCGCTCAGCGGTCTCGATCGCGTGTGATGCCATCGAGGTCGCTGAGCGGTGCTCGCTGTGGATTCGATCAGATGGGCATCAGGAAATGCTTGCGCGGCGTGCGCATCATCCGCTTGTCCTTCAACTGCGCCAAGGCCTTTCGGAGCTGCAGCCGGGTTTCGGCCGGTTCGATGACGGCATCGATGTAGCCGCGCTCGGCCGCGAGGTACGGCGTCGCCATCATCGTGTTGTAGAAGCCGATGAAGTCGCGGCGCACCTTGTCGGCCTCGGCGGCGGACATCCCCTCGGTCTGCCTGCGGGTCAGCACCGCGGCGGCCGACTCCGCACCCATCACCGCGATCTTCGCGGTCGGCCAGGCGAAGTTGATGTCGGCACCGAGCTGCTTGGAGCCCATCACCGCGTACGCACCGCCGTAGGCCTTGCGCAGCACCACGGTGATCTTCGGGACATCGGCCTCCACGTAGGCGAACAGGAACTTGCCCGAACGCCGGATGGTGCCCTTCTGCTCCTCCACCAGGCCGGGCAGGATGCCGGGCGTGTCGACGAGGAAGATCAGCGGGATGCCAAAAGCGTTGCAGGTGCGGACGAATCGCGTGGCCTTCTCCGAGGAGTCGGTGTCCAGAGTCCCGGCCATCACACTCGGCTGGTTGGCCACCACACCGACGCTCTGACCGTCGACGCGGGCATAGCCGGTGATGATATTCGGCGCGAACAGCGTTGCCACCTCGTGGAACGCGCCGTCGTCGAACAGCTTGATGATGATGTCGTGCATGTCGTAGCCGGCATTGTCGTTGTCCGGCATGAAGTCGTTCAGCGACAGATCCGACTCGGTGATCTCCGGTTCGAGGCCCGGATTGATCACCGGCGGCTCCTCGTACGCGGTCGACGGCATGTACTGCAGGTACTCGCGCACCCACTCGAAGGCCGCCTTCTCGTCGGCAGCGATGTGGTGGATGTTGCCCCACCTCGCCTGATTGTGCGCGCTGCCGAGGTCCTCCGCCGAGATCTCTTCTCCGGTCGTCTGTTTGATGACGTCGGGTCCGGTCACGAACATGTAGCTCTTGTCCTCGACGGCGACGAGGATGTCGGTGTTCGCAGGGGTGTAGACCGCGCCGCCCGCGCACTTGCCGAGGATCACCGAGATCTGCGGGGCCAGACCCGACAGCAAATCGTTGCGGCGGCCCATCTCCGCGTACCAGGCGAGCGACGTGACGGCGTCCTGGATACGGGCGCCGGCCGAGTCGTTGATGCCGACCATCGGGCAACCGATCTTGCCGGCCCACTCCATGAGCGCGGATACCTTGCGGCCGAACATCTCTCCGACCGTTCCGCCGAAGACCGACTGATCGTGGGAGAAGGCTGCGACAGGTCGTCCGTGCACCATGCCGTGCCCGGTCACCACACCGTCGCCGTAGCCGGAGTTCGCCGCACCCGGCATCTTCGCAAGTGCGCCGATCTCGACGAACGTGCCCGGATCGAACAGCATCTCCAACCGCTCGCGCGGTGAGCAGATACCCTTGGCGGCCCGCTTGGCGATCGCCTTCTCGCCTCCGGGTTCCTGTGCGGCGTCGAGCTTCTCGCGCAGGTCGGCGAGCTTCGCGGCAGTTGTGTCGGTCACTGCGATACCACTTTCTCCGGTGTCACTTCTCGGACGCCGAGACGTCGCCCATGCGGCGGGTCAGGTCGGCGCCGATCTTCGAGATGAACGGCTCGTCGACGATCGACAGGTGATCGCCGCCGATGTGCAGGATCTCCAGATCGTCGACCACTTCTCCCCAGCGCCCGTCCTCGTCGATCTCGGCCCACTTGGGCTCCAATTCGATGGCGCCGTCATGCATTCGGTCGGCGCGGTACAGGACGACCTTGCCGTCGTACGGTGCGGGCTCGATCTGATCGAGGGCGCGGTTCTCGATGAACGAGGTCCGCTGGTGCTCGATGATGCCGCCCGGGATCTTGGTCGAGCTCATCGCCATCATCTCCATGATGATCTGGAACTGACCCTCGTCGTCGGCCTCGACCAGTCGATCCATCGGGATAGGGATGTCCTCGTCGAGATCGTAATTGCGGATCGCGAAGTTCTTCCAGCGCTCCAGCCGCGCCCGCTTCGTCTCCGGCGTCTCGATGAGATCTTCCTTGGGACGCACCACGTCGATGAGGCCGACGAACGCGACCTCCTCGCCCGCCTCGCGCAGCAACTGGGCGAGACCGTAGGCCAGCGCGCCGCCGAAGGACCAGCCGACGAGAACGTACGGCCCGTGCGGCTGGATCTCCCGAAGCCGCGGAAGATATTCGCGCACACGGTCTTCGATGGAACCCTCGGTTCCGCGGTCGAAGCCGATCACCGGCTGATCGTCGGGCACACGCTTCAGCAGTGCCTCGTACGCCGAGGTGTTGCCGCCCGCCGGATGGAAGAGCAGCATCGGCACGGGATCACCGGCGGACGTGTCGTAGACCTTCTTGCCCTCCGGCACGAGCCGCAGGTACCGCAGGAAGCCGTCGGTGTCGGCACCGGAATCGAGGTGGGAGCGAACGTAATTCGACATCTCCTCGATGGTCTCGGAGTCCAGGATGTCCTCGACGTCGATGTCGCCGCCGGTCCGCTCGTTGAGCCGGTCCGTCAGCTGTTGCGCCACATCCTCGGTCAGCACCGGCAGCTTGTTGAACACGCCACCCGCCGACGACTTGGTGACCACCGCGTACACACCGAAGGTCAGTCGCTCCGCCGCGTCGCGCGGCGGCACGTCGGCACCCGCGGCATCGGCGACGGCGGCCTGATCCGACAGATCGACCTTCGCCGGGGTCGTCTCGGTCGCAGGCGCGGGCTGGGCGGACTTCACGACCGCGGGCGTGGTCTCGATACGCGGCTCCTCCGTCGCCGCTACTCGACCAGCATCCGGGGCGGCCTCCGTCGCCGCTGCTCGACCAGCGGTGGGAACGGGCTCGGCGGTGGGTGCCGCGGCGTCCTTGGCGTTCTGCTCGTCGATGTAGGCGTTGAGGGCCGCGGTGTCGAGTTCGCCACCGCCCGCGGCATTCTCGGCCAGGTCGTCGAGCTGATCGCGGTGGGTGACCGCGAATTCCACGAACTTCTCGACGTCGCCCAGGTTCGCCTGGCGCATGGCCTGCAGTTGGAGCTGCGGGATGTCGAATTCGTACTCGACGCGGTTCTTGATGCGCACCGCCATCAGTGAATCGAGACCCAGCTCGATGAGCGGGACCTCACGCGGCAGGTCCTCCGGGTCGTAGCCCATCGACTCACCGACGATGATCGCCAGTCGATCACCCACGGACTCACCGGAATCCGGGCTCCACCGATCGCCGATGTTGTCGACGACCGCGGGTTCCTCGACGACCTTGTTGTCCGCGAAGGCCTCGGCCCCGGTCTTCGGCTCGGGCGCCTCCGAATCGGCGGAGCCGACGGCGGATTGCGCACCGTCCGCGATCTCGCCGGTCGCGACGGCCTCGAACAGGAGCCGGAAGTTCTTGTCCTCCTTGGCATGCACGGTCACCGACGCACCGCCGGGGTGGGGGCTCAGGGTGGTGGTCACGGTCCCGGTCTTCGGAATCGGTCCGTGCGTGGCGTCGGCACCGACGGTCGCACCGGCGAGTACCTGGGCAGCCGCGGCGCGCACCAGCTCACGCGGATCCGACACCGCCGCGGCGTTGACCTCCCATGCGTGCCTGCCGTCCGGCAGAGCGACATGGGCGCCGGGCACCTTGCCGGACGACCCGCCCGACGACAGGTTCGCCTTGAGCCAGTAGTCCTTGCGTTCGAAGCGCGTCCGCGGGATGTCCGCGAAATCGCCCGCACCGAACAGCGATGCGACATCGGCTGGATGCCCGTGGACGTACAGCTTCATCAGCGCGTTGATGAGGCCGTGGCTCTCATCCTCCTTACGCTTGAGGGTCTCGACCAGTTCCGCGTCGTGCAGTCCGGCCGAGAAGGTCACGGCCGCAACGGAGATGAGCACCGCCGGGTTCGGCGACAACTCCAGGAAGGTCCGGTGTCCGTTCTCCACCGACTTGGCAATGGCCTGGCTGAACCAGACGCTGTGCCGCAGGCCCTTGAGGAAGTAGTCGATGGTGTGGACGGGTTCGCTACCCGGCCGGTAGAAGGTCTCGCGGTCGACCGAGCTGTAGAAGCCCACCGTGGGGCGCAGCGGCTCGATGCCGGTGAGTTCGTAGGACAGTTCGCCGAGCAGCGGGTCCATCTGCGAGGTATGGCTGGCACCCTTGGTCTGTAGCTTGCGACCGAGCTTGCCCTCCTTCTCGGCGCGCTCGACGATCGCGTCGACCTGCGGTTCGGGACCACCGATCACGGTGTGCGTCGGTGCGGCGTAGACGCAGATCTCCAGATCCGGGTAGTCGGCGAGCACATCGTTGATGTCCTCGGCGCTGTATTCGACGAGCGCCATCAGACGGATGTCGTCGCCGGCCAGCATCGACTCGCCCTCGCCCATCAGCCGCGAACGCTGGCAGATGACGCGGGTGGCGTCCTCCAGCGACAATCCGCCACTGATGTAGGCGGCGGATGCCTCACCCATCGAATGCGGCACCAGCACACCGGGTTCGGCGCCGAAGTGCCGCAGCGTATCGGCGAGCGCCACCTGAATGGTGTAGATCCCGACCTGACTGGTCTCGATCCCGTAGGTCTGCTCGTCGTCGAGGAACATCTCCGCGATCGAGTACCCGAGTTCGTTCTCGACGATCGCATCGACACGGTCGACGTACTTCCTGAAGACCGGGTTCTCGGTATACAACTGCTTGGCCATCTTGCGGTGCTGCGACCCGAAACCGGACAGCAACCACACCGCCGACGCGGCATCCGGCGAATCAGCCACGTAGACAAGCGGATTGGCCTTGCCCTCGGCGACGGCACGCATCCCCTTCACGGCGTCCTCATGCGTGCGGGCCATCACCACGGCACGCGAACGCCCGTGATTGCGGTGCGCCAGAGCACGGCCGATGTCGACGAGCGGGGTCGCCTGCCCGTCCTCGGACTCCAGCCACTCGACCAGCTCGGCAGCGGCCTTCCGCCGTCGTGACGGAAGGAAGGCCGAGATAACCAGCGGCACAACCGAACCCTCGACGGCACACGGCGCGAAGCCCTCGGCCGGATCCTTCTCCACCGTCTCGACGGGCGTCTCCTCGGCCTTCGGCTGTGCCGCGAGAATCGCGCGCTCCGCCTCGGTCAGGTATTCCTCGTCATCGTCGTCGGCATCGGCGGCGGTGGTCTCGATACGCGACTCCGTCGCCGTGACTCGACCATCGGAATCCGCCCCCGGCGCTTCGAGATCGGACGGGAGGACCTCACGCACGACAACGTGGGCGTTGGTGCCGCCGAAGCCGAAGCCGGAGACACCGGCGAGAGCACTGCCGGTGTAGCGCGGCCAGTCACCGACCTCGTCGATGACCTTCAGTCCGTTGGTGTCGAACTGGATGTAGGGGTTGGGTCCCGCATAGTTCATCGACGCCGGGATCTTGTTGTGCTGCAACGCGAGCACGACCTTGGCCAGCGCGGCGGCACCGGCCGCCGACTCCAGGTGACCGAAGTTGGTCTTCGCCGACCCGAGCAGGGCCGGGGCGTCGGCCATGCGGCCACGGCCGACCACACGTCCGAGAGCGTCCGCCTCGATCGGGTCGCCCAGGATGGTGCCGGTGCCGTGGGCCTCGATGTAGTCGACGCCACGCGGATCGAGCGCGGCATCGGTGTAGGCCGACCGCAGAACCTCCACCTGCGCTTCGGGATTCGGTGCGAAGATGCCGTTGGAGCGGCCGTCGGAGTTGACCGCGGAGCCGGCGATCACCGCGAGCACCTCGTCGCCGTCGCGCCGGGCGTCGGCCATGCGCTTGAGGACGAACATGCCGCCGCCCTCGGAGCGCACCATGCCGTCGGCGTCCTTCGAGAACGCCTTGATGTGGCCGTCCTTCGCGACGGCACCGATGGTGTCGAAGCCGACCGTCGCGGCGGGGGTGAGGATCATGTTCACGCCGCCGGCGAGCGCCACATCGGATTCGCCGGAACGGAGGCTACGGACCGCCTGGTGCACGGCCACCAACGACGACGAACATGCCGTGTCGACGGCCACCGACGGTCCGTGGAAATCGAAGAAGTAGGAGACCCGGCTGGCGATGATCGAGGTTGCGGTACCGGTCAGGGCATAGGCGGCGGTCTCGTCCGAGCCCTCGCCCAGGCCGAGCGCCGCCATCAGCTGATAGTCGTTGGTCGAGGTGCCGACGAAGACACCGACCTGACCGCCCTTGAGGTCGCTGGCCGGGATGTGCGCGTCCTCGAGCGCCTCCCACGTCAGTTCGAGCACCAGCCGCTGCTGCGGGTCGACCATCTCGACCTCGCGGGGGCTCATCTGGAAGAAGTCGGCGTCGAAACCCTTGACGTCGTCCAGGTAGCCACCGCGCAGATTGCGAGCCTCCAGGACCTCGAGCATCTGCGGATCCGAGCGGAATTCCGTCCACCGGTCGTCAGGTAGCTCGGAGATGCCGTCGCGGCCCTCCAGCAGCGCCTCCCAGGTCGAGTCCGGGGTGTCGCCGGCCTTCGGGAAACGGGTCGACAGCCCGACGATCGCGATGTCGTCGTCCGGACTGCGCTCACGCTGCCAGAAGGTGCCCGCGTCGGACTCCAGCCCCTCGTCCGGATCGCCTTCGATGATCCGCTCGGCCAGCATGGCGATCGTCGGATGGTTGTAGGCGGCCGTGGCCGTCAGGATGACGCCGGTCTTGTCCTCGACGTCGGCGACCAGTGCGACCGCATCGCGCGAGGACAGACCGAATTCCTCCATCGGCCGATCGTCGGGGATCTGCTCGGCCGGCATCCCGGTGGTGGTGGCAACCCAGTCGCGCAACCAGTCGCGCAGTTCGGCGACGGTCAGCTCACCGGCGGTCTCACCAGCGGTTCCTGTGGCATTCGAAGAGGCGTCGACGTCGGCGGGCGAGCTGGGCTCACCGGCGGATGCGGGACTGGTCGACTCTTCGTTATTCAGTTCAGACATCGCTTCCAGACTACTGATCGGTCGACACCCGGCGGGGGCGCCTTGCGGAGATTACTGAGCGTCCGGGAACGCGGTCTGCTTGTAGCCTCCCCGCAGGCTGCCGTCGATGTACGCGGCCCGGGTCGCGCGGCGCGCGATCTTGCCGCTGGACGTGCGGGGAATGGACCCGGCCGACAGCAGCAGGACGTCGCGGGCCATCACGCCGTGCCGCTGTGCGACGGTGGCGCGCACCGCATCGGCGACCTCCTGCGGATCCCACTTCTTGCCGGGACGTTCGGCGACGATCACGAGTTGTTCGGACGCGTCGTCGGGGTCGGCGGTCAAGCCGCTGGCCGTGTTCTCGAAGACCTCGGCGGGCAACTGGTTGGCCGGCACCGAGAACGCCGCGACGAAGCCCGGCCGGATGGCCTCGCTGGCCTCCTCGGCGCTGTGCTCGAGATCCTGCGGGTAATGATTACGGCCGTCGACGATGACGAGGTCCTTCACCCGGCCGGTGATGTAGAGCTCGCCGTCGAGCCAGACCCCGTAGTCACCGGTGCGCATCCACTTCGCGTCGGCCGGCGCTCCCTCGGCGTGGCTGCCCTCGGCGAGACGCTCGGTGATCGCGTTGTGGAAGGTCTCCTCGGTCTCCTCCGGCTTGTTCCAGTAGCCGGCACCGATGTTGAGACCGTGCAGCCAGATCTCGCCGACCTCGCCGTCCGGGCGCTCGGTGGCGGTCTCCGGGTCGACGATGGCGGCCCACTGGCTCACCGCGACCTGACCGCACGACACCTGCGCCACCGCGTTCGGGGCGTCCTGGTCGACGACGGTGAGACGGCCCGCATTCAGGTCGTCGCGGTCGACGTAGATGACCTTCGCCTCGTTCTCACGCTGCGTCGCGGACACGAAGAGGGTCGCCTCGGCCATGCCGTAGCAGGGTTTGATCGCGGTCTTCGGCAGACCGTATGGGGCGAACGCGTCGTTGAACTTCTTCATCGAACTGACCGTGACCGGCTCGGAGCCGTTGATCAGGCCGATGACATTGGACAGATCGAGGCTCTCGCCCTCCTTCGGCAGCCCGCGGACGGCGGCGTGCTCGAAGGCGAAGTTCGGCGCCGCGGCATACGTCTCGGCGCCGTCGGCGGCCGCGGCCAGTTCCTTGATCCAGCGGCCCGGACGGCGCACGAAGGCCATCGGGCTCATGATCGTGATGTAGCGGCCGCCCAGTGCGGGGAGGATCACCGTGAGCAGGCCCATGTCGTGGAACATCGGCAGCCAGGTGACGCCGCGGGCGTTGCGGTCGATCTCGATGGTGTCGTAGATCTGCAGGACGTTGGCGGCCACGGCCTGGTAGGTGATCTCCACACCGGCCGGCACGCGTGTGGAGCCGGAGGTGTACTGCAGGTAGGCGACGGTGTCCTTGTTGTGGTCCTTGCCCGCGACCGGTGCCACCCAGGCCGACCCGACCGAATCCGGCACGGCGTCGACGGCGATGACGCGGGGGCGCTCCTTGGCCGGCAGCGGCGCGAAGAAGTCGCGCACGGCCTCGGCCGACTTGGTCGAGGTGAGGATGGCGGTCGGCTTGCAGTCACCGAGGACGGCATGCAGACGGTCGGTGTGGCCCGGCTCGTCGGGTGAGAACAGCGGCACCGCGACGTTGCTGGCATACAGCGCCGCGAAGAACCCGATGACGTATTCGAGGGACTGCGGAGCCAGGATGGCCACCCGGTCGCCCGGCTTCGTCACCTGCTGCAGACGAGCGGCCACCGCACGCAGACGCTTACCGAACTGAGCCCAGGTGAGGTCTTGCGGCTCCCCGTCGCGTTCCCTGCTGTAGTCGATGAACCGGTAGGCGAGGGTGTCGGCCTTCTCGACCACGTTGCGCTCGACGTAATCGACCAGCGTCGCATCGTCGTTGAACGACAGATTGCCGTTCTCGTCGAGGAACTGCTCGAATTCGGTGTTCAGCATCCATTACTCCTGTGGCCCCAAAACGTGCGACGGCGAGCCGGTCGGCTCCGCCCGTGTGGCTCGGGCACCCCCCTGTGCCCATGGCCGTCGTTCACGAATCAACGCTGTGTCGAGTGCGCCGCGGTCACGGCCACACCACATGTGTTGTCAGTTGCTCTCTATGCCTGTTGTGCTTGCTTCGCTGGATCGTGCGGCGTGACGGGGGTGTCACCACCGCGCGGACCCCGTGTCGTGCTTCGGAAATCCGGGGGTTCACCTCGTCCTTCACGTCAGACCGTCGGTCATCCTACTCCCCCTTCAAAAGCTGCATGACGGGTGCGAACGCATCCATCTGCGTGGGGAAGATGCCGACGTAGGACATCGAGGTGCGCCTGCGGACCTCGCGGATCTGGTCGGCGATCTCCTCGAAGGTGCCCATCGCAAGATAGGGGGACGAGAGGATGTCGTCGACCGTGAACTCGCCGTCCTGCGCGATATTCGGCGGATATCCCTGCTCAAGCGCTTTGAGCGCCATCTCCGCGGTTGCCTCGCGATCGTCGGTGATGACGATGACGGCGATGGTCCAGTTCAGCTCGATCTCGCCGAACCGGTCGCCCGCGGCCTCCCGGATCCGGTCGACCCGCTCGGCGGTCTTCTCGATGGTCATGTCGGACAGCCGCATGCGGCCGTCCGTCGTGGTGCCCGGTGCGACGGAGATGATGTCCGCGTGCTTGGCGGCCAGTGCCAGCATCTTGGGCCCGCCACCGCCGACCGCGATCGGCGGACGCGGTCCCTGCCGGGGACGCGGGCTGCCCTCCAGGCCCTTGATCTGATAGAACTCGCCGTCGAAGTCGACGGTCTCGCCACGCATCAACCCGTCGAGAACGGTGAGTGCCTCGTCGAGGCGGCGGATACGCACGCCGGGCGACTCGAACTCGATGCCCGCCTTGTCGAATTCCTCTTTCATCCAACCGGCGCCGATGCCCAGCTCCAGGCGCCCCTTCGACAGGACGTCGATGGTGGTGGCCTCCTTGGCGAGCAGGGCCGGGTGGCGCCATCCGTTGGCGAGGACCGAGGTGGCGAGCCGGATCCGGCTGGTCGCCTGCGTCAGCGCGCCGAGCGCGGCCAGGGGGCCGACCTGGTTGCCCAGGTGATCGGGGACGGCGAAGGTGTCGTAACCGTATTCCTCGGCGGTCTGGGCCAGCTGCACGAACTTGCGGGCACCGCCCTCTTCCTTGTTGCCCTCGCCACCGGCGCCGAACCGGAACTTCCGGAGTTCTCCGGATTCGCTCATGTGCAGTCTCTCCTCGGCGTCGTCGGCGCAGATTTCACAGCGCAATCGTGGGCAGCGTGGAACGGGTTATCGGTACCCGATCCGGCAACACGTTAATGCAGCATCATCACGCCACCCAAACACATCGCGAAACCCCACAGCAGAGTTACAGCGCACATCCGCTGATCGAGTAGTCGGCGAGCGTAGCGAGTCGTCGTATCGAGATCTCGATACGACGACGGCCGGCGCCCGGCCTACTCGATCAGCGAAAGGCAAGCCCCCCTCAGAAATGCTTCGGATGGGGCGCATCCTTGATCGTGGAATTCGCCCATCCGAACATCCACTGGGTGGACGTGGCGCCGTCGAGCGACCAGTAACGCGGCGATGCGTACATCGCGTGCACCGGATTGTTGATCGCACCCGCCAATTGCCCGACGGCTCGCAGTGGGTTGTCGACGGTCGGCGAGTCGCAGATCAAATCGCCTGGCGCACAAATGGATTGGACACGATCACGAAGTTCACCGAAGCCCCCGCTCCGCTGACCCGTCATCGTGATGCCGGGGACGAGACCACCCATACCGGACAGCGCGATCTCCGCGCCGACCCCGTCCGGCGACGGACCGATGTCGTTCTGGTCACCGGGCTGGCGACGGCCGTCGGCGATGAGGCCGACTCCGAGTACGAGATCTTGATCTTCCGGTTTGAGAACACCACGACCATTGCCGATATTGCTGGCGATGTCGCCACCGATCACCGCGCCCTGAGAAAAGCCCAGGATCACGTATCGGGTCAGGGGGCACTTCTTGTTGGTGGAGATGATCTTGCCCGCCGCACGTTTGTACCCTTGCGTCCGCGAGTAGTTGTAGTCCTTCTGCCGATCCGCCATATTCGTCGGATTCCGGAACTGCGCGACGTACGGCACGGTGTACACGCTGGTGCGGCTCGACGGATAGGCGTCGGCGATGGCCGAGGACACCCGCAGCATCAGCGAGCGCGGGTTCGACGACGGCTGATACGGATCGTCGTCGGCGGACGACTCCCACGTACCCGGGATGACCAGGGTGAGCACGTCGGGACAGTCCGCGGACTGCGCCTGCGGGCGTCCCGACGGTTCGGACGTCGACGGCGGACCCGGCGGCGGAACGGGCCCGGGGCCCGGTTTGAGCAGGGTGATCACCAGGATCACGATCAGGACGATCGCGATGACGGCGAGTGCCGCGAGGACGAGCAGGAACCTGCTCAGCTTGCGGCGCCCGCCCCTGCCCCCACGGGCCGATCTACGCGCGGCCACGTCAGCAGTAGTTCTCGCCGGCGACCTTGATCACGCGGTCCGCCTTGGTGTTCGCCTCGCCGACCGACTTGGTGCCCGGACCGACGAGTGCGGTGACGAACGCCTTCACCGTGACCGGATCGGTGTTCTTCTTCCGCTCGTTGCAGACGTACTCGGCGATGGTGATCGCGATCGAGTTGTCGCTGTCACCCATGAAGGTGATGTTCTGCTTCTTCAGCGCCGACAGGTAGCGCTTGCTCTTCTCGTCGAGCGGCTGGCCGTTGGGGCCGGGAAAGTTGCTCGGCACCTTGGTCTTCGAGTTGGGGGCGGTCTCGGGCAGGCTCGATTCCGCGCTGGCGCCGTCCTCCTTGTCGGAGGGCGCCGCCGACTCGTCGTCGGGCTTCTCGGCGGAACTCTCGGCACCGGTACTGCTGGACGCGTACATCGACGTGGTCGTCACCGGATTCTGGGTGATCGGTGCGCTCGCGGTGGAGTCGTCACCGCACGCGGACAACGACCCGACTGCCAGCATGGCGCCCGCCGCGATCAACGCCAGGTGCCAGAACTTACTCGTCATCTTCAACTTCCTCGTCGTGCCCGTCCCGGGCGTCGCCCGGCGGTGGTGTCCACGGCCTTCATCGGCCATGCGCAAGGCTACCCGCCGCACACCCTGATTACGGTGCAGCAACCCGCGTCACCTGCATGAACGCCAGGTTTCCTCAGCGAAGTTTCAGGCCGCTGCCCTACGGCGCTCAGGTTGACACTCACTTGGTGACCCGGGCGCCGTCCTTCGGCGTCCAGACGATGCGACCACGCTCGAAGGTGTTGAAGCGTCCCTTGCCGTCGCGGGTGGTCAGCTCGCCACTCGTCGGAAGGCCGAGTTTGCCGCCCGAGCCGCCTGCTTGCACGTACGCGCCACCGATGCCGCCGCCGACGATCTTCGGCCCCTTGGGACCGCTGAAGATGCGTCCGCCACGGAAGTCCTGGGCGCGGCCGCCCGGCACCGGGTACTCCGGCGTCAGGCACTCACCCAGCGATGCGCGATTGGCGTTGTAGAGCTTCTTGAAGGCGCCGCCGACCCGGCACGCCGGACGATCGCGCAGCAGCCCCAGCGCGCCCGCGGCCTGCGGCCACGCCTGCTGCATCTCGAACTGCCAGTACGGCCACGTATGCGTGCCGGACGGCCGGTAGACCGCCTGGCCGGGGATGCCGAGCTGATTCATCTTGATCGCGAACTGCTGCGACGTCACACGGCTCAGCACCTCGAGACCGACACCGGAGTAGTTCGTCGCGAGCATCGGGATGTCCGACGGCTTGTCGTGCGGCCCCACCATGCCGTTGCCGGAGGAGACGTAAATGCTTGTGCCACGCAGCTTGTCGGCGAGCAGGTACGGGTCGTGCTCCTTCCACGCCGGATCGCTCGGCGGACCGAACATCTTCATCGAGTCGTAGCCACCGCCGTCGCGGAGCGCGAACTGGATGGCCTGCGGCATGCCGTACGAGGTCATCTGCAGGATGCCGGAGTACGACGCGGCGAACTTGAAGAATCCGGGGTTGCGGGCGGCGAGCATCATCGCCGCCGAACCGCCCATGGACAGGCCCTGGACGCCGCGGACGTCGGTGGACCGCCAGTCGCCTTCCAGGATCGGCGGCAGCTCCCGCATCAGGAAGGTCTCCCAGCGGTACAGCTTGTTCTTGTCGGGTTCCTTCCAGTCCGTGTAGAAGCTGGACTCGCCACCGACCGGCAGCACCACGTTGACGTTCTTGTCCTTGTAGAAGTCCTCGATGTTGGTGTTGATGATCCAGCCGCTCTGGTCCTCCTGCGCGCGCAGACCGTCGAGGGTGAGCAGCTGCGGGAACTTGTCCTTCGGCTTGGCCCACCAGTCGCGGGCCAGCAGGACCTGGATCTGGATGTCGGTGTTCATCGCCGGGGAGTGCACCCACAGGGCCACACGGCGATCGCTGTACCAGAACGAGCGGGTGACGCGTGCGGGTGCGGTGGAGGCCGGAGTGGGGGCCGGTGCGGGGCGCTGCTCGGGCGCGGCCGGCCGCGGGGCGGGGGCTTCCGGTGCGGGCGCCGCCGGGCTGGCCGGTGCGGCAGGCGGTGCGGCGGGCGCCGCCGGTGCGGCCGGAGGCGCCGCGGGTGCCGGTTCGGCGAACGCCGGCGCGCTCACCCCGATGACCATCACCGTGGCCGCCACAGCGGCCACCAGCCCACCGGCGCGGCGTGAGGTCATGGTGCGCACCTCATCTCGCCGTGCCGTCTCCCGCAGATCTCGCCAGCTCACCCTCGAACTCCTTCTCACCAATCGAGCATCGCGGCGTTCGTGCAGGTCACTACGCAACTCTTCTCACTTGAGTCACATCAAACCCACAGATAACAGAACGCCCTACGTGTTTCTTACACGTAGGGCGCTCTGTTTTGGTTACGCCACGCTGTTACGCGTGGGATTTGTGTGACTTATGTTGCTTAGCGGAAGAACCCTCGGTTCTTCGCGTTCCACACCATGTCCTGCCAGTAGCCCCAGGCGTGGGTGCCGTTGGCGTAGTAGGTCATCAGCGGCAGGCCCTGGGCGAAGGCGCCGACCTCGAAGGCCTTGGCCTGCGTGAAGGCCAGCAGTTCCAGCGTCGACCCCTTGAACAGGTCGTCGAAGACGTTCGGCAGGGCGTTGTACTTGCCGAAGAGGCCGTTGCCCGAGCCGATGAAGACCTTCATGCCGTGCATGCGGTTGATGTTCATGAACGGGTCGTTGTCGAACCAGCGCGGGCTCCACGGCGGGCCCCACATCGCGTCGATGTTCCACGGCTTCGGGTCGACGTCGAACATCGCCAGACGCAGCGCCGTACGCATACCCGGCGCGTTCAGGAAGTTGTAGCCCGACAGCGACGCGACGCGGTCGAAGTTGTGGCGGTTACGCGCACCGATGACCAGCGCGGCGTTACCACCCATGGACAGACCGGCGATCGCGTACTTGCGGCTCTTGCCGACGCGGAAGCCGCGTGCGTCCAGGCCGCGGATCAGAGAATTGGTGATGACGCAGTTCCAGCGGTAGCGGTACGGCTGGGCGTTGAAGTTGCTGGGTGCGTCCCAGTCGGAGTAGAAGCTCGCGGGTCCGCCGATGGGCTCGACGACGTTGACGCCGGACTTCACCATCTCCTGGATGTTGGTGTTGATCTCCCAGCCGCTGTAGTCGTACTGGGCGCGCATGCCATCGAGCATGATGACGGTCTTGTAGTTGCCGGGGCGCTTCCAGGCGCGCACCTTGACGTTGGGCATTCCGCAGCCGTTCACCCAGAACGTCTGCAGGCCGGTCTGGGTGCCACCGATGCGGGCTGCCGCCTGCCCCGCCCCACCGACGACGCCGGCCAGACCGATCACAGTCGCAATCGCGACGATCATGGCGACCAGACGGTGCCGGCCAGTACTTCGCGACTTAGCTACAGCTACGCGCATCGACTGCTATCTCCCTTGTTTCCCCAGGTCGGCCCGAGGTAGTGACTCTCCCCGACCTCAGTGGCCCCTATGTCGGCACGCCGCCAAGCCCCGGCGGGGCCGCAATCTGCACCGTTTGGGGAGCCTATTGCATACCCAGGAAGCTGACAAACCGTGTGACTGGGGTCACAACTACTATCCGAACGCATACTCTGCCATGGCGCCGTTGCCATGATCTCGGGGTTTATCGACAATCGAACCGCGAGCGTTACCGATTCGAGATAATTCGAGATCAGCGGGGATGGATCCGGGGCGGCATCTGCAGCCCGCACCGCGCGATCTCGTACTCCGGCTCACGCTCGATCCGGTAGCCGTTGAACGTGAACGCCTGCTTCAGGTTGCTCTTGAAGCGGGCGAACGACCAGGTGCCCTCGAAGGAGGCGAACCGGTCCTTCGTCTGCGGACAGGTCAGCGCCACCTGCGCCTGACGCACCAGGTCCTCGTCGAGATAGCCGGGCAGCACCGGTTTGCGCGGGTACGCGCCCGACTCCGCGACGACCCACTCCGACGGCAGGATCTTGTCGTGACCGATGCGGCCGTCCTCGAGGCGCTCGGTGTGCGCCGCCAGCGGATAGGCCAGCCCCATCTGGTCGATGACGCGCACGTCGAGGGGAGCGTTCATGCTCGTCATACCGAGATTGAGGAAGTAGACGGTCACCTGACGCTTCGCGTCCTTGGGCATGACGCCGGGCAACTGGGCCACGTACCACTCGTCGTAGTTGAACGACGGCAGGATCACGCCGCCGTCCTTGTGCCATTGCTCGATCTCCTCGACCATCGCCCGCATACGCGGGTAGTCGAGATAGTCGGCGGCGGTCACCGGATTCTCGTTGCCCATGTTGGTCACATAGAAGCGGCGTTCGTCGACGATGCCGCTGCGCCCGATGTCGATGCCCGCGTTCGGCAGCCCGTTGTCGTGGCTGACGATGCCCCACACGAGGGTCGTCACCCACAGTCCGGCCAGCACCAGCGCACCCGCGGGACGCGCCCACGCGCGCGATCCCTTCGACGGCCCGGGTGTCTCGCTCGCACGTGCCCGTGCGGGGATCGTGAGGGGCAGGACCATCAGCGGCAACATGATGGTGAACAGCGGGGTGAGTAGCACACGGCCGTGCATGAAGTCGCCGCCCTGGCGCATCCAGTAGAGGCCGCCGATGAGTCCCGCCGCGGTCACGACCACGACCACCGCCGTCGGCGTCTGCAACGCCGACGACCAGCCCGCGAGCCTGCTCCGCCAATCCTGTTGTGCGCCTTCGGTGTCGTCCCGACGGTCGAGCTTGCCGAAACCACCACCCCGCCTGCGCAGGACGATGAGTACGGCCGCGACGATCAGCATGACCGCGGGCAGCACCAGCACGTACGGCCCGAAGAGGTTGCCGACGTAGACCGCACCCTGATGCCATTTGGAACCGCTGGCGTCCTTGGCCACCGCCGGATTCGGCACCAGCAGGGCGTAGTAGCCCATGCGGAAGATCTGATAGCCGACCGGGAGCAGACCGGCGACCACGACGATGCCGATGCGCATCTTCCAGGTCGTCGGCGCGAGGAAGACAAGCAGGAGCGCGAGCCCGCCGAGCACGGTGAGTTCCGGCCGCACCAGCGGGGCCAGACCCGCCGTGAAGGCCAGTGCCAGATCGGCCGCCATCGCACCGCGACGCCCGGCGCCGTCCGCGCGGCGTTTGCCGCGCTGCGCCCAGGCGACCAGCTGACACCAGAGTGCGGCAACCCAGAAGATGCAGAGGCCGTTCTCCAGGCCGCTCGTCGCGAAATCGCGGGCGGGCGGGAGAGCGATGTAGACGATGGCGCCGAAGGGCAGCATCAGCGTCCAGCCGCCGAGTGAAGCCCCGAGATCGCGTCCGTACAGCCGGGCCGTGCCGTACATGGCGAGCGGAATCGCGGCGACCGACAGCACCAGGGCCACCCAGAGGGCGACGTATTCGAGCTGGCCGTCGGTGATCCAGGCCCAGAACCACAGCAGGTAGGTCCACGCGGTGGAGGTGTTGGCCTCCACGCGCTCACCGGCGTTGAACACCGGACCGTTGCCGGCGAAGAGGTTGCGCAGGGTGCGCAGGACGATCAGTCCGTCGTCGGCGATCCACCGGCGCTGCCAGGCGCCGATCGCGAAGAAGGTGCTGACGAGGACTGCGCCGATGAGCAAACTCGCGGCGGGCAGCCAACGCCTCAGCGACGAACGGGACCCCGCGCCGGGGTCGGCACGGTGGTCGGGCGTTTCGTCGACGATCTCGGTTTCGGAAGCGTCTCGCTCAGAACGCATAGACTGCGACACCCACGCAGACTACCCAGGCCACCGCGAGGAACTGCAGGATACGATCGCCGAGCGCGATCTCCTCGGGTTCGCCTGCCTCGCCGCCGTCCACGTCCACGGCGTAGCGGAGGATCGCGATGGTGAACGGCACCACCGAGATCGCGTAGAACACATTGTCCGGGCGGTCGCCGCCGTGCGCACCGGCGTCCATCGCCCACAGTGCATACGAGAGCACCACCGCGGTCGCCGAGAGCGTCCAGACGAACCGCAGGTAGGTGGCCGTGTAGTACTGCAGCGACTTGCGGATCTTGGCGCCGGTCCGCTCCGCGTACACCAGTTCGGCGTAGCGCTTACCGGCGGCCATGAACAGCGAACCGAAGGCCATCACGAGGAGGAACCACTTCGAGAGGCCATGGGTGAGCTCGGCGGCCACACCACCCGCGATGGCCCGCAGCAGGAAGCCGGACGACACGATGCAGATGTCGATGACGGCCTGATGCTTGAGGCCGAAGCAGTAGCCGAGCTGGATCGCGATGTAGATCGCGATCACCACAGCGGTCTCCCAGTTGGCCAGGAGCGAGATGCCGATCGCCGCGACCACCAGAACGATCGCGAGTCCGAAGGCCAGGTTGCGCGGCACCACGCCCGCCGCGATCGGCCGGAAACGCTTGGTCGGATGGGCACGGTCGGCCTCGACGTCCATCGCGTCGTTGATCAGGTAGATCGACGACGCCGCCAGGCAGAACGCGACGAAGGCGATGAGCACGCGGAGCATCGAGCCACCGTCGGTCAGCACCTCGGTGCCCGCGGCCATCGGTGCGGCGAGCACCAGGACGTTCTTCACCCACTGACGCGGGCGGACCGCCTTGACCAGACCGCTCGCCAGATTCTTCGGCGGTCCCAGCACGGGTCCGTGCTCGATCGGCTCTTCGCTCATGTCCTCGGGCTCATCTCATCGACTCGGTTGGTCAGCATCGGCGTGGGGTCGCTCACGCGCGGGTGCGGGTCGCGATCAGTCTGTCACCCGCCACGACGGCGCCTGCGCTCGCCGCACCGATCGCGGCACCGGCCAGCACATCGGTCGGGTAGTGCACGCCCAGCACGAGCCGGGACAGCAGCATCGGCGGTACCAGGGCGGCGGGCACCACCGCGGGCGGAAGACCGGCGGCGCGGCCGATGAGAATCGCGGCCGCGGTGGTGGAGGTTGCATGCGACGACGGGAAGCTGAGCTTGCTCGGCGTGCTTACGCCGATCGTCACTGCCGGGTGATTCGGGCGCGGGCGGCGCACGATGCGCTTGATGACGACCGATGCGGCGTGTGCGCCGAACGCACCGACCCCGGCCTCGACCCATCGGCGCTGCGCGGCGGCGTCGCCCCGTCGGCGGGACAGCGCCCAGCCCGCACCGGCGATGGCGAGCCAGCCCAGGGAGTGCTCACCGAAGTGCGAGAGCCCGCGGGCGACGGAGGTCGCGCCGGGCAGTGCCCCGACGGTCGACTGGACATCGACCAGGATGCCCGCCTCGCCGTTCAGATCCGGTTCGACGTCTGCGACCACACCCGGCTCAATCGATTCCGAAGACACGCGCCCAACTCTCTGTACTGGTCAGTTCCTGATGCTTGGCACGGTAGGCGTCGCGCATCTCCGGGAAGCGGGCCTTGAGCTCCCGCACGAGCGCCGCGGATTCCTTGGCGAGAGCGATCATCGTGTCGCGATCGCGCTGACGATAGACCACGCCGCGTCCGTCGGCCGTGGTCACCGTGACACCGTCGACCCGGCCGAGGCTGAACCAGCGTGCCTCGATCGGCGGGTAATTCGCCTGCGGGACTTCGTGATGGCGCGGATCCGCCGGACGTGCGTTCCGACGCACCGCCGCCGCGAGCGCCTTCGCCTTGGCGAAGGCCGTCACCGGCGGGCGCGTACCCAGATGGGTCGCCTCGCCACTGGTCTTCGGCAGCTCGGTGGCCGACGGCAGCACCACGGCGTCCGGATACTCCTTGCGCATGGCGGCCACCTTGGGCAGGGCCGTCGGCAGCAGCTCGCGAATGTGATCGGGGCCGGCGAGGAAGTCGCGGATCGCCTCGTTCTGGATGGCCACCGTCGAATACTCCAGGCACAGCAGATGTTTCGCGGTCGCCTTCGCCATCGACTTCAGGATGCCCTGGATCGGGCCGTCGTGATGGATCGAGGCGACGACCAACCGGTTGCGCAGATGGAAGTACGCCTGCCAGTCGATGGCATCGTCCTTGTCGCTCCACGCCATATGCCAGATCGCGATGCCGGGGATCGTCGCGGTCGGATAGCCGGCCTTCGCGGCACGGAGCGCGAATTCCCAGTCGTCCCACTTGATGAACAGCGGCATCGGCAGACCGATCTCCTCGGCGCAGGCCCGCGGGATCATGCACATCCACCAGCCGTTGCCCTCGACGTCGATGCGCCGATGCAGGTTCTTCGAGTTCTCCCGGTCACGCAGTGGGTATTTCGCGAAGTTGTGGTCGTATTCGACGAAGGGGGCCGCGGTCCACATGAAGGTGTCGCGGCGGATCACCTCACCCATGCAGTGCAGGTGGCTGCGATCCTGCAGATTGAGCATCTGTCCGCCGACGAGCATGGGGGACTTGGCAAATCGGGACATCGCGAGCGCACGCAGGATGGAATCCGGTTCGATGGCGATGTCGTCGTCCATGTACAGGACGTACGGGGAGTCGGTGAGCCGCAACGCCTCGTACATAATCCGGGCATATCCGCCGGAACCGCCCAGGTTGCCCTGGTCGAGGATGTGCAGCCGATCGCCCAGTGCCGCAGCGGCTTCGGTGTAGCCGTTCTCGTCGACGACCTTCTTCGTTCCCTGATCCGGCATCAGGACGGCATCGATCACCTCGTCCACCAACGGATCCGAGGTGAGCGCGGCCAGCGCGGCCACCGCGTCGGTGGGCCGGTTGAAGGTCGGGATGCCGACGGTAACCCGCTTGGTGTCCGGATCAAGCCCTTGCGCGGCTTCGGGATTCGCGTACCAACCGGCGGCGACGACCTCGGTGTCGGTGTCGGTGGTGATGTCGAACCAGATCCAGCCGCCGTCCTCGAACGGACCGAGGTCGAGTTCGAATTCGATGACGCCCCGGCCGTTCTGGTCGGTCGGGATCAGGTCACCGCCGATGCCGATGCGCGAACCGTCGACCTTGGAGCGGTACAGGTCGACGCGGCAGGTGCCGATCACCTCGATTCGCAGGACCACGGAGGTCAGCACGCTCCAGCGACGCCAGTAGGCAGCGGCGAATGCGTTGAAGTAGCTCTCGAAGCTCACCTCGGACTCGGCACCGAGCAGCACCGACGTCCGGCTCGGTGCATGGGCGCGACGGTTGTTGCTCGCCGACTCCACCAGATAGAGCGATCGCACATCCAGCGGTTCGCCCGCGCGCGGGAAGATCACGCGCTGCAGCAGTGCTGCCGCCTTCGAGTCGCCGACACCCGCCTCCGACAGCGCGGTTTGATCCACAGCCACAGTCATCTACTCTCCGTTCACTCCGCCCCGGAGGACAGCGGTGTGCCCTCACGCAGGTGCGGCGCCAGCGTGTTCTCGAACATGGTCAGGGCGCTCGCGATCGCCATGTGCATGTCCAGATATTGATAGGTGCCGAGACGTCCCCCGAACAGCACCTTATTGTCGGCGGTCTCCGCCTTGGCCAAATCCCGGTAGGCAGAAAGCTTTTCGCGATCCTCCGGGGTATTGATCGGATAGTACGGTTCGTCGTCGTCCTGCGCGAAGCGACTGAACTCGCGCATGATGACCGTCTTGTCCTTCGGATACGAATCGCGCTCCGGATGGAAATGACGGAATTCGTGGATGCGGGTGAACGGCACGTCCGCATCGTTGTAGTTCATCACCGGAGTGCCCTGGAAGTCACCGGTCGGCAGCACCTCGGTCTCGAAATCGAGGGTGCGCCAGCCCAATCGGCCCGCCGAGTAATCGAAGTAGCGATCCAGTGGGCCGGTGTAGACGACCGGGGCATCCGGGGATGCGGCGCGCAGTTCGTCGCGGACATCGAACCAGTCGGTGTCGAGGCGGACCTCGATGCGGTCGTCGTCGGCCATCTTCTCCAACCACGCCGTGTAACCGTCGACGGGCAGGCCCTCGTAGGTGTCGTTGAAGTAGCGGTTGTCGAAGGTGTAGCGCACCGGGAGGCGGGTGATGTTGCCGGCGGGCAGGTTCTTCGGGTCGGTCTGCCACTGCTTGGCGGTGTAGTGCTTGATGAACGCCTCGTAGAGCGGACGACCGATCAGGCTGATCGCCTTCTCCTCGAGGTTCGACGCATCCTTGGTCTCGATCTCCGCGGCCTGCTCGGCGATGAGTGCCTTCGCCTCGTCGGGGCTGTAGTAGCGGCCGAAGAACTGGCTGACGAGCCCGAGGCCCATCGGGAACTGGTAGGCCTGACCGTCATGCAGCGCGAACACACGGTGCTGATACCCGGTGAAGTCGGTGAACTGGGTGACGTAATCCCACACCTTCTTGTTCGAGGTGTGGAACAGGTGCGCACCGTACTTGTGCACCTCGATCCCTGTTTCGGGTTCGGCCTCGGAGTATGCGTTGCCACCGATGTGACTGCGGCGGTCGAGCACCAGCACCCGCTTGTTCAGCTGGGTCGCGGCGCGCTCGGCAATGGTGAGCCCGTAGAAACCGGATCCGACGATGATCAGGTCGTATTCACCCGCGACGGGTTCGTTCGCACTATTGGTCACCACGGGTGTTCAGGGTATCGGAAACAACCTGAGTGTTTCCCGCGCGGGCAGCGTGTGTGCCTATCACGGCAGAGTTCATGCCGGTGAGGACAGAGCAGTGGCGGGTCCGATCCCGCCCAGAACCGGATGGCGGCCCAGCCAGCCGGGAAACGCCGCCACCAGGTGCGCCGGCCCGAGCAGCCCGATGAGTCCGTCGGCGATCGCCCGGCTCATCGGGATGTCGCCCATCCACACCATCGTCAGAGCGCGTAGATCCGCGGTGATCAGCATGTCGACGTCCCGGCCCGGGTCGAGCATGCACAGTTCGATCTGCTCGTCGACCACCAACCAGAACGTCGACATCGCCATCGCCACTCGGTCCGCTCCCGGCGCCGACAGGCGCAGCTCGATGACGGTCGGCCCGTCGGCCAGACCGGTTGGCTGGAGATGACGGCGCATGTCCCACATGAGGAACGACGGATCGAGCTCGTCGGGCGTATAGCTACTGCGCACCCAGCGCTGACCCCATGTCCCCATCGCCTCGATGATCGGGAACAGTTCCCAGCCGGCAGGGGTCAGGACGTAGTGGATTGTCGCATCGCTGCAATTCCGGGTGATCACCCCGGCGACCGTCAACTGGCGGAGACGTTTGGTGAGCAGCGTCGGCGAGATGTGAGGCACGCCGTTGGCGATTTCCCCGAATCTGGTGCTGCCACACATCAGCTCTCGCAGGATCAGCGGCATCCAGCGGTCGCAGATCAATTCCGCGGTCTTCGCCACGGGACAGAACTGCTGGTAAACGCCCATGTTTCGACGGTAGTCCCGCGCGCCGGTCCGATCACTACAAATCGTGGAGTGACCGGACCGGCGCCACGGAGTGTGATCGAAGCAACATTCCCACGGACCCATCGGAGGCCGATCATGACCGACACCACCACTCTCCGCGCCGCCATCTCGCTGACGACCGGACTCGAGGATGCCGAACGCGTCACCGTGGCCTTCCTCGTCGCCATCGGGGCCGCCGAATCCGGCCGCGCGACGATGATGTTCCTCACCAAGGAGGCCGTCCGACTCGCCATCCCGGGGATCGCGTCGGCAACCGCCTGCGCCGGGTGTCCGCCCCTGGGGGACCTCGTCGAGCGCTACCGGAAAGCCGGCGGGCAGATGCTGGTCTGCCCTATCTGCTTCGCCGCCAAAGGACTCGATGATCAGCCGCTCATCGACGGCGCCACGGTCGGCGGCTCGATCCCTCTGTGGGAGTGGATCGGCGACGGCGCGACGACGTTCAGCTACTGACGACACACGGTCGTCGTGGCGTCAGCGCAGCCGGTCGGCCTTCGGGAAACCGACGACGGGCTGGCCGCCGCGCGCCATGTAGTTCGCCAGTCCACGGCCCGCGAGCGCATGTGCGCCGGTCTGCTGGCTGAAGAGCATCAGGCCCCGCTGGAACAGTTGCACCACGCCCTTGCCGTCGGGCGTCAGTGTCGGTACGCCGATCGCCTGGCCGAGGGGCCCGGCCAGACCGCCGAGCTGGTCGTATTTCCCGTTCAGCGCCTGCGTCGCGATGTTCAGCAGTTCCGACGATCCGGGGAGCAGTCGTTCCGGGATGCTCATCAGGCTGCCCAGATCCGGCAGCGATCCGGCACCCGCGCCGGTCGGCGGTTTGACGATCTTCGGCTTGGTGCGCTGGCCCTGCACCGCGAACCACGCCGACTTGAGTTGCAGCATGGTGCGCGCCTGCTCCCCGGTGACCTCCTTGGTGCCACCGGAACCGACCGCACGCACCTTGATGGCCCGGCCGTTCTCGGCGCCGAGTCCGTTGGCCTCGACGACCTCGAGACTGCGCAGCGCGCCCACGCCGAAGGCCGCACCGGCACTGCCCGCGCTCACGGTGGCGGTCCAATTGTGATTCGGGGACGCGGTGTCACCCTCGTCGACGACGGCCGGGAAACGACCGCCCGCGGTGAATCCTCCTGTGGAGGCCGAGAATTCGGTGAAGGCAGGTTTGCCCGCCTGGAGCAGAATGCGTCCGCTCGTCGCATCGGCCGCACGATTGGTACGCGGATCCTCGCCCGCGACCCCGCCGTACACCTGGGAGTTCTGGGTGTCGTCGATCTTCTTGCCGCCGGCGAGCGCGGCCAGCGCATAGGTCCGTGCCGCGACGGCCTGAGCCTTGAGCGCCTCGAATCCACCGGAGTCGGCCCAACCGGGCACGCTCTCCCTCGGGATGACGCCCTTGACGTAATCGTCGATGTGCAATTTGTTGACGACCCGGCCACCGTCGAGGCCGAGCGCCCCACGGAAGGCCGTGTTGGAGCCACACATCTTGAGGAATTCACCGCCCGGGCGACTCGGAGCCGCGCTGAGCGGCTCGACGAAGGGCACCGGGACCGGGACGGATCGGACGGCGGCGCCACCGCAGCCGTTGGTGATGGTGGCCGTGTTCCCGGACAGGCTGACCGCCTGTCCGGGAGCCACGTTCTGCCCACCCACTCGCATTCCGGCGTCCGCGTGCACATTCACCGAGTTCTGCTTGGTGAGAATCACCGAGATCTCGGGCCTGTCCACCTTCCCCGCGGTGGTGCCGCCGTAATAGTGGCGCAGAATCTGATCCGCCGACCAGCCCTTGCGGGCATAGCCGTACGCCCCCCACTGGCCCATGCCACGCCCATGTCCGTGGCCGTGGCCGATGAGGGTGATTTCTTGTCCTGCAGAGAGAGTCACGCGGTCGGAGTGGGTCTGTTCATGCGACCCACCGACCACCAGCAGTCCCCCGGCGACGAGCGCGGGAGCGAGGCCGATGGCGGCGAAGGACAGTTTCCGGGTCCGGGCGTGCCGTGGGCGTGCTCTGACCACTGTCGGAACCTTTCCTCGGTTGCTGCTGTTACTGATGTGACTGTTGTGACAGTAGTTAATCAACACGCACAACACCAACCTCATGAGATAACAACCGCATCACGAGTTTCAGACATGCGGCGCGTGTGGTGGAACCCGCACATCCGCGACAGCACCATGGCGAACCATGCGCCTTCATCTCCCGACCCGAGCGGTGCGCCCGGGCCGCGCCGCCAAGCGCCCCTCGGCGTTCCTCGCCGTCGTGGCCGCGACGATCGTCGCCGCCCCCTTCATCGCCGCACCCGCATCCGAGGTCGTCCTCCATCCGCGACCGGCCGACAAGCACCGCACCCTCCCGAAGACCGGTATCGAACAACTCGGCCTCGACACACTCCCCGCCGTCGTCGCCGATCTCGCCGAGACGGGCCTCGACGCCGCCGGAGTTCAGCTGCCGGAGCTGGAGAAACGCTCACGGGACGTACCCGCGGGCGCGATCGTGCAGCACATCGTGCGCGACCAGCCGTTGAAGATGATCGCGTTCACCTGGGATCGACCGCTGGAGACCGACATGCGGATGCGCGCCAAGCGTCCGGACGGCATGTGGGGCGACTGGACGACGCTCGAGCCGATCGATGCCGCGCACAAACCCACGGCCGACCGACCGGCGGGCACCGAACCGGTGTGGGTCGGCGACGCACGTGAGGTACAGGTCGCCGTGACCGACCGCGACGGCATCGCGCTCCCCGCCGCCATTCCCGCCGACGGAGCGCCGGGCGGCGGACTCGTCGAACTCGGCGTCTCCGCGGCCAGTGGCATCGCCCAGAAATTGCTGACCACCGCATTGTCGACGGTCAAGGCGACACTGATCAGTCCGGAGAGCCTGCTGTCGCTCGGATCGTCGCTGCTGACGCCGCTGCTCGGTGGACCGCAGGTGGTCGCGCGCAGCCAGTGGGGTGCCGACGAATCGATCCGCTGCTCCCAACCGACGTTCTCGCCGTCGATGAAGGCCGCGATCGTCCACCACACGGCGGGCAGCAACGACTACACCCCCGAGCAGTCACCGGAGATCGTGCGCGGCATCTACGCCTACCACGCACGAACGCTGAACTGGTGCGACATCGGCTACAACGTGCTGGTCGACAAGTACGGGCAGATCTTCGAGGGGGCCTTCGGCGGTCTGGACCGCAACGTCGAGGCCACCCACACGGGCGGATTCAACAAGGAGACCGTCGGTGTCACGATGATCGGCAACCTCGATCAGGTCGCGCCCACCGCCGCGATGACCGGTTCGGTGGCCCGTTTCCTCAAGTGGCGCCTGAACAAGGCGGGCGTCAACCCGGCCGCGCCCGCCCAACTACGTGCGGAACCGTTCACCGCCAGCCGTTTTCCGGCCGGCGCGATGACCAATCTCCCGACAATCAGTGGACACCGCGACTACAACAGCACCAGTTGCCCCGGTGAGCACGGCATGGCCGCGCTCGGCGTGATCCGCGCGATGGTGGCCGGCACCGGGAGCGGCTCGAATCCACCCGCGGCACCCGCCCCTGCGCCGGCATCACCCGCGCCACCACCCAGCCAGGCACCCCCGGCTCCCGCACCGCCGCCGGCACCCGCCCAGTAGTCCACGGCCGTCACCCGTCGACGCTGATCGAGTAGCTACCGAGCCGCAAGGCGAGGCAGCGTATCGAGATCCGGCAGTACAGCTAGCGGAACCAGCGCTCCAGGACGCGGGCGACACCGTCGTCGTTGTTGCCGACGGTCACCTCGTCGGCCGCGTCGAGTGCGGCCTGATGTCCGTGTCCCATCGCGACCCCGTGTCCGGCCCACGCGAGCATCTCGGCGTCGTTGGGCATGTCGCCGAAGGCGATGGTGCGGGTGGCGTCCAGGTCAGCGAGCGCGATCAGGGCCTCCAGCCCGGAGGCCTTGTGGGTGTGCGGCACCGACAATTCGATCAGCCCGTTGTCGGTGGAGTAAGTGACCTGAGCCAGTGCGCCGACGACCTCGTTCATCTTCGCGGCCATCTCGCTGCTCGGCATACCCGGTTGCCGCACAAGGAGTTTCACCGCCGGACGCGACACCAGGTCGTCGTCGGACACTTCGACGTGATCCGGGTTGAGCCAGGCGTGCTCGTATCCCGAGCTGGCGACGAAGGCCGGCGTGGCGGTGTCGTGTGCCGACCGGCCCACCCGTTCCACCGCGAGCCCGCATCCCGGCAACTGCCGCTGCGCACGTTCGATGAGCGTGCCCAGCGCCTCCGGATGGATCGTCGACGACAGCATCACATGATCGTTGGCGACGTCGTACAGGATGGCACCGTTGGCGCACACCGCATATCGGATGCGGGCCTCGCCGTCGAACTGGTCGGCGATCTCGTGAATCCACCGTGGGGGACGTCCGGTGGCGAGCACCAGTTCCACACCCACTCCGGCGGCGGTGTCGATGGCGGCACGCGTGCGGGCGGTGACCTTGTTGTCGTCGTCGATCAGGGTGCCGTCGACGTCGGAGGCGATGAGAGTCGGCCGGTCGGGCGCGATCACACCGACCCGACGGCGGTTCGTCGACGGCGTGATCGCGGGTGCGGGCCGTCGATGCCTGCCGACGTAGTCGGGCTCGGAACTCATCACCTGTCTCCTTGTGCCGGTGGCGATTTCGGTGAACTCTTGGCAGCTTTCGCGGCGCGGGCCGCCGCCTTGCGCTGCGCCTCGGCGTCCTCGATGACGTGGGCTTCCTCCGGGGTCGGGGCCGAGCCCCCGAGCCGCGACGGAACCCACGGCTCGCCTGCGGGATGCTCACCGTAGTCGTCCTGCACCTGATGCAGGAGCATCGTCATGGCCTCGCGCAGGCGTGCCGTCGCGGTCTCCGGATTCTCGCCGGCCGACACGTGCAGCGGCGAACCGTACCGGACCTCGACGGGAATGTGGGCCCGCCCCATGCGTCGGGTGACGTCGCCCTTGGTCCACTGACGGTGAGCGCCCCACACGATCGCCGGGACGATCGGCACGCCTGCCTCGGCGGCCATCCGGACCGCGCCGGATTTGAAGTCCTTCAACTCGAAGCTGCGACTGATGGTCGCCTCCGGATAGACCGCGACGATCTCGCCCTCCCGAAGCCGGTCGACCGCCGCTCGGAAGGCCTCGGCTCCCGCCGAACGATCCACCGGCACGGTTTTGGTGTGGTTCACCAGGAATCGCATGATCGCGACATCCATGACCTCGGACTTGATCATGAACCGCGTCCGGCGTCCGGCTCGATACAGGCCGAGCGCCGCCGGGAGAAAGTCCACATAGCCGGTGTGGTTGATGGTGAGGACCGCGCCGCCGGTGGCCGGAATGTTCTCCAGACCCGAATAGCTCAGGTCGACGGCCTGAGCACGCACGAGACCGTTCGCGATGAACTCCAGGGTGCGATACACCGGTTCCATGGGCTGCCTCTTCACTGTGCGGGACGAGCCGTCGGCCGCTACCCGAGCTTGTCCCTCCGCTGGTCGAGCGTGTCGAGACTACGCTTCCTCGGCGCGACGGGCCTCCCGGGCGGCACGCTTCGCGGCCTGTTCCTCGGCATCCATCCGATTGGCTTCCTCGAGAGTCGGCGCCGAGCCACCGAGCCGGGCAGGCACCCAGAACTCGCCCTGCGGGTGCGCGCCGTAGGCGTCCTGCAACTCGTGGAGTTTGGCGGTCATGACCTCATGAAGCTTCGCGGTGATGGTCTCCGCGTCCCCCTCCGGCAGCACCGGCTCGGCGACACCGATCATGATCGTGTAGCCCGTGCGGCCCAACTGTTTCGGATGCCCCTTCGTCCATACTCGCTGGGCACCCCAGATGACCGTCGGGATGATCGGGGCGTTCGCCTCCAGCGCCATCCGCGCCGCACCCGATTTGAACTCCTTCAGCTCGAAGCTGCGGCTGATGGTGGCCTCCGGGTAGACGCCCACGAGTTCGCCGCGCTTCAGATAGTCGACGGCATCGTGATAGCTCTGCGCGCCATTGCCGCGGTCCACCGGGATGTGTTTGAGGGACCGCATGATCGGCCCGGTGATCTTGTTGTCGAAGACTTCCTTCTTCGCCATGAACCGAACCTTGCGGCCCTTGAGGAAGGCCGGGATGCCCGCATAGGTGAAGTCGAGGTAGCCCGTGTGGTTGAGCGCCACCACGCCGGGTCCGTGATCCGGTACGTTCTCGACGCCCGAGACCTTGAATTTCAGTCCTTCGGCCAGCCAGAGCAGCCGGGCCGCGCCGATCACGGTGTCGTAGACGGGTTCCATGGCGTCGAGCTTAGCGGTGCGGGTCATCGGCCCGGGGTCGACCGATCGATGCAATCGCGCCGGGCCCGTCGGCGTCACGCCGGCCCGATGAGCCGAATGCGTGCACCCGGACGCGGGTTCCGCCCAGGGCCAGGACCAAAGTCACACGTCCCTGCCCGCTAGATTGGTGGGTGAGCGGGTGACGCCCCAACGCCCCGCACGCACTGATCAACGAAAGGCCCGTCCGTGCAGATCACCAGCATCGGTCATGCCGGTTTCCACATCCAGACCAGCGCCGGATCCATCCTCTGCGATCCGTGGACCAATCCCGCCTACTTCGCCTCGTGGGTGCCGTTTCCGGACAACTCGGAACTGGACTGGAAGAAGCTCGGCGATTGCGACTATCTGTACGTCTCGCATCTGCACCGTGATCACTTCGACGAGCAGAACCTGCGTGAGAACGTGAACAAGGACGCGACGGTCCTGCTGCCCGACTATCCGGTGCCGGATCTGAAGCGTGAACTCGAGGCCCTCGGCTTCCACAAGTTCGTGGAGACCACCGATTCGGTGAAGACCACGGTCACCAATGAGAAGGGTTCGCTCGACGTGATGATCATCGCGTTGCGGGCCCCGGCCGACGGCCCGATCGGCGACAGCGGCCTGATCGTTTCCGACGGCGAGACCACCTGCTTCAACATGAACGATGCGCGACCCATCGACCTCGATGTCATCGAGGAGCAGTTCGGTCATGTCGACGTGCATCTGCTGCAGTACTCGGGCGCCATTTGGTATCCGATGGTGTACGACATCCCCCGCAAGTCGAAGGCCAACTTCGCGGCCCAGAAGCGGCAGCGCGGCATGGATCGCGCACGCTCGTACATCGAGCAGGTCGGCGCGACCTGGGTGGTTCCGTCGGCCGGTCCGCCGATGTTCCTCGACGAGGACCTGTTCTCGCTCAACGACTTCGGGTCCGGCATCGAGGGCGGCGACAACGCGCGCCCCGGCGATGTCACGTCGATCTTCCCGGATCAGGAGACCTTCCTGGAGCAGATGCGGCTGCACGGCACCGACGACGGCGAGAAGCATCGCGGCCTGATGATGGTCTCCGGATCGGTCGCCGAGTTCACCGGATCGTCGCTGGACGAGGTCACGCATCCCTATGCGCCCCATGAGGTTTTCGGTGAGAACAAGCAGGCGTACCTGGAGCGGATGAAGGAGAAGTTCGCGCCGGTGATCGCCGCCGAGAAGGAGGGCTGGGCGCCCGCCGAGGGTGAACCTCTGTTGCCCGCCCTCAAGGAACTCTTCGAACCGATCATGGCGCAGTCCGATCTGATATGCGACGGCATCGGCTATCCCGTCGGACTGGTGATGACGCCGGGCAGTACCGGCAAGGACACCACGGACGAGACCGAGACCGTCGTCCTCGATTTCCCGAATCGCATTGTGCGCGAACCGAAGGAGGGAGAAGGCAAATACCGCTACGGCTTCCGGATCCCGACCGAGATCGTGCGGACCGTCCTCCGCGACGAAGAACCGGACTGGGTCAACACGATCTTCCTGTCCACCCGGTTCACCACGTGGCGCATCGGCGGGTACAACGAGTTCCTGTACACCTTCTTCAAGTGCCTGACGGATGAGCGAATCGCCTACGCCGACGGCTGGTTCTCCGAGGCTCACGACGACTCGGCCTCGATCGTCAAGGACGGCTGGGAGATTCAGCGCCGGTGCCCGCACCTGAAGGCGGATCTCTCCAAGTTCGGCGTCATCGAGGGCGAGAAGCTGACCTGCAACCTGCACGGCTGGCAGTGGGATCTGCCGACCGGCCGGTGCCTCACCTCCAAGGGGCATGAGCTGCGCGCCTCCCGACTCGAGACCTGATCGTCCGGCCGGATCATGGTGCCCCCGAACCCGACTGATGATTCCCTCGATGGTGCGCGCTCATATCGCGGCCAGTCGGTGCAGGAGCGCCGCCTGGATCGCCGGCGTCGATTCCTCGACGCGGGACTGCAGGTCATCGGCACCGCGGGATATCGGGAGGCGACCATCTCGGCGATCTGCGCCGAGGCCGGGTTGTCGCGGCGACAGTTCTACGAGCAGTTCGACACCCGCGAGGACCTGCTGCTCGCGGTCTATGACCTGATCCACGAGCACGCGCGGACAGCGGTGCTCTCGGCATTCCAGGCGGGCCCACTCGACCAGGGCGTCGAGGCGCGGGCGCGTCCCGGCATCTCGGCCTTCTTCGATTCCGTCGCTTCGGATCCGAGGCGCATGCGGGTGGCGTTCATCGAGGTCGCCGGTGTGAGTGCGCGTGTCGAGGAACGGCGGGCCGAAACACGGGGACGCTGGATCGAGTTCTTCGCGGCGGCGGCCGCCCTGTTCGCCGACGATTTCGACGACTCGGAGTTCGGCTTCCAGTACGAGGCGGCCGCGTTCATCGGCGCCCTGACCGAGGCCGGTCATGTGTGGGCGACCTCGTCGCCTCGGCCGTCGCAGGACACGGTGGTCACCATGCTGGTCCGCGTGATCACCGCGCTCGCGGTGTCCCGGGGACTGCCGAGCGCCGATAACTAGCCTCGCTAGCGATCATTGCCCACGGCCGCACGACCGTGTTAGGTTTCACCGCAATGTGGAACTGTTACGTCTCACAAGGTTGACCTCGGCGCATCACCTGGCTCTCACTCCTGATGCGCCGGTCCGGGGGTCACCGGAGCGATGCCAGACCCCTCCGCACCGCTCCGGTGGCGACCCCGCTCGAATTCTCTTTCTCAGTCGGCACTTTCGATGCCGATGACCGTCGGTGAGCTGGCGATGACAATCGCACCGATCACCGCGGCCGCGAACGCCACCACGGCCACCGGCCCCCAGCCCTCACGTGTCGTATCACCGAGCACCGCGATGCCCACCGCTCCCGGAACCACTGTCTCCCCCACCACGATTGCCGCCGACGCCGCGGGAGCCGAGCCGGTCTGCAGAGCAACGGTGAAGAGATAGAAGCCGCCGACCCCACCGACCACGATCGCGTACGCGGCCGGATCGGTGAGCAACGCGCCCGGGTCGAAGGGGCTCAGACCGTCGGCGATGCGGACACCGATGGCGAGCATGCCGAACAGTGCCCCGGCCGCCAGACCCGCGCCGACCGCGATTCTGTTGCCCAGCACCTGAATCAGCGCAACGGCGAGGAGGAAGACGCCGATCGCGACGAGCAGAATCGTCCAGCGCAGCGTCTCGTGTTTACCCTGATGCCCCTCCCCACCCGCTGCGAACGCCAAGGCCACCAGGGCCACGACAACCACACCGATCGCCACTCGATCCCGGACGGACAGCCGGGTTCCCAGCACCAGCGTCGCGAGTATCGCGGTGACCACGAGGTTGGCGCTGATCACCGTCTGCGAGAGAAACAGCGGCGTCAGGCGTGCCGAAACCAGTGCGCTCAGAAAACCCAGGGCGTCAAGACACAAGCCGGCCAGGAACCACCCGGTGAGGACCGCCGCGACGGTCGACCGCAGGGACGGCGACCGCCCCGCATCCTCGGCGCGCTCCGCCGTGCGCGCACCGCGCGCCTGCAGCACCGAGGCCGTGCCGTATGCGAGAGCGGCCACCACCGCGGCCACGATGCCGAAGATCACCGGACCAGTATGTCGGCACACGCTCAGACACGCGAGAAGCGCGCACCGATCGCCGCGACGATCTCCGACGGAGACTCCTCCGGGATGAAGTGTCCGGCCCGCGGCAGTTCCACGATCTCGAGGTCGCCGAAGGCGGCACGAATGCGCGGCAGACACTCCTTCGGCCGAAACACCTTGTCGCGCATACCCCATACGGCGAGCGCACGGGTGCCGCCGAGTCGTGCCGGCACTTCGTCGGCGAGCCGGGACAGCACGTCGCGGGCCGCGCGGATCTCGCCGGGCATGACCGCGAGCGCCACCCGGGCCTCGGCGTCGGGCTGCACCAGTCGATACTGGTCGGCCTCGGCCTCCGACAACACCCGGCCCAGCGTGCCGATCACCAGTTTCTCGACGAGCAGATTCCGTTCGAGGATGCGCCGCCGCATCGGAGCGCTGCCCATGATCACGCTGAACATCCGGTTCGCGAGCGGGTCGACGGGCCAGAACACGGTGTTGCCCACCACGATTCCGGCCACCCGGTCGGCCCGCTCCACGGCCGCGCCGAGTCCGACCGGACCACCCCAATCGTGTCCCATCACGATGAACCCGTCGAGATCGAGATGGTCGATGATCTCGCCCATCACCGGAATCTGCTCGGCGATCGTGTACCCGAACCCGTTCGGACGCTCCGACAGTCCGAAACCCGGCATGTCGACGGCGATGCACCGATAGTGGTCGCGTAGCGCCTGCATCAGGTGGCGGTACAGAAAACTCCATGTGGGCGCGCCGTGGCAGAAGAGAATCGCAGGTCCGTGTCCTTCGTCGACGTAGTGGATCCGGCCCGCCGAGGAATCGAACCACCTCGACCGGAACGGATACAGACCCGGATCGGGCACGGCATCGACCTGCATCGGAGTCACCTCGCTTCGACGGTCCCTCTACAGCTGTAGCGTTTCATTCGGACTCTACACCTGTAGCATCGGGTCGTGTCCACCCGAGCAGGCGCCGATCGTCGCGGGCTCATCGCCGCGAGCGCCATCCGGATCATCTCCCGCGACGGCGTGCGCGCCCTGACGCACCGCGCCGTCGACCGGGAGGCGAACCTGCCCGAGGGCTCGACGTCGTATCACGCGAAGAGCCGACGCGCTCTCCTCGAACTGATCGTCGGCGACCTGGCCACCCGTGCCGTCACCGACGCCACCGCCGCCGCCGATTCACTCACCGCGGCGTTCCCCGGCGACCACGCACCCGACATCGACGAACTCTCCGCCGTCATCACCACACTCGTCGAGACCCTGGCCGCCCGCCACGACGACATGCGTGCCCGCTACGCACTCATCCTGGAACTCGACGACGTCCCGGCCCTGCGCGATCAACTGACGACCCAATCCGACGTGCACTCCATCAGCCGTCAGGTCACAGCCGATTTCCTCAGGCGCACAGGGCTTTCCGACACCGATGCCCGCGTCGAAGAACTCATCGCCCTCACCGACGCCCTGGTGTTCCAGCGCACCATCATGGGTATGGATGCCCCGCTCGTACCGATCGTCACCGCCTACCTTCGCGGCGTGAGTTCGTAGATCGCTTTCCCGCGACCTCACCTCGTTCCTGCGACTTCGGCCGAGGTCGCGCCAACGAGACGAGGGCGCGCGAAGGATCAGTGGAGTTCGCGCGGAGGGTGCCCGTACCCGTAGGGCGCATTGGTCGCGTCGGCTTCGTCGACCGTGCGGACCGCGCTCGACGACGCGAGTGCGACGCCACCGCCGACGGCCGCGACGAAGGCCACGATCGCCACCGGACCCCAGCCCGCGCGAGTGGCGTCGCCGAGGAACATGATGCCGATCGCACCGGGGAGCACGGTCTGCCCGACGACCAGTGCCGCGGCGGCGCCGTTGACCGAACCCGTTTGCAGCGCAACGGTGAACAGGTAGAAGCCGCCGATACCGCTCAGCAGCAGGCCGTAGAGCGCGGGGTCGGTGAACAGCACGCCGAGGTTCAGCGGATCGACGCCGTCGAGCACCCGGGACGCCACGGCCATCACACCGAAGACCGCGCCCGCGATGAGACCGGTCACCGCGGCGATGTGTTTGCGTATGACGCGCATGACCACCACACCGAGCACCACGAGTGCGGGCCCGCCGATCAGCGTCAGCCAGTGCATCCACCGATGGTCGTCGACGCCTTCGCGGCCCGCGGCGACGGCCAGCACCACCAGGGCCGCGACGACCACTGAACCGGCGATCCAATCACGCCGCCGCAGTGGCACTTTCAGCACGATGAGAGCGAGTATCGCGGTGGCGACGAGCCGCGCGGAGATGATGGTCTGCGACAGGAACAGCGGGATGAGGCGCGCGGACAGGATCGTCGCGACGAACCCGACGATGTCGAACACGAAGCCGATCAGGAACGGCACCGTCAGCATCGTGGCCGCCGTGGATCGCAGCGACGGATGCGCCTGCCGCTCGGCCTGTCGCCGGCTCGCCCGCTGTGCCACCCGTTCCGCACCGAGCGCCTGCAGCACCGAGGCCGCCGCGAAGGACAGCGACCCGATGACCGCGATGATGATGCCGACGGTCATCGGTGGGTTCCGGTGATCGTCGTGTGCATGCCGTGGCCGGTCACGCGGGCGTCAGGACCTCGGTACCGACGTATCGCGCGAGTTCGGGCGGCAGCACCACCGAACCGTCGGGCTGCTGATGGTTCTCGAGGATCGCCACCAGCCAGCGGGTCGTCGCGAGCGTGCCGTTGAGCGTCGCGGCGGTCTGCGGTTTGCCGTTCTCGTCGCGGTAGCGGATCGAGAGCCGTCGCGCCTGGAACGTCGTGCAGTTCGACGTCGAGGTGAGTTCGCGATAGGTGTTCTGCGTCGGCACCCAGGCCTCGCAGTCGAATTTTCGCGCCGCCGACGATCCGAGATCACCACCGGCCACATCGATCACCCGGTACGGGACGTCGATGGCGGCGAGCATGTCCTTCTCCCAGCCGAGCAGCCGCTGATGTTCGGCGTCGGCGTCCTCGGGCTTGCAGTAGACGAAGCCCTCGACCTTGTCGAACTGATGCACGCGGATGATGCCCCGGGTGTCCTTGCCGTAGCTGCCGGCCTCACGCCGGAAACAGCTCGACCAGCCCGCGTAGCGCTTGGGGCCGTCGTTCAGGTCGATGATCTCGTCCATGTGGTAGCCGGCCAGCGGCACCTCGGAGGTGCCGACGAGGTACAGGTCGTCGTCCTTGTCGAGGTGATACACCTCGTCGGCGTGCGCGCCGAGGAAGCCGGTGCCCTGCATGACCTCGGGACGGACCAGCACGGGCGGGATCATCAGTGTGAATCCGTTGGCGACGGCCTTCTGCGCGGCCATGTTCAGCAGACCCAGCTGCAGCAGCGCGCCCTGCCCGGTCAGGAAGTAGAAGCGCGACCCGGAGACCTTCGCGCCGCGTTCCATGTCGATGAGACCGAGCGATTCGCCGAGTTCGAGATGATCCTTCGGATTCTCGATGGTGCGGGGTTCACCGACATGTTCGAGGACCACGTAGTCGTCCTCGCCGCCCGCGGGTGCGCCGTCCTGGACGATGTTCGAGATGGCGGCATGGGCGGCGGATGCCGCCTCGTCGGCCGCCGACTGCTTGGCCACTGCGGCCTTGACCTGCTCGGCCAGCTCCTTGCCCTGGGCCAGCAGCGCGGTCTTCTCGTCGCCCTGAGCCTTGCCGACCTGCTTGCCGAGCGCCTTCTGCTCGGAGCGCAGAGAGTCCGCCTCGACGATGGCGCCACGCCGGGTGGCATCCGCTTCGAGCAGCGCGTCCACCAGGCCGGGGTCTTCCCCGCGGGTGCGCTGCGATGCTCGGACGAGGTCCGGATTCTCACGAACAATCTTCAGGTCGATCACGAGGAAAACCCTACTGGAGTCGCCTGAGGGTGCGCCGTGCGCGGCTGATCAGCGGCAGTCCGTTCATCCTTCCGCCCGCAACAGGCATGATGGAGGCGATGAACGCCGACGACAACGCGCCTCGCGACCCCGACGACGACTGGGGCGATGTGCCGGACGACGCGGATCCCGAGGGTCCCGACGCGGACGCCGCCGATACCGACGGTTTCGGCGATCGCGACATCGACGACCCGGATGCGGCTCCCGGCCGTCCGGATCATGACGACTGGGACGACGAACTCGATGACGACGAGTTCGATGACGACGACACTCCCGGCTGGCGCCGCTCACTCCTGGAGCATCCGGTGCGGTTGGTGCTGTCGGCCGTGGTCATCGGCGCGATCGTGGCGGGCGCCATCGCGCTCGCCCTCGGTGTGTTCAAGGACAGCGGCAGCGTCGGCGGCACGAACATCGGCGAGAACGAGCGCCTGGCGCAGAACGCGCTGTCCACCTCGGTGCCGGGTGACTGCCTCGATTGGCCCGCCGGGCAGCCAGGTCAGCCGAACAAGGTCGACTGCGGCAGCAAGCACCGCTTCGAGGTGGCGGCCAAACTCGACACCGCGATGCTGCCCGGATCGGAATTCGGCGAGGCCGCACCCTGGCCGGGAGCCGAGCGCTTCGCCGCCATCCGCGACGAGCAGTGCCCCGTCCTGGTGTCGGAGTATCTCGACGGCCGACTCGATCCGCAGGGCCGCTTCATCCCCGGCATGATGTTCCCGTCGCAGGTGCAATGGGACAAGGGCGCGCGGGAACTGCGCTGTGGACTGCAACATCGCGGCAAGGACGGCGTTCCCGAACAGTTCAGTGGACGCGTCGGCGAGCAGGATCAGTCGTTCCAGTGGGCGCCCGGCACCTGCATCGGTATCGACAAGGCCACCCGGCAGCCCACCGTTCCGGTGAATTGCACTGAGCCGCATGCCTTCCAGACCACCGGATCGGTGAACATGGCACCGCGTTTCGGCGATCGGCTGTCCGGTCGTCCGTGGCCGAAGCCCGAGGAGCAGAACAGCTTCCTGTCGCCGATCTGCCCGGTACAGGCGCATCGGTTTCTGGGCGGCAAGAACAAACTCGACGCGACGACGCTGAACGTGCAGTGGTCGGTGCTGTCGGAGCCGAGCTGGCTGGCCGGCAGCCGCACCGCAGTCTGCTACCTGGGTCTTCCCGATCGCGGCGGGTTCGCCACGCTCGTCGGCGACGCACGGTCGACGCTGCTCATCAACGGGAAACTGCCGGTTCCGCCGCCGCAGGCGCCGCCGGGCCGCGCGCTGCCCACACCCGTACCTCTTCCGCCGGGGGTGGATCCGAATCCCGCCGAGATCCCCGCACCGGCCGGGTGATCCGATGCCCGTCTCGATGTCCGACGACGAGTTCGACGGACTGGTATCCGACGCGCTGGACACCATCCCGCGCGAACTGACCGACAACATGTCGAATGTGGTGATCCTGGTGGAGCCCCACAACGAGGAGGAGCCGAGCATCCTCGGGCTCTACTCCGGGGTGTCGCTCACCCGCCGCGATCACGAGTACGGCGGGTTCCTGCCCGATGCCATCACCATCTATCGCGAACCGATCCTGGCGATGTGCCGCGACCGGGACGAGGTGGTCCACGAGGTCGCGGTGACCGTGATCCACGAGATCGCACATCATTTCGGCATCAGCGACGACTGGCTGCACGCCAACGGCTGGGGTTAGCGGGATCTCGATACGCGGCCTCGCTACGCTCGGACGCTACTCGATCAGCGAATTCTTACGCTGACCGAGCCGTAGCGAGTTCTTACGCTGACCGAGCGGTAACGAGTTCTTACGCTGGTCAAGCGGTAACGAGTTCTTACGCTGGTCGAGCGGTAGCGAGTTCTCTCGCTGGTCAAGCGGTAGCGAGTTCTTACGCTGGTCAAGCGGTAGCGAGTTCTCTCGCTGGTCGAGCGGTAACGAGTTCTTACGCTGGTCGAGCGGTAGCGAGTTCTCTCGCTGGTCGAGTAGCAACGAGCGAGCGGTAGCGAGCCCGATGCGTATCGAGACCACCTGCGCCACACCGACAATCAGCCCATCGGATCGGTGACGAGAGGCTCGTTGACCGTGGCGCCGGAGGGTGCCTGAACGGCGCCCCAGCGACGGCACACCCACAGGTCGCCGGTGTATTCGAGTTCGATGCTGCCGGTGTTCTTCAGGTGGGTGCTCGCCGCGAAGGCCGCGTCCACGCCCGCGAGATGGGCTGCGATCAACCGGATCGCGGCCCCGTGGCTCACAACGTAGACGTCGCGCTGCGTACCACCGGTGAGATAGCGGGCGGTGAGTTCTTCGATGGCGGGCAGGTAGCGCTCGTAGACCATCGCGAGTGATTCGCCGCCGGGGATGCGCGCCTCGAGTTCGCCGCCGTGCCAGCGGTCGACGATGTTCTTGAAGGTGTCGTGCGCGTCGTCGTCGGAACGGTCCTCGAGGTCACCGACCTGCACTTCATGGATGCCCTCGACGATCTCGGAGTCCACACCCCAGACCGATCCGATCATCTCGGCGGTCTGCTGCGCCCGGCGCGCGACCGAACTGATCAGCGCCACCGGCTCCTGCGGCTCGTTCTCCAGTGCGAACCGAACGCCTTGCCGCACACCGAAATCCGTCAGCGATGCGCCGGGCAGTGCGGTGTCGAGCCGCTTCATCACATTCGACGTGGTCTCGCCGTGACGAACCAGATGCAGCCGTGCCATCAGTTCCCCTCCCCAATCTCTCTCGTACCGGCCTCCCCCGTACGCAGTCCGTCGAACCACGCGATACTCTCCGCATGGTCGGGCGGCGGTGTACCGGCTCCTCGGTCGGCGGGCCACGACCCCAGGTACACCACACGTTCGCACGAGCGGTGCAGGGCGCGCAGCGCCTCGCCGACGGCGGCATCGTCGACGTGTCCGACGGCGTCGAGGTAGAACCGGTAGGTGCCGGGCATGTCGCGTCTCGGCCGCGACTCGATACGCGTGAGATCGATTCCCCGCGATGCGAATTCGTTCATCGCGGCCATCAGGCTGCCGGGCTCGTTGGACAGTTCGAGGATGACCGAGGTGCGATCGGAACCGGTGCGGGCGGGCGCCTGCGCCGGTGTGCCGAGCAGGAGGAAGCGTGTCGCGGCATCGTCGACGTCGGCGACCCCGTCGGCGAGCACCGTCAGGCCGGCGAGCCCGGCGGCCAGCGAGGTCGTCACCGCGGCATCAGCCTTTCCGGCCGCAACATCTTGTGCCGCAGCGGCATTCGAACCAGCATTGCGGAACTCGGCGTTCGGGTAGAGCTTCTCGACGGACTCCCGCACCTGGGCGGCCGCCACCGGAAAGGCGGCGATGGACCGCACGTCCTCGGCGCGTAGAGCGGTACGAGCGGCGATCGTGAAGGACACATCGAGGATCACCTCGGCGAAGACCTGCAGTCGATCCGCGCCGCCGGGCGCCACCGGCACGAGCGCGTCGGCGGTCGCCGGGACCGCACCCTCCACCGAGCTCTCGATGGGGACACAGGCGAAGTCGGCCTCGCCGGTCCGCACCATCTGCATGGTGGCGGCGGGATTGTTCGCCGCCACCTTCCGCACCTCACCGGCCTCACCGGCACCCGGACCGCCCTGTCGGGGCAACCGATCCGCCAGCAGGCGGTCGAGCGCTATCTCGGTAAAGGTTCCGGCCGGGCCGAAGTACGCGAACACTGACACGGGAAAAGCCTAGTCGACGGACCCGGCGTAGCGCGCTGACCTGCGGCGTACACCCGGATGAACAGACTTCGGGCGTTGACGTATCACTCGTCCAGTAATTAGGTTAGGGTTACCTACATCGCTCCGAGACTCCGTGTAGAGAGGCAGGCCGCATGACCCGCGCCATCACCGACCGCCCGTCGGATGCCGAGATGATCCAGACCGCATGCCGGCGCGTCACCACCGCGACCCTGGCCATCGAAGGTGCCGACCCGACCCCGGTGACGGTGGTCCACCTCTTCGAATCACAGGCCTTCGTCATGGTGCCGACCGACGGCGACGCCATGACGCTGGCAGCCGAGCACGCCGACGGACTGCCTGCGATGCTCGAGGTCACCGACTGCGCGCCCATCGACCTTCGCGAGCGGGTCCGTTCGCTGATCTGGCTGAACGGACGGCTGCACGCCGTCCCGCCGAACCTGGAGCGGGAGCTGGCCGTAGAGATCGCGGGCGAGCATCCCGACGACGGGCTCCTCGACATCGGACACGGTTCGTCGATGCTGCGCCTGCAGGTCGACACCGCGGTCATCGCCACGTCCTCGGGTGCCGCATCCGTGCCGGCCGTCGAGCTGGCCTGCGCCACACCGGATCCGTTCTGGGAGTTCGAGAGTGACTGGATCGCCCACCTCGATGCCGACCATGCCGATCTCGTCGGCCAACTCGCGCGCACACTGCCCCGCGACCTTCTCGACGGCCGCGTCCGCCCCCTGGGCCTGGACCGTTTCGGCATCCGCTTCCGGATCGAGGGCGCCAACGGCGACTCCGACGTCCGGCTGCCGTTCAGCCGTCCGGTCACCGATGTCTACGAACTGTCCCAGGCGTTGCGCGCCCTGGCCGGATGCCCGTTCCTGAACAGCCTTCCCGAATCCTGACAGTCCCGGCAGTCGCCGAGGCGGGAGCAAACGTCCAAGCGATTCACAAGAGTCGTCGGTCGCGGCGATGTCCTCTCCACCGGTGACACCTGCGCGACTGTGAACGGTCACGGCACCGTAGTGGCGAGAATCCTCGCAGGAAAATCGAGTCCTCATGACGGATTCATCGGGATGACGGCGGACGCGATGGGCGGAATTCGGTCGAAAGCGGCACCCTCACTTGTCGTTCGATCGATCGACAGACACGAGTGACATGAGTCGCTCCGGTGTGCAGTGTGGTGGACCCATACGATAATCTGCCGCTGAATGTCGGGGGATAAGCGTGGTGTATCCGGTCGGGAATTGTTGTTAGCAGACTCGCCGGAGAAAAAGCCGATTAAGTCGGTGAGTAATCCGATGGACCGAACGACCGCCAGACATTTTGTGCTTCACACTTTGTCAGTGAAAGGGATACAACACCGATGAGTCAGCCGCCGATCAAACGCAGAGCCCGTCATGCGCTGAAGACAGGTGACCGTCGGTCGCCGGTGCTCACCACGGTCACCTCGGCAGTCCTCGCGGCGTCGATCGCCGCCGGGCTGGGTGCCGGTGCTGCGTCGGCGGTGGAGCAGGGTGGCACCAATCCCGGTGATTCCGCGCCGGAGCAGGGTGGCACCACGCCGGAGCAGAGTGCCCCTGAGCAGGGTGGCACCACACCCACCCCGCAGCCTGCCCCCGCACCGCCGGCGGTAACCACCCCGGGCCCGGGTTCGATTCCGGGACCCCCGCAGGAGGCTCCGTACGTGGAGTACACCCCGCAGGCTGCACCCCAGCAATACGAGGATGCCTACAACCCGGTACCGAATGCGCCTTTGCAGGCTCCCAAGCGTGTAGCGCCGGTCCGCCCGATTGCTCCGCCGCCCAACAAGATTCGCGTCGGCAACTTCATCACACCCATCCCCAAGGGGATGAATATGCGTGATGTGAACTCGATCAACGCCTGGTCGGCTTACGGCGAAGCCAAGATCGCGCAGAACCTGATCGCCGTGGGAGTGCCGAAGGACAAGGCCAGTCGTCAGGCTGCATCCACTGTCATTGGCGTGATGTTGGGCGGTACCGCGGGTGCGCTGGCTCTAGGACTACCTACTGCGGCCGCCGGTGCAGCATTGGGACTTCCCGTCGGAGCGGCCGTTGGTGCCGGCATTGGCGCAGTCGCTGGCGCTGTCGCTGGCGTCGGCGGGGCATGGTGGACGATCGCGGGGGCTCCACCAGCGGCAGTTATCGGCGCAGCATCTGGAGCTATGGCTGGTGCTGGTATTGGCGCGGTAGCCGGCCCTGTAGCCGGCGGTGTCGGGGGATTGGCTCTCGGTGGCGCCGCCGGTGCGGCAATTGGTGGAACAATTGGTGGCCTGCTCGCCTACGCGCTTGGCGCCGGCGACCCAGGTGCGAAGCCAAAGGAACCTTGGAAGGGCGACACGCCTCCTACGCAGAAGTCAAAGCCACTTCCGAACCCTGGAGCTAACCAGTTCGAGCTGCACTTGCCGCGTCAGAAGGCACCCGCGGGTGTACCGGCTGTGGATTACGTCGTTAATGTGCGCGGCGATGTGAAGGGCAAGGTCGGCAATCAGGAGTTCGGTTGGTCGGTTGAGCAGGCAATGGCTCCATACAAGGTTCTCGGGCCCGGCGCTGAAAAGACCGCTCGTCAGCTTACTAAGCAAGGCACGGCGCAACTCAAGTCGGTACTTCCTGGAGTCCAGGTGTTGTGGCCGCAAGAAGCGCCGCGCTAGTGTAACGCGCGGCAGAAACGGTTTCGCACTGAAAATTCGTCTGATGATCCGGCATCAATACTAATAAAGGAGACCGACGTGTTACGAAAGATTGTGGCAGGGGCTTTGATTGGCGGCGCTAGTTTCGTGGGTGTCGCAATGGGAGCAGGCTCGGCGGACGCGAAGATAGAGCCGGGCCACTACAAGCTCCATTACTCGCTATTCGGAGTGCAGTACAGCCCCGATGCCAACGTCACGGTGATTGGGAACCGGATGTACAATGACGCCTACGGCGCTGGCCCGTGGAATTTGGAAAAGCGCATTATCAAGCCGACGCGAAATGGCGGAATTGTTGCGAAGGACCATGCTCCGGCGACTCGCTTTGTGCAACGGGACGAGTACACGCAGCGGACTAAAAATGGTTATCGTGGAACGACTTACGCCTACGGCCTGCCCGCTGGGGACGTGGTTCTGAGGAAAGTCAAGCCGCGGCGATAATGTGCATCGACCCCTTAGGACATTTATGGCACGAAGAAACCACTCAGCGCCGTTGACGATTTAACTGGAATCGCGAGGGTACAAGCCTCGTCCCGCTTAGCAGGTGGGGCGAGGCTTTGTCCTCTGACGGAGACTAGCTTCGTCGGCACATCAGGGTGACGGGGCCGCGACGAACGCGAGCGAGGCGACAGCGGAACCTCCATGGCTGGGTCGGCGTCGACATAATCGTCGCGGGCGTCGGCTGTTGCTGCCACCGCAGCGATCTCGGCACTGACTGAGGCGGGGTCCGTACGCTGACCGCATGGCCGGTGTCCTGTCCTCGCTGCTGCGCCCGCGGCCGCGGGATCCGATCGCCCGGGTGAACGACCCGATCGAGCGGCGCGCGATCATCATCGAGTTGGCGATCGTCGGTGTTCTCACCTTCGCGTTCTCCGCGCTGTCGGCGATCCTGTCGCTCATCGAGGCGCAGCTGACCGGCGGCATCGGGAACTCGAGCGTCGCCCTCAACCCGAGCCGGTCCGACCTCGGGTGGCTGGACTTCGTCCGGCAGATGATGAGCGCCGTGCGCCTGTTCGCCATCGGCGCCCTCGGGGTATATCTGCTGTGGCGCAGCGGTATCGGCCTTCGACGAGTGGGGCTGGGCCGATGGACGCCACGCCGCGACGTCCCGGCGGGCCTCGGTCTCGCCGCGCTCATCGGCCTCCCCGGACTGGCGCTCGTGGCGATCGCCCGCGCGCTCGGTCTCAACGCACATCTGATCCCGGCCGAGACCGACGGTGTGTGGTGGCGATGGCCCGTCCTGATCCTCATCGCGATCGGCAACGCCGCCGCGGAGGAGATCGTCGTCGTCGCGTACTTCATCACGCGACTCCGACAGCTGGGCGCCTCGGAGAACGCCTCCCTGGCCGCCAGCTCACTCCTGCGCGGCGGCTATCACCTCTACCAGGGTGTCGGCGCCGGACTCGGCAACGTCGCCATGGGACTGGTGTTCGGCCGCTGGTACCAGCTCACCTCGCGGGTGTGGCCGCTGGTCATCGCGCATGCGGTGATCGACATCGTGGCCTTCGTCGGCTACGCGCTGCTGCACGATCACCTGAGTTGGGTGGGCTGATTCACAGCGTGGGTTGCGTACATTGGTTGGGATGAACGAACCGGATCCGCCGATGATGCGACGCCGTGGCACCCCGCCACCGCCGCCGCAGGGTCCCCGTCCGCCGGGCCCCCGACGATCCGCCCCACCACCCCCACCGGCACGGGGGCCGATGCCTGGCCCGCCGCCCGATCAGGGACCGACCCGCAGGGTGCCCTCGGGCGGCCCGGGGGGCAGGCCACCCGGCGGCGAAGGCCGTCGCACCGACTATCAGCCGCCCCTGGCCTGGTCCGACGAGCCCGGTGGCGCATCCCGAACGCGCGATCCGGGGCGCCGCTATGCCCCGCCGCAGCAACCGGAACCGTTCCCGGCCGAACCCGGCCGCCGCTCCCGCTCCGGAGAACGTCGCCCATCCGACCGTGGCCGTCCGGATTCCCGCTCGGGAGGCGGTGGTCAACCGCCACGCGGATCACGCCGCCGCACCGACGACCGGTCGGCCGCGCCGAAACGTCCCCGTCGCAAGCGGAAGCTGCGAGTCGGCCGCACCCTGCTGGTGTTCGTGCTCGTCGTGATCGTCGCCGCAGTGGGTCTGGTCTTCTATTACGACAGCAAACTCCACCGGACCGATGCACTCACCTCCTACGCCGGCCGGCCCGCCGACACCGCGGGCACCAACTGGCTGGTCGTCGGCACCGACTCCCGGGCGGACCTCAGTGCTGCCGAACGCGCGCAGCTGTCGACCGGCGACTCCGACGGCTCACGCACCGACACCATCATGCTGATCCATAAGCCCCCGAGCGGGAAGGCGATGATCATCAGCATCCCGCGCGATCTGTATGTGCCGATTCCCGGGCAGGGCTCCCATAAGATCAACTCCGCCTTCAACTTCGGCGGTCCACAGTTACTCGTCCAGACCGTCGAGAACCTGGGCCGCATCCGGATCGATCACTATGCGGAGATCGGCTTCGGCGGATTCGACCGGCTCGTCGACGCGGTCGGCGGTGTGCATATCTGCCTCGATCAGCCCCTCAACGACCCGAAGGCCGGACTGCGGCTCAAGAAGGGCTGTCAGGACCTCAACGGCAGGCAGGCGCTGGGCCTGGTGCGCACCCGCGCATTCCCCAACGCCGACCTCGCGCGGGTCGTGAATCAGCGAAAGTTCCTGAGCGCGTTGATGTCCAAGGCAACAAGTCCGTCGGTGCTGCTGAATCCCTTCCGGCTGATCCCCTTTGTCGACGGCGTCACCGAAGCGCTCACCGTCGACGAGGGCGATCATCTCTGGCATCTGATGAGTCTGGGCTTCGCCCTGCGCGGCGACCCGATCACCACCACGACGCCCACCGGCGGTTCGGAGTACACCGGTGACGGCGACTCACTGACCGTCGGCGACAACACAACCCGGTTCTTCGAATACCTCCGCGCGGGCAAAGCGGTACCCGACGATCTCCTTTCCGACGACACCGGTGCCATCGGCGCAGGCTGACGCGGCAAAGCACGTCGCCCACGCCCGCACCGACGACCGGCCGAAAGTTGGTCAGGCTCAACTCAGTTAGGTCGAACTGCATGGCGCACCCACCGACGACACTTCTACGATGGCCTGCATGACCGAACCCACTGACTCCTCGGCCTTCTACACCCTGCTGCACGAGCAGATCGGACACGAGTTCGCCGCGTCGCAGCAATACGCCGCGATGGCGATCTACTACGACAGCCACGACATGCCGCAGCTCGCCCGGCACTTCTATCTGCAGTCCGCCGAGGAACGCAATCACGCGATGATGATCGTGCAGTACTTCCTCGACCGCGACATCGAGGTGCAGATTCCCGGTGTTCCCGCACCCCGCAACGACTTCGACGACTACGCGGCCCCCATCCAGATGGCTCTCGAGCAGGAGAAGACGGTCACCCAGCAGATCGTGAATCTCGCGCGCTCGGCCCGCGATTCCGGCGACTACCTGGGTGAGCAGTTCATGCAGTGGTTCCTCAAGGAGCAGGTCGAGGAGGTCGCCACCATGACCACCCTGCAGACCATCGCCGAACGCGCCAAGGGCAACCTCTTCGATCTGGAGAACTTCGTCGAACGCGAACTCAACAAATCCGGGTCCGGCGACAACTCCGCCCCGCCTGCGGCCGGCGGCAGCATCTGACCGGTCTGCCGGGGCGTGGCCTCGATACGCGGCGGACGTCGTCCGGCGCTACTCGACCAGCGGTCGAATCTCCGCCGATCGCGTCTCCGCCGATCGACCAGCGATCGAATTTCCGCTGATCAAGCAGTGCCCGGTCGAATCTCGGCTGGTCGAGCAGTGTCTCCGCCGATCGAGTAGCCCGCGAGCGCAGCGAGCGCGCGTATCGAGATCAGCCAACCGACGGCCGCGACGTGCACCAGGTCAGAACAGCGGCGGCAACTGGCAGATCTGAACCAGCTCGGAACCCCTTGCACGGGAGATGAATTCGCCGCGGCCCGGGGGCAGCTTCTGCATCTTTGTGCGGCCCACGATGTTTCCCTCATCGCGATCGCCGCTCATCAGCAGGATGTCCGACGACAGGTCCTTCAGCTTGCCGAGGACCGGATCGAACATCGCGCGGCTCGCGCCGCCCGATCGGCGGCACACCACGAGCCGGAGGCCGATATCACGAGCGGCCGGAAGTAGGTCACCGAGGATGCTGAGCGGGTTACCCGACGACGATGCGACCATGTCGTAGTCGTCGACGAGGATGTGCACATTCGGCCCCTCCCACCAACTACGATCACGCAACTGCGCAGGCGTGAGGTCGGGGCCGGGCAGACGGCTGCTGAGGACTCCGTGCAGCTGCTGCATCATCGGCCCCAAGGCCTGCGCAGACGTTGCGTATCCAGCAAGGTGGTCGCCCTCCACCTGCCCGAGCATCGTACGCCGATAGTCGACCAGGACGATCTTGTTCGTCGTGGAGGGCCCGTTCTCCATCAGGCTGATCGCGATGTTGCGCAACAGCGTTGTCTTGCCGGCCTCGTTGTCGGCGAACGCGAACAAGAAGGGTTGCGCATCGAAGTCGAGGACCAGCGGTTCCAACTCGGCCTCGCCGAGCCCGACCGGAATCTGCTGCGGACCGAAGGTGATGCCGAGTTCCGCTGCGCGAGCACGCATTTCCTCGCGTGTGAGGTCGAGCGGAAGCTTGCGCACTCGACGTGCTCCACGGTTCGGATAGATCTCCTTGACCTGATTCACCGACCAGGCGACAGCCTCACTGAGTGAATCGGGATCGGAGTCGCCGTCGAGTCGGGGAAGACCGACCAGAAGGTGCAGCGCCTCCGCGGTGATGCCGCGTCCAGGCCTTCCCTGGGGAACCAGCGCCGCGACCTTGCGAGCCATATCCGATTCCATCGGGTCACCGAGGCGGAGCTCGAGCCTGGAGCCAATCAGATCCTTGAGCGCAGGCCTGATCTCGCCCCAGCGGGACGCGGTGAGCACCACGTGGATGCCGTACGTCAGGCCCTGGCTGATCAACGAGGTGACCGTGCCCTCGAGCGGTTCGAAGTCCGCACGGAACGCCGCCCAGCCGTCGATGACGAGGAAGACGTCGCCGAACGGATCCTCGGCGATCGGATCGGGGCCACCGCCGGTCAGCAGGGCGGCCTTGCGCTTCCGGAAGTCGCGCATACTCTCGACGCCGAGTTGGCGGAAGCGATCCTCACGCTCACGCAGGAGGGTCGCCATCTCCGCCACCGAGCGACGGATGCCGTCCGCATCCGACCGGGAGGCGACGAGGCCGACGTGCGGCAACTCCGACAAACCGGCCAGTGTTCCGCCGCCCAGGTCGAGGCAGTAGAACTGCACCTGCTCCGGCATATGGGTCGCCGCAGCCGACATGATCATCGTGCGCAGGGCGGTCGACTTGCCCGACTGAGGGCCGCCGACGATCGCCACGTTTCCGGTCGCACCGCTCACGTCGAGCATCAGTACGTCGCGGCGCTGGTCATAGGGCCGGTCCACAACGCCCATATGGAACCGCAGATCGCCGAGCTGGTTGGTGCCCTCACGCCAGTCGGCGCCGGCCGGCACCAACATGTCGATGGTCGGCGAGTCATTGAGCGGATCGAGCCAGACCTCGTGGGCGGCACGGCCGTGGCCGGACAATCGCGACACCACCACGTCGAGCAATGTCGGTCCGACCCCGGCGGGCTCGGCCGCGAGGGGAGCCTCCAGTTCCTCCAGCGACGGCAAACCGTTCGGCGATGTCGTCGATGCGGGCGGCAACTCGCCCGCCTCCCAATCGATCGCCACCGGACCCGCGGTGAAGATCTTCATGCCACTCTGTCCGCGGCCCGATTTGGCCTCCGGCGCAACGGATTCCGGTGTTGTATAGACGCCCGAGACGTATGAGGCGTTGAAACGCAGCGGTTCTCCCGAGTCGGTCTTGAGATAGCCGGAACCCGGAATGCTCGGCAGATGGTAGGCGTCGGGCACACCGAGGACGGTGCGGGACTCATTGGCGGAGAAGGTCTTCAGACCAATGCGGTACGACAGATGACTGTCGAGGCCACGTAGCTTTCCTTCTTCGAGTCGCTGCGACGCGAGCAGCAGATGCATCTGCAGTGAACGCCCGAGTCGACCGATGGCGACGAACAATTCTGCGAAGTCCGGCTTCTGCGCGAGGAGTTCGGAGAACTCGTCGACCACCACGAAGAGGGCAGGAAGGGGATCGAGAGGCTTGCCGGCGGCCCGCGCGCGCTCATAATCACCGACATTGGCGAAATTGCCCGCCGAGCGCAGGAGTTCCTGGCGTCGGTTCATCTCACCGGACAGGGCGTCCTTCATACGGTCCACCATGTCGAGCTCGTCCTCGAGGTTGGTGATGACCGCCGCCACGTGCGGGGCACCGTCGAGGCCGAGGAAGGTCGCACCACCCTTGAAGTCGACGAGAATGAGGTTCAGGGCATCGGGCGAGTGCGTCGTGATCATCGAGAGCACCAGCGTACGAAGGAATTCCGATTTACCCGAACCGGTGGCGCCGATACACAGGCCGTGCGGACCCATGCCGTTCTCGGCAGCCTCCTTGATGTCGATCTCGACCGGAGTTCCGTTCTGCGACACACCGATCGGCACACGCAACCGCTCGCGAGGAGTTCGCGGGCGCCAGACGACGGCCGGATCGATGAGATTGGCGTCCGGGATCTTCAGCAACGCCATCAGCCCGGGGTCGACCGGCGAGCTGTCCTGCTCCAGACTGACGATCTGCGCGGCCGTCGCGATGCGATAGCGCGACATCGAACGTGCGAAGACCTCGGCATCGGGCACTTCGATGGTGTCGATATCGGCGAAGGTCTCGATGCCGGAGGCGCTTCGAGCGGCGATCTTCCCGTCGGAGACCACCAGCTGCAGGCCGCGACGGGCGGCCAGCCCATCGGGTGCGGCCGTGAGGTCGAGGATCGTGATGCCGTCCATGCCGGCATCGGTGATCATCCGCTCGTCACCGTTCACGTATCCGTCGTCGATGATGACCACGTAGTGGATCCGCCCGGGGGTCGGCGGCGCCGTGCGCGAGAATCGTCCGCGTTCGAGCAGATCGGGCGCGATCGCTTCTTCCAGTTCGGCGACCGAGCCGTACAGCATGCGTTCGGCCCCGACCGCATCTCGACTGGTCGGATGGTGAAGTTGCGGTAGCCACTTGCTCCACGACCACGCCTCGTTCTCCGGATCCCCACAGACAATGGCGATACGCAGATGATCCGGGCCATGGAAGGCGCAGAGCTCGACGATCATCGATCGAACCAGCGCTCGGGTCTCCTGACGTTGACCATCGATGCTGACTGCCGGGAAACCGCGCAGAGACACCGACGTGGGCAATCCGTGGACGATCGAATAGGTGCGCACGAAACGGCGAAGCGCGACGGCGGACACCGGTTCGAGATCCTCGAGAGGCCCCGTTTCGGGAGGCATCAGACGGGAGGCGAGTCGCTGGCTTCCGACGCCCACACGGACGTGGCCGAAATCATGATCGCCGGGCCGACGCTCCCACATGCGCCGGGAACCGACGACACCCTGGAGTGCCTTGGGCTCCGGATGGCTCCACTCCAGCGCCTCTCGCTGCGATGCCCCGGTGCTTTGCACCTCGTCCCGGAGCTGGGTGAGATAGCGGAAATAGTCCTTGCGTTCCTCGTTGAGTTCAGCGGCCTTCTTGCCGCCGGACCGGCCGCCACCCATGAACATGCCAGCCATCGACATGATCATGATCATCGGGAACATCATCATCATCGGGTTGGTCAGAATCGATCGCCCACCGACGGTGAACATCATGGCCATCATGCCCACCACCGCGAGGATCATGATCACCGGCAGCAGCTTCATCATGATGCCGCCGGGAATCACGCGCGGGACGTCAGGCGGTGGCTGCATGGCCACCTCGCCACCCGGTGCGCGAGGCGGTGAGATCCGCGGCTTCCGTACGAACCCGGTAGTCGCCAATGCTCCCCCTCACATGATGTGGTCCATTTGACGGCACAAGTGACCTGCCCGCACGAATGCTAATGGAGAATCCGGTAGATTCCCTAAACGACCGGGGACAAGTATCGTCCCCCACACCTTACTGACCTGGGGGAATGCTCACCATGACGATCGAGGACCCGCTCGCCGATCTCGATCAGGAGGCGCAGACCGGCGAACCCGATCTGACACGCATCTCGATCCTGGGCGGCAATACGCAGGTCGACGTCGCCTTGCCGTCGACGCTGCCCGTCGCCGCTCTGCTCCCCGACCTGGTGACCCTCATCGAGTCCCGAAATCCCCGGCGGCACAAGGACGATCCCGCTCGGGACGACAAGCGGGAGCATTGGACTCTGAGCAAGGTGGGCCGCGATCCCATCGACTCACACCGCACGTTGAATGAAGCGCAAATCCTCGACGGCGACCTATTGATCCTGAAATCCGTGGTGTCCCGCGAAGCTCCCGCACTCTTCGATGACGTCATCGATGCCGTCGGTCGTTTGAATGAATCTCGTTTCGTGAATTGGTCGGCCAAATCGGCGCGGGTCATGGCTTACGTGGTGGCGCTCGTCGCGACCGTTATCGCCGCCGGTGTCCTCGCCTTGTCCCGTTGGCATTCCGACACATGGATCCCCGGAGCAGTGAGCCTCTTCCTCGGCATCGGATTCGTGGTCGCCACCATCGTGGTGACAAGGGCCTACAAGGACACCTCGACCGCTACCGTCCTCGCCGCGTGCGCCCAACCCCTGATGTTCGTCGGCGCGCTGTTGGTGACCCCGCATCCGTTCGGGTCTCCCCATATGACGTTTGCGTGCGCCGCGTCCCTGGTCACCGCGGTGATCGTGTACCGCGTGACCGCGGTCGGCCCGATGTTGCACAGCGCACTCCTGATGGCATCGCTCGGCGGTCTCATCGCATCGGGTGTGGTGCTGATCTTCGGCACCAGCGCCCAGCATGTCGGGGTCGGTCTGGCCGCCGTGGCCGTCCTGTGTGTCCTGCTCGCCCCCCGATTCACGATCGGACTGGCCCGCCTGCCGTTGCCGCCGGTGCCCACATCCGGCGGCCCCATCGACCCGATCGACGCAGAGGTGCGCCCCAATATCGAAGGAATCGGCGCGATCGGCGCGATGGCCCTGCCGTCGGCGAGTGCACTCGAGCGCCGCGCCTATACCGCCAACCAGTATCTGACCGGCATTGTGCTGGGCACCGGGGCGCTCGCCGGGGTGGGGGCACTCCTGGGCGCTGATCCGCTCAACGGTTTCGACTGGCGCACTACGGTTCTGGCAGTGATCATCGCGATTGTCCTGGCCTTGCGCGGTCGCGCCCACAGCGACGTCGCGCAGACCGCGGTACTCGTCGCGGCCGGCGCGATCACCTTCACGCTGCTCATGGTCGGGCTTGCGTTCAACGATGTCACCTGGACCTACATCGGTTTCGGTCTGATCCTGGCGCTGGCAGTACTCGGCCTGATGATGGGTGTGGTGGCCCCGAAGCAGGAATTCTCGCCGGTCATGAAGCGCATGGGCGAAATCCTGGAGTACATCCTGGTGGCGGTCATCGCTCCGTTGGCCTTCTGGGTCATGGGTGTCTACAGCGCGGTTCGCAACCTCTGATGCGGGTCGCGCGCGCCGGTGCCATCACCGCGGTCTGTTGCGCCCTCTGGGCCTCGGCCGTCGCACCCGCATCAGCCATCACACCGCCGGTCGCCAATCCATCCGATCTGGTGCAGCGGGTCCCCGGCGGGCCGCCCGAACCGACCGAGCAAAAGGCTGTGTGCGGCGCGCCGTTCGCGAGCAGTCCGGCAGACGTCCGCGATCCGTCGCCGGCGCAAAAACTGATGGAAGTTCAAGCGGCACACCGGTACAGCACCGGATCAGGCGTCACCGTAGCCGTGATCGACACCGGAGTGCAGCCGTCGAAGCGATTCAAGAAGGTCGTCGGGGGCGGCGATTTCGTCTCCGGCGGAGACGGCACGCGTGACTGTGATGGCCACGGAACCGTAGTGGCCGGCATCATCGCCGGAAAGTCCAGTCCCGATGACGGATTCGTCGGGATGGCACCGGACGCGACGATTCTGTCGATACGACAGACTTCTCTCGCCTACGCCGTGAAGGGCAGTAGCAACCAGTCGGAGACCGGCGACATCGCCGCCAGTAGCTACGGCGACGTGCGAACACTCGCCTACTCGGTGGTGGCCGCGGTCCAGAAGGGCGCCGACGTCATCAATATCTCCGAAGTCGCCTGCGGCCCGGCTGGCAGCAACATGCACGACAAACAACTCGGCGCCGCGCTCCAGTACGCGTACAAGCGCAATGTTGTGGTCGTCGCGGCAGCGGGCAACCTCGTCGATCCATGCAAGAACCAGAACACCGGGGCCAACCCCGCCAATCCTGCTGCGAAGGGCTGGGATTCGCTCAACACCGTCGTCAGTCCCTCGTGGTACCAGGATTACGTGCTGACCGTCGCCGGCGTCGATTCGGCAACCGGTAGCGCCTGGCCGTTGAGCATCAATGGTCCGTGGGTGTCCGCGGCCGCACCCGCCACCGAGGTCATCAGTGTCGGGGCACGCGGACAGGCAGTGAACCGGCAGCAGGGGGAAAACGGTCCCACAACGCTCGACGGCACGAGCTTCGCTGCGCCCTACGTCGCCGGGCTGGCGGCGCTCATCAAGTCGAAGTACAAGGGCATTTCCGCCGACGACGTGATGCACAGGATCGCGGCGACCGCACATGGGGCAGGTTCCGGGCGGGACGACGTGATTGGTTACGGCGTCGTTGATCCCGTTGCGGCACTGAGCGATACCGTGCCACCGCGAACGCAGTCGGCCTCGGCCGACGGCCGACGTATCGATCCGCCCGGTGCACATCCGCCCAACCAGACGGCGCGCACGGTCGGCCTCATCGGGACCGGACTATGCCTCCTGGTCGCGCTGATCTGGTGGATGATCACCATGCCGCGGCGGCGGCTCCGCAAGCTCGGCGAAGACGACTACTGAACCGGCGGCCCATCACCTGACTGCCTGATTTCGTTCGAAGAACTGTGCGGTCATTCGGCGCTCGTCCACGACAAATTCGGTGGACGTCGAGGACTTCCACATGAGCCCATCGTCGGCCACATACCAAATAGCCCAACCCAATCGAACACTCAGCGGGTCGTCGGTGCGCGGCGGAACCGCCCACACCCGCCATCCGTCGCGCAAACGATCCGCTTGCAGGTCCGCAACGGGATAGGCACCCATGTCCTCAACGGTGATGCTTTGGCGGACAAGGGTGATCGCCCGTTCGGGCGGCAACCAGGGCGACTCCCGCAAGGATGCCGGTCGGCTGTGTGCAGTCTCGGTCACCGCGAACGTCGGCACCGGGTTCACATCGACGGGAGTAGCTTCCACACAGACTCGTGCCAGCTCGGACGGTCGGACGATCGCACTGATCCATTCGGGGTCATGCGCGTCCACTCCTGGCCAGCTCGGGAAATCGATGCCCGCCGGTCCGGGGGCAGGTTCGGAGTAGTGCGCACGCGGACGGTCCATGGTGCGGCGCAGGGTGGCCACGCGCCTGTCCCAGTCCACATCATCGATGCTCCAGACGGCGTTCTTCCATACGCAGAACGATTGGACCGAAGCGATACCGCTGAGCTCTCCGAGCCGGACGATGCGTGACGCGACGAACCGTCCGTCCGGTGTCTCGGAGAATCCCTCCGGCATCATGTCACCCGCACGAGCGCCGATCACGAGTTCATCGGGCCATGTCTCGCCCTGGTGCGCCTCGTACCAGTCGTCTCGGTACCGGGCGTAGTAACCGGTGCGATAGATGGTCGATTCGTCCAGCGGCAGAACGTTTCTCACCGTCACCGATCCCCTCGTCGATCATCGCGGGCCCGGAGCCGGCGCAGCCTGTTCCGTACGTCGGCAGGCGACACCATCGATGACACACCGAGCACGCTCGCGTCACGTTACCGCTCACCGTCGGGCTCCCGAAGTGCTCACCGCAGACGCCAGTCACGTGAATGACACGGCCGCCGCGGTACCCGGGTGCCCGGCGATTCCCTGGTCCACGACGTCGTTCGGATGGAGGACGTAGGCGGCACCGGCCACCGCGATCCACATGACTCACGTACATCCACACACCTGCTATGAACTGCAGAAACGCTCGACCAGGCTTCGTGCCGAGCCAATCTCGCCGGCGCCGCCGCCCGGACCTGGCGCTATTGCGGCATCACGGATTGCCCTAACCTTGTCGACAAGCTACGACCAGCCGGCGCACGCGCCGCAAGCACCTCCGGGGGTAACAGTGGACTTTCCACGCAACGCCGACGACGTCGACACCTTGATGTCCGGTCTGAACACACTCGTCGGTGAGATCACGACGGCCCGGAACAAGGTTGTCGCACTGACGGCGACGGCGACCGAGCTCGACGGCAAGGTGAGCGTCACCGTGAATGCGCGCGGGGTCGTCATCGCCACGACCATCGACGATCGGCTGTTCGGCGACGAGTCCGCCGCCCGGGTCGGGAAGGCGATCACGAGTGCCGCCCAGGCGGCGGCAGCGGAGGTCAACGAGAAGGCCGCCGAGGTCTGGGAACCCATCAACGAGTTCCGCAGTTCGCTACCCCGAGCGCGTGACGCCATCGACGGGCTGCCCAACATCGATGAACTTTTCGGTTCTCAGCCTGAACCACCCCTGACGCCTCCGTCCGACACGGATCGCGTCCCCGAGGAGCCCGAGGTCTACGAGGACCTCGAAGAACGCACAGTCGGGGATCCGGCCGAACCGTTCTACGAGAACCTGGACGAAGACGATGCACCGCCGCCGCGCACATTCCGTGACCAGGCCTGGTGATGGACCACTCGACACAACGCCCTGAGACCGGAAGGCAACTGTTGTGAACCTGCACCTCGACCACAGCGATCTCGCCAACAAGGCCGCACGCTTCGGCCCCTTGGCCGACGAACTATCGGCTGCCGAACTCAAACTCGCCCAGAAGCTGTCCGCGGAGAATGAGTGCTGGGGCAGCGACGAACCCGGGTCGGCGTTCTCGCAGGGGTACAGCCCCAAGGCGACCACGGTGTTCGATAACACGAACGAGCACGTGTCCAGCCTCCACGCGCTCGGCGAATCCCTGCTGTCGATCGCGGCCGGTTTCCGCGGTCAGGACAATGCCAACGCTGACGCACTGGGTAGGTAGGGAGCGACATGGGAATGGAGCTGCCCGGCGCGTTGACCGAGACGCTGTCGTTGATCGGGATGCAGTGGCCCGAGGGCGATGAAACGGCGATGGACCGGATGTCCGATTCATGGGAGGAGTTCGGCAGGGACCTCACCACCTACGCCGAGAACCTGACGAATCTCGCCAGCCAAACCCTCGCCACAATCGAGGAAGGCGAAACCAAGACGGCTCTGGAGGCCAAGCTCAAGGAGTACTTCGAGGGTGACAAGTCGATCGACAAGCTCATCGATGATGTCGCCTACATCGCCGAGGCGTGCAACAACACCTCCAACGAAATACTCCTGCTCAAGATCTTCTACATCGTCGAGCTGGTGGCCCTCGCGGCATTCATCGTCGCGGCTCTTGCCACCATCTACGTGAATTGGGGGGCACCTCTGGAGATCCTGGCCGCGGAGCTGGCCACCCAGGCCACGTTGCGGGCAGCGATCAAGGTGACGGTCCAGAAGATCGCGGCGCAACTCGCCAAGGCCATGACGAAGAAGGCGCTCTTCCGTGCGATCGGCGTCAACGGCTGGAAGGATGTCGGCATCAACCTCGGCATCAAGGCCGGCCTCGGTGCGTTGAGCGGTAGCGGTGTCGAACTCGGCAAACAGGCTCTGCTGAATAAGTTTGCGGACAAGGACTTCGACTGGAAGAAGGTCGGCGTCACCGCGCTCACCGGTGCGGGTTTGGGCGTTGTCGCGTCGCCGGTCTCGTTGTCTGTCAATACTGCCGCTGCCCGCAAGTACGGCGCCGAGTTCTTCGGGGACAAGATGCGGTGGCTGCCGTCCGCCGATCCCAAAGCCGCCCCCGGCGCGCTGGATATCCTCGGCGCCGGTAAGCAGTACGTCACCGGCAAGGCCAGTGACTCCACGAAGGCTGCTTTCAACGCTATGTGGACGACCACCGGAGTCATGGCGCTCGGCCCCAATGCGGTCATTGCCCGGCAAACCGGCCTGGCCGGCCATGGCACGTCCGGCGGTGATGTGTGGGATTCGGTGAAGGAGAGCGCTCCCGAGGTCGAGGCTCCGCCGAGTGAGCAGTCGCCCACGATCGTTCCGACAACGCCGTCCGGTGCGACACCTTCCGTCGACGCTCCCCAACCCAGCGCACCGGCTACTGCACCGACCACAGCGGCACCGCCCGGTGCGGTGCCGGTGCCACCACCGGTCACGCCGGTACCGTCGGTGCCATCGGCGCCGTGATCGCGACGACTGAAAGAGTCCACACGTGACCACTCCCCCCATCGGCGCCGACGCGCATGGCCATCCGTGCTGGATCGGCCTGGCCACTCATGATGTACGGGCGTCGGCGAACTTCTATCATGAGCTTTTCGGCTGGAAGTACACCGATCACAACGGCACGGTGCTCGCGATGGTCGACGACGCGCCTGTCGCTCAACTCTCCGAGATTCCACCCGACCTACCGAATGTGCCTGAGTTTTGGCACCTGTACTTCTCGTCGGTCGATTTCGAGGATCTCGCCGAACGTCCCGGAGCGGTCGGCGGCGAGCTGCTGACCACCGCGATCGCGAACGATGACCTATCGCGTGTCCTCTCGGTCGCCGATCCGGCAGGCGCCAGTTTCTCGCTATGGGAACCGGGCAGGCTCGAGGGCTTCTCCCTGGGCAGCGCGGGTACGCCGGTGTGGTTCGAACTTCACACCCGGCGTCCTCGTGCCATCGCGGACTTCTACATCGAGCTGTTCGATGTCGCTGCCGACGTCGTCCAGACGGAACGCGGCTTGTACCGCGTGTTCACCAACTCGGACGGTCAACCGCTGGCAGGGGTGGTCGAGTCGTCCGATAACCCACGGTGGCTCACCTACTTTCGGGTACCTGATCTCGACGACGCCGTACGAGTGGCTTCTGCGTTGGGAGCAAAGGTCACCGTGAAACCGCACCGAAATGACCCTCTTGGGAGGTTGGCCGTGATCACCGATCCTGGTGGCGCCGAACTTGGCCTGTTGGAACCGGCCCCGGTGGTCGATCGGGGCTCAACTTCTGAGTTCCCGGGACAGGAGTCGGCCGATGCGGACAACGCCGGGTTCCCGACCTCGCTGACACTGTGACCGGCGCCGAGACCGCAGCTGCGAAACGCCGCGACGACTGGCTTGCGTCTGCGCATGTCGGCCACGCAGCGTCCCTGACGATTGGGCTCGGCTTTGTCCTGGCTATCGGGCCCGCGATCCTGGTCAGACTTGATGAGCCGCTACCGGCCGTCGGAGCGGCGTGTCTCGTCGTCATCTGGGGCACAATCCTTGCCTGGGATTCTGTCGCTCGAACCATCTATCGTGTCACCGGCCTCCCAGCCGACCGGCTCCGCCGGGTCGGTGAACATCACGTCGTAATAACCCATGCAGGGCTGATCATCGACTCCCCGGACCTAACTCAGTTCCTGCCGTGGAGTGGCATTCATTCCGTTCCCGCGGCGCTTGGGTCCGCCGACGGTGATGTCAATGCGGTCGACATGTCCACGTCGCCTGCCATCGCCGGCGTCGGCACAGCCATACCGCACCATCGCTCCATTCGCGTCATCAATCAGTGGGCGGACAGCGCGCGCGGCGAACCGGTCGACATCGCGTTCGACCTGCGGTATCTACAGAAGGCCAAGAACTATCAGTCGTTTCTCCGATTTCTGCGTACCGAGCTCGCGGCCAAGGTGGGTTCCAGACCCGCCGGCGGCTCGGTAGCTCGCCCATCGGCTGCTGCCGGCGTCGTCGCTCATCGAAACGCGGCTCCCGATGCGGAGCCAGAAATGCCGCAATCTGGCGGAGCACCGGACGACTGGCTCGCCGAGAGTAGCCTGTCCGACACCGGGACCATTCTGTTGGCACTGACCATCGTGACGTTGGTGATTGCCACGCTGGTCGGCCTTGGAGTCTCGTTCTTCCTTCTTCCCATTGCACTGACCGCGCTATTGGCGGTCGGCGCCGTAATCCTCGCAGTGACAGCCCGGCGTTTGATCAGAGCGATATGCCGTTGGGCCGGAATACCGACAGAGCGCGTTCGGTGGGCCGGGTGGAATCTCGTTGCGACACCTGACGGGCTCATTCTGACGTCTCGGCGGCGGACGCAGTGGTTGCCCTGGCAACAGATGTCGGGCATCGTCTGGCAACCACTCGATCAATCGCAGGCCCATGATCTCCGGGCCCCGGCGATCGTGCGGCCTCACATCGAAGGCCGCGGATACAGTCGCAGTCATTGGTTCCCGATCCGCCACATCGGACGGTTTCGGGCGCATCCGGGTACACCGTGTGCCGTTCTGGTCGATCTCGAAGCATTCTTCGGTGAAGAAACTGCAGCACAACTTCTCTGGGAGTTCCGCCCGGATCTGGCAAAGGCTTTGGGGTATGCCTGGACCGAACGCCCCGACCCGGCAGCGTTGGTGGTCGATGAAGAGTCACCCTCATTCCATGCCTACGCGATACCCGCGATCCCGCATGGCGGCTCTCATACCGAACGGCTGCAGCAGGGAACGATGACCATTGCATGGCGAGCCGATGGTGCCGCAATCACGGTGTCCGGCAGCACAATCCCGACTGTCACCATCGAACGAGTAGGCGAGGTGACACATCGCCGGAGCCCGATCGGTACCTATGATCGGTCGCGACTGCACATCACTGTGGATGCTGTTCCGTGGAATCTTGCGCGCCTGCGCCGCCATCCGTTCTCAGTACACAGCCACCAGTACGCGGTGGACGACGGCCGCGGGCACCTGATAACCGTCGAACCGAACTACCTGGTCTCGGGTAACGACATGTGGACGCTCCGCGGCCCGAGCCACGAACGAGTCGGAAACACACTGCAGCGCAAACGCGGTGGGCGCCTTGACCTTCGGACACGCGATCCTATCGACGACCGCTCTGCGCACGAACTCGCCATCTCTCTCGCGCTCGCCGAGGCGCTCGGCACTCGAACACTCAAGCTGAAGAATCTTCCACTCATCCCACTACTATTGTTCTCCCAAAGCTACTGACGCCCCAACAATTGAGGGAATTCTGTGGGCGGCTAAGTGGCGCCCTGTCTTGTCATTCGCTCGACCGACAGACACGGGTGACATGAGTCCTCCGATGTGTAGTGTCCTCCGGGCACACACGCGTCCGAAGGACACTGAATGCCCATGGGGGAGGTGTGAAGAGTGTTGTCCGGGTAGGACTGGGGATTATGCGTGGTCCGCTGACGTTCAGGCCTGCCGCTGATGCGCGTCCCGCCCGTGAACTCACTCTCGTCCTTGCCGGTGCTCGTCACAGTAGTTGTCCTGCGATTCCTCCGCAGTCTCGCGAGGCGGCCCTGCACCGCGGGTGAAGAAGTAGCCATGCACAGTACCGACCGCCAGACATTTTGTGCTTCGCACTTTGTCAGTGAAAGGGAAACAACACCGATGAGTCAGCCGCCGATCAAACGCGGAGCTCGTCATGCGCTGAAGACAGGTGACCGTCGGTCGCCTGTGCTCACCACGGTCACCTCGGCGGTGCTGGCGGCGTCGATCGCTGGACAAGGCAAGCCGCCAAGCCGCTTCGACCATCATCGGCGTAATGCTCGGCGGCACGGCTGGAGCCGTGGCCTTGGGATTGCCCACCGCGGCAGCAGGTGCGCTGTTCGGGATACCGGTGGGGGCCGGCGTCGGCGCCGTAGCTGGTGCCGTCACTGGTGCTGTGACCGCTGGTACTACCGCCTGGTGGACCGGTCCGGGTCTGCCGGGTGTCATCTTGGGCGGCGCCGCCGCAGGTGTCGGCCCCGGCGCGCTGATCGGCGTCATCGCCGGTCCGATAGTCGGCGGTGTCGGTGGCGCAGCTCTTGGCGGCGCTGTTGGGGCCGCGATCGGCGGCACGATCGGTGGCATGCTCGCATACTCGTTGGGCGCTGGCGATCCGGGTGCCAAGCCAGCAGCGCCCTGGAAGCAGGGTCAACCGCGGGCACCAAAGGTAAAGCCCCTTCCGAACCCTGGTGCGAACCAGTTCGAGCTACACCTGCCGCAGGCTAAGGCTTCGCAGTCAGGTCTGCCGGCTGTTGATTACGTCGTAAACCTTCGTGGCGACGTGAAAGGCCAGATTGGCAATCAAGAGTTCGGCTGGTCGGCCGAGCAAGCGATGGCCCCATACAAGGTGCTGGGGCCGGGCGCGGAGAAGACCGCTCGTCAGCTCACAAAGCAGGGGACCGCTCAGCTTCAGGCCGTCCTGCCAGGTGTTCAGGTCCTGTGGCCCCAGGAGACACCCAGATAGGTCTGTGGCGAACCACAGCCTTCTAGTGCGCTTTAGGCCCCTATGCGATGATCTCGTAGCGTCCGTTCAAATATAGTTAAGGAGTGTCTCGTATGCTGAAGAGGGTAGGCGCCGGTATCATGATTGCTGGTGCAGCAATTGCATTTGGAACCACAGCAGGCAGCGGATCGGCCGAAGCAAAAATTGAACCTGGTAACTATAAGGTTCATTACAAGCTGCTGGGACTCGTCGACACGCCGACATACAACGTGAAGGTTGTCGGCAACCGAGCATACTCAGACTTTTACGGAGCAGGTCGCTGGAATCAGTACACCAGCACCATCACTCCCACGAGGAACGGCGGAGTGATTGCGCGCAGTAACGATCCCTTCGTGAAATTCGTGCAGCGGGATGAATACACGCAGCGAACTAAGACAGGTTATCGCGGTACCCAGTATGGGTATGGAATTCCAGTCCGCGATGCAATCATGACGAAGACGTCGAAGCCCCGTCGCTAGTTCACCACCTGGCGTAAAGGTTTTCGATAGCGTTCGCCCCGTTATGCAATGCACAGCGGGGCGGACATCGGAGGTGACCTGTTCCGGTGATGAGTTCCAATCGGTTGTGAAGTCCGATGCCGCGTAAAGCTCGGTGAGGACAATTGGCTGGAATGGGGACATGTACGCCAGCTTGGAAGCATGAAGTCCGACCAAACGTCTTGATGAGCGCAAGAAGAAGAGATGGAAGCGGTAATGAAGCAACTGGTGATACTGATCGTAGCCAGTGGAGCGGTTGCGGCTGGGGTTATGCTTGGGGCTGGTCACGCAGAGGCAAAGATCGAGCCAGGGCACTACAAGTCGCGAGTGATAGCATACGGCATCATTCCAGGTCCCGAATCTAATGTGCATGCAGTAGGCAACAAAATGTACGTAGATTTCTTAGGCGTGGGTCCCAGGAATTTCTATGTCTATAATATTTCGCCGACCAAGGATGGCGGCGTTACTTACCGCGACATTCCGAATGGGCGCTGGGCCATAACCACAAACTATAGGAAGACGCGGTACGGCTATAGGGGTACGACAAATGCTGCAGGCGGGGCTGTGCCGTTCGGCGGAACCGAAATGCGCCGAGTCCGATAGCAGAGAGCGCTTCGCTATTGCGACACTGAGGTAGCCGACAACGTGCGTTTGAGTTTTCGACCTTGACCCCGCCCCAGCCCGTCCTGGGGCCGGGTCAAGTATCGGGAAGACAGGGTGCTGTGGGTGCCGCGATCGGCGGGACAATCGGGGGTTACTGGCATACTCTCTCGGTGCTGGAGATCCGGTGCAAATCCCAGAGAGCCCTGGAAGCAGGACAAACCGCAGGCTCCTACGCCAAAGCCGTTGCCGAACCCGGTTCGCCGCATCCAACGCATGCAACCCCGCCGGCTTGGTCAACGGCGACTTCGACAACCCCGCCAACTTCGACAACGCACTCTGCGCCTGACCAGCCGCCGACGACCCCAACCCCGCCGCCTGCTGCAACCCCGACGACACACCACTAGCCGGACTCTGCGACGACGACGGCTTCGTCAACGACGGCGTCTTCGCATTCTTCAACGACATCGGCGTCGTCGACTTCAACGACGGCGTACGCCCACCGCCGCCACCACCCGACGGCCCCGCGCCACCGGTCGGCGAACCCGGTCCACCTGGACCGGGACTCTGAGGCGCATCATTCGGCTTCGGCGCCGCGAACACCGCAGCGGCACCCGCGGTCTCTTCGACTCCTCACCATTAACCGTGGTCACCAAACAATTATTCGGCCTATCCACCGAGACCCTTCACACGCACCCATCTGGCGACCGACGGAGTCGACGGGCTCACTAAGGACGTGCACCACCTACCACTACCCCATCGTGCAATAGCTGAAGAATCGAATCCATTATTCAAATCCGACGTCGCACGGAACCGGGAATCAATAACTCAACTCGGCACGGCGTCGTCGGTAACGTCCACGGTCACCAGTCCACATGACCCGTTGGAACCGAATAGTCCCCATGATGCGTTGGAACAGGATCGTTCTCGACTTTATTAGTAGGAACATTATAATTCACCGTCGGCGGCTTCGGACCATCCTTCGGACGCATATCCGCCTCCGTCACCGGCTGCGGCAAACCATGACCAGCGGCAGCATGATTGATCGCGTTCACATCCTCAGCCGACAGATAATCCCGACCAGCCTTTTCCAAAGCGACCTTCAAAGTCTTGACTGTCTCGATGTGTTCCTTCAGCGCCTCAGCAAAAGATCCGTCGCCAGAGTCTGCTCGATCCGAAAGGCCGGCTGCTAGCTGACCTCCCGACGGAATCGAGTTGAATCCTTCACGAAAAGTCAGAGTCGGAATATAACGTTCGGCGTCGTTTAGCACTTTCAACAGTTCCGCGCAGGCAGTAATCGCAGGCTTGATCCCCTCCTCCGCGAACGTAAGACTGCTTGCCGCCGTAGAGAATTCCGTCCGCAATGCCGACAGATCGAGCTTTTCAGGTTTTCCGCCATTAACCATGAAAGGTGGCCTTTCTGTAGTCTTAATTTGTTTACTTCGGTATGTGGGGGTACGCCGCTGCTACAAAATCTCTCACCAATTGGTCAGCAGGTGGCGCGTTCGAGGACTGCGGAAATGCTTGCACAAGCACAGAACCATACGAGGTCCCCCACAATATCTGTCGGCCGTCGTAAACGGGTTTCATGTCGGCGATCACTGCAGGATGCCCGTCACCTACGGTGAACTGAGTAGGTTTAATAATCGCCGGATTACGGCGTGACTCATCAAATGAAAAGTTCGTAACAATGATGTTCACGCCATATCCAGGTGTATCGAAGTCAAATGATGTGCGACCGTAGCTGCAGGCGCGTTGGGGTTCCAGGTTGTCGACCGCCCGGGGTTTGGGGTCGAATTTGAAGGGTTCCCACACCGACTTCGGCAACGAACACGGCGCCCACAACTCCATCCACGGCGCCGGATTCGACCGCGTCGCAGTCCCCTCCGCACCGGTAATCACCACCGACGGCGACGGAGACGCCGGCTCCCCATCAGTCGTACACGCCACCACCGAGGCACCACCAACCACCACCGCAGCCACCACCCCAGCAACACCACGCGACCACCCACGCCAACCAGTCATGCCGGCCATCCTAACCAGCAAACGCCTAATTCAACGCCTCACCATCAACCAGGCCCCGGCCACCCCCAGGACGCCTCGTTGGACCTGCACCGGGAGATGCCGAGCAACTCCACAAACCGCACTCCCCACCAGCGAAGAACAAATGCCACACCCAGCCGCCCCACAACAGCAGTCAACGACCGCTGAACCTCAACTTAAATCCAAGCAACTAACTAACACCAGGCCGCGCGACCAAATATCTAGCGACTAGGAACGCACATTCGCCCCCACCTGATTCTTCGGATCATTCCGCGCCCGAGCATTATCCTCCGCCGACGGCGGACCCTCTGGCTCCACCTTCTTCGGACGCATATCCGCCTCCGTCACCGCCTGCGGCAAACCATGACCAGCCGCAGCGTGCTCGATCGCGTTCACATCCTCAGCCGACAAATAATCCCGGCCCGCCTTCTCCAAGGCGTCTTTCAACGCACGTACTGTTAAGATGTGCTCTTTCAAAGCCTCTCGAAAGGAGCCGTCGCCATTATCAGCCCGATCCGAGAGTCCGGCCGCCAATTGACCGCCTGAAGGAATCGAGTTGAAGCCTTCACGAAAGGTCAGGCTCGGAATGTAGCCTTGGGCATCTGTGAGAACCCGCAAAAGTTCTGCACATGCGGTTATTGCCGGTTTCAGACCTTCCTCAGTAAACGTCAAATTAGCGGCGGCAGTGGAGAACTCTGTGCGCAGACTCGACATATCTAGTTTATTGTCATCAGCCATGATATTTCCTTAAAGTTTCGCTACTTTGGTATGTACGGATATGCGGCGTTAACGAAGTCGCGCACCAGTCTGTCTGCTGGCGGTGCGATATCGGATGCGATCGGAAATGCCTGGACGAGGACTGAACCGTACGACGTACCCCATAAGATCTGGCGACCGTCATATCCCGGTTTCATATCAGCGATCGCCGCAGGATGACCCTCACCTATCATGAAATCGACAGTATTCAGTAGCGAAGGATTACGCCGCGACTCATCGAATGGAAAATTCGTTACTATGACATTCACACCGTAGCTTGGCGTGTCATTACTGAACGCAGTCCGAGTGTAATGGCAGGTACGTTGAGGTTCGAGGTTGTCGACTGAGCGATGTCTCGAATCCAGTTTGAAGGGTTCCCACACCGACTTCGGCAACGAACACGGCGCCCACAACTCCATCCACGGCGCCGGATTCGACCGCGTCGCCGTCCCCTCCGCACCGGTAATCACCACCGACGGCGACGGAGACGCCGGCTCCCCATCAGTGGTACACGCCACCACCGAGGCACCACCAACCACCACCGCAGCCACCACCCCAGCAACACCACGCGACCACCCACGCCAACCAGTCATGCCGGCCATCCTAACCAGCAAACGCCTACCCACCCTTGATCACCGACGCCGTCACCACCGGCGGCGCACCAATCAACGCCTCACCATTGACCGTGGTCACCAAATACTTATTCGGCTTATGCTCCTTATCCTCACCACCAGCACCCCGACCAGCACCACCAGCACCCATCGGACCACCCATCGTCGGCGAAGCACCCCGCATACCACCCAACGCCGCCCGCTCAGCATCCGACATCGACTTCAACCCACGCGCCAACGCCGCCTTCTCCGCATCACCCAACGCCTTACCCACACCACCCAAC